>NZ_LUUG01000059.1 GCF_001644035.1 Methylomonas methanica
CCAGATTTAGTTATAACTCAAGGTCATTTTTAGTCTTCCATAAATTTTAATAAATGGTTTTATAGTTATTGACTATCTTCCAGTTTCAAACGCTATATAACAATTTAGACTGAACGAATGGAGCAAACAACTAAAGTCAATCAGAAACATAAGGATCCATAACCATATCGCATCTAAAACGCTGAGATAGAAGCATAGACATCCCTGTCCGATTTGACGGAAAAAAGCTGACAGAAGGCTAACGTCTCCCCGACGAACTAGCTCTTCTGACGTCGCATGCCGCATTCCCACACCCTCATCCAAAACCACATTAAAAGCCAAATGCTTTATCATTGGGCCAGGATACGTACGGAACCCGCATAATTACAATGAATAACACTCCGCAACCCACCGCCAAATCTTTGATTTCTCCCGTTATTTTATTCGCCGCCACGCTGTTTATCAGCGCCACACTGATGTTCGTGTTGCAGCCGATGTTCGGCAAGTTGTTGCTGCCGCTGTTGGGTGGCACGCCGGCGGTTTGGAATACCTGTATGGTGTTTTACCAAACGCTGCTGTTTCTGGGCTACTTGTATGCGCATTGGCTGAGTTCGCGGCTGGGCAGTCAAAGGCAGATTCAAATTCATACCGCTTTGCTGGTTTTTAGCGTGATTGCGCTGCCGGTGGCGTTGCCGCCGGATTCCGCGCCGCCGACCGACGGCGATCCGACTTTATGGCTGGTGTGGACTTTGTTTCTAGCTATCGGCCTGCCCTTCTTTGTGGTCTCCACCACCGCGCCGCTGCTGCAAAAATGGTTTTCGCATAGCGGACATCATAGTAGCGACGATCCTTACTATTTATACGCAGCCAGCAACGCCGGCAGCCTGTTGGCTTTGTTGAGTTATCCGTTTCTGATTGAGCCGAATCTGGGCCTCGCCAATCAAAGACTGATCTGGAGCGGCGGCTATATTGGCCTGTGCGCCTTGATTTTAGTCTGTGCGATCAGCTTTTGGCGCAGCCAAGCCGATAAGGAAGACGAGGATGTTTTAACTGATGTCGGCATTGAACCGCCATCGACACTTGAGCAGTTGCGCTGGCTGGCGCTGGCTTTCGTGCCGTCCAGCTTGTTGCTAGGTTTGACCCAATTCATCAGCACCGACATCGCCGCTGTACCCTTGCTGTGGATCGTGCCGCTGACCCTGTATTTGCTGACTTTTATTTTGGTGTTCAGCACCTGGGCCGACCGCATCCGCCCCTGGATGTTGGCCGCGCAGCCGGCGGTCTTGACGGTGTTTATCGCCTATTCCTTCATCAACCCGGCCACCCTGCCCTATTGGCTGGATTTGATTCTGCACCTGCTGGCCTTCTTCCTGGCGGTGATGGTGTGCCACGGCGAATTAGCCAAAAGCCGGCCGCATCCGCACTATCTGACCCGCTTTTATCTGGTGATGTCCTTCGCCGGCATGCTGGGCGGTTTGTTTAATACCTTTGTTGCGCCGTTTATCTTTAATGCGGTGTATGAATATCCGATCATGATCGTCGCCGCTTTGCTGCTGCGCCCAGGCTTTTTCAACGGCAAATGGTTTTTACAGCCGATTTTCCCAGTGTTGGTATTGATCACCGGCCTGACGATTTATTTCACTACAGAACAGCTGTTCGACTACCTGGACTTGATCGGCGGCGCGCTGATTCTGCTGGCCGGTTTGAGTTATTCGCTGCGGCATAGCCCTATCGGTTTGGGCGTGTTGACCGGGGTAATTTTGCTGTTCACGCTGGGCTTGCACAGCATGGCGTCCAATACGATTTACCAGGAGCGCACCTTCTTTGGCGTAATGTCGGTGCGCGACACTGTCATCCCCGACGAAAACCAACGGCCGGAAACAGTCCGCGAGTTGTATCACGGCACCACCAAACACGGAGCGCAACGCCTGACCGCCGCCAACGTCACCACGCCCTTGACCTATTACAGCCGTCCCGGTCCCATCGGCCAGCTATTTGCGGAATTTGACGGTGAAAACCGGCACTGGCACATCGGCGCGGTGGGCTTAGGCGCTGGCGCGCTAGCCTGTTATACCAAGGAAGGCCAACTGTGGAAATTCTACGAAATCGACCCGCTGGTGGTGGAAGTGGCACAAAATCCGGCCTGGTTTACTTACCTGAATCGCTGTAACAAACAAGCGGAAATGATCGTTGGCGATGCGCGGCAATCGCTGCTGAAGGAAGCTGACGCCAGCTTTGACTTGTTGATCATGGACGCCTTCAGCTCGGACGCGGTACCCACGCATTTACTGACGCGCGAGGCATTGCAGCTATACTTTAGTAAGCTGAAAGACACCGGTTTGCTGGCGTTCCATATCACCAACCGCCATCTGGCTTTGAAAAAAGTACTGGCCGACCACGTTAACGAATTGCATCTGGCCGCCTTGATGCAGGAATTTAAACCGGAAACCGATGTCCCTCTAGTCATTGCCACCGACTGGGTGGTGATTGCGAAACAGCCCGAGCGTCTGCAACGCTTGCAGCAAAGCCGGCTGGGACATTGGCAGAAACTGCCGCTGACGTTTGGTCTACAACCCTGGACCGACGACTTCACTCATATTATTGGCATTTGGAAATAGGATAGTACATGCTCATTACGGACCTTGCCCAGCGTTGCGACGCCACCGCCCAGGGCGGCGACTCGACAACCTTTATTAATTCTGCGGCCGACATCATGTCCGCCCTTCCCCATCAAGTTACCGTCCTCAGCGACGGCAAATACAAAAAATATTTAAAAGATTCCAAGGCCTCTGCCTGTTTTATCGCCGAGCAACTGGTAGACGGCGAAATCCCGGAAAACCTGACCTTGCTGGTCTGTAAAGACCCGGAAATCAGCTTTTTAAATGCGGTTAAATTGCTACATCCGGAACCGGTGTTTAAACGCCAGGTTTCAGAGCATGCAGTGTTGGCCGACACGTCCACTTTAGGTTATGACGTGCATGTCGGGCCGTTTGCTACTATCGGCCAACAGAGCAGTATCGGCGACAGCAGCACCATCGAGGCCGGCGCCCGCATCGGTAATCACGTGATGATCGGCAAACACTGTCATATCCACCCCAACGCGGTAATTTACGACTACAGCATCATTGGTAACAATGTGATTATCCACGCCGGCGCGGTAATCGGTGCCGATGGCTTTGGTTATAAATTCAGAGACAACCAACACGTCAAAGTGCCGCATGTCGGTCATGTGGAAATTGACGATAACGTCGAGATCGGCGCCAATACCTGCATCGACCGTGGCGCACTGGGCGCCACCCGCATCGGTGCGGGCAGCAAGATCGACAACCTGGTGCAACTGGGACACAACAATATCGTCGGCCGCAACGTGATTATCTGCGGCCAGTCCGGCATCTCCGGCTCCTGCACCATCGAAGACGGCGCCATCCTGGCCGGCAGCACCGGCGTGGCTGATCATGTGAAGATCGGTGCGCGCGCGGTGGTGATGGCGCGTAGCGGTATCTCCGGTGACATCGACCCCGGTGCGCAAGTGTTCGGCAGCCCGGCCAAGGATCGTAAAGTAGCCTGGAAGGAATTAGCGGCTCTAGCAAAACTGCCGGAGCTGATGCAAAAATTTAAGGCGCTGGAAGCTCGGGTTCTCAAGCTGGAAGAGTAAACCGGCTTGTAGGGGCGATTTTAATCGCCCCTACAACTTGGCAAATTTCTATACAACTCAACAGGATCGAATCATGAACGACAAACAACGGGTCGCGGAACACGCGGTACAACACGTAAAACCGGGCATGATAGTGGGACTGGGCACAGGCTCCACCGCCAACTTCTTCATCGAAGCGCTGGCGCGTCGGCAAAACGAGGAAGACCTGAAGTTCAAGGTGGTTTCCAGTTCGGTAGTCAGCGCCAACAAGGCCAAACAACTGGGCTTGCCCCTGCTCGGTATGGAGCATATCGACGGCCTGGATTTATATGTCGATGGCGCCGACGAAGTAACTCCAGACCTGACTTTACTGAAAGGCCGCGGTTACGATCTGGTCCGCGAGAAGTTATTGGCCAAGGCCGCCGACTCGTTTCTGGTGTTGATCGATGCAAGTAAAAAGGTCAAACGCATCGGCGAGAATTTTCCGATTCCTATCGAAGTCAGCCCATTTGCCTGGCGCTTGGTGCAGCACAGCCTCGCAGCAATTGGCGGCCACGGGTCGTTGCGGCAAACTGCCAAACAAGACGGGCTGGTGGTTACCTCTCACGGCAGTCTAGTACTGGACGCGACCTTCGAATCGACCCCGGACGGCAAAACTCTGAGTGATCAGCTGAATGCAATTCCGGGCATTGTCGAACACGGTATTTTCAGCGGCCTGACCCGCGCGGTATTTTGCGGGCACGACGGCCAAGTTGAAGAGCAGTGGGCTTAATCGCTGACAGTTTATTCCTTTCCCAATTACAAACCCCAAAAACCGCCTAGCCGAATGGGTAAATTCTCACCCATTCGGCGGTTTACCCTCACGTCATAAAATAAAACGTCACGCTGAAAACCCCGGTAGCAGTGGAAAGCAGCTTCACTTTGTTAAGCAAAGGCAGCGACAACCAGTAATAGTGGCATTCGGTTTTTCGGCGCTCCCAGGCCAGCAGCAAAAACTGTACACACTTCCGGCAAAGGCGCGGCATAACCCGCCATAAGCCGTACAACAACAAACCGGCGATCAGTAACAGAATATAAAACGTGATGATCTGACTGCCGTGCCGCGACGTATGAAATAAATGTTCTACGGAATGTTCTATTCCTAGCTCGAACCATTCGTACAGAAAATGTAGCAGCTCGAAACACAGATGCAGAACATTCAGAAACAAATCAATCACCCTGTCATACATGGCAATGGACAGCGAGATGAGCCCCACAATAACCAAGTCAAAATGCTCTCTGATCATGTCAATCCTCCAAGATTTAGATTCGAAAAGACGCGTAAATAACAGGCTGGTTAGCGTTCTTCCACGGCCATCTGCCTATGGTATTCCGCCATTTGCCGGCTTTCTTTAGCGGCCATCTCCAAATCACGAACCATAGCGTCAGCTCGCGACTTCAAATCCTGAATCCGCTTTCCATACCTCCATGGCTTAGCCATATATTCTTCAAGCATTTCCCGTTCTTCCTGCGCATCTGCATCCAGCGTTTTAGCAACATCTTCGTAATGATCCGCAAGACGCATATGCGCATCTCGGGTATCAGCAGTCTGTACCGCCTTTGCCCAGCTGTGGGGCTTGGGGCCATTATCCGTCGCACAAGCGGACATCAATCCGACGGCAATAAATAGGGATGCTATGTTTTTAAATTTCATTGATGGTCTCCTTTGTTATTGTTTGTTTGGGCTCTCAACGTTTTCTAATGCAAAGTACTGTTTTTACAATCACTACCGATATTCAACAAAGGTACGGCGGAAATAAAGCGCCATTTACTCTTTTGTTGATCCAAATGATCCGTCTTCATCAAGGCTTGCTCAAAGGGTTGCAGGATATCGTCCAGAAGCGGAGTAAGCTTCGCCCCCTTATTAAGATATCGAATCGCTATCTTAATAGCAACACTTTAGCCTCTCATCGTATAAATTAGTCATTTCAAACTAGGATATTTTGCTTTAAGCAGCTGCTGCAACCAAACTGCGTATTGATAAACCGGATTGATCGGCGTGTTATCGACGAACCGTATATTATTGATTCCGTTAGTGGTCGACTGCGAGAATGCAAGAGTTAGAGCAGCTGTAGAAAGCTTGTCGAACCAGTTGCGCCCTTGAAGGTATCAGCGGAATCAACTTCTCCCGAGTTTCCTTAACCGATTGCCTTTTATCCCACCACTTTTGTGGTAGATGCCGCCGGAAACCTGGTTCATAATCGCCGCAAGCTGTCTTTTCGGGGAAAGCCTTTCAGTTTCAACGACCCAGCGTCGTGAAAATCCGGCGCCGCCAAAGGCCGCCGACAGCCCAAGCACCGGTGTTTATCCGGCCGAAATCAAGAGGAGAACCGCATGTCACAATTAGAAAAAAACCAGGAAGCGCCTTTCTTTAGATCCGCCAATCAAGACAACAAATTGATTTATCTATCTGACTACAAAGACGAAAAGAACGTCGTGCTGTACTTCTACCCCAAAGACGACACCCCCGGCTGCACGATAGAAGCCAACGATTTCACCGCCCTGGCCGGCGAATTTGACGCCCAGGACACCGCGATCATCGGCGTCAGCAAGGACGATTGCCAAAGCCACCGCGACTTCATCGCCAAATACGGCCTGAACGTGCAACTGCTGGCAGACACCTCCGGCGACCTTTGCGAAGCTTACGGCGTTTGGCAGGAAGTGGAAAAAGAAGGCGTGAAAAAATGGAAAATCGTCCGCTCGACGTTCATCATCGGCAAAGACGGCAAGCTGATCGAAGCCATGTATGGTGTCAACCATGAGGGGCATGCCCAGGCGGTGTTGGATATTATTAAGGGTTTGAGTGCGCCGGCAGAGGCGTAAATACCAATAAGTCGGGTTGCGGCTGACGCCGAACCCGACCTACAGCTGACGGATATTAACCAGCACAGGGATTAAGCCGCTGCCCACGACCGCATGTCCAGATATTTGCTCTTAGCTGTGACCGCCTTGGCGTCATATCAGCTTTGATATTGCTCAAGCCGTTCAGAGATGTATTTTTCCGGATCCATCAGTACCCCCCAAATTGAAAACTCATCGTCCACCGACCAGAACTTTAAGCTGGCGGCGGGTTTGCTGCCGTATGCCGCTCCGATTACCGGAGCTTTCGCCGGGAACAACCCGAAGGAGCGATGCAAGGATGCATAGCGTTGCCGAAGGGGGAGGAAGCCCCTTCTGGCAACCCCCGGCGAAAGCGACAAATTTGCTTGGAGCAAATTTGAACAGCCAACGGATGGCCCGAAGGGCGAAAACCATGGATGGTTTTCGTAGCAACGCAGTAGATAAGCGGCATCCGGGTGTCTTTTCTTTTGGATACTTTTCTTTTGACAAGCAAAGAAAAGTATCGCGGTTGCCGGTCCGAGAACCGACATTAAAGTTTTCGTCGCGATAGCGATACAAATCCCAAATTTCCGTGTGGGCATAGAAACCGTCTCCACCCTACAAATTATTGAATCAGTCCAGGTGTGGGCTGGTCGGATGAATTGTGAATCCCAGTGATTCTAGTCTGCTCATTTCACTCAATAGACCTTCAACTGCTGTCCGTAGCTTCTTACCTTTAAGGACGTAGACGTTATCTGTTGCATCAATCACGCGGATTTCTTGAATGCCTTTATGTCGTATGTGACCACAAGGAATTAGACCGACTAGATTTCTTTGTGGAGCAACTTCTGAGCCTCTAGGAATCAAGAAGAAAAGAGGATAGAAGGTTTTTCCATCATTATCGGTAGCTTCAATTTGTTCAAAAAAGATGGATTCATGGCCTGGGTTTATAATCTTTATGGCGAGAGCCAAAAAATTTCCAATTCCGTTCCCGTTAGGTTCATGGCGCCAGCCACAGTCAAGTTTGAGATGTGGGCGCTTCAGAAGGTGTGTTACCAATCCCCCTACGAGAGAAAAAACCGGTTTTACCAATATTTCAATTCCGAACATAGCGACTTATCTAAGGCAATAGAGGGTGCATATTCCGTTAAAAACCTTCCGGAATCTGTTGAAAAACGATTTGGCAGTCAGATTTATTAGTTCGAAATTTCAAGCCGATTTAACATTCCCCCCATGCAACCCACATTCCTTCTTCGCCGCATCTTCCCACCACCAACGCCCAGCCCGCTCGTGCTGATTCGGCAATACCGGCCGGGTGCAAGGCTCGCAGCCGATGCTGATGTAGCCGTGTTTGTGTAGCTCATTAAACGGTACCTGATAGGCTTCGATGTAATCCCACACCTGTGCGGATGACCAGTTCAGCAGCGGGTTGAACTTAATCAGCTGTTTGCCGGGGCCGGAGAAGCCGCCGTCGAGCTGTACTTCTGGAATATCGCCGCGGGTATCCAGGCTTTGGTCTTTGCGCTGGCCGGTGATCCAGGCGTCCAGCGTCGCCAGTTTACGCTTCAAAGGCTCAACCTTGCGGATGCCGCAGCATTGCTGGTGGCCGTCGTCGTAAAAACTGAACAGGCCTTTTTCTTTGACAAAGGCGTCAAGCGCTTCGCGATCAGGGCTCAAAATATCGATGTTGATGCCGTAATGCTTGCGTACTTGTTCCAGGAAGCGGTAAGTCTCCGGATGCAGGCGGCCGGTATCCAATGAAAATACTTGAATGTCTTTTCTGATTTGCAAGGCCATGTCGATTAGCACCACGTCTTCCGCACCGCTAAAGGAGATAGCAATATTATCGAAATTGGCTAGCGCGGCTTTTAGAACGGTGCGCGGATTTTTGCCTTGCAGTTCGGTTTGAACGCTGGCGAGGTCGAATGCGGTCATGGGTTTAGCTCTGGGCAAAGTAACGGGATAAGTATTCGTCAAAGTCCAACTTGTCGTTGGCTTCAATGTCGGCTTGTTTTTTTAGCGAGGCGGCGGCCATATCTTCGAACTGCCTTTGCGTTTCATCGTCCAGCGGTTCGGCGTTGAAATAATGCTTATGCAAGGCCGAGGTGTTGCTGGCAAAGCAGCCAAATTCCTGGCCGTTTTCGCGCATGCACGCCAGAATCCGCGCCGACGGCGTCAGCGCCGGGTTGTCCACCACCGCCAGCTGATGTTGTAAGGCCAGTTGGTAAGGACGCTCCAGGCTGCCTCTATCCAGCACCGCGCAGATCGGTTGCATCGCGTACAGAATGCTGTGTGCCCATTGCTGCATCGTCACGGTTTCGCCGTTGCGGTTCAACTGCAAACCGGGCTTGCGGCCTTGATTGGCGACCAATAATTGATTGCTGTTGTTAATTTGGAATTCGTCCGGGCCTTGCAGTGGGCTGTCCTGCAACAGGCAGTACAGCAAGAATGCCTCGACAAAGCGGGCGGTACTCTCGTCGATGCCGATAGGATTCAGCAGATTCAAGTCCAGCGAGCGCATTTCCACATACAGCACGCCGCGCCGTTTCAGAGCCAGGGTTGGCTTCTCGCCGGATTTGGCGATCTGCTTGGGGCGCATGGTGCTGTAAAACTCGTTTTCGATTTGCAGGATGTTGGCGTTGAGCTGCTGGTATTCGCCGTCCACCTTGACGCCGATAGCTTCGTAGTCCGGATACGGGGTGTTGATGGCCGCGCTCAGGCTGTCTACATAGCCGTCCAGTGAGTTGTAATCGATCTTCAAGCCCGCCTGATTCTTGCTCTTATAGCCGATGTCGCTCATCCGTAGCGAGGTGGCATAAGGGTGAAATACGGTGTGTTCGTCAAACTCCTTGAATTGCTCCATCAACTGCGGACGGCTTTTGAAGAAAGTCTTGCAGATGGCCGGCGAGGCGCCGAACAGGTACAGAATCAACCAGCCTTGGCGGTGGAAGTTGCGGATCAAACCAAAATACGCATCGGAGATAAAGCTTTCCAGGCTGGATTCGCTGGCGCGTTGCCGATGCAGGGCCGGCCATAAATCTTCCGGTACCGAATAATTGAAATGGATGCCGGCGATAGCCTGCATGGTGCGGCCGTAACGGTGCCATAAGCCCTTGCGGTAGACATGTTTCATCTTGCCAATGTTGGACGAGCCGTATTCCGCAATAGGGATGCTCAAGTCGCCGTCGATTCCGCAGGGCATGCTGGTGGCCAGCAGCATTTCTTCGCCCAGATGCGGGTAGACGAACTGGTGGAGCTGGTGCATGTAATCCAGGGTTTGGCGGATGTCGGCAAACGGCGGGGTGATAAATTCCAGCAGCGCTTCCGAGTAGTCGGTGGTGATGTAAGGGTGCGTCAACGCCGAACCCAGCGCCTTGGGATGCGGCGTTTGCGCGATCTCACCATGCTCGGTAATGCGCAGGCTTTCTTTCTCGATGCCTTTCAGGCCTTGCTTTAACAAGTATTGTTGATCCTGATCGATCAAGTATTTGAGGCGGTCGGGTAGTCGGCAGTAAGTCATGTTCATAGAAGATTTGGGCGCCTGCTGCGGCTTGGGTAAGCATGGCATTATATAGGTTGGCTTTGGAATTATTGAAATTGGCTGAGCGGTAAGCTGGGTTTTTGCAGGGGTAAGCGCTAAATCCCGGTAATTAAAATATCAATGGCGGCGATGATTTCCGTGCGCAAATAAGACAGGTCGGTGGCGGTTTCGCCCAGGTTGGCAACGGGAATACCGGCCATTTGCTGCATTAGCAGCAGGTATTGCTCGTCACCCAGAGTGAAAACCGGATTCAGCTTGTCGATAGCCGAGCCGGTTGCCGAATGTATGGCCGGCACGACTAAACGGGTTTTTAGGCTTTGCAGTAATTCGGCTTGTACATCCAGCAAATACGGATAATTGGCACGGGTTTGCTTATTGTTATTCCGGTATAACGTGAACTGCGCCATTAAAAATCTCGCAAGCCGTCACTAAAGCTGCCGCATTCTTCAACGCGTTGATTGTATTGCGCGATAGCCTGCTGATTGTCCTGCAACCACTGTTGCCGTTGCTTTTGTTTGACGATTTCGGTCAAGGCTTGCTCCAATGTGGCGGACAGATTAATTTTATAATCTTTCGCCTGGCGTAATAGCTCGGTGCTGATGCTGAGGTTGGTGGCTTTTTTGCCGGATGTATTCAAGGCGCTGCGCATGGTTCGTCCCCGGGTATTGTTTGCGCATGGATTATACGTATGCAATCTGTGATTTAATAGCCGCACCGCTCATACTTGTTTCGCTTACAGTCGATTACCCCTATCCTCATCATGACCCATTCCCCCGCCCTGCAAACCCTGCGTAGCGTGTTCGGCTACGATAGTTTTCGCGGTCAGCAGCAGCAAATTATCGAGCAATTGATCGGCGGCCAGGATGTGTTGGTGTTGATGCCGACCGGCGGCGGCAAGTCCTTGTGTTATCAGATTCCGGCCTTGGTGATGGATGGGGTGGGGATCGTGATTTCGCCGCTGATTGCCTTGATGCAGGATCAAGTCAGCGCCTTGCATCAGGTGGGTGTGAGAGCTGCCTATTTAAACTCAACGCTCACCCTGGAGCAGGTGCGCGAGATCGAGCAAAAGTTGCAGGCCGGCGAGCTGGATTTGCTGTACATCGCGCCGGAGCGGCTATCCAACGTCAGAACCCAGGCCTTGTTCGCCCGTTGCGAGATTGCTTTGTTCGCGATAGACGAGGCGCATTGCGTGTCGCAATGGGGCCATGACTTTCGTGCCGACTACTTGTTGTTGTCGGTTTTGCACGAACAATTTCCGCAAATACCGCGGATTGCCTTAACTGCCACTGCCGACGAACGCACCCGCCAGGAAATCATTACCCGCCTGGCACTGGAGCAGGCGCAAGTATTTGTCAGCGGTTTCGACCGGCCGAATATCCGCTATCGCATCATTCAAAAAGATAACGCCCGTCAGCAATTATTGACCTTTATCCGCACCGAACATCCCGGCGATACCGGTATCGTTTATTGCTTGTCGCGCAAGAAAGTCGAGGAAACCGCCGAGTGGTTGAATGATAAAGGTCTGAAAGCCCTGCCGTACCACGCCGGCATGGAGCATCGAGAGCGGCAGAAAAATCAGCACCAGTTTTTGATGGAAGACGGTTTGATCATCGTCGCTACCATCGCCTTTGGCATGGGCATAGACAAACCCAACGTGCGCTTTGTGGCCCATCTGGATTTACCGAAAAGCGTGGAAGCCTATTATCAGGAAACCGGCCGGGCCGGGCGGGACGGTTTGCCCGCCAATGCCTGGATGGCTTACGGTTTGCAGGATGTGTTGACCTTGCGACAAATGCTTAGTGCCTCCAATGCCGACGAGGCGCATAAGCGTGTGGAATTGCATAAGCTGGATGCGATGCTGGCCTTGTGCGAAATGGTCAGTTGTCGACGGCAGGCCTTGCTGGCTTACTTTGGGGATGTGCTAGAAGAGGGCTGCGGCAATTGCGATACCTGCCTGGAGCCGGTGGAAACCTGGGATGGCAGCGTTGCCGCGCAGCAAGCCTTGTCGTGCATCTATCGCACCGGCCAGCGCTTTGGCGTGACGTATTTGATCGACGTGTTGCTGGGCAAAGCCGACGACCGTATGCGCCAATTCGGTCACGATAAGCAGTCGACGTTTGGGATCGGCAAAGCGCTGGACGAGAAGCAATGGCGCTCGGTGTTTCGACAATTGGTTGCCAAGTCCTTGGTAGAAATCGATTTCGAAGGCCACGGTAGTTTGAAATTGACCGATGCCTGCCGACCGGTATTGCGCGGCGAGCAAACCCTGATGTTGCGCAAGGATGTGCAAATTGCCAAAACCCGGCGCGAGAAAACCGAAAAACGCCAGCCAGGCGGGGCGGCGGACAGCGCCCTGTGGAATGCCTTGCGTGCCAAACGCAAAGAGTTGGCCGACGAGCAGGATGTGCCGCCCTATGTGATTTTTCACGATGCTACGTTGATGGCTATGGTCGACGCCCGGCCGCGCAATCATCTACAACTGAGCATGCTGTCCGGCATCGGTCAGCGTAAGCTGGAGTTATACGGCGATGAGTTTCTGGCGGTGCTAGCCCAGTTCGACGACGAACCACCGGCGTCGGCGACCGACTCGGTGGCGGAAAGTCTGGATTTGTTTCGATTGGGTTACAGCGTCGAGCAAGTGGCCAAGCAGCGCAGTTTGAGCGAGGACACCATTTACAATCACATGGCTAAAAGTCTGGAGTTGGGCTTGGTGGCGCTGGGTGATGTGTTGAGTTTGTCGCCGGCAGAAGTCAGTGAAATCGAGGCGGTGTTGTTAAGCTTGCCGGAAGAGCAACGTAATGCCTTGAAGCCGGTCTACGAGCAACTGGGTGGTGCTTACAGTTACGGTGTGTTGCGTTGCGTCAGAGCGGCTTTACAGCAGCAGCTTGGCTGAGCTTGTCGTGCGTGAAGCGATAATCGGTTTTCAGGCAATGATCCAGCCATTTTTGCAGGAAATAGTTTAAGCGCCATTTGTAATTCCTGATTTCCACCAGACTGCCGGGGTTTTGATAGACCTTGTCTACCGCTGGCCGGTCGATATCGCGCAGTACTTCCGCCAATTGCGCATCCAGATAAATCCGAATCTTCACCGCGGGCACGATTTGTTCCGACAGCTGTTGATCGAAACAATGGCTGAGTTCGATCGTCAAGGTGTAAGGATTACGTTCCAACACTTCCAGATACAGCGCGGGTTTGTTCTGCGTCAGACCGACAGCGGTCTTATCAAAAGAGCGCAGATTCGGAATCAGCCTGAACAGCTTTTGATAATTGGATTCGCAGATCTTTTCCAAACAAAGTGCCGTGTTGACCGGTTGCACCAGGCTCATCGTCACTCTTCCCGATAACAAGCATTGGCGCTGGCGGTTTCCCACAGCACCACTTGATCGACATTAAAGCCTTGTTGTTTGACATGTTGGTAGATCATCTTGCTCAGCACTTCGGCGGTCGGATGTTCGTCGATAGCCAAAAACTGTTCGTTGTTGGCGACCAGCGCCGGAATGATAGGGTCGTCTTTATGCAGCAAAAAGTTGTGATCCAGCACCTTATTTATAAACCCATCCACGCAGTCTTTCACGTCCGAAAAATCGCAGACCATGCCTTGGTCGTTGAGCTGGTTTTGTTTGATGGAAATGCTGGCTTTGACGCTGTGACCATGCAGGTTACGGCACTTGCCCGGATGGTTCATCAGGCGGTGGCCGTAGCAAAAATAAACTTCTTTGGTGATGATATACATAGAGTGTTACGTCCTTGTGAGGAACGGGTGCTGTCCTTAGTTGCCTTTGATGCTTTTAATCGAAGCGGCGATTTCAAAATTGCCGTCGCCTTGCTTGACGCTACGCACCACTTCGATAAAAGCCGTCATCGGTGGGGTGATTTGGGTTTTCGGCATGATGCTGACTTCCATCGCCAGACCGATCTCGAATGGCCGTTCGGCAATAAACGATACGCCAGCGCCACTAAGCGTCGTGCATCTGCCGGTGCTGACCTCGCTGGAATCGGCCAGCTTATAGGTAATGTCACAGTCCACATCCATACGGATGTAATCGCGTTTTTCATCATGATTCAGCATTGGCTTCCCCCGATTCGGATTGGCAGTGGTTGGGTAAAAAATCAGTGGCAAGGAGTTTACTATAAAAAACCGTGGCTCTGGTTAGGAAATAGTGGTCTAAAAATTCCGAATTGCCAGGATTTTAGGGCGTGCTGTGATGGAGTTGGCATAACCGAATTCGACTGTTGCGCCGGTTTTATTGCCTGACTATCCCAGGCTATTTGTGTAAAATTCCGCCACTTTTTAATACAGACAGCGCAGGCAGCAGCATGAGTAAATCCATTGTCCTTACCGGTATCACCACCACCGGCACGCCGCATCTCGGCAATTACGCCGGGGCCATTCGGCCGGCAATCAATGCCAGCAAAGACGAGCATGTCAGACCATTTTATTTCCTGGCCGATTACCATGCGCTGATCAAATGCAACGAGCCGGCGCGGGTCAAGCAGTCCAGTCTGGAAATTGCCGCGACCTGGCTGGCGCTGGGTTTGGATACCTCTAACGCGGTGTTTTATCGGCAGTCCGATGTGCCGGAAATCCTGGAACTGACTTGGATGCTGACCTGTGTTACCGCCAAAGGCTTGATGAACCGTGCGCATGCCTATAAAGCTGCGGTTGCCGAGAATGAAGAGACCGAAGGCAACGACCCGGACAAAGGCATCACGATGGGCTTGTTCAGCTATCCGATCCTGATGGCGGCGGATATTTTGATGTTCAATGCCAACAAGGTGCCGGTCGGTAAAGACCAAATCCAGCATATCGAAATGGCCCGCGACATTGCCAGCCGCTTTAACCATATCTACGGCGAACATTTTGTCTTGCCGGAAGCGGTGCTGGATGACAATGCCGCCACCTTGCTGGGTCTGGACGGTCGGAAGATGAGCAAAAGCTACAACAACACCATCCCCTTATTCGAGCCGGAAAAGAAACTGCGCAAGCTGATCAACAAGATCAAAACCAACTCGCTGGAACCCGGCGAACCTAAAGATACGGAGGGTTGCACCTTATTCGGTATTTATCAGGCCTTCGCTAATAAGCACGAAATCGATGCCATCCGCCAACGCTATGCGGAAGGCATAGGCTGGGGCGAGATGAAGCAGGTGTTGTTCGAGAAAATCAACGATGAAATCGCCCCGGCCCGTGAGCGCTACGAAGCTTTAATGGAGGCGCCGGAGCACATCGAGCAACAATTGCAGGAAGGCGCCGAGAAAGCCCGTGCCATCACCCGGCCGTTTATCAATACCTTGCGAGAAGCGGTGGGGATTTCCAGATTGGCGATATAACGGCACCAAGTCTGTAGAGACGCAAAATCTTGCGTCTCTAGTTCACTCCCAATAGGGCTGGTCTATAGTCATATCGACTGATACTTGCTCAAGGATGATCGCAGCCAATGTCCATTATCGTCATCTACATCATCAAGCTACTCTTGCTGCCGCCAACTTCCCTGGTAATCCTAGCGCTGGTTGGTATGTTTCTGGACCAACATAAATGGGGTAAGCGCATGACGATAGTCTGCCTGACACTGTTATGGTTACTGAGCTTGCCGATTGTGGTTAAGCAATGGGCCTTGCTGTGGGAGCGGGTTCCGCCTCTCTCTAGCCAAGCCGTGCAGCAATTCAAACCGCAAGCCTTGGTAGTGATAGGCGGCGGCATCGAAACGTCTGCACCGGAGTATCCTGGGCAGGTCACTTTACATGTCAGAACCTTGCTGCGCGTGCGCTATGCTGCCAAGTTGTCCAGGGAGTTGGGTTTGCCGATTCTCGCATCCGGGGGCGGTATGCTGGAGCAGGATGACGTTCCAGAAGCGGTTTTGATGGCGCAAACCCTGAGCAACGAATTTAAAACTCCTTTAGCCTGGCAGGAACCTCGCAGCAGCAATACGGCCGAAAATGCCCGCTTCAGCCGCGAGCTGTTAAAGGAATTTGGCATCAATAAAATCGTGTTGGTTACCCAGGCCTACCATATGCCGCGCGCTGCTATGGAGTTTCGCAAAGCCGGTTTCGATGTCTTGCCTGCACCGACGGCGTTTATTGGTCACGCAGGCGAAACCCGCGTGTTGGATT
Source organism: Methylomonas methanica (assembly GCF_001644035.1). Classification (GTDB taxonomy): domain Bacteria; phylum Pseudomonadota; class Gammaproteobacteria; order Methylococcales; family Methylomonadaceae; genus Methylomonas; species Methylomonas methanica_A. The sequence goes on from NZ_LUUG01000059.1 coordinate 16,125, forward strand.
GGTTGCCGTCCCCGACCGCTTGGTCTAACAGTTTTTTGCTGGCTCATGAAATGATCGGCATGTTGTGGTACCGCATCCGCTACTGATTTATTAACCCGGCTCTATTTAACACTGGTGTTCCGTTCGACAAGTTCAGGGCGAACGGTCATTAATACCCGCTGGCGCTGCATGGCTCGCTCATCAACGGCGCGGACGCGTGGCAATTGGCTATAATGCCAACCAGCTTTGCTTAATTGATTTCATCATGCCCAAATCAGCCACCAAGGAGGGTCTCCGTCGCGCAGCGGACGCACCGCCGTTACCTGCCAACCCCTGGCGTTTCATCCTATTCTGTCTAAAGCCATTCCGTTGGCTGTTGTTGTTGATGCTGATACTGGAAACCGGTCAGGCCGCCGGCAGCATTCTGGTGCCGTATGCGATTAAAGCCTTGATGGACGCGGTCGCCAGTCAGCCCATGCCGGTTGGCGATTGGCTGGAGACTTTCAAACAGCCTTTACTACTACTCGCCGGCCTGAACCTGGCCGAGATTATTTTCAGCCGTAGCAGCGGCGCGGTGCTGATCATCATGGGACCGCGTTTGCGGCAAGGCACGGCGCGGTCTTTGTTTGCGTATCTGCAAAACCACGCGCCGCGCTATTTTGGCAATCATTTCGCCGGCGCGCTGGCGCATCGCATCAGCGAAACCGCGATGAGCGTCAATCATACCACCTGGTCCATCATATGCGATTTCTGGCCTATTGCCGTTACATTCACCGTATCGGTGACGCTGTTGCTAGGTGTGCATCAAGGCTTGGGTTTGTTCGTAGCTGCCTGGGTGTTGATGTACGTGCTGATCTCGTATTGGCTGGCGACCCGCTGCCAACCCTACGCGCAAGATTTTGCAGCTACCCGCAGCATGGTCAACGGCAAGATCGTCGATGCGGTGACCAATATCATCAACGCCAAGCTGTTCGCGCGGTTGCAGCATGAGCGCGAGTATCTCGACGGATTTCTGGCTAGCGAATTAAAAAGTGCCCGCCGCACGTTTTGGTATATGGAACGGGTACGCTGGTTTCAATTTACCGCCGCTGCGATCCTGAAAATCGGCACCATCGGCTACGCCTTGCAACTTTGGCAAGCCGGCGAAATCAGCGTCGGCGCTTTTGCCATGAGCACCGGCTTGGCGATATTAGTGATCGGCGACGCCCGCAATTTGAGCCGGCGCTTTCTGGAGTTTTTTGAATACGTCGGCAACGTCGCCAACGGCGTGGATACCATCATCCAGAGCCATGAAATCATCGACGTGCCGGACGCCAAACCCTTGCAAATCAGCCAGGGCCGCATCGAATTTAAAGACGTTTGTTTTAGCTACGAACCTGGCCGGCAGGTGTTTGACAGACTGAATGTGGTGATTGAACCGGGGCAGCGAGTGGGTTTGGTCGGCTTCTCCGGCTCCGGCAAATCCACCTTCGTAAACTTGATCCTGCGCAATTTCGAACCGCAAGCCGGGCAAATTCTAGTGGACGGCCAAGATATTCTGCTGGCAACCCAAGATTCCTTGCACGCGCAAATCAGCCTGATTCCGCAAGATCCCAGCCTGTTTCACCGCAGTCTGAAAGAAAATATCGGCTATGGCAAACTGGATGCCGACGACGCGCAAATCAGCATCGCCGCCAAACTGGCGCATGCCGAAGAGTTTATCGCGGCCATGCCCGAAGGTTACGAATCACTGGTCGGCGAGCGCGGCGTGAAACTGTCCGGCGGCCAACGCCAACGCATCGCCATCGCCAGGGTGATGCTGAAAGACGCGCCGATTCTGATCTTGGACGAAGCCACCTCAAGCCTGGACTCGATCACCGAAAAAACCATCCAGGAAAACCTGGACCGCGTCATGGGCCGCAAAACCGTGATCGCCATCGCCCACCGCCTGTCCACCATCGCTCATCTGGACCGGGTATTAGTCTTCGATCAAGGCCGGATTGTCGAGGATGGCAGTCATCAGGAGCTGCTGGATAAGCAGGGGTTTTATTATCGGCTGTGGAGCATGCAGGCCGGTGGGTTTTTGCCGGATGAGGTGGTTTAGCGGCGATTGTAATGGTCAACAAAAACCGAACACATGTTTAGGCCGCCGTTCTATAAAACCCCCTCTCGAATTCGAGAGGGAACTGATAGCCCAATGTTGAATGTGCCCGGCGGCCATTATAAAAAGCCAAATAATAGATCACGCTCAATTTTGCCGCGATTTTGGTTTTGAATTTTTCATAGTTGAGTTGTTCATGCTTCAAGCTGCGAAAAAATCGTTCGGTCGGCGAATTGTCCCAGCAGTTACTCTCCGCTCGAACCCAGCGTCCCAGGGCACTTAATGATACCTGATTACCCACGACCCGCAGCAACTTCGAAGTATCGCGCGAGTCCAACGAAAACCTTAACCCGCCTGGAGAAGTTGCAACCATTCCTATATCGAATCGTTGTCGAAAATGCCGTCATTGCATGTGGCATGATGACGATTCCGCCATGCTTTTCTTGCGCGATGCGCAAGATATCTTTTAGATTTTTGTCTGACTTTTCGAGCTGTTTGGCGGCGTTCACTCTCGGGTAAGCGTATTCGTAAAACCTTCGATACTAAGGTGGCTGCTAAGCGTTATGAGGTAATAGTTCAATCTCGTGTTGCTGTTGATCCTGGTTACACGTTGCCGAAAAAGGATACCCGTAAGCTTTCAGACTTCGTCAATCTTTGGTATCAGTCTACAGGCCAGTTGCTCAATTCAGGTCAGGATAGCTTTCAGCGTATGATTCAAGCTAGTGCAAAAATGGGTAATCCCGTTATGACCGTTTTTAAACCTGTTGTTTTTATTGAATACCGTTCGGCTCGTATCACTGAAGGTACAAAACCGGCGACACTCAACCGCGAGTTACAAACCTTTAAAGCGGTTTTTAATGATCTGATTCGTTCTGGCCAATATGAGGGTAAAAACCATTTTTCAGCGATAAAGCAAATTCGTCTTTCTGAGCCTAAAACTGTTTTCTTATCAACTGACCAGATAAAAAAGCTCTTTTCTTATCTCGAAAAAAGCGAATCTGATGCTTATCTGATAGCGTTGGTGTGCCTGGCTACAGGTGCCAGGTGGGGTGAGGCTCAAAGCCTGGCTTTATCAGATTTGTCTAACAATATGGTTCATTATCATGAAACCAAGTCTAAAAAATCTCGATCGGTGCCTATCTCTGAGGCTCTTTATAAGCGTCTACATGATCGCTTAATTCTCGACCGGCTGACTGATAGCTATTCGACATTTACACCCAGGCTTTATGAGTCGGGAATAAATCTCCCTGAAGGTCAGCGAACCCATGTTTTAAGGCATACGTTCGCCTCACATTACATGATGAATGGCGGTAATATTCTTGCGCTACAAAAGATTCTAGGCCATTCGTCATTAAACATGACAATGAAGTACAGCCACTTGGCTCCTGATTATTTACGGGAAATTTTACAAACTAATCCGGCGTTGACACTTTGTTGACACTGCTACCAAACAGGCAAAAAAAAGCTGTAAGGCGTAAACCTAACAGCTTGATTTTACTAGTCATTCGATGGTGGGTCGTGTGCGATTCGAACGCACGACCATCGCATTAAAAGTGCGGTGCTCTACCGGCTGAGCTAACGACCCTGATTGAGCCGCCCATTATACTTAAAATTATCTTCTTTGCAACGATTAATTGTAATAATTACAAAAATTCGGGAGTCGCTATTTTTGCCGAAAGACTTTTTCGAGTTTCCCCCGCAGGAAAAATCGGCAAAAACGACTCGAACGCTTATGCCTGCGGCGCCCCGACTCGTCCGCGCTATCTCGTTCCGACCCAGCAAAGGGCGGAACATAGGCTCTCTGATGACTTAACCCCGTACCGCGATGCCTTTGCAGGCTTTCTCCACTTAGCTATGAAAACCCGTCCGGCGCTAAGGCTATCAGGGACTAAAAATGTTCACTTCGCTCGCGCTCCGTTTCAAATATATTCAGCGAGAGCACTCTTACTGCAAATTAAATCAGGCCTTCTCATTCCTTCACCGGCCTTTTTTCCAACTTTCTTTGCAATGTTCTTCTGTGCATATTCAACGCTCTGGCGGCGGCGGAGATGTTGCCGTCGTGTTGCATCAGCACTTTTTGTAAATGCTCCCACTCCAAGCGCTTAACCGATAGCGGATTGTCACTAATAGCTACAGACGCATCACCTTCGTTTTTGTATAAGGCACTGACAATCTCATCGGCGTTGGCCGGTTTGGTCAGATAATGGATCGCGCCCAATTTTATAGCCTCCACCGCAGTGGCAATACTGGCGAAGCCAGTCAACATGACGATTTGGGTATTGTCATCCAAGGAAATCAATTTCTTGACCATTTCCAGACCGGAATCGAAACCGATCCGTAAGTCGATTACCGCATATTCAGGCTCGGTTTGTTCCGCCAGCTTCATTGCCGTATCGACATCGTTGGCGACGGTCACTTGAAAATTGCGCTTTTCCAACGCCGGCTTCAACACCGAACAAAAGGTGACATCATCATCGACCAGCAGTAAATTGGGTTTATCCATAGGTAATTCGTTCATGCGTACTCTCCTTAGCTAATAGCGGCAAACTGATCTCAACGCAGGCACCGCCCGACTCTAAATTACTGAACTGTATTTTACCGCCGAGTCGCTTGATAGTGGTATAGGTCAAGAACAAGCCAACACCCATGCCTTGCTTATTGCTCTTGACCGGTTGATGCCCGGCAAACTCAATAAATTCGGCGGGCAGGCCTGGTCCAAAATCCCGGATTTTCAGGTTTAGCGTTTCCTCATCCCATTCCACATGAAACTCGATGCCTGCATCGACCGGCGACGCCTCGGCAGCATTATTCAAGATATTGATGATGGAGTGAGTCACGGTGCGCTCCGCAATCACGCGCGCCTCCATATCCACATTCGGCGAAATAAATAGTTTGAGCCGGGTAGCGGCTTTATGCGTACGCCACTGGCCCAGCACTTCATCGATATACTCGCTCACCAGCATCACCTTGCCGGATTCCGCCCGCATCTCGCCGGCAGAGGCCGACATCACCGACAAGGCCTGTTTACAGCGATCAATCTGCTGCTGAACGATCACCAGCTTCTGATGCATATCCGGGTAACGATGCTCCGACAACTCTTCCGCCATTTCATGCGTCAATATTGCAATCGTGCCCAGCGGCGTGCCCATGTCATGCGCCGCACTAGCTGCCAAGGTACCCAAAGACACCACCCGCTCATCGCGTAATGCACTCTCGCGGGCGTCGGCCAAATTGCGCTCTCGTTCCTTCAAGGTCTTGGACAGTTCGACCACAAAAAACGCTACCAGTCCGGCGCTAAACACAAAACCAAACCACATACCAAATACATGCAGATTGAAATAGCGCCTGTCGTTCATCAAATGCATTTGCAGACTCATTTCCGGCGTCATCTCCGCCATCGCCGGATGTGCCATATGCGGCTCTACGGCCGGCAAGGGTACGTTGTAGGCAATCAACACCGTATAGACACAGGATGTAATGATCACCATATTCCAGGCGTAAGCTTGCGGCAGCATGATAGCGGTAACAATCAAAGGTAATAGAAATACCCAAATGATCGGATTTGACGCGCCACCAGTGAGATAAAGCAAATAGGCCAGCGCCAACACATCCATGCATATTTGCGAAAAAATCTCGTGCTCGGTGACCTCTTCCGGAGTTCTCAGCCGCAGCCAGGTGTATAGATTGAGTATGGAAATCGCAAAAATCGCCAGCCACAACTGATTTTGCGGCAAATTGATACCTAAGCCGTTCACCGCGATAAACACCGCGACCGTGACGGCAAACAGCATTAAATTCCTAAGGATGTATAACCACCGCAGGTTTTCCCGAATGGAAATTTCGGCTTTGGGCAGAATGTGTGAAAGCATAGAAACAACACTAAATTTAAGAAAGCGTCGCAGCGATATACGACCGCCGTTCGCTTAACATGATGGAAAGCCGATCAAATTTGGATGCCGGTCACCGGAGTATTCTCAATCGACTTTCGCGAGTCAAACCGTCACCCTGTTTTATTCGCCAAATATTAACTGCTAGTCTTCGGCGAACAAAATTGAGCTAGCCAATTAATAAGAACTAAAGAAAAATCCACGAGCTAGTCATTTCGAAGCAAGCGGCACGATCTCACGAATCATGCCCCTAAAAAATAGTGCGGCATATCACGCATTAGCCAAACGCCAACCGCCGTTTTTATCCACCCATCTCATGCTCAGCCAATACCAGAACGTCATGGGCAGCATCATCGCGAACCATTCCCAGTCGTCTATTAAAAATAACTTGGCAACCCAGCCGTTGCCGTCGAAATATAGCGGCCAAGGCACACAGTAAACGGTAAAAACAATACTACTCCAGATCAACAGTAACGCGCCTTTGCGGGTTTCTATACTGGATAGGGCCAAGAACACCCACAGCGGGGTTTTATCGGTTTTTTGCATACATCTCTCCACTGAAAAATCTCGTGCCAACCCAATTAGCGGCGCAACAACCTAACAATAAATGACTAGAAAAGAAAGAAATTCCTGATCAAATCCGCCAAAACAAAATTCACCACCAAACCCTGATTAATCACCAATAATTGAACTGTGTTATATAAAACATAGTTCTGAGCTATTTCACTGAGTTTCGCCCGAGACTCAGTCAAGCCACCCCAAGCAAAATAAGCCGTAATACAATGAAATATATATGCTTTATTAAACTGGCCCATTATTCGCTTTAACTAGTGCGCTTGCTTCGTGGTTTGCTCTCCGAAAAGCGGTTAGTAGTTATCTATCCCTGCCATGTCTGCCGCTGGCGTAATTAGCAAATCTCTGGAAGCAAGAATTGCCACACCCGTCGTGAGGCGGGGCCGGAAAGCCGCGGTTCTTAAAATAATAAGAAAGCCAGGCTGCTAGCTGCTGTGGGTGATAGCCATTCTATTTTTAATAAATTGGCGAGTCATTGAGGGCATTTACTTCTGCGCTTACTACTTTCTTTCGAGGGAAATAATGAAAAATTTTGCAAAAATAGTTGCTGCATCGACTACTCTGGTGGCGTCTCTAGCCATGTCTCCAACCGTATTCGCTCATAACAGCTACAACGTGGGCGGCTACGGAAATATTAGCCCTACCGGAGGCACCGCCGGACTTCCAGGCGGCACATCGGGCGCCAATGCTATCGCCCAAACCTTGGCGGGTAATCAAGCCGTTTGGACGAACGGACCCATTTCTCCGTGGCTGGACTCCAGCACAACGCTGACTTCCATAGGCTACTTGGGGCTACACAATAGAACCACTACGCGCATAGTCGAGACCGGCAACTATTGCGGCGGCACGACAACAGCGGATTGCGTCGGCACGGCAAATACCAATACAAACAGCCTGCTAAGACAAGTCTACAACTACAACCACAACGCAGCCAACGCCGGTAATCAGTTACCTACCGATGTTCAGTTTGCGGTTGGCGCCAACTCCTGGCAAGCCGGGGTTTCTGCCGCCAATACCGGTTTGGATTTCGCCAATGTTCACACCAGCACTGGAAGTGGCAATCCGGAAGCTAACCTGCTGACTGCCGGTCCGCTGTATTTGAACATCACCTTGGAAGACGATTTGAGCGACATCGCTCTCGGCTCTCAGAAATTGGCATTTTCGGTGTATGGCGGTTGGGCACAAGGCCCAGGTTTAACCGGGTTGACATTGCTGACCACGCAATTGGCAGCCAATGCCGGCGATAGCTTCGGTGTAAGTTTAGCGTTGCAAGGTTATGAGTTTAATGGAGCAGGAACTGGCGGGGAATACACCATCGCAATAGGCGACCAAAGCGCAGCTGGCGGCAAATACAAGCTGACACTGACTACCAACGCAGTGGCGCAGTATGCCAACAATATCGTGGTCGCTTCCGTTCCAGTCCCAGGCGCAGTCTGGCTGTTTGGCAGCGCATTGGCAGGTTTCGTTGGTTTTGGTCGTCGTAAAACAACTGCGGCTTAATCAACAAGTAGGTATCCGCGTTATGGAAAATGCGGATACTTTGTCTTTTTATGTGATTATTTTGGGAAGAACAGTATGAATAGAAAGCTTCATAAAGCGATTGTCGGCATTTTGGGCACCGTAGCTTTGGCTGCATCATCGCACGCGAATGCATTGGGTGTTGCTGAAGTAGATTTAGGTACTTTCACTGGAAGCGCCTTGGCAGGAACCAGCACTGCCGGGAAAAAGTCATGGGCAGATTCTATTTCCGGATCTAATGGTTTTGGCTGGGTGCATACCGGTTCTACCTTCGCCAAGTTGCAAGTGGGTTCGGCTGCGCAGATCGCCAGTGGCGCGACGGTAAATTTGACTATTAAGATGACTGCGGCCGCCACTAATGGCATCGATAATCCAGCGTTTTCAGTTTGGACCAGCGGCACCAGTGATTTTAACTTATCCGCAGGTGGTTTTGGCTTGCATACATACTCTCAAGTTCGCGGCCCGGCGGATGGCGGTGTGTCGGATAACGCCTCGTTAGGTAACATTGGCATCACTGACTTCATCGGTTACAGCAATTCCGGTGGTTCGTTTACCAATGGTGATGGTGACGCTGTCGGTGCGGGTGGTGTTTCTTCATCGCCATGGGTTTCTGCTATCGCCTCTTCTTGGGCAAGCGGCGCTGATTTCTCGTCTTTGACATTAAGCGGACTAAAATCGGGATATTATCTGATTGCTGCGGGTGGCAGTTGTTTCGACGGAACGTGTGCGGCGGGAAGTAGCTTTAATTTGGAAGTGACTGCCGCTCCCGTGCCTGTTCCAGCTGCTGTTTGGCTGTTCGGCTCGGCAATGGCGGGTCTCATTGGCGTCGGTAAACGCAAACGCTCAGCATAAATGAAATAACGGTAAATAGGATCGCCCTGAAGAAAAGGGGCATAAGTTTTAATACAGGAGTTTTTAAAACGCAGGAATGTTAACGGATTAACCAGTGTATGGAAGCATTCAACCCCGAATTACGGCATGAAGCCGGTTCGGGGTTTTTTATGGCTAAAATTATGAGTAGCCCAAAATTCATCCTGATTAGTTTTACGGGTAGCTGCGAACCAACGCACCTATTAACAATTGAAATACTGAGCGATTACGCGCTCTTTTTAAAGACGATGGTATCTTTGGCGTTGAACTATGTCGGCTTTACTCGTGGCGAAGGCTCTACTGCTGTTGCATCGGTTTACAGAACGCTGAAGCAAGTCATGCTCAATGTCCGCGTATTTGTCACGGAGAAAACAGAAGTGACGGATTTTATCCAACCGAGCGATAGCGTTGGATCATCAAAACCGCGATTTACGGGCGCCATGGTTGATAAGCCACGAATACACTTTGAGCGAAAAAGGCGATTTAGTGATTACCGACGATGACAACCCGATGGCAAGTTTGCAAATTAGAGCAGTGGAGCGGTGTCTGCAAAAGCTCTTGAAACGGCTACCACCTGACTTGTTGATCTTATAATGTCTACTTCAGTAAAACCTAACCGCAATGCGCCCTGCCCCTGCGGCAGTGGCAAAAAATACAAAGTATGCTGTGCAAATCGCGAATCACAGGATGCCACTAAATCGGCAGTCGACTTGCAATGGCTACATAGTCAAGCTCAGCTGGCTGTTGCTGATTCTAATTTCGCTGATGCCGAACAATATTTCCGTCAATTGAGCGTATTAAAACCCAGCGACGCCTACTATCGCGCCAGCCTTGGTCAGGCTTTGTGTTGGTTGAAGCGTAAAAAAGAAGGCGTCGGGCAACTGCTGCAGGCGGCGCGTTTGCTGGAACGGCAAGTGAGTAAAAGCCGTGATCCCCGCTTTCTAGTGGAGCTCTCCAGCCAGCTCATGCACTGGGGAGAAGCCGGAATGGGAGAAAAGCTGGCTCGCTTGGCAGTCGCGTTAGCGCCCAATTCGCCAGTCACGCTGAATAATCTAGCCCTGTGTTTGACTCGAATTAACCGTAATAAAGAAGCTTTACCGATTGCCCAGAAGGTTTGTCAACTACTTCCCGACCACCCGGGATGCAATATTGCGTTGGCGATCTTGGAAGCACAATTGCTGGAGCGTGAGCAAGCGCTAAATCGATTGGACAGAGTCATTGAACGCAACGATGACCCGGAACAAACCGCACGGGCCTGGCTGGAAAAGGCCATCATATTAGACAAGCTCGGTCGATTCGACGAAGCGTTTACCAGTATGGGCATGGCCGGAGACAAGCACGCCGCAATCTCCCCCTTTAACCCGGAACAGCGCGAAATGATTTTCGATACCTTGGATCGTAATCGCGGCGGATTCGATCAAAACCTGTTACAACGTTGGCCAGTGGAATCGTTGATCGATGATGGCTTGCCCGCTCCGGCGTTTTTATTGGGTTTTTTGCGTTCCGGGACAACGTTGACTGAACAGGTACTCGGCTCTCACCCGAAGCTGCTTGCAACCGATGAAAGCACTATCGTCCATGAGTTGACACAGGAACTTGAACGGATAAGTGGCGTAGTTGGCAATCACGCCAAGGCTCTTCGCTCCCTGACAAATAATCACATCAAGCAATTGCGCCAGTTTTATTGGCGCCGGATGCGCGAAGAATTCGGCGAAGACGTCATGCGCCGCCAGGTAGTGGACAAGAATGCGCTGAACACTATTGATCTAGGCGTGATCAGCGTAGTGTTTCCCGAAGCCAAAATTCTATTTGCTTTGCGAGATCCGAGAGACGTCTGCCTGAGTTGTTTCATGCAGGCATTTAGCCCATCTCCAGCAACTATTAATCTATCGTCGTGGAGTGGCATCGCCAGACAGTACACCGCAGTGATGAGCTATTGGCTTGAAATCAGAGACCTTATTCAACCCGCTTTCCTGGAGTTGCGTTACGAGGATACTGTCACCGATTTCGAAGCGGCTTATCAGCGAGTTTTCGAGTTTTTAGGTGTGGAATGGCATGCTTCGGTTAACAAGTTTCACGAACGCGCTAAGGGGCGTTATATTTCAACACCCAGTTTTGCCGCTGTTTCGCAACCCATTTATAACTCGTCGCTTAATCGCTGGGTGAATTATCGAAATCATTTCGATACCATCAGTTTGCAGTTGCAGCCCTTTATTGAAGCATTCGGATACGCTGTCAATCTCGGCTAACTCCAGGTTCTAAAATATACGAAGGCGAGGCGTATGGCGATCTCCGATTTGAACCAATTGCCCCACTGCAAACAAAATCTCACAGTTCCGCAAGCACGGATAACGCTTCTTGAATATTGCTGACCGCATGGATTTGCAAGTTCTTCACCGCATCCTTGGGCTTATTGCTTTTCGGGATGATCGCTCGCTTGAAACCGTGCTTGGCGGCTTCGTTAAGGCGAGCATGACCGTTGGCAACCGGGCGAATCTCGCCGTTTAAACCCACCTCGCCGAAGAAAACCGTATCGTAGGGAATGATGCGGTCGCGTAGACTGGAGACCACGCCAATCATGATCGCCAGGTCGCTGCTGGTTTCAGTGACTTTAATGCCGCCGACCACGTTGGCGTAAATCTCGTCATTGCCGGTGAATATCCCGCCGTGGCGCGACAACACCGCCAACAACATGGCCAGCCGGTTTTGATCCAGGCCCACCGCCAGTCGGCGCGGATTGCCGTACTGGCTTTCCGTAACCAGCGCTTGAATCTCCACCAGCAAAGGCCGGGTACCTTCCCATAATACGGTCACCACACTGCCCGGCGAGGGCTTTTCGGCGCGGGATAAAAACATTGCCGACGGATTTTTCACTTCCTTCAAGCCGCTGCTTTCCATCGCAAAAAAGCCCAGTTCGCCGACGCTGCCGAAGCGATTCTTGTCGGCGCGCAACACTCTAAAGCGCGAATCGTCTGTGGACGACAACACCACTTGGGCATCAACGATGTGGCTTAAGGTCATCGGCCCGGCCAACGATTGATCCTTGGTGACGTGGCCGACCATGAAAAACGACACGCCGGTGCGTTTGGCGTATTGCGTCAGATAGCTGGCCGACTCGCGCACCTGCGACACCGAACCGGGCGCCGAATCGGAATCTGCGGTATACATCACCTGGATCGAATCGATGATCACCACCTTGGGCTGCTCTTCGTCCAGAATCTGGCAAATCTGCTGTACCGAAGTTTCGGCCAGCATCTTGATGCCGGCGGTATTCAGTTGCAGACGATGGGCGCGTTCGGCGATCTGTTGCAGCGACTCCTCACCTGAGACATATATCACCTGCAATTGGTGGGCGATATGAGCGATGGCTTGCAGAAGGATGGTACTCTTACCGGCACCCGGCGCGCCGCCGATCAACACCACGCTGCCGGTGACGATGCCGCCGCCCAGCACCCGATCGAATTCGGCCAGACCGGTGGAAATCCGCTCGGCTTGCGCCAAATTGACTTCCGACAACAAGCGCACTTCGCTGCGGCTACCGGCATAACCGGAATTATCGCGCGCGGTCTTACCACTACCCAGCTTCACTTCCTTGATACTATTCCAGGCCCCACACTGATTACATTGCCCGGACCAACCGGGATAATCGGCGCCGCATTCGGTACAGACGTAAGCAGATTTTGATTTTTTTGCCATTGGGATAAAGAGATTTAGCTATTTAGCCACAAGCCAGCCAAGTCATAGCTGAGTTGCTGGTGGTGTTTGATTGCGAGCAAATACACTGCGTCGGTCGGTAAGTACAATAGTAAGTAGTCTTCCATAATATATTCGCGGATTGCCAAGTAGCGGTCGGCGAGTCGTTCTGTCACGCTCATTGCTTCAACCGATTCGGGGCTATGGAGAGCAAACAATCGGCCCATTTCCGGATACCGCTCAAGATTAGGGATGACGGGATCGTTCAAGCTATCCAGCAACCGGTCGTAAGCCTGCGGAAAATTGTTCGTTTGCCAAAAGTCGTCGATGTCTTGCAAGTTGGCCAGGAAGTTGTCGGTAAAGCGTACCCGCATCGGTCAAACGGATGCGGATTTGGTCCGACTTTGTTTAATCTGCTTTAAGGCTGCGCGGGCATCCTGGTGGCGGCCCGCCTCGACATCGGCTAGTCCGCGTTCGATTTCATGAAGTAACAATAAGTGGATATGCGCACGTTCCAGGCGATGGTAGTGATCCAAGCGTTCCGCGCCGATCAACGCGGCCACGCCTTCGCCGTTTTTGGTAATAATTTTTTCTTTACCGGTTTGCACTTCGGTCACTAAAGCGGATAACTGGGTCCGCGCCTCGGAAAACGGCACTATGTCGGCGGCAGCAATACTCATGGCGACTCCTGATTAGCTTGCTCAAAATTTCGCTCAATATTATGATCTTTGGACTGATTTGCATAGCGAAACCTTCCGGTTTATCTCATCTTCTGCTGCCTATCTTTAACACACCAGCTTGACCACACATTTGGCGCTGTAGCGATTGGCTATGTGCCGGAGCTTACGAGTGATTAATGGTCAGGCGTTTTAAATCTGTTGCTATCGAGCCGTTGTGGTCTATCGCCCAATTTGATTCAATGGCAACAGTCTGGCCGTTACCGGCCATTATTTCTCCGCCGAATGATATACAGAATGGAAGATCATATGCAGACCAATATAAATTATCGTGCCAAAGATCATTTTTCGGTAGATATACGGAAACTATCTATTTCTTGTTAGAACTACGGAATGAGCACATGAATCGGTTCCTTAATATGAAGTCGCTGACCCTTGTATTGACCATCATCAGCGTCATAATCCCGGTTTGGATTTGGCGTTCCGATTTGGAATCGCGCTCATTGCAACTGCGGGTAGCCTCCCAGGTTAATCTACAGCCTGACAACGTCGGATCAATAAGCGGATTGCAGGTAGCAGTAGACGGCGTCCCGTTGAAGTCGCCATATTTGACGGTGCTCGAGCTTTCAAATGACGGTGACAAACCAATTCCTTCTGTAGATTTCGAGGCTCCATTAGAGATTCGCCTTGCGGAAGGATCTGTTGTCGCCAGAGCCCAAGTCACGGAAACAAAGCCAAAGGATATCGAGGCTTCTTTGTCTTGGGAGACCCAGGCCATAAAAATCAAGCCGCTCCTGCTCAATCCGAAAGACATCGTCACAGTTTCTGTGCTTACCTCGGGAAAAAAGCCTGAGTTCGGCGCCCGATCACGGATCGCCGGAATATCAGTAGTTCCTATTGATGAAAATGTTGGCTACGCCTCACGATCTCAAAAAGCGGTGATGCTCTTCTTTGCGGCCTTGCTCTTATTCGTAGCTTCGGATATCACGAACTCCGGGGTGATGAGCAGCGAACCTATACGCCTGAGAAAACGGGCAGCAATACTTGTTTCAACTACAACCGGTCTCATTGGAGCCGCAGTTTTCATCGGCTTTCTCGACACGATTGGCGTCACCGAGATGTCGTTAGTTGTACTCGCGTTCGTCGGAATGGTGTTTGCGTCAATTGTGCTATCCGTGTATTGGAACTGGAATTCAAAGTCAATTGAGCAAAAATGAAAGAAGTTCTGCCCGCACTAACACTCTGGTCAACCGGACAACCGAAAGCGGGGCACCTCTTCGAACGAGCCGCCTCGCGCGGTTGCCGGTTACCTAAACGTTAATCTTTCATTCAAAAATCCACCACGATAGCGGGATAAACAACGTTTGGCCGAAAACGTTATTCAGGAAGATCTGAGTCGGCACACACCCGAAATGTTTGTCAGTAAAACACCCTAAACAAGCGCTGAATCTGTCCAAATTCGTACAGATACGGTTGCGCCACATCCCGGTTGGCGGCGACCACGATCAGGTCGTGGGAGAATACCGAGGTGTTGTACCAATTGAAACTGCCGTCGATGACGATGTAATCGTCGATCACGCAATACTTGCTGTGGATGGGCGAATACGGCACCGGCAAGTCGTCTTGCCCATAGACCAATCCCACCCGAATCCCGGCGTCGCGCAAACGTTGCACGGCCGGCAATAGCGGCCGGGCCAGTTCATCGGCCATGCTACGTTCAACGCCGATTTTGCCCTGCCGCGCCAGATGGCCGTTGAACAATAATTGCACATCCACACCACGGTCGCGGGCCTGGATCAAGGCATTGACGACGCTGTCGTGATGGTCGCCTAGCAAGTCGCCGATTAAAAACAAACACAGTTTCAGGGAACGGCGCGCGCGGTGAATTTCTGCCAATATGGCGTGATGCGGCCGATAGGGCCGGCCATTGGCCATGGTTTGCCGGCCGAAGGTATACAGCAGATTGAACGGACTAAGTGGATCGATACCGTATTTTTGAATCACCCCGCCACGCTGGCTCTGGAAAATGTTATCCAGCAAGCGGCATACGCCTTTGGAATGAAAACTCATCCCCGATTCCCAATTGGCCCACCAGCGATCGAAGGTGATGTTGAACGAGCCGATGATGCAATCGTCGTCGTTGAAGATCACAAACTTGGTGTGCATGTCCGGCTCCACTTCGATCAAGTGGTGTTTGGGTGTGCAAAACACCCCCACCAGTTCAATGCCGGAACGCTTCAGGCGCGCATAATTCTGGCTATTGGTCAGTGTCATCTTCCGCCAATCGACAATACATTGCACCCATACGCCCTGCTGACTGGCGTGTATCAAATGGTTGATAAAATCGCCGTCGTCTATGCAATCGACGCTGACTTTGATCGTGCATAAGCGGTCCGGCTGACTGTGTTTGGCCGCGATCACCTTATCGATATGGTCGTGAATAAAGCGCTTGGGATGATAAGGATGAAACTGCTGGCCCTTGGTAAATTTGGGCGTCAGTTGCAAGGAATCGAAATGATGGTTGTACCAGTCCACATCGCTTTGCAGTTGGCCGGGGTCCAGCTCGTAACTGCGGAAATGGTTGGGCGTCGCCCAATGCTCGTTAATGTGGCGTTGCTGCGGATGATTGTCCCGCAACTGGTCGCCGTCCATAAAAATATAGTCGTGCCGCGAGGCAATCGAATGCTCGCCCAAATGCACGATAAACGAAAATTTGATGCAGCTGATCTTGCCGAACTGCCCGGAGTAGGGCATCACATAAAAATCCCGCGTCGAGCGTTTGTGCTTATCCCATTCCACATCGTAAGCATCAGTATCAACGATATAGGTTTCGCAAATCGACTCCCGATACACCTTCAATACCACCTTCAAATTGGCGGCAATGCCGTGCGACATGTCGAAATCTATCTTGCCCCAGCGGACGTCGAAGGTTTCCCTAAAATCGTTAGTGCGTTGGAAACAACCGCCCAGTTTGCCAAATACCGGTTTGGCGTAGTGTTCTGCTACTTGCATATGGTGCTGCCTAATTAAACAAGCTTTATTTTAATTGTAAAATCGCCTTAGCAATTCAGTCTATAGCGGCTCAAAGGTCATCAGATAGCCGCAATGATCGGATACCGACCCGTAATCCTGCTCGGTGAATACGGTCCTTGCCGAGCAGGCGCGCAGGCCGCTGTCCTTGTCCATAAAAATGTAATCGATTCGATAATCGTCGGCCAGATAATCCCGCCAATGCGCATCGTTCACCCGAAAAATTTGTTGAAACAGTGCCGGTGCGTTCGCGGCCAGATATTGATCTTCATACTGATGGCCGTTAACCACCAATTCGTAACCGGTCGAGCCGGCGGCGATATTGAAATCACCGCACAGCAAGGTCGCATCCACGTCTGCGCTGCGTTTGCCGTCCGCCCAGGCGGATAGGCGTTGAAACTGTTGCTGGAAGCCGTCTTCCCACCAGCTCAAATGTGCGGAAAACACATCGAGAGTACCGATATACGGCACTTTGATACGCGCCGACACCACTTTACGGGAATGGATGCTGTAGGCATCGTGGCTATCCGATACGTAGCGGGCTTCTTGCTCAGCCAGTGGATATCGACTGAGGATAGCCACGCCTTCGCGGAATTTATCGAAGCCCAAGTGCGACCAGTCCGTGTAGAGATGGAAAGGCTTAGGCAAACGCTGGTTGATGATATTCGCGGAATTGGACGGCCAATCGCCGCGCCCGTCATTCCAATACTCGGCCACTTCCTGCAGGCAGACTATATCAGCGCCCAGTTCGTCGATAGCATTGGCGATTTGCCAAAACTTCCGGTCTTGCTCGTCTTCCTGGTAGCAATGCAGATTCAAAATCAGCAGCCGCAGCGGCGTGCGGCTCAGGGCGTAATTTTGGCCGGCGTTGTTATCCCACAGCGTCTGCTCCTTGTTTTCGCAGCTGATGCTGTATTGCAGACGAAACGCATCCCCCACCCTGATCCGCCCGCTCCATACGTGAGCGAGATGCAAGCCGGCGTAGACGGCTTTATTGGCCGATTTTCTTTGCGCCTGGCGGCGACAGCTGGTCGTATGACTGTGTTGCCAATTGTCGATAGTCCAATGTATCGTCACATGGTCTATTTCCAATGCGGCATCCACCGCCAGCTTGATCGGCACGGAATGCTGACCGCCCTGAAGTTGTTCGGCGTGGCTCAATTGCAGTATGGCTGCGGCACCGGTCAACCTGCCGCCGCAGCCGGCACCGCTGAAATAGTCGCCGCCTTCGTTGTTGTCCCAATACTCGCTGCCGGCTGCTTGCAGCCGCAAGGCAAAACGAATGTCGCCGGGTATATCGGCATGCGCCTGCGGCGGAAATACGATTTCGGCTTGCCAATACTCCTGCCCATCATTCGCCTTACGGTTGAATAAGGCCGGTAAAAAGTGCCAGACGCCGTCTTCGCCGGCCCAAACCACTTCCACCTGCTTGTGATAATCCAGGTCTGCGACTCGCATAAAAAACAGCAAGGATTGCTGACAGGCGGCGGCCTTGCCGGTGACGTTATTGGCTACATACAACAATTGGATGTTATCCATAGCTCCCCCTGGAGGTTGGTTAGGCAGTGCCCAAAACAAGCGTCTGTCTAGGCGGCATAATGGCGAAAATCAATGTCCGGAAAAATATCGTCCATGATCTCCAGCGCTGTCAGATAGCGTTCATCAATACGGTTTTTGCGGATCGCATCGTGCAGATAATTAAAACGGGCCAAATGATCGGTGATGCGTTTGCGCGCGTAATCGATCGTGGTGCCGGCCTTCATGATAAACGGCCAATCGGAAGACTGCGCCAGCAACAGTGATCTGGCTGCCTGATTTAAAGCACGTTGCTGCAAATCACTCACGCCAAAGCCGCGCAAATCGCCGGCCAGCTTTTCCATCTCGGCGGCAGCCTTGTGCAACAAGGGATAAATCCAGTCGTTACTTTCGTTCAGCCAGTAACTGGAATAACCATGTTCGCCCCAACTGGAAGCGGCCGGCGTGGCCTGCACGTGCTGCAAAGGTAATTGCAAATAATCGCCGCAACTGACCATCTGGACACCGTTTTCGCTGCTCGCCGCCAAACGCAACACCTGTTCCAGCCATAAAGGCCCTTCGAACCACCAATGCCCGAATAGTTCAGCATCGTATGGTGCAACGATAATCGGCGCTTGCGGCATTTCCGCAGTCAACGCATCGATTTGCTGTTGGCGGCGCAAGATAAAATCCTCGGCATGCCGGCGCGCCTTCAGTCTGGCCAGTTCCGGCTGATAAACCTGCTTGGTTTGCTTGGCGCCGGTGATGCGAAAATACTTGATGCCGGTGTTGATCCGGGTTTCGCCATCCAAAATATAAGGTGCGATATATTCCAGGGGCAGATCGAAACCGATGTCGCGATAATACTCGCGGTAATCGCCATCGCCCGGGTAGCCTTCCTCGGCGCTCCACACCTGCCTGGACGACGCCGGATCGCGGCCGAACGCCGCCACGCCGTCGCCGCAATTCAGCGGCGCATACACACCATAGCGCGGCGACTGGTCGGCGTCCATGATCGCGTGACTATCGACGAAAAAATAATCTATGCCTTCAGCTTTCAGCACCTGTTCCAGGCCCGGATAATAACCGCATTCCGGCAACCAAAATCCACTGGGCGCAAAGCCGAAGTGGCTCTTGAAACTGGCGATGCCAACGCCGATTTGATTGCGCACCGACACCGGGCTGACATTCAGCAGCGGCAAAAAACCATGGGTCGCTGCCGTAGTAATCAATTCCAGGCAGCCCGCGCTGTGATGGCGTTGAAACGCCGTCAGCAAATCGCATTGATAGCGGTGCTGGTAACGATACAAGGCATCCTGAAACCACTGCATATACATCTGCGCCAGCGGCTCGAACTGCGGTAGCCGGTGGGTGCGCTCCAACTCCCGCTCCGCCAGTTCCAACCGGCCTTGCAGATAATGCAGATAGCGGTTTTGCAGCATCGGATCGCGCAGCATCGTCATTAACGTCGGCGACAGGGACAATGTCAGCCGGTACGGCACTTGATCGACATGCAGGCGTTCCAACATCGCCAACAAGGGCAGATAGCATTCGGTAATCGCTTCGAACAGCCAGTTTTCTTCAAAAAAACTGTCGTGCTCGGGATGATGCACATAGGGCAAATGGGCATGCAAAACGATGCTGAGATAGCCTTTGTTCATCGCGGAATTAATTTTGTTGGCCGGACGCGGTTACGGCAAGCGCCGAAGACGCTTGAGAAGACGGTATTATAAACTGCGCCATCGCCGGCGACAGTCTTTCCGTCATCGGCGACACTTGCGGCGCTGTAGCCGCAGCCTGCGAATAAGCCAATGGACTGAATTCCTGCTCTGCGTTTAGCCGGCCTATCGCCACCTGGTAAATGCCGGCGATGCAGGCATTGCCGCTGGGCAGCGTAATCTGCTGCTGGCTGCGTTCGGCGGCAACCGGCACATCGAACCAGGTCTTG
Source organism: Methylomonas methanica (assembly GCF_001644035.1). GTDB lineage: Bacteria > Pseudomonadota > Gammaproteobacteria > Methylococcales > Methylomonadaceae > Methylomonas > Methylomonas methanica_A. Next base: position 35,895 of record NZ_LUUG01000059.1, read on the forward strand.
ACTGGTTCGGCCGGCGACGAGACCGCTCCGGCCGGTGCTGGGTGGCTGTAGACGCGCAAGGTCAAAGGCTGGGCATCTGCTGCCGGATCTACCAGCGGCGTAGACGTCTGCGCCGCGTCATCAAGCTGCCAGTAAACATGCAAGTGTTCCGGATCGACCGGCAAGGCAACCAGCTTGGCGCTTTCAACTTTGGCTACGACGATTTCCTGCCGCGGGGCAAACTCCCGATTGATCTGCTGACTGATGCTTAACAGCTCTTGAGGCGAAAAGCCGGTACTCGTCAACCGCGCCGCGCCAGCTCTGAACCGGCGTGGGGCAAAGCCCCGGCTAATCTCCAGGCTAATAGCCCGCATTTCCTCCGCAGAGAGCGGCATGCGGGCTTGAGACTGTGAGGAGGAAAAGGCCATCGGCAATGTTAACGGGTCGGGTGACTAGGTTTTATCCTGTGGGTAGCGGACATTCCGCGACGTATCGCCGCAGCGACTAGGGTTTATAGACTCTAACCGTTGTCGATTATTTACGCAAGGCGTAGGCCCGCAGCCCTTATATGCAGTAAAATCAGCGCCAATTCACAGTTTCTCGGTAAAGGGCATGCACAAACCATACAGTTTAAAGTCAGGGAGTCCCTATCCTCACGGCGCCAAGGTTAGCGAGGGCGGCGTCAACTTCTCCATCTCCAGCCGCCATGCGACGGATGTGGAGTTGCTGTTATTTTCCGAGTCTGACAGCGTAAAACCCTTACAAGTCATACCCTTACAAAAAGATAAAAACCATACATTTTTCTCCTGGCATGTGTTTGTCGAAGAACTGCCGGTTGGCACCTGGTACGCCTGGCGCATCGACGGCCCGGACAATACCCGCGAGTCGGGCTTGCGTTTTGATCGCGAAAAATTATTACTGGACCCTTGGGCACGCGCTATCAGCGACAAGCTATGGAACCGCGCCGCCGCCTGCAAGCCCGGCGATAATAGCCAGCATGCCATGCGCGCGGTGGTGGTCGATGACCGCTACGACTGGGAAGGCGACACACCGCTGGCCATTCGCAGCGAAAAAGCCATTATTTACGAATTGCATGTCGGCGGCTTTACCCGCCACTCCTCTGCCAAGGTTAAACACCCCGGCACTTTTATCGGCCTGATCGAAAAAATCCCTTATCTGAAAAAGCTGGGCATCACCCATGTCGAGCTGCTGCCTATCATGGCCTTCGATGAGCAAGACGTGCCACCGCACACCGCCGATCTGGGCTTGAAAAACTATTGGGGCTACAGCACGCACAGCTTCTTTAGCCCGCATCCCGGTTATTGCGTCACACCGGAGCAAGGTACGCATATCCGCGAGTTCCGCGATCTCGTCAAAGCGTTGCACAAGGCCGGCATCGGCGTGATCATGGACGTGGTGTTCAATCACACCTCGGAAGCGGGCGCCGATGGACCGGTCATAAATTTCAAAGGCATTACCGGCAACAGCTTTTATTTAACCGACAAGCACGATAAACGCATATTTCACGACTACACCGGCTGCGGCAACACCGTCAACGCCAATCACCCGCTGGTGACCAACTTCATCATCAGCTGCCTGGAATACTGGGTGCGGGAAATGCATGTCGATGGCTTTAGATTCGACCTTGCCAGTGCGTTGGCGCGCAGTGAAGACGGCAGCGTACTGCAAGATCCGCCGCTGGTCTGGGGTATCGAATTGTCCGAACAACTGGCTAGAACCAAGCTGATTGCGGAAGCCTGGGACGCGGCGGGCCTTTATCAAGTCGGCAACTTTCCTGGCTATCGCTGGGGAGAATGGAACGGCCGTTACCGCGACGTGATTCGCCGCTTCCTGCGTGGCGATACCGGCATCATCAGTGAAGTAGCTACGCGCATCTGCGGCAGTAGCGATCTCTATCAACATCAGCATCGCTTGCCGATCAGCGGCATTAACTTTGTCACCTGCCACGACGGTTTTACCTTAAAAGATCTGTTCAGCTACAACGAGAAACACAACACCGCGAACGGCGAAAACAATAGGGACGGTTGCAGCAATAATCTCAGCAGCAACTGTGGCGCGGAAGGCCCGACACCCAACCCGGCCATATGCAGACTGCGGCGGCAACAGGTGAAAAACGCCTTTGCGGTTTTGCTGCTTAGTCATGGCGTACCTATGCTGTTGGCCGGCGACGAATTTCTGCACACCCAGCAAGGCAATAACAACTGCTATTGTCAGGACAACGAATTGAGCTGGCTGAACTGGGATAAAGCCAAGGAAAATGCCGACGTGCTACATTTTGTGCAGCAGATGATCCGCTTGCGCAAACGCCATCCCGCCTTGATGCGCAGGAACTTCCTCACCGGCCGAAAAATGGAAGGCAAAGACATGGCCGACATCAGCTGGCATGGCCTGGAGGTTGATCAACCGCCGCGTTGGGACGACCCGAACACCCGGATTCTGGCGTTTACGCTGGCGGCATTAGGCAAAGATGAAGCAGACCTGCATGCAATACTGAACATGTCCGACAGCAAACACAGCATGCAGTTACCGGCGGTTGAAGGCAAAAGCTGGTGCTTGGCCGTGGATACCGCGCAAACGTCGCCCAAAGATATTGTGGAGCCTGCGGAGCAAAAAGCGCTGAGTAAACCCTGGTATATCGTGGAGCCGCATTCGATTGTGGTATTCGAAAGCACCACTCAAGCCGGTATCGAGGATGGGGATAGCGTAACAAAACGATCCGCGAACTTCTTCAGCAAATTGACCGGCATCAAGTTACTCGACCAGCCTGCGACGGAAATACCGACAAATTAATGGGATAGCTTGGTGTCAGTGAACGCCATCGCGCACCCTGACCTACCGGACTTATCTTGTTATCACTGTCATGGATTACCGGAATCCAATGTCGTAGGTCACGTTGACACCTTAGCGGCTACGTGAAAAACCGAGCCGCCAACCCCCTCAATCGAACACGTCACCCCAATCCGGTGGCGGCGGCGCCTCTTCGGCTGGAGTTGAGTCAGCGTCCGCCGGTTTTGGCGGCTCTGAGTCGGTGTCGGCAAATTGTGCTTCGGTCTCGGCAGCCAGCTCGTCGGCAACCGGTTTTTCGGCCACTTTTGGTATGCCGTCCAGATAACTATCCAGCAAACGACACAGATTTTCGTAAAATCCGCCTACCGTCTGCTGCTGCATTTGCTGTTCTATAAACCCATACAAAAACTGCTTTTCCGCCGCAATCAGGTTTTCGCTGACGGCCTGCGCGGTTTGTTCGTCTACATGATGCTTACCCACCAAAGCCAAGGTCAAGCGATCACCGCGCCGCTCCTGCCGGTCCTTGATGTCTTCCAGCAACTCTTCGATGCCAGCCAGGCGCCGACGTTTATTGCGGCGATTAACGGCTAGCAACACAATCAACCCCGTCAACAAAACCAGCGATAACTCACCCAAGCCGATAAGCAACAGCGATTGATTCATTTACCCAACTCCGTAATGCTCTCGCGCACACCGCGTTCGGCATCGTGGAAAATTTGCAGCATTTTCTTACTGCTGTTTTCCAGCTCCAGGGCTGTCTGATTGCCGCTAAACACGCGGGTATATTCGGCGGACATTTCATCTATGGTTTTCATCGCGTTATCCAGTTGCCGCACCAATTGTTGATTGATCCTCTCCATGCCGGCCAGTTGATTCGCTTGCGGCGAATCATGCACCGCAGCTACAGGCGCAATCGCTCCCCGATTTGCCAACAAATTCTGGTACGGCTCGGTTAGCCGACCAATACGCTGCTCGATCTCACTCAACAACACCAACTCGCGTTTTAGAAACAAGCGAACCACCCCTTCAAACAATGCGCGTTCGGAGGCGTTGACTTCTTGCAACAATGGTTCGATCTCCGCTGTAGCCAAACCACAGTTTTCCTCCAGAAATTGCTCCAGCCAGCGGCTTTTGACGATGGCTTGCTCTTCAAGCTCGGTAATGAAATGATCAATTTCGGCCATCTCTTTCCCTCGTCGGTTTCTCGATATAAAAAACAGCACGATGCCGAACAGCGTCAAAAACCCCAACGCCTCCGCTGCTAATATCACTACCACGGAATCGAATGGATTCATGACAATCTCTCCAGTAACTGCTGATGTTTTTCTGCTTGGTTTTTTTTCAGGTAACGGTAGGTAAAAAATCCACCGACGCCCAGGACCAGATTGATTGCCAGCAGAATGCCGCCAACCAATAACCAATTGGTTGGCGGCGCTTCCGGCGGCGGATGTTGCTCGTGGTCAGCCTGCTCATGGTGCTCGCCCCCCGCTTCGTGATTGGCTTCTTCGTGATGTGCATCAGTCGCGGCCTCCGGTGCGGCCACCTCGACCTTCTCGGCAGGTGCGAACCAACTGTCGTCGATGCTGAGCGGTTTGACTGCCGGTGTCAGCGGTTTGCCGGCGTGGTCTTTGGCCATCACGTTGAAATTGACATGCGTGGTGGTCTCCGGCGGCAATCCGACCAAATCCATGATCCAAACCCCGTCCTTGCCTGTTAAAACCCGGGTTTCCGGCTCGCGCCCGGCTTGGTTAATCACCGCATTGATCACCAGCCCGGCAGGATCAATCAGCTTGGTATCCGGCAGCAGCTTCAAGCTAACCTGCCGCTGCGCCACATCCACATGCTTCTCGACGGTAATAGGCGTGGCAACCACTTCGATCTCATGCACAATTTCCCGCTTGAAGGTCTTACCGTCGGCGACGATTTTCAGCAGATGTTTACCCAAACTTAAATGCTCGACCTGATGCTGATAAAAACCGGGCTCGGCAGCCACGACCTGCATTTTCGCCGGCGTTTGCTGATCCTGGATAACTTCCAGGGCCAACATGCCCAGAAAATCGGCGCGGGCTATCAGTTTGTCCTTATCGGTAAAATGCGCTTTTATCGGCAAAGCTTCGTTCTCGCCCAGAAAATTAGGTATCTCACTGAGTTGCAGTTTCAGGTCGGTGACTATCATGACTTGGTTGTCCGGATCGACTTCCGCGACCAAGCGCCATTCGCCGATCAACGGTTGCTTGACGGTGATCAGGTCGTAAGTCTGACTTTCCAGCCAGGACACATTGGCGACCATGCTTTGTTTACTGATGCTTTTGCCGTCCGGCGCAACCAATTGCGTCGGCGCGGCATGCGGCTTTTTGAACACCAACACCGAAAACTCATGGATGCCACTATCAACTTTGAATTTATTGTCGGTTAGCGGCAAGGTCTCTTTCGGGGCGGCTTTTTGGGCCATCTTCAAAAATACCCGCTGTAACTGCTCGGCCGATTGTGCGGTTTCCGCCCAGCCGCCGGTCTCGAACGCCAATTTTTCCAGCAACTCTTTGTCGGCCTGCTCCGATAAGGCGATGGTTTGCACGTTGATATTTTGCTGCTGGAGTTTGGGGATCCACTCGCTGAGAATTCGTTCGCGGGAATCCGCGCTTTGCATGATGTCTTTGGAAATATCCACAAAACCATCAGTCAACAAAATCAGATGTTTTTTGCCACTACCGGTAAATCCTTGGCTGAGCACGGTCTGAATCGCGTCCTCGATATGGGTGTACAAACCGCGAGAATGAATATTGGCCGTGGCTTTGCTGGCTTGCTGTTTCCAGGCAGAACTGACGGCATCGGTGGCTGACAGCGGCGCGGTTTTTTCGGCGAACAACCAGAACGCCGCCTTGGCGCCGTCCGGCAACAAATTGACCAGCAAACGGCTGGCCTCTATGCGCAGATTATCCGGATCGTTCTGTTTCATGCTGCCGGATACGTCTATCAACACCTGAATTTCATCGGCGCCGGCAGCGGCAGGCGCAGGCTGACAGCGCGCTGAATCGACACTTAACAGCAACACGCAGAAAACCGTAAAAATAAACGACTTGAACATAAGTCCGCCGACAAAAGTTTAGGCAATGGATAGCAAATATAGCCCAAGCATCTGACTATTCTGATATTTTTTAAATCAGGCTGCGGCCGGCATTACACTTTATAATGTTTTCACTATTTCAACCAAAGGAGAACTTATGTCTATCAAACGAATGGTCGACCTGGATTTGGCCGGCAAGCGCGTGTTAATCCGCCAAGATTTGAATGTGCCGGTCAAAGACGGCAAAGTCACCAGCGACTTGCGCATCCAGGCCAGCGTCCCGACCGTAGAAGCCGCATTGGCCGGCGGCGCGGCGGTGATTTTGATGTCACACTTGGGCCGCCCCACTGAAGGCGAATACGACGAAGCCTCCAGCTTGAAGCCAGTCGCCGAGCGCTTTTCACAATTGCTGGGCCAACCAGTGCGCTTGGTGAAAGATTGGCTAGAAGGCGTGGAAGTAAAACGCGGCGAAGTAGTACTTTGCGAGAACGTGCGTTTTAACAAAGGCGAAAAGAAAAACAACGCCGAACTGGGCCAAAAAATGGCCGCGCTGTGCGACATTTTTGTGATGGACGCCTTTGGTACCGCGCACCGCGCCGAAGCCTCGACCCATGCGGTAGCAGAACACGCTGCCGTGGCTTGCGCGGGCCCGCTGCTGGCTGCCGAACTGGATGCGCTAGGCAAAGCCCTGGAAACTCCTGCCCGCCCCTTGGTTGCCATCGTCGGCGGTTCTAAAGTGTCTACCAAATTGACCGTGCTGGAATCCTTGTCGTCTAAAGTCGATCAATTGATCGTCGGCGGCGGCATTGCCAATACCTTTATCGCCGCAGCCGGTTACCCGGTCGGCAAATCCTTGTATGAAGCGGATTTAATCCCTGAAGCCAAACGTCTGATCGCTTCGGCAAAAGAACGCGGTGCGGACATTCCGGTACCGGTCGATGTGGTCTGCGCGAAAGAGTTTTCCGAAAGCGCAGCGGCTACAGTGAAAAACGTGGCCGATGTGGAAGCTGACGACTTAATCCTGGACATCGGACCGGAAACCAGCAAGCAATACGCGGAAATCCTGAAAACCGCCGGCACCATCGTCTGGAACGGCCCGGTCGGTGTATTCGAAATCGACCAATTCGGCGAAGGCACCAAATCGCTATCAATGGCAATCGCCGAAAGCCCTGCGTTCTCTATCGCGGGCGGCGGCGACACATTGGCAGCGATAGACAAATACGGCATCGCCGACAAAGTGTCTTACACATCCACAGGTGGCGGCGCGTTCCTGGAGTTCCTGGAAGGGAAGGAATTGCCGGCGGTAGCTATTCTGCAAACCCGCGGCTAAGCGCTGAGGCCTGATAGGGCTATTCGGCCCTGTCAAAATCTCATATTTACCAGTCGATCAGCATGGAGAGTTGTTGATTGACTGGTTGCGATCCGTTGTTGTGCCTATCGCGCGATTTGATTTAATGGCAGCAATAGATTATTACCAGTCATAGCTACTTGTCGCCGATGATATACAGAAAAACCTCATCGCCAATCAATGGATTAGTCCATCAAATATCATTTTTCAGAAGGTTTACGGAAACTCTCTAATTACTACGCATCTTCTAAACATGAGTATGGACAAAGATCGAGAACCAGCGATAGGAACAAAAGCCAACAAAGCTCCCCGTGATGATCGCTCATCCTTGGAGCAACAATTAACTCGACAACTCAGATATCTCGATAACTCCTCTGCATTATTCGACAAGGGCGATCATGACGAAGCCAACAGGCTTGCTACTGTGATAAGAACCCTGTTGCACGACACAGATAAATCCAAATCGCTACTGGGACAACTCGGCCTCAAATCAACGCTCAAATTCGTTGACACTGGGCTTTATAGAGAACATCTTGATGCTGCGATGAACGAATGGATTCAGTCACAGCATCCGGGGATGTCAATTTGCGCAATTCAACCTGGAGAGGCCGGACTTGTCGAAATTGGCATAAATCCTGATGGTTCGGCTGGCTGGAGAGCGCCTCTAAGAGAGCAGCGGTTTCATCCTAACGACCCTAAGTCCTCCGCAATGCTCGCCCCCCAATCGTTTGAGTACTGGTGGAAAACTCCATTGGTAGAGGGCAGTGATTTAAAGCGATTCAGTCGCAAAAATCTGGTTTTAATCATGGCAAACCAAGATGGCGGTGCGCATGTAGACCCGAGTTTAGACCGTGATTACGCAAATTTATGTAGCGATTACCTGGGAGTCCAAGTGCAATTCGGCGACCCTGATCTTACTATGGATGCAAATTCTGAAATTCCACCAGTGGGGAACAACGTGGCTTTTGCTTGCGTGAGGCAGATTTCTTTCGAACTTGCGCTCACATTACACCGCCATATATCGAGAGCCTAACAAGGTACGCAGTGCTTAGCCCACATTAGCAAGTAGCCTCAATGAAATCGAGGTTTCGTAGCCACTCCCTTTCAATTACCGATGTGAGCTTGTTGACCGGCAGCCGACGCCCTCGATTCCGCTGACGCTGCATCGAGGCTACAATGGCCCGATTTCAATCGACGTAAGGAATGGCGATGGTGGCGTATCGGCGTAATTTCTTGGCGGGTGGCACTTATTTTTTTACGGTGACTTTGCGTGATCGCCGGGCGCGTTTTCTGGTCGAACATGTCGACGATTTGCGCCGAGTGTTTGCGCAAACACGCGCCCGAAAACCGTTCGTGATTGAGGCAATGGTGGTATTACCCGATCATTTGCATGCAATATGGCGTTTGCCGGAACACGATACCGATTATCCCGGACGTTGGAAATCGATTAAATCGCTGTTTACTCAGGCCCTGGACCGCCAGGGTATGGATGTAGGCAAACGGCATGATGGAAGCGCATCTATCTGGCAACGCCGTTATTGGGAACATACCATACGCGACGAACAGGATTGGTTGCATCACATCGATTACATTCACTTCAACCCGGTGAAGCACGGTTGGGCGCAACGCGTGCAAGATTGGCCGTTTTCATCGTTTCACCGTTACGTACGTCGCGGATGGTTACCTGTGAACTGGGCTGGCGAGAATGTTGCCGATCGGAGTTTCGGCGAACCGTAGCCTCGATGAAATCGAGGTTCCAAAAGCCAACACCCTTCAATTGCCGGCATGAGCTTGATGGCCGGCAGGATAGCTCGAATAGCGCCTTACCCTAGCCCGACCGCTTCTGTTTCATCTTTACGAATGCGCTATTGATGACGGCTTGTTTCGAAAATCACGATTCGACAGCGACGGCCTTGGGCGCGGTACAGCGTTTCCAAAATGCCATGCTCAGACTTTTGAAATCGTCCAGATAGGTATAAGCCACCGGAATCACCAACAAACTCAGCAAGGTGGACGTCACCAAGCCACCGATGACCGCGACTGCCATCGGGCTGCGGAATGAGGAATCCGCGCTACCCATGCCTATCGCAATCGGCAACATACCCGCGCCCATCGCGATGGTGGTCATCACGATAGGCCGAGCCCGTTTGTGGCAGGCATCCAGCAGCGCATCCATGCGGCTCATGCCGTGTTCGCGGCGGGCGACGATGGCGTATTCGACCAACAGGATGGAGTTTTTGGTGGCTATGCCCATCAGCATCACCAAGCCAATCAAGGACGGCATAGAAAAAGCCTTGCCGGTCAACAACAGCGCTACGAAGCCGCCGCCGAAGGACAGCGGCAATGCCACCAAAATGGTGATGGGTTGCAGGAAGTCTTTAAACAGCAAGACCAGCACGATAAAGATACACAGTACGCCAGTCAGCATGGCCAAACCAAAGCTGGCGAACAGTTCCCCCATCATTTCCGCATCACCAATGTTGATGCGCTTCACGCCGGCTGGCAGGTTTTTAATGCTCTGAAGGTTTTCCACAGCCGTGGCAACGTCGCCGAGCGGCTGGCCGGACAATTCGATTTCGAAGTTGACATTGCGCGAGCGGTCGTACCTGTCTATCACCGCCGGACCGCTGGACAGTTCCAGTTTAGCCACCTGGCCGACCATCACCGCGCCGATGCCGGCTTTTGCGGACGGCACGGCCAAGCGTTCCAACACGCTCAAATCGTGCCGGCCCTCATCGGCCAGTTTCACCACCATCGGCACCTGGCGTTGGGCCAGATTAAGTTTGGATAAAGACCAGTCGTAATCGCCCAAGGTGGCAATGCGCAGGGTTTCCGCCAGCGCGGTGGTGGTCACGCCCAGATCGGCGGCGCGGGCAAAATCCGGCCTTACCGCGATTTCAGGACGCACCAGCGCGGCGCTGGAGGCAATACTACCTAGACCGGGAATAGTTCGCAGATCGCGTTCCAGGCTGCGGGCCGCAGTACTCAATGCTTGCGGATCGTCGCCGCTCAACACAAGCACGTATTTCTCGCCGGAAGCACCCAAACCGACTTTGGTGCGTACGCCGGGCAGTTTTTGTAGCGCCTGGCGGATACTTTGCTCGATGACCTGTTTACGCACCGGTCTGTCCTGACGGTTGGCCAAGGTAATCGTCAAGGTGGCTTTGCGCACCTCGCCGCTGCCTTGATTGCCGGCCATGGGATCGCTACCTGCCGAGCCGCTGCCGATAGTGGTGTAAATCGTTTTTACGTAATCGATACCAGCGACCAACTGCCTGGCAGCTTCGGCGGACGCACGCGTTTGCGCCAGACTGGAGCCGGGCGGTAATTCTACGAAGACCTGGGTCTGCGGGTTGTCGTCCGCTGGGATAAAGCCGGTGGGCAATAACGGAATCAAAAACAGCGAGCCGATAAAAAACGCCGCCGCACCGCAGATTGTGGTTAGCCGATGGTGCAAGCACCAGCCTGCCAATTTCATATAGGTGCGCATCACGACACCTTCTTTTATCGCTGCGTGCTCCCTGTCTTTCAACATATACGCCGCCATCATCGGCGTCAGCATACGGGCGACGACTAACGAGGCCAATATCGCCAAAGCGGCCGTCCAGCCGAATTGCTTGAAAAACCGGCCGGCAACGCCACTCATAAACGCGGTCGGCAGAAATACCGCAACCAGTGCGAAGGTAGTGGCCACCACAGCCAAACCGATTTCGTCGGCCGCCTCCATCGCGGCTTGATACGGCGTTTTGCCCATCCGCAAATGGCGGACAATGTTTTCCACTTCGACGATGGCGTCGTCAACCAGGATGCCGATCACCAACGACAAGGCCAACAGCGTGATCACATTCAGCGAGAAGCCCAAATAATCCATACCCAAAAAGGCCGGAATCACCGACAACGGCAAGGCCACGGCGGAAATAAAAGTGGCTCGCCAATCGCGCAAGAACAACCAGACCACCAAAACCGCCAGCAAGGCCCCTTCGTAGAGCATGGTCATGGACCCCTGAAATTCCTCCTCAACTGGCGTGACAAAATTAAAAGCCTCGGTGAATTCAATGTCCGGGTTGGCGACGCGTAGTTCGGCCAAGGCTTTTTGCACGCCCGCGCCGACCTCCACTTCGCTGGCGCCCCGGCTGCGGGTCACTTCAAAGCCCACCACCGGCTTGCCGTTCAGCAGCGCCAGCGCGCGCGGTTCGGCGACCGAGTCGTCCACCTTGGCGACTTGATCGAGCCGAATGTGGCGGCCGTCGGCCAGGGATAGCTGCAAGGGCCGTATTTCATCGATCGAGGCCACGTTCGCCAGGGTGCGCACCGGTTGCTCGCCGCTACCCAAATCGATACGGCCGCCGGCGCTCTCGCGCTGCATTTGCCGCAATTGCCGGGAAATATCGGCGGCGGTCGCGCCTAGGGCCTGGAGTTTGACCGGGTCCAGCGCAATCGTCACTTCGCGGCTGACACCGCCCACCCGATTGACCGCGCCCACACCGCGCACGGCCAACAGCCGTTTGGCTACCGTATCTTCGACAAACCAGGACAACGCTTCTTCGTCGCGCTGGCTAGAGCTGACAGTTAAAGCCAAGATCGGCGAACCAGCCAAGTCCAGCTTGGTGACAATCGGGTCGCGCAGGTCGCCCGGCAAATCGGCGCGGACTTTGGAAACGGCGGAACGCACATCGTCCAGGGCTTCCTGTACAGGCTTCTCCAGGCGAAATTCGGCGGTGATAGTAGCGCTGCCATCTTGGACTTTGGAGGTGATGTGTTTCAGCCCCTGCAAGGTGGCGATGGCATTTTCGATCTTCCGCGCCACCTCGGTTTCCAATTGCGACGGCGAAGCACCGGGCAGCGAAGTCGAGACGGTGATGGTGGGCAGATCCAGGTCGGGGAAGTTCTGGATTTTCATCGATTTGAAGCTAAGCAAACCGGCAAAACTGAGCAGCACGAACAACATCATGGCCGGAATGGGGTTGCGGATACACCAGGCGGAGACATTCATTGTGTCAACACCCGCACGCTGTCGCCATCAGCCAAAAAGGACGCGCCGCTGGCCACCAGTCGATCATCGGCGGCCACTCCCGATAAAATTTCCAGTTTGCCGCCGTTTCTGCGACCCAGTTGCACTTTGACTTGCTTAACGCGGGCTCGGTCTTCGGTTTGTTCTGTTAGCAGAAATACATAACTAAAGCCATCCCGCAAAGACAAGGCCTCTTGCGGCACGGTCAGGCCGGTGGAGTTGCCCAAATCAAATTCGCCACGGGCAAACATGCCTGCGCGTAAGCCGTTCTGCACGGCATTGGGCAAATCAACGTAAACCAGACCGTTGCGATTCTGCACATCCAGGGTTGGCGCCAGGAAACGCACCGTACCCTCTATGCTGCCGACATTAGGCACTTCCACCATCACCTTAATGCCAGGTTTGAGTTGAGTCATTTCGGCTGCGGTCAACTCGCCGCGCCATTCCAGCCGGTTTTGCCGGATCAAACGAAACAATTCCTGCCCCTTGGCGGCGACAGCGCCCAAGGTGGCGCTACGCGAGGAAATCACGCCATCATCGCTGGCTAACACCTTGGTATATTTCAGCCGCAACAATTGTGCATCCAACTGCGCCTTGGCCAGTTGCACTTTGGCGTTGGCGGTTTTTTCGCTGGTTAGATATTGTCCAACTTGTTGAGCGCTCAAGGCTTTGCTGGCAAGCCGAGCAGCGCGTTCGGCGTTGATCCGCGCATCGGCCTGATTGGCCTCTGCTTCCGCCAATACCGCTCGGCTTTGCGCGACATCGGCCAGCACGCTCTCGTCGGAAAATGTCGCCAACACCTGGCCTTTCTTGACCGCTTCGCCGACTTGCACATTGATTGCGCTCAGACGCAGATCGCCGACTTCAGCACCGATCACCGCTTCCTGCCAGGGGGCTATTGAACCGTTAGCGGTAAGGCTGACCGGAATATCGCGCATTTCCGGGCCAATCACCGAAACACTAAGCGCCGGGTTGTTGTTGGCGGGCGGCGTGGTTGACGGGGCGGGTTCGTTGGCCCGGCCGATGGCTATCCCAATGCCAATTATCGATAACAGGACGAGTAACAATGTACCTATCTTGCCTTTACTCATGACTTTCCTCCGGTGAAAGTGGCGTTTTGATGCAAAAATAATTGGCGAACGCTGGTCAGTAAACCGTCCAGCGCCGTAGGACTTAAAGCAAGAAGTTTCAGTGGGTTATTTTTCATCAGCGCCCCCTGCACGACGTGCGGCCTCGCCTTCGACCATGACAAGCGCATAGCCGGCTAGACGCTCCGCCAGCACATCAATCGCTTTGGGCGCGGTTAAAATTTGCGGAGAAATGACGGAGACGACTTCTTGCCCGACATAAAAATACACGGCCATCCCTATCATCGCGAAAGCCAACCTATGCAAATCGACGTCAATATCAGGCAGGCGTAAATGCGCTTTCAACAAGGAAACCAGCGCTTCATGTTGCGGTTTGATTTCGGTGTCGATTTCTTGTTGCCAGGCGCCGGTCGGCTCGATCATTTCCCGAAAGTGCAGTTTCATCACCAGCCCCAGTTCCTCGCCTCTTTTAAAAGGCTCCAGAAATTCGCTGAAAAACCTGCCCAGCACATCGCGCAAGGGTAAGTCCGCGTATTCCGCCACATTGGAACCACAAGGCAAATCGCCCATCGGTTCGGTGAACGCAGCACGATATAACCCGGCCTTATCGCCGAAGTAATAGCGGATCGAGGAAATATTCGCCCCCGCTGCATCGCAGATTTCCCGTGTAGAGGCGGCCTTGTAGCCCTTTTCGGCAAACAGCCGCAACGCCGACATCACCAGTCGGCTGCGTGCGTCGTGAACGTCTGTGTTTGAGTTTTCGGTTGTGACCATGCTGCCTCGGCGAAGTGCTTGCCAGAAATAAAATCAATCGATTGATTTGCAAAATATCAATCAATCGATTGATTGTCAATCTGGAGCGAGCGCAGGCCGTGAGTTTGAATGGCAGAGAGATTATTCGGATTTGCCGGGCAAGATTTTGGAAATGGTGTGACTGAAGTACTGGCTGCTAATTTGAAGACCGCGGAGCTAACAGCCTCCCAAGATGAATACCTTGTTGTTGGACAATGAGATGCTGGTACGGCATTGTCAGGCCCGCCAGCGGCAAGCCGCCGCCGGCTTGGACCGAAAACCCAAGCCGACTAAATATCGTTTCCGAGCAACTTATACGCAAAACTTAAACATTTCCTGCCAATGCTGATTAAAAGCCATGTCGGATTTTAAAATGTGCTGGGTCCATTTATCGATAAAGCCCATCACTTCCTCGGTACTCCAGTCGTCCTGTTGAATTTTTTTATCCATTTCCAACAATTTTTCCAACATCAGATTGTGCTCTTTGACATGGCTTTTATAGTGATGAAACCCAACCTGATTCATGAATGCTTCTTCTTCCCCAAAATGGACTTTAACGTGCTGGTATAAATCAAATAGCGCGTCATTCATCTCATGTTTATTCACGGCAGCTAATAATCTTTCCGCCAACACAAAGAAATCCTTATGTTGATCGTCGATTTTTTCGTCGCCCAAGGCGTAGCTTTCTTGCCAGGCAAAATGCAACAAGCTGCCAGGTTGCGGTGCTTTTAACAATTCCACCACCCTATGCTTGGCGATATTATCCGGGGTTTTTGTTTGACATTTTTTGAACACAAAACTTTGCCGCGCCTGGTGATAAAGATCGTTTCCGTAAAAATTGGCGTACATCTGGGTTAACTCGAATTTTCTATAAACCGCCAAGGGTTTGGCGGCCTCGTCGGCGCAGCGCCTTTCGGCTTTTTCATCCAACAGGACTTTCAATGCGCCTGGGTCGGCCAGATAGGATTTGACCGTCTGTTTCAATTGCGCGGCAAAAATCGTGTGTTGCCGATCCAACACCTTATCAACCAAGCCCATTCGCCAAGCTTTCTTGGCACTAATCGGCAATCGTTCTTCGGTCAGTTGCGTCGCCATGCTCAACCCTACTCGTTTAGGTAATAAATACGTCCAATATTCGGAGCCATAGAGTTCTCCCATATTTTTGTAATGCGGGTTGAAAATCACCCCATCCCTCGCCAAGACCTTATCCGGCGCAATCGCCAATATCGCCCCGCCTGCTCCGCCGCCGCCGGATAATGCGGCGATGGTTAATTTATCCAAGGTCGTGATAATTTGGTAAATCAGGTCGTCGATGGCGTTGATGTTTTGCCAAGATTCGTCGGCGGGATTGGCGGCGGCTTCGATATTATTAAGGTGTATGCCGTTGGACCAGCAGTCTTCGCCGCCCATCAACACAATGACTTTCACATCCAGGGTGGCGACGTGTCTATACACAGACAATAGCAATCGGCATTGCGCCGTACTCATCCCACCATTATGAAAGGCAAAATGGATATAAGCGGCTTCACCGTCGAGTTGATACCACACCTCCTGGCAAGGCAACTGCCGCCCCGGTTTGCTGTAATCGATATCGATAAACTTCAAGGCTTTGCCGAATAAACCCTTCAAGCCGTTGCCCGGTTTCGGCAGCAAATCTTGCAGCGCCAGGGCCGCCGGCAGTTTGATGCCGTTTCCGCCGGGTAATTTGGCTTTCAGGTGACCGATCCACAGCGCGCCATCGCATGTCGCCCGGCAGATCGCCTGGTTGGCAATGGCAATGATCTCGCCGGGTTTGCCGCGTAAATGGTCTTCGCGGTGGGCGTTGAACAGATAAAAGGGCTGACCATAAATCTGGTCCAATACCCCAGGCGTGCCGTCCGCCGCGCGTATCCGTCTCAAAATCTGCTCGGTGCTGTGTTTTTTCCAATCAATCACTCGATCCGCCTGTTTCATCTGCGGCCGCAATTGCCCTTTGACATCCGGACGAGTGTAATCCAACGGCTCCGGCTTGAAATCGGCCGCCTCCAAATAACTCAACGCCTCCCACAAGCATTCGACCGCTGCAATGGTCACTTCGCGGTTGAACACGCTGCTTTTGGTGGCGGCGCGCAGCGGAAAGGTTTTACAAGCCCAAATCGCCCCGGCATCCATCTCGTCGTCGGCCTGCAGCAAGGTCACTCCCCACTCCTTAAGGCCAGTCTGAATTGCCCAATCCAGTGACGAAGGGCCGCGATCACCCTTGATACCGGGATGGACGATCAAACATTTATAGTATTGATAAATTGCCTTGGGTATACGCCGGGTTAAAAACGGGCATAGGATCAAATCAGGCTTAAATAGCGCGACCCCCTCTAACAACTTGGCTTCATCGCCCAGATGCAACTCCACGGACACCGTATAACCAGCGTCTGCCAATTCGCTGTAATAACGCTGGGTTAGCCCAGAGAATGCGGTTGAAATCAGTAAAATACGCATAGTTATCCCCTCATTTAATTTATT
Organism: Methylomonas methanica; assembly: GCF_001644035.1. Taxonomy (GTDB): domain Bacteria; phylum Pseudomonadota; class Gammaproteobacteria; order Methylococcales; family Methylomonadaceae; genus Methylomonas; species Methylomonas methanica_A. The sequence continues at coordinate 52,484 of NZ_LUUG01000059.1, forward strand.
TTTGGCAAGCCTTGGGCGACTGCCCTTGGCGGCAGCATCAAAAATCGCTTTGTTAAAAGCTAATCGGCTATCGCTTTGCTGAAGCGCTGTCGATAGTTCTGCGGGTTGACGCCAAGCTGACGAATAAACGCCCGCCGCATCCGCTCGGGATCTTTGAATCCGGCTTTGCCGGCTATCGTTTCCACGGCTATCTCGGTAGTTTCCAGCCAATGCCGGGCTTGATCGATACGCGCCATTTCCACGAACTTGGCCGGGGTCATGCCGGTTTCTGCTAAAAATAGCCGGGCGAAATTGCGCGGACTCATCGCCATGCGCTCGGCCAACATGTCGACGTGCAAATCCTCGCTGGTATGCGCCATGATCCAGGTTTGCAGCTCGCGCAAATCCGGGCGATGACTTGCCTCACAGGTCAAATAGCTACTGAATTGCGATTGGCCGCCAGGACGCTTCAAAAACACCACCAAAAATCGCGCGACATAGAGCGCTAACTCCTGTCCCCAATCATCCTCCAGCATCGCCAAGGCCAAATCGATTCCCGACGTAATGCCGCCCGACGTGAAGATATGCCCATCCCTGACAAAGATGTGATCGGGCTCCAGCTTTACACGCGGATAGTTCCTGGCAAATTGCTGGCAATAGTGCCAATGGGTGGTAGCCTTGCAGCCGTCCAGCAAGCCGGATTCAGCTAGCAAAAAGGCACCCGTACATACCGAAGCCAGCCGATTGACTTTGGGCGCCATCGCCTTGATCCAATCCAGCAGTTTGACGTTAGATAGCTCGCCAGAGATATTACCGCCGGCAATCAACAAGGTATCGAACTGACTATCCAGAGCGCCATAGGCCTCATCGGCAATGATTTGCAGGCCGGACATGGTCGTTAGTGCTCCAGGGGTATCCGCTAATACCTTGACCGTATAAATACTTTGCTCACTAAGCCCTAACATTTTTAATGTACAGTTGGCAAAGCTGAATACTTCAAATGGCCCGGAAATATCCAAACTCTGGGCATTCGGAAACGCCACAATGCCGATTTTCCGGTTTTTAAAGGTAAAACTATCGGGCTTGGAAAAACTGAAATTATTCATGACGATACCTCGGTAACGGCCAGCGTGAGCAGCATGACGCAGAATTTGCTTACGCTCAATGACAAATTTCCCTCGATTTCTGCCAAAGAAAGGCTCCGACTGTAGTTTTTTTGATCCGATAAACCGCGTCATATGCCGCATGCGAATACGGTATATGACATAGTTTTGCATGTAATCCTGACCCTACGTAGTTCCCTCAAAAACCTTACCCCCCCAAGCATTATGCGGACTGGGCAACTGTCTGCCTTTATTGGCATACAGCTTGCGGCAAATTCCCACTTCCGTTCACAAAAATCCGGAGCTTGTCGCTTGTCCGTCATCGCCATACAGCACGATCAGATAGCCGAATTATTTCTGAATCACAAAGAAGCCATCGTCGATTTTTTGATGCAAAAGGTAAAGTGCCCGGATGCCGCTCAAGATTTAAGCCAGGAGACTTATTTACGTCTGTTGGGCAAGGACAGTCTGGCGCACACCGACAATCTGACCGGCTATCTATTCCGTACCGCCGAACGACTGTCGATAGATTTTATTCGCCACCATCAGCGTAGCGGTGCAAAGACTCAAGGCTTAGACGACGAGTTGACCTGCCCGCTGATGCAACCCGAGGACTTCGCCATTCTTAGCCAGCAATGCGAGCGCCTGTTACTGGCTATCGCCAGCCTCTCGCGACAATGCCGGCATATCTTGCTGCTGCGCAAGATCGACGAATTAACGTATGCGCAAATCGCCGGACAACTGGGCATTTCCGAGAAAACCGTGCAACGCCAATTGGTCAAGGCCATGCTGCACTGCCATCAAATACTAATCGATCCGCAGTACTAAACAGGCAAATTGATGAAGGTATCTAAGCTTTCGCAAGACCAGATTCTTAAACAAGCGGCGACATGGTTTGTGGAGTTGCAGTCCGAATACTGCAATGACCAGCGGCGGCAAGCATTCTCGCAATGGCTTCTGCAAAATCCCGCGCATCAGCAGGCTTACGACGACATAGCCAGCCTGTGGGGAAACCTGGACAAACTAAAAAGCCGCGAGGTAACGGGCTTGAATGCCGCACGCTCAACACGGCCCCGCCTCTGGCGAAACGGCAAAATCTTAACCGGCAGCCTGCTGCTTGCCACGGCACTGACCGGCGCATGGCAGGATTTCAAAGCGCCCAGCACGGCTTATCAAACAGGCATTGGCGAACGGCAAACCGTGCAGCTGGCCGACGGTTCCCAACTGCAATTGAATACAGATACAAAACTGAGTGTGCGTCTGTCCTGGTGGCGCCGCGAGATTGAATTGCGGCAAGGCGAAGCCATGTTCAACGTCGCCCATCAGGCCTGGCGCCCGTTTACCGTGCGTACCGGCAGTTTGCAAATTGAAGACATCGGCACCGTGTTTAATGTGCGGCATGATAATCACGGCACCGCCGTATCGGTGCTGGAAGGCGAAGTTGCCCTGCATGCCGGCCGCAGCTGGTTTGGCGAAAATTTACCGGCCGGCTTCAGCCGCAAGATAGATCCAAACGGCCACTGGCAAAAATCCGAAAAAACCAATCCCGAACAAGTGGCAGCATGGCTTAACGGCCACCTGTTGTTCGACCATACCCCGCTGACCGAAGTCGTCGCGGAATTGGAGCGTTATCACGCCGTGCGTTTTGCGTTTGCCGATCCTGCTTTGGCCAAACAAACCCTTAGCGGCAGTTTCAATACCGCAGATCTGAAGCCGTTTCTGCAAGCCTTGGAAAAAGTCCTGCCTATCCGCGTGCAACGCCAAAAGCAGACCATCGTGCTGTACAGCCGTTAACAAACAGGTCTTCGCTGTTGGGTTCAAAAAAAATATTCCACAAAAATGTCCAGTTTGACCAGTCTGCTTCGTTAATGGGGTATGGCGAGTCAAAAAATATTGCCACCCACGACTAACAGGAGATGATCATGGATTGCAAACTTTACCCCACACCTGCGAAAAAGCCGCGCCGACAGTTACCGCTGCTGGCTCTGGCTCTAGCTACGTCGATGGACGCAAGCGCGGCAAACAGCACCGGCACGAGCATAGACCTGCCCGCGCAGCCGCTGGCAGCCACTTTGGAGAATCTGGCAAAGTCCACCAATACTAAATTGATCTATGCAGACACAGTAGTGCAAGGCTTGCAAGCCCAGCCGCTGAAGGGCAATTACACCGTACAAGAGGCTTTGGAAAAAGTGTTAAGTCAGAACGGCTTACAGTACGAGCAAGTAGGCGAAGGCGTGATCGCGGTTAAAAAAGCCCCAGCGCCAAAAGCACCAGCTATAAAGGACGATTCGATTTTCGAGCTGGGTGCGGTCACCGTTAGTGATCAAGCCGAGAGTGTAAAATTAACCAGCAAGGACATAGCCACTTCGGTGGACATCATGTACGCCGATAAGATCGCCGACCAAAACGTGTTGACGGCCTACGACTTGTTCCACCGTATGCCCGGCGTCCAGGTTACTCAATTCGGCCAAGGCATCACGACCGGAAAAATGTCGTTTCGCGGCTTCAATGGCGAAGGCCGGGTTAACGCGGTCAAATTACTGATCGACGGCGTACCCAGCAACACCAACAGCGGCGACACCTATTTCATCGACTCGCTGTTTCCGCTGGACATCGAGTCCATCGAAGTGGTGCGCGGCACCAACGACGCCCGCTACGGCCTGCACTCCTTCGCCGGTAACATCAGCATGAACACCACCACCGGCGGCAACTACGCCAAGGGCCGGCTCAGTTACGGCAGTTTCAACACTCACGACATCCAGTCCGGACTGGGTTATGAAAAGGACGGTTTCTCGCAAAACTACCAAATTTCTTACCGCGCCAGCGACGGCTACCGCGACCACAGCGACACCGACAAAAACAGCTTTTCCGGCAAGTGGTTTTACACCCCGGATGACCAAAAATACAAAATAGGTCTGATCGCCCGCTGGAGCGAAGCCGGCGCTCAAGAACCCGGCTATATGACTTACCAGGAACAGTTACTCAATCAAACCCAAACCTTCGCCCGAAATGCCACCGACGGCGGCAAACGTACGGTTGGTCAAGTCAGCACCCATTTGGATGTCAACCTCAGCAAAACCTTATTCTGGTCGTCCAAGGTTTACGGTAACTTATTCGACGACCAACGTTACGTGACCTATGGTCCAGGCGCGGCGCAGCAAGAACGCGACCGCGACGAAATCCAGTACGGCGCGATGACCTCGCTCACCTACCATCCGGTTGTCAGTTGGTTGGACGACTTTTCGCTGGAAACCGGGTTCGATTTCCAGCAGCAGGAGAACAAATACCTGCGTTATTTGACCGATAGCAGGGTTCGCCGTAGCAGCGGTTTGCGTAACGACGAGAAGTGGGACTTCTTGAACTACGGCGGCTACATTCAGGCCGTGATCAAACCCTTCAAATGGTTAAAGCTGACACCGGGCTACCGTGCCGATATCATCGACGGCAGCTTTTTCAACTATCGCCCCGGCACGACCTTCGGCTCTTCACCATTGAACGATTACGGCACAATTTCGCAGCCGAAAATCGGCGCGGTGATTACGCCGATCGAAGGTTACAGCCTTTACGGTAACTGGGGACGCACCTTCCAGGTCGGTCTGGGACAGGCCACCTTCATCGGCCGTAACCAAGCCAACATTGGCCCCTCCTTGAACGATGGCTGGGAAGTTGGGATCAAGCTGAAACCGGTGGATTGGGCCGAGGGTCGGATCGCCTATTGGGCGCAAGACGCCAGTAACGAAATCAGCCGCAATTTGGCCAGCGTCGATTCGACGATGATCGGTGCCACCAAGCGCCAGGGCGTGGACATTGAGGTCAAGGTCTACCCCACCGACAAAGTCGGTGTTTGGGCAGCCTATTCTTTGCAGGAAGCTAAAGTCACTAACCCGCCGGCAGTCGCGGCCGGCACGATGGAATACACCGCCGGCAATCAGGTGGTCAATACCCCGAATTATTTATTCTCGGCCGGTATCGACTACCAGATTCTGCCGCAACTGCGGTCTTCGCTGTGGACCAGCGGCCAAGGCGACTACTTTGTCGATCAAGCCAACCAACGCGGCCAATACGGCGAATACGCCCTGCTCAACCTCGATTTGGGCTATCAGGTGACCAAGGAAGTGGAAGTTCAATTTCAGGCTAAAAACCTGACCGATGTTCGCCGGGAATACGTTTGGTACGACGAAACCTTCGGCGCCACCGCCCAACCGTTCTTCTCACCCGGCGACGGCGTTGCCTTCTACGGCGCAGTCAACGTTAAGTTCGACTACTAAGCTCGCTTAAATCATGAGAGCAACGGCCAGTAAAAAGCAGGCTAGACGCCAGTTTTGGCTGGCCGTACATTTATACATCGGGCTATCGCTGGGCTTGATTGTGGCCATGGTCGGCCTAACCGGCAGCCTGCTGGTGTTTTATATCGATCTGGACGAGTGGCTTAATCCGCAGCTGATCATTTCCGAATCAAGCACCCAGCGGCAAAGCTACGAGGATATTTTTCAAGCCTTGCGCCGCGCCGAACCGGCTCGCCAACGCGGCTGGCGGCTGGAAATCCCCGACGATCCGCAGCGCGCGATCACCGCCCGCTACTATAAGCCGCAAGAAACCGCGCATCACGGCTTTGCCCCGCTGATGCTGTCGGTCGATCCTTATACCGGCTCGGTACTCGCCAATCGTTTCTGGGGCGAGTTTGCGATGACCTGGCTTTATGACTTACATTACAAATTGTTGCTGGACGAAACCGGCAAGATATTGATGGCTATCCTGGGCGGCTTGTTGCTGATGTCCTTAATCAGCGGCGTGTATCTGTGGTGGCCGCCGTTGCACAAATTAAAAGGCGCCTTGAGCTTAAAACGGCATGCCAGCCGCGAGCGCTTAAATTACGACTTACACAAACTGGCCGGCGTCTATAGCTTAATCGTGATGCTGGTATTGGCGATCACCGGAATTGCGTTGGAGATTCCGCAATACGTCAATCCTTTACTAGGCTATTTCTCGCCTTTGCAGGCATCGCCCGCGCCAAAATCGACCATAACCCAAAACAGCCCAACACGCATCAGCCTGGATCAAGCCGTCTCTGTCGGCCAAGCCCGATTTCCGCAGGCGCGCCTGTGCTGGATAGAAACGCCGCACGACGCCAACGGTAGCTATCGCATCAATCTGCGCCAAGCAGGCGAACCCAGCCAGCGCTTTCCGAAAACCAATGTCTGGGTGGATCAATATTCCGGCCAGGTGTTGGCGATCAGCAATCCCGACGAACTTAGCGGCTCCGATACGGTTATCAACTGGCTGCACCCGTTGCATACCGGGGAAGCGTTCGGCTTGACCGGTCAATTGCTGGTGTTGGTTTCCGGCTTGCTCTGCCCGATGCTGTTCATCACCGGCGTAATACGCTGGTTGCAAAAACGTCGCGGCAGTCGAAAGCGTGATCGGCAGCCACTCACGGCAAAAAATCGGCCGTTATCGCCTAATCTGCTGAATCGATAACGCCTTTTTAGTTTAGGGCTGGCTGGCAACGGCTAAGTATTTGCGGCAAAATCGCTCGGCTCATCTAAAATCTGCATAATTACTCGATCCGTTTCTGTGGTGCTTGCCGGAACTGATCGTTATTCAATTCTTGATTTTATTAGCGCAAAACTCATGTCTCACAGTAATTCCACCTCAGCCATTATTTATGCGTTCGCCGCTAATCTGGGCATCGCCCTGACCAAAACCGGCGCGGCAGTCTGGACCGGCTCCGGCTCGCTGCTGGCGGAAGCCATTCATTCCTTTGCCGATTGCGGCAATCAGGTGTTGTTATTTATTGGGATGAAACGCTCGGCGCGGGCGGCAACGCAGCGCCATCCCATGGGTTATGGCCGGGAAGCGTATATCTGGTCGATGATGGTGGCGATTACGCTATTCTCGGTGGGCGGATTGTTCTCGATCCACGAGGGTTGGTTGCGTTATCACGAGCCGCATACCGTGGAAAACGCCGGTATGGCTTTGGCGATATTGGCTATCGCCGTGGTTTTGGAAGGTTTTTCGTTGCGCGCGGCCTTGGGGGCGATGGAAAACGAGCGTGGCGAACGCGGCATTTGGCAATGGTTTAAAGAAACTCAATCCAGCGAATTGATGGTGGTGATCGGCGAGGACCTGGCCGCGCTGATTGGTCTGGTGATAGCCGCGGCGATGCTGGGTTTGACTATGCTTACCGGCAATTCAGTCTACGACGCGGTTGGCTCGATGTTGATCGGCGCATTGTTGGTGGTAGTAGCGGTGTTAATCGGCCGAGAAGTGCATTCTTTGCTGCTCGGCGAAGCCGATGGCGCGATTCGCGATGCCGTTCAAGGCTATCTGGAAAAACAAGGCTGCATCAACCGTGTGCTGAATATCTGGGCGGTTAGCCACGGCAGCCAGATCATGCTGGCGATTAAAGCCGAATTGCCGGCGGATTTAAGCGTGGGGGAAGCTGTTGAATTAATTAACGGAATGGAAAAACAGATCAAAATCGACCATCCCCGCATCAATTGGGTCTTTTTCGAAATCGATAATTCTGATTAAATAATACAGTCAAATGTTTAGGCCACATATCTGGAGCAAAGTAATAACTTGAGCACCCTACCGAAAACCCGTTTAGCGCTACTTTCTCTGGCTTGCCTACTGTTGCAAAGCACTCCTGCGGCCGCCAGATATGCGGCTATTGTGATCGACGCCGACACCGGCCGCGTGGTTCACGAAACCGAATCGACCCAACGCTGGTACCCCGCGTCCTTGACCAAAGTCATGACTATCTATTTAACGCTTTCGGCATTGGAAAACGGTCGCCTGAAACTGACCGATACCGTATTCGCGTCAAAACACGCCGCCTCGCAACCGCCTTCCAAACTGGGTTTGCGCACCGGCCAAAGTTTGACGGTGGAGCAAGCGATCATGGCGGTTACCACCCGTTCAGCCAACGACGCTGCGGTGGTGCTGGCAGAAAGACTAGGTGGTTCGGAAAGCAATTTTGCCACCATGATGACCCAGCAAGCCCATAACCTGGGTATGTACAATAGTTCGTTCGAGAATGCCAGCGGCTTGCCTAACGACGGTCAAATCAGCAGCGCCCGCGACCTGGCCTTATTATCCGCAGCATTGATTCGCGACTTCCCGCAACATTATCATTATTTTTCGGCGACGGAATTTAACTACAAAGGCCGGGTAATGCCCAATACCAACCGCATCCTGAAAAGCTATCCGGATGCCGACGGTCTGAAAACCGGTTTTACCTGCGGCTCGGGCTACAACCTGATCGCCTCGGCCAAACGCAACGGTCATCGTTTGATCGGCGTGTTATTGGGCGCCCATAGTAGCGGCGAACGTTTCGAGCAAATGGGCAATCTGCTGGATATGGGCTTTGCCAATAGCGAAAAAGGCCTATTCGGTGAGCATATCTCGCAACTTAAGGATTACAGCGCCCTGCCGCCGCCGTTTCAATTGTCGTCCAACCGTTGTGCCGGCAGTGCGGAACAAATGGGCGCCGACTCCGGCAGCAGCCGTTATGAGCCGATCCACATCAACGCGCCGTACAACAGCCGCCGCGAAAAACTCACGCAATTGGCGCAAGCCAAACCGCAAAACCGCGCCAGTGTTTGGACGGTGAGCATGGGCAGTTATCCCAGAAAAATCGACGCCGATGTCAATCTACAGCGCGCGCGTAACGCTCTTGGCCCGTTAGCTAAAACCGGGCGAGCCGGTATCGTCAAAACCAAATCAAAAGGCAGCACTGCCTGGCGCGCCCAATGGACCGGTTTACAGCAAGACGACAGTCAGGATTTTTGTCGACGGTTGCGCGCCAAACGCATGGATTGCAGTGCCTCGCCCCAACCCAGAACAAGTTTGGCGACAGCTTCCAACCCAACGAAGCAGATACGCCGCGTCAGCCATCGTAAGTCGTAATTTCTCAGTTAGTAATGGGGCGGACGCTCGTCGACCGCCCCGACCTGACGATCATCCAGCGCCAGACTCTTGATCTTGTCGTGCAGCAACTTACAGGTTTCTTCCAGCTTACCGATTTGCTTTTGCTGATCCGCCACCACCTGATTCAATGCCTGAATCAAATCCTCCTGATACGCTTGTTTGATCTCCAATTCGATGAATCTGTGTTCGCTCATGGCCTCGCCCGAAAATCTGTAAATTTGCCATTCTAATCGAAAATCTCGACAGTTTTGCCCCATGCACTCGCACAGCTTCTATAAACTCGCTATCATTGATAAGTCATCAACTTAGCGAGGATGCAACCATGACAACTATTGCAGATCCGGTCATAGGCCGTTGGTATAAAGACCTGGAAAGTAATCTCACCTTCAAGGTGGTAGCAATCGAAGGTAACGACGAATCGGTGGAAGTGCAGTTCGCCAACGGCGATTTAGGCGAGTACGACAACGAATCCTGGTACGGTTCCACTATCGATTACATAGAAGACCCGGAAGACTGGAGCGCGCCCTTCGACGACCTGGAAGCCGACGATCTGGGCTACACCGATCCGGACCGCCATGCCCGCCCGGACGCGGAAGATTTGGACATTAGCGATTTGTTGGATTGAGATAATTTATGAGAATGACCCCGCAACAATTTCTGGACTGGGAATCCAAGAGCATCACCCTGCTGGCCATGTCCGGCGCCGGCAAAACCACTCTCTCGGCCAAATTACCCAGGGATAAATGGTTTCATTACTCCGGCGATTACCGTATTGGCACCAAATACCTGGAAGAACCGATTCTGGACAACATCAAGCAGCAAGCCATGGGTGTGCCGTTTTTGCGCGACTTGCTCAAATCCGACTCCATCTACATTTGCAGCAATATCACCGTGGAAAACCTGGCGCCGGTGTCCAGCTTTCTGGGCAAAATCGGCGACCCGGCCAAGGGTGGGTTGTCGCAAGCCGAATTCAAACGCCGCCAAGCCTTGCATCATCAGGCCGAAATCGCAGCGATGAACGATGTGCCCGACTTTATCCACAAAGCCGAAGACATTTACGGTTACAAGCATTTCATTAACGATGCCGGCGGCAGTGTTTGCGAACTGGACTGCCCGGAAGTACTGGAAAACCTGGCCAAACACACCCTGATCGTCTACATCAAAATTCCGCCAGCCTTGGAACAGACCATCATAGACCGCGCCAAGCAAGACCCGAAGCCTTTGTATTACCGGCCGGAATTCGTCGATGAAAAACTGACACAATTCATGGCTGAGCGAGCTTACGGCTCTACCGATCAAATTCCACCGGACGAATTCGTCAGCTGGGTATTTCCGGAATTGTTCAAAGCCAGGGTACCGCGCTACGAAGCGATTGCCGCGCAGTACGGCTACACCATCAGCGCCGACGAAACCGCCAAAGTTAATAATGAAGACGACTTTATCCGTCTGATTGCCGAGGCGATTGCCCGGCAACAATCCTGAGACCGTTCTTGTAATGCCGCTAGTTGCCCATACCGCTTTACCCACTTTTCAGCGTCTGCATGAAGAAGGCGAAGAAATTCTCAGCCCGGACCGCGCCAGCCATCAATCGATCAGAGAATTGCACATCGGCTTGCTGAATATCATGCCGGATGCCGCGTTGGAAGCCACCGAACGCCAATTTTTCCGGCTGGTCGGCGCCTGCAACCAGATCGCGCAGTTCCATGTGCATCCGTTCACGATAGAAGGCCTGGAAAGAAGTCCGCAAGCCCGGGAACATATTCACAAGTACTACGAATCCTTTGCGCAAATTAAGCAGGATGGCCTGGACGCCCTGATAATCAGTGGCGCCAATGTCACTCACGACCATTTGCAGGATGAGGACTTTTGGCGGCCTTTGACCGAAGTGTTTGAATGGGCCACGCAAAACGTCACCTCAGTACTCTGCTCTTGCCTGGCCACCCACGCCTTTATTCAGCATTGTTACGGTGTGGAGCGCACTCGCCTGCCTGCCAAGCGCTGGGGTGTGTTCTCGCACAAGGTTATCGACAGACAACATCCCCTGGTCGCGGAAATCAATACCCGCTTCGACGTGCCGCATTCGCGCTTCAACGAAGTATTTCAGCGCGACATGGAGAAACACGGCTTGCAGGTATTGGTAGCCAGCGAGATCGCCGGCGTGCATCTGGCCGTCAGTCCGGACGGCTTTCGCGTTGTCTTCTTCCAAGGCCATCCGGAATACGACGACATCAGTCTGCTAAAGGAATACAAGCGCGAAGTGCTTAGGTTTTACAATAGCGAGCGCGACGATTATCCGCCCTACCCAGAGCACTATTTTGATAGCGAAGTGCAACGCCTGCTAGCCGACTATGCGGAGCATGTTAAAGCCGCCAAACGCGATGGCAGAACGCTTGAAGCCATGCCCGAAAACCAGATCATCGAGCACCTGGACATCACCTGGCGAGATTCGGCCAAAGCAGTGTTTAATAACTGGCTGGGGAAGGTTTATCAGATTACCAACGAAGACCGCCGGCTGCCGTTCATGGACGACATCGATCCTGATAATCCACTGGATTTGTAATGCATCAAGGCTTTCTGAACCAAGCAATCACGATAGCCTGCGACAACATAGCCAATGGCGGCGGGCCGTTCGGCGCGATTGTGGTCAGAGACGGCGAAATAATTGCCGCTAGCGGGAATCGGGTCACGCCGGATCTGGACCCGACCGCTCACGCCGAAATTGTGGCGATTCGACTGGCGTGCCAGAAACTAGGCGATTTCCAATTAAACGATTGCACACTCTACACGAGTTGCGAGCCTTGCCCAATGTGCCTGGGAGCCATCTATTGGGCAAGACTGCAAGCCGTTTATTACGCTTGCGACCGTTTCGACGCCGCTAAAGCCGGGTTCGACGACGGTTTTATTTATACCGAAATCGACAGACCCGCTCAGCAACGCCGGATCGTCATGCAGCAACTCCCGCTCGACTCGGCCAATCGCCCCTTCCAATTGTGGCGGATCAAAACAGATAAGACTTGCTATTGAGCAGCAGCCGGCTGTTCCGCTGGTTTAGCGGCTTCCTCGCCTTTGATTTTTAGCAACCAGCCATCCTGTCCCAGACAACCGCTCTCCAACTTGCTTTCCGCTGATTTGGCGGTAACGTGAATACGGGCAAAACCCGGAGTCAGTTGCGGCAATTTGGCGGTCACTAAATAGTAGGTCTTTTTATCCACCACATTGACTTTCATTTTTTCGCCACGCGCTTCTGCAGTCACGGTCAAAGGATCGGCGTTATGGGAAACATGAAAAGCAACATCCCCCCCCGCATCAATCTCGGATTTTTGCTCGGGTGCAAAATCCCGGAATTTCGGCCTTTTACACTCTTTCAACCTTTCTTCTTCATCCGGCGACAAAGCCAGCGCCGCACTTGAAAAAACCATGGCACCTAGTAATAGCGCGCTTCTCCAGCGATTTGACGATTTCATGACTGCCCTCTTGTTGTTATTGTAATGTTGGAAACGCCGGTCAATGCGGCGCATCCTTAAAATACCAGCACTTTGAACTTTAATCAGTTTTCTTGCTTTGTTCAATATTTGCGCCTTTTACCCACCAAACCTGCGGTTTTAAACTTCTACCCAATCGCCGCCGAGAACATGTAAAATCGCCGCCTTTCCCTTTTTCATTCACAGACATGACGAATTTCAGAGGCACCACCATTCTTTCCGTCAGACGCGGCGACAAAGTCGTGATCGGCGGCGATGGCCAAGTCACCCTGGGCAACACCGTGATGAAGGGCAATGCCCGTAAAGTCAGACGCTTGTATCATGACAAAGTTATCGCTGGCTTTGCTGGCGCCACCGCCGACGCCTTTACTTTATTTGAGCATTTTGAAGGCAAACTGGAAAAGCACCGGGGCAACCTGACCCGCGCCGCAGTGGAAATGGCCAAAGACTGGCGCACCGACAGAGCCTTGCGTAAATTGGAAGCCTTACTGATCATCGCCGATAGCAAAACCTCGCTGGTGATTTCCGGCACCGGCGACGTGATCGAGCCGGAATACGACTTTATTGCCATCGGTTCCGGCGGCGCGTTTGCGCAAAGCGCGGCCCGCGCCCTGCTGGAAAATACCGAACTCAGCGCCCGCGAAATTGTCGAGAAGTCACTTAGCATTGCCGCCGATATTTGCATCTACACCAATCATAATCTGCGCATCGAAGAATTAGACGCCGAACCACAACCGGCACAAGAGTAAAACCATGAGTCAAATGACCCCCCGAGAAATCGTCAGCGAACTGGACAAACACATCATCGGCCAAGCCGCCGCCAAACGGTCCGTAGCGATAGCCTTGCGTAACCGTTGGCGCCGCAGCCAGGTGGCCGCCGAACTGCGCGACGAAATCACCCCGAAAAACATATTAATGATAGGCCCCACCGGCGTCGGTAAAACCGAAATCGCCCGCCGTCTGGCCCGCTTGGCCAATGCGCCGTTTATCAAAATAGAAGCCACCAAATTTACCGAAGTGGGTTACGTCGGCCGCGATGTAGAATCGATTATTCGCGATTTGATCGACAGCGCCGTGAAAACTACCCGCATCTCGGCGATGGAACGCGTGCAAAACCGCGCCGCCGATGCCGCCGAAGAAAAGGTGCTGGACATTTTGCTACCGCGCGCCGAAGGTGGCATGCTCTCGGAAACCGAGGAGTCGACGCGGCAGAAAATGCGCAAAAAACTGCGCGAAGGCGACTTGGACGACAAGGAAATTCAAATCGACGTCAGCGCGCCGGCAGTGGGCGTAGAAATCATGGCGCCACCGGGTATGGAAGAAATGACCAGCCAGTTGCAAGGTATGTTTCAAAATCTGGGCAGCGGCCGCACTAAAACCCGCAAATTAAAAATCAAGGATGCCTTGAAACAGTTACAGGAAGAAGAAGCCGGCAAACTGGTCAACGAAGAAGAAATCAAACAAACCGCGCTGGAAGCGGTCGAGCAGCACGGCATCGTGTTTCTGGACGAGATCGACAAAATCTGCAAACGCTCGGAAATGGGCGGCGGCGAAGTGTCCCGCGAAGGCGTGCAGCGTGATTTGTTGCCGCTGGTGGAAGGCAGCACCGTCACCACCAAATATGGCATGATCAAGACCGATCATATTTTGTTCATTGCCTCCGGCGCGTTTCATTTAACCAAGCCTTCGGACTTGATCCCGGAGTTGCAAGGCCGCTTCCCGATTCGGGTGGAATTGAATGCCTTGAGTGCGGACGACTTTGTGCGTATTCTGACCGAGCCCGACGCGTCGCTGACCGAGCAATATCAGGCCCTGCTGAAAACCGAGGGTGTCGATGTGCAATTCAGTGCCGACGGCATCAAACGCATCGCCGAACTGGGCTGGCAAGTCAACGAAAAAACCGAAAACATCGGCGCCCGCAGATTGCACACCATTCTGGAAAAGTTGCTGGAAGACATTTCCTTCGACGCTCCGGATCTGGTCGAAAAGTCCATTAATATAGACGCCGCCTACGTGGATGCGCATCTGATGGAACTCGCCGACGACGAAGACCTTAGCCGTTACATCCTATAAAATGCGTGTAAAAATCACCCCCACTCATCGAGTACCAACCGAAATCAAGCTGCACAAGGTATCGGCGATCCTGGAAATTCATTTCGACGACGAGAGCATTTACGAGCTGCCCAGCGAATATCTGCGCGTGTTTACTCAGTCGGCTGAAGCAGTTGGGCATGGCCCCGGCCAGGAAACCCTGCAAATCGGCAAGGAAGACGTGACGATTACCGACATCCAGCCGGTGGGCAATTACGCCATCAAACTGGTGTTCAGCGACGGTCACGACACCGGTATTTATAGCTGGGACTTGCTGTACAAGCTGGGTTCGGATTTCCCGCTGCTGTGGTCGAATTATCTCGAAGAACTCAAAGCCGCCGGCCTTAGCCGCCGCTCGCCACTTCACAATTAAAGGTCATCATGACAAACGACAATACTACCCATTTTGGTTTCAAACAGGTTCCCAAACAGGAAAAAGTGGCGCTGGTGCGCGGCGTGTTCGACTCAGTTGCCAGCCAGTACGATGTGATGAACGACTTGATGTCCATGGGTATCCATCGCATCTGGAAACGGGTAGCGGTGCAACTGGCCAACGTTCGGGAAGGCGACAGTGTGCTCGATTTGGCCGGCGGCACCGGCGACTTGACCAAGCTGTACGAAAAACGCGTGGGCAAATCCGGCCAAGTGGTCTTGGCGGACATCAACGCCGCGATGCTGCGAACCGGCCGCGATCGTTTGATCGATCACGGTTTGAGCGGCAACATTCGTTACGCCCAAGTCAATGCCGAATGCCTGCCGTTTGCCGATAACACTTTCGATTGCGTCACCATCGGCTTTGGCTTGCGCAACGTCACCGACAAAGACGCAGCCTTGCGGTCCATGTACCGGGTGTTGAAACCGGGCGGCCGCGTCATCGTGCTGGAGTTTTCGCATCCCATCGACCCGATCACCGAGAAAGTCTACGACTTTTATTCTTTCAATCTGCTGCCGAAAATCGGGGCGATTGTGGCTAAAGACGAAGAAAGCTACCGCTATCTGGCCGAATCCATCCGCATGCACCCGAAACAGGACGAGCTAAAACAAATGATGGAAAATGCCGGTCTGGAACGTTGCGAGTATTTCAACATGACGCAAGGTATTGTTGCCGTGCACAGGGGTTATAAATTTTAAGCGTCCTGCTCGCCGATCTGAAAACAGGTATAGCCCATGGCTCTGAAACAATCTCAGCATTACATCAGCGAAGCCGAATATTTGCAGGGCGAGATGATCAGTGACGTAAAGCACGAGCTGATTGACGGCGAAGCTTACGCGATGGCCGGTGCCAGCCGTAACCATAATTTATTGGTTGGCAATACTGTGCGAATATTCGGCAATCATTTGCAAGACGACCCCTGCGCCACCTTTTCCTCCGATTTAAAAATCAAGGCTGCGGCTAATTTTTTTTATCCCGATGTTATGGTAATTTGCGCCGACGAAAACGGTGACGAGTACTACACCGAAAAGCCGACCATTATCGTCGAAGTGCTGTCCAAGGCCACCCGGCGCATGGACAAAACCACCAAACTCGCGGCCTACAAAACCTTGCCCAGCCTGCAAGAATATGTGCTGATCGAACAGGATTTTGTCGATGTCGAAATCTTACGCCGCTCGACTCACTGGCTATCGGAACATTACTTCCTCGGCGACAGCCTCACCCTGGAATCAATAGATCTAAGCGTGACAGTCAGCGATTTATACCAACGCGTTAATAACGAAGACATGCAAGAGTTCCTGCAACAACAGCAAGCGCAGGCACAGTAATGTCGAGCAGTGTTAAGTCATTATTCCTCGCCAGCCTCGAAACCGCTCTGAATCGATATCTGACACTAGACGAGCACATCGAGCAATATCTGGCACCGATGGCCGGCAAAGTCATAGAACTGCGTATCGACACTTTTAGCAGCAGCCTGTATTTCTGCCCTTCCGCGCAAGGCATACAAATTCTGGAAAGCTATCCGGGCGTGGTCGATGCCACACTGAGCGGTTCGCTTTCAGCGTTGGGTTTGATGGGTTTAAGCGCCACACCGATGCGTTCCTTGTTCAAAGGCGAAGTGCGCATCGAAGGCGACACTCAGCTGGCGCGCCGTCTGCAACGCCTGTTCGAAAAACTGGACATCAACCTGGAAAGCAAAATCGCCCGCTACACCGGCGACGCCTTTGCTCAGCGCCTGGCTAAGCTGTTTCGCGGCAGCCGCGACTGGACGCAACATAGCCTGACGACCTGTCGCTTAAACCTGGAAGAATTCCTGCAAGAAGAAACCCGCGAGTTGCCTGCCAAATCGGAAGCCGAGTTATTTTTCCGAGAAATCGACACTTGCCGTAGTGATTGCGACCGCCTCAGCGCCCGCCTCGACCGCCTGGAAGCCTCGATCCACCCCACATCCGCGCCTCAATAACAAGGACCAGCAACGTGATTCGCCCGAAAATTCTGATGCGCCTCATCCACATCAACTGGGTGATGATGTTCCATGGCTTGGATGAAATTGTTTTAAAAACCCATTTATTTCGCCCCATTCGTTATATCGCGTTTTTGTCGCCGAATTATTGGACCAGCAAAGCCCGCGAACCCCGCGGTGCGCGTATCCGCAAAACCCTGGAAGACCTGGGGCCGATCTACGTTAAATTCGGCCAGACCCTGTCGACTCGTAAGGACTTGCTACCCGAAGACATCGCGGAAGAACTGGTCAAACTGCAGGATAAAGTACCGCCGTTTTCCGCGGAAACCGCCCGCAAAATCATCGAACAACAGCTGGGGCAATCGATAGAAGAGGCCTTTGCCGAATTCGATCCGCAACCCTTGGCCTCGGCGTCGGTCGCGCAAGTACATACCGCGACCTTGAACAGCGGCGAAAAAGTGATTGTTAAAGTGCTGCGCCCGGAAATCGAAGACAAAATCCATTCCGATGTCGGCTTGCTGTACGAATTGGCGCGCCTGGCCGAACGCTTCTGGAGCGATGCCCGCCGACTAAGGGCGATGGAAATCGTCGCCGAGTTCGAAAAGACCATACTCGACGAACTGGATCTGGTGCGGGAAGCGTCCAACGCCAGCGCCATCCGCGCTAATTTCAAAAACTCCGAGATGCTCTATATCCCGGAAATCCACTGGCCGCTGACCCGCCGCAAAGTGCTGGTGATGGAACGCATCTACGGTATCCCGGTCGGTGACATCGAGGCATTGCGGGCCGGCAATGCCGACTTCAAAAAACTGGCTGAGCGCGGCGTGGAGATTTTCTTCACCCAAGTCTTCCGCGACAATTTTTTCCATGCAGACATGCATCCGGGCAATATTTTCGTGCAATTGCCGGACAAATATCTGGCGGTGGATTTTGGCATCGTCGGCAGCCTGTCGAGCACCGACCAACGCTATCTGGCCGAAAATTTCCTGGCGTTTTTTAATCACGATTACCGCCGAGTGGCGCAAATGCATATCGAATCCGGCTGGGTGCCTGCTTCGACGAGGGTGGAAGAATTCGAAGCCGCGATCCGTAGCGTTTGCGAGCCGATTTTCGAGAAGCCCTTAAAAGACATTTCTTTCGGTTTGCTGCTGTTGCGGCTGTTTCAGACCGCGCGTCGCTTCGACATGGTGGTGCAGCCGCAATTGGTGCTATTGCAAAAAACCTTGCTGAATATCGAAGGCTTGGGCCGCCAGCTCTATCCTGATCTGGATTTATGGCAAACCGCCAAACCCTTCCTGGAAAACTGGTTCAAAGAGCGCGTCGGGCCGGCCAAAAAGATCAAAGAACTGTTCGCCAAATTCCCGGAAATCAGCGAACAAATTCCCGAAGTACCCGGCATGATATTCCAAGCCCTGCAAAGCGGTGCGCACATGGAGCAACAGTTGCGGCAGCAGCAAAAAGACATGCTGGAGCTACGTAAACAACTGAAGCGCAATAATACCCGCACTTTGCGGGCTATTCTCAGTGCGGCGGTGTTGATTGCGGTGGCGATAGTGTTGCATTCGCCTTTGATGGGGGGGTGATTGGATGGTTTTTCCTATGGCAATATCTGATTGGTAATTCGCACAGACTGCGACGATAGGCATAATGCAATACACCTTCTAGAACAGAGATTTATTGAGACAACGTATGATTATTGGTAGATATACGGTTAACTATCTAATTTCTTGTTAGGCACCAGGAGTGGGCGTCTCGATTCGATGAGCCATTTATCACCCGTACAGAAGCAGCTGATTCATAGCTTTCCCCGCCCTAAAAGCGACGAGGAGGAAAGCGCTACTCTTGATCGCGCGTTAAACATCCTTGCGTTGATTCGAGACATAGGTCTTGTCTTGGCTCCCGAAGCACTAGAGTGGAATCTACAGCAGCTTGTGCCAGGCCAGGGACCACTCCGCATTCTTCAACGCAGGCTGTGTCTGACGGAACTTTCTGCTGAAGAACTTCCGGGTCACAGCAAAGTTTTCGGCCCGCTCGCGCTTTCTTTTGATAATGCAAAACTCCGAGACGCTGGAGCTATGCCAGTCGTCTACATACCGCAGGGTCTTTCTACTCCTCTTAGTCTGATCGGCACATTTTGTGTAAACGGCACTCACCACACCAAGTACGTGCTTGAGCAACTCCAACAACTGAAGAGTCTAAGCAATCCGCAGGGTGCCACCCAGGCTTTAAGCGGACCCGTAGCCCCCGACTACACACTCAACTTGCAGAATATGGATGCCGCGGGGCAGGTCGTCGCTTCACATACGGTCCCAGCAAGTCATGTACAGCACATGCTTCAACATGTCGGGTTTAACAATATTCCTTTCGACCACAGCATTGGTATTCTTGCTGTTTTTCTGAATATGTTTTGCCCGACAGACAATCTGCATCTCAATGAGCCACTCGGCTACTATCGGCAAAGGGAGTGGCGTCTTATCGCTGGCGATATGCGCATCAACGGTCGCCCGTTAGGTCGCGCACTGTCAGGCGAAGAAAAGCAACGTCTGGTTGCTATTGATCCCATCTTCTGGAATCGAACACTTGATATAGACGGCACTTCTTTCCGAAGGAAAGACTTGGCGTTTGTCTACGATCCAGCGCCCGGATGGCGGTCGCTCGACCTAATACAGGCCATCCATGCTCCGGAAAACGCGGTCGCGCGCGTTAAGCAAGTCGTCGGTGACAAAGTGCCAGTCCACAAAGTGATGTCATAACATGGCGGAGCTAGCGCCCAACAAAACCATTCACCGGACGCGCCAACGGCAAGCGTCGGTGATGGTTGTCGTTATGCGCGCAGCCCCCAGCCGTGTAGGGTGGGCACGGTTTTTGTACCCACGCGGTCAATAGGCTTTCGTGTTTGGTGTCGCTAACGCAACAACTGATTTTAATGTCGGTTTCACGAAAAACGTCCTTGTTTTTCGCCCTGCGGGTGCTCCGCATGCAAATCGGCTATCCTGCCGATTTGTCGGCCCGACAGCCGAGATA
>NZ_LUUG01000060.1 GCF_001644035.1 Methylomonas methanica
TGCCGCGCCGAGCACCGGAGCTTTTGGCGGGACAAATCGGCAGGATAGCCGATTTGCATGCGCAGCACCCGAAGGGCGAGGTACAGGGAGGTGCCGAGTGAATAGCCCGCAGGGGCGCCGCAGGGATGCGGCGCGTTGCCGAAGGGGCAGGAAGCCCCTTTCGGCAACCCCCGGCAAAAGCGAGGAGCGCAGGGCATAAGCGGCATCCGGGCCGCCTTTTCTTTGGATACTTTCTTTTGGCGGAGCAAAAGAAAGTATCTCGGCTGTCGGGCCGAAACCCGACTTCTAAACAAACTGTCGCGTTAGCGACATCAACTTAATTGACCTTAATCAACTCAACATCAAAAATCAACGCCGCATTAGGCCCAATATCCCGCCCAGCCCCACGCTCGCCATAAGCCAGGTTGGAAGGAATGAAGAACCGGTATTTAGCGCCTTCTTTCATCAATTGCACTCCTTCGGTCCAGCCGGGGATGACGTGGTTCAGTGGGAAAGTGGCGGGTGCTCCGCGGCCGTAGGAGCTATCGAATTCCTTGCCGTCGATGGTGGTGCCTTTGTAGTGTACGGTGACGTTGTCGCTGGCTTTGGGTTGCGCGCCGGTGCCTTCGGTGAAGACCAGATATTGCAGACCGCTGGCGGTGGTTACCACGCCGGCGGTTTTGGCGTTTTCGGCCAGAAATTTTTCCCCGGCAGCTTTATTTTCGGCGGGGGTTGGGGCATTGGCGTTGGCCAGTGAGAACATAGCAAATCCTGTAATAAATGCGATTAAAATTGCGATGACACGTTGTTTCGTGGATTTCATGAAAACTCCCGTTAGATGATTGGGGCGGCTAGTTTATCAGTTTTTTTGTTCCAGCTCCTGCCGGCAGCTTGCCAGTTGCGCGTCGTAACGCAAGGCGCGTTGGTGGACTTTTTGCGCGGTGTTCATCAGCCACTGCTTGGATAAATAACTGCTGCGTTGATAGCCGCCTAAGCCTTCGTGGTAGGTTAGATATAATTTGTTGGCGTCGGAGGTGGGGATACCCAGCTTGCGGTTGCTGGTCGCACAATACCAGGCCACAAAGTCGCAGCTGTCGGCGAAATCCTCTCTATCTGCCCAGCCGTTGCCGGCTTTCTGCTGATAGTCGGCCCAGGTTTCGTCCTTGGCTTGCGGATAACCGTAAGCGCTGCTGGCACGAAACCAGGGGATAAAGCCCAGAATCATCGGTCTTGGCGGTTGGGCGTCAGCGACGAAGCTGGATTCCTGGTTAATGATGGCCATCTGCACTGCGATGGGTACGCCCCAGCGCCGCGCGGAACTTAAGGTTGCTTGATACCAATCGTCTTTTTCCCGGAAAATTTGACAGATATTTTCCGGGTTTTTCGGCGGCATGGTTGTGCAGGCCGATAAAACCGCTAGACTTGCGAGACAAATTGTTCTGCTTTTCATATCCCAACGCATCAGATTGTAAAATGGGCTCGCGCTTAGAAGGCCCTGTAAATATAAGGATTATTATGCCAACGACCGAAAATCGCGCCTACCGCAAAAATCTGACTAGCCAGGGATTATTGTATCTGGGCTTTGAAGAGCACGAGATTTGGGTCGTGAATCTGTCGCTGTCCGGCTTGCTGGCGGTTTTAAAGGTCAATCCCCAGGTCAACGACATCAAAGACATTTTCAACGCTTTGCAAGTTTCGCCGATAGTCGATTTTTATCTGCCGGACATGCGCTTGGCCGGCGAGGCTGAAATGGCGCGCGCCGAAGCGACCGAAGACGGGTTTGAAATTGCCATCGAGTTTCGCAATCTGTCTTACGATACCGATAATTTACTCTACAGCCGCCGAGCCTATCGCAAAAATATGACCGCGCCCGGTCATATCGTTTTCAACGATACCGATTATGCGTTCAATACCGAAAATGTCTCGGTGGACGGCTTGATGATACGCATGTTGGGTAGAGTTGAGGTGCCGGACGGCACGGTGGCCAAATTCGACTACAAGCATTTGAATCTGGAGGGTGAGGTGAAAGTCGTTTGGATCGATCACGACGATATTTCCACGCTGATGGGTCTGCAATACATGCATATGCAACGCGATTACATCAAGGGTATTCCCAACTTTAGCCACCCGCCGCTGGAAGCTGGCTAAACTATTTCGCTTTCTAAAACGCGGTCGGCCTGGGATTCAAAACCGTTGCCGATTGCGCGCCGCCCAAAACCCGGTCGCCAATTGCTGAGCGTGTTCTTGGTCATCGGCTTTGCCCAGCAGCTTCAATGCAATCGCGGCAGTAGCGATCACGGTGGCTTCACCGAATTCGTCGTTAAACTCCCCACGCCAAAACTGCGCCAATAACTGCGGGTCCATATCTTCGGCTTTCATATGTCGGCGTTCGAACAAGGCCGGCCAGGTTTCATCGTTAAGTTCGCCGTCATTGACGCTTTGCACCAGGCATTCCACATCGGGATTACGCTCGGTTTCGCCGCCTTCGCCTTTTAACACCGCCATGTGTTTTTGATCCAGCAGCAACGCGGCTTTTTGATGCACCTGGCGGTAGCTGGGATGGAAGATGCCTTGAATGCTGGCTGTGGCGTCGAACGGATTCAACAATCTAACCAGGGTATGCACCGGCGAGCGCAGACCCATAATGGGCCGCAGATTGATCATGTCGTACAGTTTCGGGCAAATATATTCCAACGACAGATAGCTGAAATTGTCTTGCTGCAACTGCTGGCCCGCTTCGGTTATCGAGGTTGCGGCCTTAATCCCCAGAGCTTGCAGCGCATTCTCGGTATACAAACGGCCTTGGGTGTGACCGCCGGTGCCGTGCATGAATACTTTGATGCCGTTCTCGGCCAGCAGCAATGTGGATAATAAAAACCAGGGCAGATGGCGGCGTTTGCCGGCGTAAGACGACCAGTCCAGATCGACCGCTACTTTGGATTCGAAAGCAAAACTTTCCCTAGCGGCTTGCACGAAGCCGGCCAGCTCTTCGCAGGTTTCTTCCTTGACGCGCATCAGCATCAAAAACGCGCCGAGTTGAATCTGCTCGACTTGACCGTCGGCCAAGATCATTTGCATGGCCCGGTAGGCTTCGTCTTGGGTCAGTGGCCGGGCGCCTTTTTTGCCCTTGCCGAGTATCTTGATAAATTCCGCGAACGGATGTTCCTGGGTCAACAAGCTCATGAGAATGACAGTGGGAAATAATGATCGATCAGCAATGCCGCGAAAATCAGCATCAGATAAACAATGGAATAACCGAAGGTGCGCATCGCGGTTTTATTGTCTTTCTTACGCATCATTTGAATCGCGTAATAGATAAAACCCAAGCCCAAAACCACGGCCGCTAGTAAATAAATCAAGCCGCTCATGCCTGTCAGGTAGGGCAACAAAGTAGTGATTAGCAGCAGAATGGTATATAGCAAAATCTGCAAGCGGGTGAATTCGACACCATGCGTCACAGGTAGCATCGGGATGGAAACCTTGGCGTATTCCTCACGTTTGGCGATCGCCAAAGCCCAGAAATGCGGCGGCGTCCATACGAAGATAATCAAAAACAACAGCAACGCATGCGGATGCACTTCGCCGGTAATCGCCACCCAACCCAACACCGGTGGCGCCGCGCCGGCCGCACCGCCGATGACGATATTCTGCGGGGTCATTTTTTTAAGGTATACAGTATAAATTAGTGCATAGCCGATCAGCGACAAAAAGGTCAGGAAGGCGGTCAACACGTTGATCTTGATGGTCAGGATGGCCATCGCAACAAAGCCGAGCAAGCTGGCGAACACCAATACCTGGTGCGAGTTCAAATGCCCGGTGGGCAGTGGTCTATTCTTGGTGCGACCCATCTCCGCATCGGCTTTTTGATCGATGAAATGATTGATCGCCGCCGCCGAGGAGGCCGCTAGGGCGATGCCTATGCTGCCGTAGAAAAAGTTATCCAGCGGCGGCATGCCGGGTACGGCTAGCAGCATGCCGACAACGGCGGTAAACACGATCAATGCCACGACTCTGGGCTTACAGAGTTCTAAGTAGTCTTTCCAGGATAGCGCGGAGGTTGTGTCGGTCATCAAGTACCAAATGGATTTGCAGGTCTTTAAACATATAGAATAACAGTGAACCATTGATTATTAAAATAATCACAAGCGCTCACCATCTTTTAGTCAACGAGGGATTTATGAACTATAGGCTCGCGGCGTTAGCGCTGCTTTGCCCTGCTGTCGCGGCACATGCCGAGGCCGGCAAGGTACACGAACATGTTTTTAGCAACGGCTTGAAACTATTGGTAAAGGAGGATCATCGTTCGCCGGTGGTAGTATCGCAAGTTTGGTACAAGGTTGGCTCCAGTTACGAGCCCGGCGGCATCACCGGCATCTCGCACATGCTGGAGCACATGATGTTCAAAGGCACCGCAAAATATCCGGCCGGCGAGTTTTCCCGGATCATCGCCGAAAACGGCGGCAACGAGAACGCGTTCACCGGTCAGGATTACACCGCCTATTTCCAAACCCTGGAAAAGTCCCGTCTGGAAATCAGCTTTAAACTGGAAAGCGACCGGATGCGCAATCTGGATTTGAAAGCCGAGGAACTGAAAAAAGAACTGGAAGTGGTCACCGAAGAGCGGCGCATGCGCACCGACGATCAGCCGCGCGCCAAAGTGCACGAGCAATTCATGGCGACGGCATTCACCAACAGCCCCTACCAAAATCCGGTGATCGGCTGGCCGTCCGATATTGCCAACTACAAAGTCGAAGACCTACAAGCCTGGTATCAACAATGGTATGCGCCCAATAACGCCACGCTGGTGGTGGTGGGCGACGTCGATGCGCTGCAAGTCGAGAAACTCGCCGAGCAATATTTCGCGCCGCTACAACCCAGCGTGTTGAAACCGGTAAAACCGCAAGACGAAAGCGAGCAACGCGGCGTGCGCCGGATTACCGTAAAAGCCCCCGCCAAACTGCCGTATTTGATGATGGGCTATAAAGTGCCGGTTTTAAAAACCGCCAAGCCGGAATGGGAAGCTTACGCGCTGGAAGTATTGGCGGGTGTGCTGGACGGCGGCGATAGCGCCCGCTTGTCTTCGCGCCTGGTCAGGGGCAAACAAATCGCGGTATCGGCTGGTGCGGGTTATGATTTTACCTCGCGCTTACCCGAGATGTTCCTGCTGGAAGCGACCCCTGCCGAAGGCAAGACCGTGTTCGATCTGGAATACGCCTTGCTGGACGAAGTCTATCAATTGAAGAACGAACTGATAGCCAAGGACGAATTGCAACGCATCAAGGCACAAGTATTGGCTAGCGCGGTGTATCAAAAAGACTCCAACTTCTATCAAGCCATGCAGTTGGGCACGCTGGAAACCGTGGGTATCGGTTGGCAGAAAGCCGACGAGTACGTAGACAAGATCAACCAAGTCACCGCCGAACAGGTCAGGGAAGTGGCGCGGAAATATTTGATCGAGGATACGCTCACCGTCGCTTATCTCGACCCGCAGCCGATCACCCAAGCCGCCAAACCTGCAAAAGCCATAGGAGGCCATCATGCGTTTTAATTTAATCGGCTTGGCACTATTGCTGTTGAGCCAGACCGTCTGGTCCGCCGCCAAAATCGAAAACTGGCAAACTCCGCAAGGCAGTCGGGTTTATTACGTGCGCACCGCCGGCTTGCCGATGGTGGATGTGCGGGTGGTATTCGATGCCGGTAGTGCTCGCGACGAAGCGCAATTCGGCGTCGCCGCACTGACCTCGGCATTGCTGGATAGCGGGGCCGGCGAGTTGAGTGCCGACGACATCGCTCAGCGCTTCGAATCGGTAGGCGCCAATTATTCGGCCGGCGTCAGCGAAGACATGGCTTGGTTGGCAGTGCGGACGCTGACAGAAAAAGCCTTGTTCGATAAAGCCCTGGCGACTTTCGAAACCGTGTTGAGCAAGCCGGCCTTCAATCAAGCGGACTTTGAGCGGGAAAAAGCCCGTACCCTGGCCGGTTTGAAACACCGGGAAGAATCGCCGGGCGAACTGGCCGGTATTGCCTTCAACAAAGCGCTGTATGGCGATCATCCTTATGCACATCCGGAATCCGGTGTGGTGGAAACAGTAGCCGGTTTTAGCGCTGACGATCTGAAAAGCTTTTATCAAAAATACTATGTCGCGGCCAACGCGATGGTGGTCATCGTCGGCGACGTCAGTCGCGAACAAGCCGAGCAAACTGCTAACCAGTTGCTGAGCAAGTTGCCGGTCGGCAGCAAGCCCGCCGAAATCCCGGCGGTGACGATGCCCGGCAAGGCCAGCAAACAGCACATCGAGTTTCCGTCTACCCAAACTCACGTGTTAGTCGGTTTACCCGGCACCTATCGCAAGGACCCGGACTATTTTGCGCTGTATGTGGGTAACCACATCTTGGGCGGCGGCAGTATGGTTTCCAGGCTGTTTGAAGAAGTACGGGAGAAGCGCGGTTTGGCTTACGGCGCTTACAGCGTGTTCGCGCCGATGTACCGGCAAGGACCGTTCATGATGAGTTTGCAAACCCGCAACGATCAGACCGAGCAGGCTTTGGACGTCTTGCTGAAGACTTTCAACGAGTTTCTGGATAAAGGTCCGAACGATAAGGAACTGACCGCAGCCAAGCAAAATATTACCGGCGGCTTTGCGATGCGTTTCGATACCAACAGCAAGCTCACAGACTATGTGGCGATGATCGGCTTTTATCAACAGCCGCTGGATTATCTGGAGACTTTTCAGAGTAATGTCGAAGCCATCAGCATCGAGCAAATCAAGGATGCGTTCAAACGCCGGGTAAAACCGGAGTTGTTGCAAACCGTGACGGTGGGTGCGGGTAAATAAAGTGTCTAACCAAATCCGCATCATCGGTGGTGAATGGCGCAGCCGGCAAATCGTATTCGACGACGCGCCGGGTTTGCGGCCGACGCCGTCGCGGGTGCGGGAAACCTTGTTCAATTGGCTGCAATCCGACATCCTGAATAGCCGCTGCCTGGATCTTTACGCCGGCAGTGGCGCCTTGGGCCTCGAAGCGGCATCCCGAGGTGCCAAGCAAGTGGTGCAAGTGGAAAATAATCCTGCCAGCTGCCAAAAGCTGCGCGAGAACGTCGCCAAATTGGCGGCAACGCAGATTAAGGTGGTGCAGCAAGATGTCGGTCAGTTTTTAAACGGACCGGCGCAACCGTTCGACTTGGTTTTCCTGGATCCGCCGTTCGGACAGGATTTGATCGGTCAGGCCTGCCAACTGCTGGATAGCAAGGGTTGGCTGGCCAATTACGCCAAAATCTATCTGGAATGCGAGCGTGATCGACCGCTGGACAATTTACCAGCCGATTGGCGCTTGCTGAAAGCCAAGACGGCCGGCGAAGTCAGCTATAACTTGCTGCAAAAGCAATCGGATACTTTTGCCGCGGCGAATGGTTTAAAATAAGCCGCTTTTGCCTGTTTCTAAAGCCGATGAACATTACCGCGATTTATCCCGGCACCTTCGATCCCATCACCAACGGTCATCTGGATCTGATCCACCGCGCCTCCCGGCTTTACCAACATGTCATCGTTGCCGTTGCAGTCAGCCGAGGTAAAAAGCCGCTATTTTCTCTGGAAGAACGCGTGGCCTTGATTCAGGAAGTGGTCACCGAATTCAGCAATGTCAGCGTGATTGGTTTCGACATATTGCTGGTCGAATGCGCCAAGCAACATCAAGCCAGCGTGATCATCCGCGGCTTGCGCGCGGTGTCGGACTTTGAATACGAATTTCAGTTGGCCGGTATGAATCGCCGCCTGTCACCCAATATTGAAACGGTATTTCTGACCCCGGCCGAACAATACGAATTCATCTCGTCCAGCATGATCCGCGAAATCGCCCAACTGAACGGGGACGTGTCCAGCTTTGTGCCGGATGTGGTCAAACAACGCTTAACCGAAAAATTTTCCGAGGAGTAATCATGGCGCTCATTATTAGCGACGACTGTATCAATTGCGATGTCTGCGAACCGGAGTGCCCGAACGGCGCCATTTCGCAAGGCGAAGACATTTACGTGATCAACCCGTCCCTATGCACAGAATGCATAGGCCACCACGACAAACCGCAGTGCATGGAAGTTTGTCCGGTGGATTGTATCGATAAGGATCCGGATGTGGTCGAGGATAAGGACAGCCTGTATCAGAAGTATTTGAAATTGACGAGTTAGCACCCGGAATTGGCTGTTGCCCCGTCCGGTCAAGTTAACTGGCTAGCGCGGGCAATAAGTGCACCCTCTAAACGCAGGAGATCGATATGCTTAAAACGGTTGGCTATGCTGCCTACAACCCGCAAACACCGCTACGCTCTTTTCATTTCGAGCGCCGGCAGCCCGGCCCCGAGGATGTGCGTATCGAAATTCTCTATTGCGGCGTTTGCCATAGCGATTTACATCAGGTGCGCAACGAATGGCGCGGGACCACGTTTCCGATAGTGCCGGGGCACGAAATTGTCGGCAGAGTCGTGGAAATCGGCTCACAAGTCACCAATTTCAAGCTGGGTGATTTGGCTGGGGTGGGCTGCATGGTCGATTCTTGCGGTGTTTGTCCCGATTGTCAGGATCATCAGGAGCAGTTTTGCGACCAGACAATATTTACCTACAACAGCCCGGACAAACATACCGGCAAAATGACTTATGGCGGCTACTCCAATCAGATCGTGGTCGATCAGGGTTTTGTATTGCATGTTTCCGATAAACTGGAGCTATCAGCGGTAGCTCCCTTGCTATGCGCCGGTATCACCACCTATTCGCCGTTGCGGCACTGGAAAATCGGCAAAGGCCACAAAGTTGGCATCGTTGGGTTGGGCGGGTTGGGTCACATGGGGCTAAAATTCGCGCATGCTTTTGGCGCGGAAGTCGTACTGTTTACCACTTCGCCAGGCAAGGAAGCCGATGCCAAGCGCTTGGGGGCTAGCGAGGTGGTGATTTCCAAACATGCCGACGAAATGGAGAAGCATTTAAACAGCTTCGATTTCATTTTAAATACCGTCGCCGCGCAACACGATCTGGATCAATATCTTAGTCTGTTGAAGCGCGACGGCACGATGTGTCTGGTCGGCGTACCGTCCGAGCCGCACCCGTCACCGAATGTCGGCAACCTGATATTCCGTCGCCGCGCACTGGCGGGATCGCTGATCGGCGGCATTCGCGAAACCCAGGAAATGCTGGATTTCTGCGCCGAGCACAACATCGTTTCCGACATTGAGTTGATTCCGATGGCCGGTATCAATGACGCCTATCAACGCATGTTGAAAAGCGACGTGAAATACCGCTTTGTGATCGATATGGCAACTTTGCCGGTCTAAACACCCATCAAAATGGCCTATCCCCCGGTTCTTAAATAGCGCAGCTCCCGCTTTCACGGGGAATTTAGGGCCGGGTTAATAATTCCCGCAGGCAGGGGCGCTGAGAGCTCTTGTAATTTCGATTGTTCAGGTTTTGGTTGACCAACATCCCTAGCAAAGCATTTGACCTATAATCTCCATCTCATTTCTGATGGCGTGTTGGACAGAGAACGCATGCGTTTGAGCTTTTACCGATATATTTTTCTGACAGCAAGTATGGTCGTGGCCGGTTGGGCAGCCCTGCGCTTGGCTATACCGCCGGGCTATGCCAGTCCGATCTGGCCGCCGGCAGGGATTGCGCTGGCTGCGGTGCTGCTCTGGGGTAAGAAGATCTGGCCGGGAATATGGTGCGGATCGTTCCTGACAAATCTGTTGTATGGATACGATTTAAGCGGCTATTTGACGCCGTCGACGGTTTTCGTGGCTATGGGGATTGCGGTCGGCAGCACTTTGCAAGCATTGGCCGGCGCTTGGCTGTCGCAACGCTTTCTGGGGTCTGGCGTACCGCGTCTGGATAACGGCAAAAACATTTTCCGCTATGTGTTACTAGTCGGGCCTTTGAGTTGCTTGATCGCCGCCTCCGTCGGGGTAAGCACTCTAGTTGGCTTCGATGTTTTAACCAATGCCAATATTTCGGTGGCTTGGTGGAATTGGTGGATAGGCGATTGTCTGGGAACCATCATCATATCGCCTTTGGTTTTTTGCTTGTTTGCCGAGCCAAGAGTGCTTTGGCGCCCCAGATTACTGGGTGTGGCCATGCCTATGGTGGCGATGTTGGCCGGACTCATCGTGACTTTCGTACTGGTTTTGCGTGCGGAAGACAGCCGGCTACAACTGCAATTCGACAGCAATGCCAGTGCAGTCCATAAAGCCTTGGCGGAGAACTTTTCCGCAGTGCTGAAAGCGTCTTTTTCACTCAATAGCTTTTTTCAAGCGGCCAGCCCGATTGATCGGGATAAATTCAGTGTTTTTGCTAATAGCGTGCTGACACAGAATGCGCATATTCGAGCGCTGAGCTGGGTATCACAGATCCCGAGCGAACAGCGGGCGTCTTACGAACAGTCGTTCCGCGACCAAGGATATAAAGATTTTACGATCAAGGAGCTTGGCGCGGATCGGCAGTTTATCAAGGCTCAAGAGCGTGCAGAGTATTTCCCGGTCACCTATATCGAGCCTTCATCCACTAATATGCCTGCGTTGGGCTTTGACTTGAGTTCGGAGCCCGTTCGCAGAGAAGCTCTAACCGAAGCCAGGGCCAGTCAATCGGTCAGCGTCACCCGACCCATTCAACTGGTGCAAGACGGTCAAGCTAATCAAGCCGTATTGCTGATGATGCCTGTCTACCTCGCTAACTCCACAAGCTCGGAGCCGGCGTTTAGCGGGTTTTTGTCAACAGTGGTGCGAATTGATTCCTTAGTGAATGCGGCCATGCAAGGTTTAAATCTTGACGGTATGAACGTGGCGCTACTCTATTACGATGCGGAAAACCACGCCACGCTGTTACACGGCGCGCTGAAAGCGCTGACGAGCGGTATAAGAGAGTCCAGGCAATCCATCCGCTTCGGCAATCGTATGCTGGAAATTATTGTCCAGCCGGAGGCTATGTTCGTATCGACGCATGCCTCCTGGCTACCGTGGATGGTATTACTGGGCGGATTGCTGTTTACCATGCTGTTGAGCGTGTATTTGTTATCCGCCACCGGCAGGGCGGCGATGGTGGCGGCACTGGTCGATCAGCGTACCGCCCAACTCGATGCGGCAAACTCAAGTTTAAAGAATGCGTATATTCGATTGGCGGAGAAAGGCCAAAAGCTTCGGGACTTGTACGAACTATCGCCGTTAGGTATCGCTTTGCTGGACGTGCACGGCAAATTCGTTGAATTCAATCATGCGTTCCAGCGGATGACGGGGTACACGGAGGAAGAACTCAAACAGCTCGATTATCTGTGCTTATCCGCCGATAAAGAGCAAGATTTGGACGAGCAATTAAATTGGTTAGCGAGAACTGGGCAGTATGGCTCCGACGAAGCCACGTTTATCCATAAAAAAGGGCGGTCGGTGTCATTGCAACTGAGCGGTACCAAAGTCGCCGGCACCGGAGGTCAAGATTATATTTGGTTCATTACCGAGGACGTCACGCAAGCCAAAGCCAATAAGGAAGTCCTGCGACAAAGTGAGTTGAAGTATCGGAAGCTGTTCAATAGTTCGCATGATGCGGTGATGATGGCCGACAGCAGCGGATTTCTGGATTGTAATCAGGCCACCTTGGATTTATTCGGCTACGATGCCGTTTCCGAGTTTTGCCGCTTGCACCCAGGTATGGTTTCCCCGCCAAATCAGGCAAACGGTAGGGATTCGGTAGAGTTGGCCAACGAATATATGGCCACTGCGATAAAAAACGGTCATTTGGAGTTCGAGTGGCTGCACCGGCGTGCCGACGGCAGGATTTTCCCGGCGCGGGTGACGCTGGCGAGGGTCAGCTTGGACGGTCATTTGGTATTACAAAGCGTGGTTCGCGATCTTAGCGAGCAGAAGCGGGTGGAACAGGCTCTGATCGAAGCCAAAGAAGCCGCCGAGACCATGGCGGTGTTCAAATCGGAGTTCCTGGCAAACATGTCGCACGAAATCCGCACGCCGATGAACGCGGTGATTGGCTTGTCGCAGCTGGCGTTGAATAAGCCGGTATCGGACGAGGTAAGGGATTATCTGCAAAAAATCCACGGCAGTTCGGTAAGTTTGCTCGGCATACTCAACGATATTCTCGACTTCTCCAAAATGGAGGCCGGTAAACTGGGTATCGAACAGGTCGAATTCAACCTGAATAATGTGTTGGACAACCTGCATAGTTTGTTTGCCTTGTACGCAGCGGAAAAACGTCTGGACTTCAATATAGAGGTCGAGCCCGGCGTACCCTTAAGTTTGGTGGGCGATGCACTGCGTTTGCAACAGATTCTCTCCAATCTGCTGGGCAATGCGCTCAAGTTCACCGAGCACGGTAGTGTCGCTTTGCGGGTGGCTTTGCTGGATTCAAACGATGCTCAAGCCAGACTACGATTTAGCGTTTTGGATACCGGTATCGGCATCCCCGAGGCGGATCTGCCCAAATTGTTTCAGTCCTTCAGTCAGCTGGATGCGTCCATCACTCGCCGTTTTGGAGGCACCGGGCTGGGCTTGAGCATCAGCCAAAAACTGTTGCAATTAATGGGCAGTGATTTTCATGTCGAAAGCAATCCGGGGCTGGGTTCGAATTTTAGTTTTGAGTTATTGCTGGGCGTTGCCGCGCAGCAAGCCGGTTTGCCGGCGGCACAGCCAAATTCTGAAACCCAAGCCGGCGGTTTGGCGAAAACACTGAGCCAGCGCGGTGGCGCATTGCGCGGTACACGCATCCTGATTGCCGAAGATCATGTCATCAACCAGAAGGTATTGCAGGAGTTTCTGGAGCTATGCGGGGTAAGCGTCGATCTTGCCGGCAACGGCAGTGAGGCCTTGGCCTTGCTCGACGCGCATAGTTACGATGCCGTATTGATGGATATTCATATGCCGGTATTGAGCGGTCTGGCTGCCGCCGAACAAATACGCCGGAACCCTGTTTATAAAGAACTGCCCATTATCGCGCTAACTGCCGGCGTGACGCAGGAAGAGCGGGACAAATGCCGGGCCAGCGGCATAAACGAGTTTGTGGTCAAGCCGATTAAACCGATCGAACTGATCGACGTTTTGTGTAAGCAGATAGGGCGAGACTCTGTTGCTGTTTCGGCAAGTGACGTGCTGCAAAGCGAGCGCGGCATTTTGTCGACTGGCTTAATGGACTTGCCCGGTTTTGATTTCAGCAATACGCTGGATATGTTGGATGGTGATGAAGCTTGTTTGACCGAGTTACTCAATAGTTTTCGAAACAGCACCGCAACCACGCTGACGGAGCTTGATGGTCTGCTGGAGAACCGGGATTTTCAGGCGGCGCGGGACACGCTGCACGGTTTGAAAGGCGTCGCCGCCAACTTGGGGGCAAGCCAGGTGGAAAGCGCCGCGACGAAATTTTGTATTTTGCTAAAACAGGACAGTTTAAATCAGGCCGACTACGGCGAGTTTAAACGGGTCGTCACTGAAACGCTAACTGCGCTGGAGTCGCTGGGATAGTGGCTCGATACTTTTTCCTGATTAATGCGAATCTACAGCTTGCGCCCAAAAGATCATCAGAGCCGCGTTAATTTATCGGTGTAAAATCCCGCGCCATATTGCCTTTAGTTCAACCAGCCAAGGAGAACGCACAATGAATGATCTGGTGTTTTTTACCAATCCGCAGTCGCGTGGGCGCATCGTCCACTGGATGCTGGAAGAACTAGGCGAGCCTTATGAAACGGTCTGGCTGGAATTTGGCGCCGCGATGAAAAGTGCCGACTATCTCGCTGTTAACCCGCTGGGCAAAGTGCCGGCGTTGAAACACGGCACTGCGTTGGTCACGGAAACCGCAGCGATTTGCGCATATTTAGCTGATCGTTATCCAGAGAAAAATCTGCTTCCGGCCGCAAACCATCCCGCGCGCGCCGATTATTTCCGTTGGCTGTTTTTCGCGGCCGGTCCGTTGGAGCAGGCCGTTACCGCCAAGGCGCTGGGTTGGCAAGTACCCGAGGGCAAGAACGGCTTTGTCGGCTTTGGCAGTTACGATGCAGCAATCGATGCCGTCGAAAAAGCACTAGTCCCTGGTCCTTATATTTGCGGCGAGCAATTTACCGCGGCGGATGTATATGTGGGCTCGCAGTTGGGTTGGGGCATGATGTTTGGCACCATCGACAAGCGCCCGCTGTTCGAGGACTATGTGGCGCGAATCTATGCGCGTCCGGCTGCCCTACAAGCCATTCGCCTAAACGAAGCGTATTTACAACAGCGCCAAGCCTGATCAATTTTCAAATTGCCTAAAACCAGACTGCATCCATCCATGACAGCGCTGCGCACTGATGCCCCCATTGGCGTATTCGATTCCGGTGTCGGCGGTCTGTCCGTGCTGCGGGCAATTCGCGCGGAATTGCCCCTGGAAGACTTGCTCTATGTGGCTGACTCCGGCTATGCGCCCTACGGCGACCGGGATGCGGATTTTATTGCGGATAGGGCGACAACGATTACCGAGCTGCTGCTCTATGCCGGCGTGAAGGCCATCGTGGTGGCGTGCAATACCGCGACGGTGGTCGCGATTGAAAAGCTGCGTGCTTGGTGTCCGGTGCCGGTGGTGGCGATGGAGCCGGCCATCAAACCGGCCGCGCAAACCACTAAATCCGGGGTGGTCGGCGTGCTGGCCACCAGCCGCACTCTAGCCAGCCCAAGTGTGGCCCGGCTGTGCGCGGCCTACGGTAAGGACATTGAAATACTGTTACAACCTTGTCCCGGTCTGGTCGAACAAGTTGAAAAGGCGCAATTGCACAGCGAGGCCACGCGCGAACTTTTGGTGCGCTATCTAGCGCCTTTGCTGCGGGCTGGCGCCGATACCATCGTGCTGGGCTGCACGCATTACCCGTTTCTGGCGTCGCTGATTCGCGAAATCGTCGGGCCGGACCTTATGATAATCGACCCGGCTACAGCGGTGGCAAAAGAGCTGGCGCGGCGTCTGAACGGCAATCTT
Source organism: Methylomonas methanica (assembly GCF_001644035.1). Lineage (GTDB taxonomy): Bacteria > Pseudomonadota > Gammaproteobacteria > Methylococcales > Methylomonadaceae > Methylomonas > Methylomonas methanica_A. The sequence goes on from NZ_LUUG01000060.1 coordinate 14,951, forward strand.
ATGTCTGTTTCCGGTGAGCGGGCCGCAGAGGTCAGCTTTTTTTCCAGCACAGCGATCGAAGAGGCAAGCTTGATTATATCGGCACTCTGGGGTTGCCGCGTGTTTGTTCAGGGGGCCAGCCAGCTCGGCCATCGCGTCCAGAGCCCTGGGCTAATATCCACCGGATTTTATTAACCAGGTCCTTAAATTCCCTGTGGTGGTCATTCCCGAGAAAGCGGGAGCCGTTAGACCGCGCAGCGAATCCATTGTAGCAACTGGGCTCCCGCTTTCGCGGGAGTGACGATATTTAAGGGCCGGGTTAATAACATACCGAGCTTGACGGTTAGCGCGTTAGGCTCGGCGCACGGATTTCTACTTCCGGGACACCATGAACGATAAACATACTCCAATCGCTCTGTCGGCCTCAGACGTGACGCCACGGACCACATCACTCTATCCGGAACCGTTTGCCTCGCGCATGGCGGGGCGAGAAAAGCGCCGCCTCGGCGAGGTATTCGATCTGACAAACTTCGGTGTCAACCTAACCAAGCTGGCGCCCGGCGCCAGTTCGGCTTTACGCCACACGCATTCGCTGCAAGACGAGTTTATTTACATACTGCAAGGCCACCCGATACTGGTGACGGACGCTGGCGAAACCCCGCTTGCGCCGGGAATGTGCGCGGGATTTAAAGCCGGTACCGGCAATGCGCATCAGTTGCTGAATCGCTCAAATGAAGAGGTGCAATACCTGGAAATTGGCGATAGAAGCCTTGGAGATGCGGCGTTTTACCCGGACGATGACTTGCAAGCACTGCTGGTTGACGGGAGTTGGCGATTCACCCACAAAGACGGCGAGCCATACTAAATATAGGACCGAAACGAGAGTCTATGCCATACGTACTAATCATCCATGAGGTCGCTGCATACCCGGCCTGGAAGCAGATTTTCGATCAGGCGGCCGAGATTAGAAAACGCGCTGGAGAAATCAGCTACCAGTTGCTGCGTTACGATGACGATGCCAATAACATCGTCCACTTTTCTACTTGGACCTCGCTGGATCATGCCCGATGCTTTTTCGAGTCTGCGGAGTTGGTGGAAATCAGAAAACAGGCCGGCGTAAAAGCACCGAAATTTATCTATTTGCAAGAGATAGAGCGGGGCGTGCTTTAATCGCGGCATTGCTCAACGCTGCCGGCACAACCGTTGCTGGTGCTTATTTGCTTCCGCTAGTGAGCTGCTTCAGCACGCTCCGATACCTTTCATGGGTGCGATAGCTATTTGCTTCCCTAATCTATCTTATCGGCCTCTTGGTAGAGGCTTAATCATCCTGCGTTACACAAAAGTACTTCTGATACATGCGGTATCTAAGCCGCTCCTTCACAAGCGATGAGCAGAAAATGTTCATGCAGACGGCTATACACAATCAGTTTCCCCCGCCTTTAATTCCCTTTGACCATCGATTCCGCGCAGGCGGTAGCCCAGTTGCCAGCATAGATTTACTGCTCGGTCTTACGGCTTCCGTTTAAGCGGATGGAACCCGATTTAAGGGCCAAATTGATAAATCAGTGTTTTCGCTCAGGGTGTGCGGGATATGCCGTAAAAGCCATAACAAACCTGCGGTTAAATCGGCACAAAAATAGTGGTCACTAATTTGTAATCAATAGCTTACAAGGCGATCAGGCGGGTGGCACGGATTTTGATGTCTTTAAATTAGAGAATTCCAATATTCTCAAAGACGACTATGTGGCCTGTGCAGACAAAAGCGACTGTCGTCAATCGCCAACCCCGTTGCGAAGCGGGTTCGGAAAGTTACGGAGCTTGCGACAAAGCAAGCTGGCCGAGCTGCTCCCAGGTGATAGGGGGCTGCGGCATATGCCGCATATCACAGACATCCTTAATTATTTTCAATGGAACACTTTATGACAAGACATTTTCAATTGACAGCCATCGCCGTTTTGCTGGGCGTAAGCGGTATCGCACAAGCGGCATTAACTGTGACCAGCGGACCAGTCAGTTTTAGCGGCTCCGCGTCGGTCACGGCAACCGGGGGACAGGTAGCTTCCGCAACCAATTCCAACAACGGCGCGACTATCGCCAATGTCGCGCTTGGTCAGTTTGACGCAGCGAACGGCGTACTTACCGGCGTTGATATACAACTTACATCCAATCGCACCCAGACCATCAACGGCTCGGGTAACAAGAATAATGGTCCAGGTAGAACCGTTAACGGCAGCGGCACCAGCAATGCCTTGATGTCCGCAGCAGGCGTGAGCGCGGCTTTCGCCCCCAATTTGACTCAAGCCGGCTCCGGTTGTGCCTTAGCGCACGGTCCAACCGGTCCAGTCAATTGCGGTTGGGGGCCGAATACCGCAGCCGCTGCCACAACGGATACGACGGTTGGTGCAGACGACCAAAATCTTAACGATTATGTAGGTGGCGGCTCTGTCAATGCTTCATTGAGCTTACCCACCTTATCCGCCGCCACAACCATGTCATCGACCGCTGGGCAGCCAGGCAGCGGTTCATCCGCTACCTACAAAGTAGATTGGGCGGGTTCATTGCAAGCCAACTACAGCTATTTGCTGCATTCGCTAGCTTCTTTCGACGGCAGTTCGACCAACAATACGCTAACCCTGGACTTTGGCACGGTCGCGCAAAACACTGGTCCTACTCTGAGTTTTAGCTTGTTCAATCTCGCCGATGCCGACCGGATCGGTCTGGACCTGGATAGCGTCAGCGGCAGCGGCGATACTGGCGCCTTGACCACAAATCTGACTGCGTTTAACGATCTGGCACAGGGTTCAAGTCTGGCATTCGTAGCCAATTTGCTGACTTCGACCACTGGCGTCTTCAGCGCTCAGTATCTAATCAATCTGTCCGATGCCGATTTCGGTGCCAGCAGCACCAGACAAAACCACCAGTTGACTCTAAATCTGGTTGGCAATGTGGTGGGTAACGTGACGGCCGTTCCTGTACCTGGTGCGGTCTGGTTGTTCGGCAGCGCGTTACTGGGCGTGCTTGGAATGAATCGTCGTAAACAAACCGCTTAATTCATCAAGGCATCTCAACTCGTTGGCTAAGGTCAACGAGTTTCCCAAAAGGACAGTTTATGAACGCAATCAATTCTAAAAATATACGACTCTTGGCTCTGTTGTTAGGTACATTTTCAGCGGCATGCGCGGATGCCGCGACTGTGACGCTGCTGGACGAAAATTTCGATGACGGCAGCAACACTTCGATACAGAGCTTATTGTCATCCAATCCGACAGCACTGCCGGCCGGCACCCTCTGGTCGTCAACGGCAACGGCCAATTCCGTCAATCTGCGTTTGGGTACCGACTCAATCAACACTTACAACACGGGCAATCCGTTACAACGCTTTGCGTTGATCGCAGGCAGCAACTTCTTCCTGCCGGCGACTTCGGCCAACAAATTTCTGGTGATGGGTGACGACAGCGGCCAATTGGCCGGATCGCCAACCTCGGGCACCTTTGGCTTTGCTACGCCATTTAGTCTGGTCAGCGGCACCACCGACATCACGATCAGTTTCGATTGGGTGTTCAGCGCTTTCCTATTCGGCAGTGCAACTCCCGATACAGATCAGTTCAAGGTGGGCATCTCCGGAAGCGGATTTAACATCAACTCGCCGCTTGCCACTACGGCTAGTGTCATTGATCAATCTATTTTTAGCTATGGCAAAACTTACGGGCCCGACAGTGTGACCTTGGCGGTTGCCAGTCTCGGTGCGGCGGATGTCAACGGCAATTATTGGTTGAGTTTTGGCCTATTCGAGAATGCCAGCTCGGTGACCAACGGCGCCGTCGGCATAGACAACATCAAGATCACTGCCAATGTGGCTCCAGTGCCATTGCCCGCCGCCACTTGGTCATTCCTGACCGGCTTTATGGGTTTGCTGGCACTGGGTAAACGTAAACGCTCCGCCTTGTAAGCTGATTTGAAAGAGGCTTTTCAACAGATTGTGCAAGGATGCTGCGGGCAAATTTGACGCGAGATAATTCATGAAAACTATAAAAACCATCATGCTGTTACTGGCGGCGGTGTTCCCGCTGCCATCGGCAATGGCCGCCAATTTGCTCGGCAACGGCGGCTTCGAAAGTCCGGGGACAGTGACGACCTATAAGTTCCTCAGTAACAACGACACTACCAGCGTCACCGGCTGGACGGCGATAGACGACGCCATTGGCGAAAGGCCGTATCTGATGTACAAGAATCGGGCCGGCGGCAACTATACCAACCGGGTGTTTGAAGGCTTGTATGCCTTGGCGATCAACCAGGGTTCCGGCATCAAAACCACATTTCCGGTCACGGCCGGCGTAACCTACACCTTGTCGTTCCAGGCTCGCAAAGGTACAACGGCCGGATACACGCCGCTGGAAGTGTCGGTGGCCGGTTTCAATACCACCTTCGCCAGCGTGAGCGGCAGTTTCCAGCTGTTGACGTATACCTTTACTGCCAGCACCACAAATCCTGCGGCGGAACTGCGGTTTTTCAATAGTGCGCCGACGCCCGATTACAAGACCTACGACATCGATGCGGTGGTAGTGGAAGAAGGAACCGGACCGACCACGCCACCTAATCCCTTCGTCGGCCTACCTGCCGATGCGGGCGATCCGGCATTTATCACCAGCCATTTCTCCGGCTCGCAGAATTGCGCGATGTGCCACAACGGTATAGTCGACAATCAAAGTAAAGACGTTTCCATCGTCACCGATTGGTCGTCAACGATGATGGCCAATTCGTCAAGAGATCCGTTCTGGCGTGCCAAGGTGCGCAGCGAGATGTCTCGCCACCCTGAACTGCAAACTGTCATCAATGATAAATGCAGCAAATGCCATGCGCCGATGGCTAACACTCAAGCTAAAAAAGACGGTAGCAGCGCCAGCCAAACCATTTTTGACGGCGGGATTCTCGACGTCGGCCACGCTAAACACGATGCGGCGATGGACGGTGTGAGTTGTACCTTGTGTCATCAGATTCCGGCTACGCCGGCCCTTGGCACCCTGGCGACCATGTCCGGCAATTACGCCATCAACGATAGCAAAACCATCTACGGACCTTATGGCGGTCCCGGGGATACCGCGCTATTCACGATGCCGATGATAATGCATACCGGCTATACGCCTACCTATGGCGCGCAGATCAAGGAGTCCAAGTTATGCGCATCCTGCCACAACCTGAAGACACCTTACGTTGATCAAAACGGCACTATCTTGAGCACCACGCCGGAAAGCGAATTCCCCGAGCAAACGCCATACATGGAGTGGGAACAAAGCAGCTATGTCGGTCAAAAAAGTTGCCAAGGCTGCCATATGAGCCGTACCGATGGCGTGAAAATTTCGACCATGGGTATGTCCGGTTTACGCAACAATTTTGCGATTCACGATCTGGTGGGCGCCAATAAGTTGATGCTGGATATTCTCAGCAACAATAAAAACCAATTGGGCGTGTTATCCAATAATTTCGCCGAAACCTTGAGCAAAACCGACGCGATGTTGAAAAGTGCGGCCACGGTGACGGTTGCCGAGCAGCGCTCAACCCCTAATGCGCTGGACTTTACCTTGCAGATTAACAGCACTACCGGACACAAGCTGCCAACCAGCTATCCGTCGCGGCGAGCTGTCGTGCATGTCGTGGTGACCAATGCGCAGAATCAAATCGTTTGGGAGTCCGGAAAGGTCAGGGCCGACGGCAGTATTGTCGGGGTTGATGCCGACGAAAACGGCGCGAGCTTTGAGCCGCATTACGATCAAATCTCTGCTGAAGATCAGGTGCAAGTCTACGAAGCCATCATGGGCAACGACCAAGGCGAAGTGACCTACACCTTGCTACGCGGTAAGGAATATCTGAAAGATAACCGCATTCTGCCGCCTGGTTTTAATAAAGCCAGTGCGCCAGCCGATGTGCGCGTCGCCGGCTCCGCAGCGACCGACAGCAACTTTATCGGCGGTAGTGATCAGATCAGTTATCAAATCGGTGGCCTGCCGGTGGGTAATTATACGGTTAAGGCCGAGCTGGTTTATCAAACCCTGTCGCATGCCTATGCCGAGGATTTGTTCAGCGACACGGCCACGCCGGAAGTCGTGGACTTTAAAACCATGTTCGATGCCTCCTCGCAAAAGTCCAGCGTGATAGCCAGTGCCGAGTTCGCCGGTGCGGTCACTGCGCCGCCAGCGCCGGATTCCGACGGCGACGGCGTGGCCGACAATCTGGATAACTGCAAACTGGTCGCCAACGTCAATCAGCGCAATACCGACGGCGACAGTTTCGGCAATATCTGCGATCCGGACTTCAATCAGAACAACGTAGTCGATCCAGCCGATTTGTCCAGGCTGAAATCCAAGCTCGGCACGGTGTCGGCAAATGAAGACTTAAACGGTAATGGGGTCGTCGATCCCGCCGACTTGAGTTTGTTGAAAACCTATTTGGGTAAAGCACCCGGACCAACCGGTATCGCGCCCTAAGTTTCGCGGCGGGGGTGTTTAAAGCCCCCCGCCGCGAGCACGGTCAACCTTGTTTACTTTTAATTGAATGGAGCATTACATGAAACATCCTGTTTTATTTATCGGCGCGCTAGCCACGACACTACTATCAGCCGCGCCGGTTTCGGCGACCGTTATCGCCACTAGCGTCGTAAAATTCAGTCACGGTGAGAGTATCAACGTTTCAGCCGGCGATACCTTTACCGTGGACCTAATCGGTGAAAACTTTCTGAATGGTCCGGACGGCGCAGCATTTTCCTTGTCTTGGAATCCTGGTGTATTGAGTTATGTGGGTACTGCAATCGCCAATTCGCCCTGGGATAGTAGCTTTATTAGCGACGGCAACGCCGGCGCCGGTGTCATCGATTACGTTTTTCTGGGTAAGAGTGTAGGAAATGCCGGTACTAATTTTGCCTTGGCGTCTTTCACTTTTAGCGTGTTGGGTAACCAAGGCGAATCCAGTGCACTGAGTTTGAGCATTGATCCCTTCAATTCTGGCTTCGTCAGCCCGGGTGCGTTGCCTATCAATACCAGCTTCATCGGCAGTCAAGTTCAGGTTGTGCCAGTTCCGGCCGCCGTCTGGATGTTTGCTACCGGCTTGGCTGGGCTGATGGGCTCCAGAGGTCTGCGCAAGAAACACGGTTTAACCGTATAAATCTATTTGCCCCGGCCAGCTGAGCCGGGGCATTTCCAAGCACCGTTACTCTACTAACCGCAAGACTTGCGGTTTTCTTCATGGCGGAGTAGTCGCCAACTAAGGCAGTAAAAACGCACTGTGTTGATTTGCACAACCATCTCATTCGCTAGCGTTCATCGAGTGCCAAAACATATTTTCTAAGTTGTCGTTTGTCTGATTATACTTGGCGCCATTGAAAAGAATCGGCTGCGATCCCCGGCCTTTTTGCCTGGCGAAGTAAAACAAAGGACTGCCATGACTCTCAACCAAAACCCAGAACAACTCGCCCGGGACAACATCGACAAGCTGTTACTGCAATCGGGTTGGGTAATCCAGAATAAAGAACAGATCAACTTCCACGTTGGCGATGGCCAAGCCGTCCGCGAATACCAAACCGACACCGGTCCGGCCGATTACATTCTGTTTGTTGGCGGTAAACCGGTAGGGGTGATTGAAGCCAAAGCCGAGCAACACGGCCACAAACTCACCAGCGTTGAAGAACAAACCGCCGAATACGCCGCCAAATTGAAGTGGGTCAACACCAGCAAGCCGTTGACCTTTCTCTACGAAAGCACTGGCGTGATTACCCGCTTTACCGATGCCCGTGACCCCAAGCCGCGCTTCCGCGAAGTCTTCGGCTTTCATCGCCCGGCAACCTTGCAGGAATGGCTGGAACAAGGCAGCTCATTGCGCAGCCGCTTACAAAGCTTTCCCACGCTCGACCCAACCGGCTTGCGCGCTTGCCAGGAAATCGCCATCAATAACCTGGAAGATTCGTTCAAACATAATCGCCCACGCGCCCTGATTCAGATGGCTACCGGTTCCGGCAAAACCTATACCGCGATTACCGCCATGTATCGCTTGCTGAAGTTTACCGACGCCAAACGCATCCTGTTTCTGGTCGATACCCGCAACCTGGGCGAACAGGCCGAGCAGGAAATGATGAGCTACTCGCCCGGCGACGATAACCGCAAATTCACCGAAATCTACAGCGTGCAGCGCCTGCAATCCTCGCACGTGCCCAGTAATAGCCACGTTTGCATCAGCACCATTCAGCGCCTGTATGCCATCCTCAAGGACGAAGAACTGGACAGCAGTCTGGAAGACCTCAACCCCGCCGAGCAACTGACCAAACCCAAACAACCGCTGCCGGTGGTTTACAACGCCAAAGTGCCGCTGGAGTTTTTCGACTTTATCTTCATCGACGAATGCCACCGCTCTATTTACAACCTCTGGCAACAAGTGCTGGATTATTTCGACGCCTTTCTGATCGGCCTGACTGCCACTCCGGATAACCGCACTTACGGCTTTTTCAAAAAAAACGTAGTCAGCGAATACACCCACGAAAAAGCCGTAGCCGATGGCGTTAATGTCGGTAACGAAACCTATTTGATCGAAACTAAAATCACCCAGGTCGGCGGCAACATCCCGGCCAAACTGCAAATTCAAAAACGCGAAAAACTCACCCGCAAAAAGCGCTGGGAGCAGCAAGATCAGGACGAAATCTATACCGGCAAAGAACTGGATAACAGCGTGGTCAACCCCGACCAAATTCGCACCGTGATTCGTGCCTATCAGCAAAACTGGCCCAGCATGTTTCCCGGTCGCCAGGAAGTCCCCAAAACCCTGATTTTCGCCAAAACCGACAGCCACGCCGACGACATTATTCAAACCGTGCGCGAAGAGTTTGGTGGAGGTAACGCCTTTTGCAAAAAAGTCACCTACAAAGCTGACGAAGACCCTAAATCCACGTTGTCCGATTTCCGCAACGCCTATTACCCGCGCATTGCTGTCACCGTGGACATGATCGCCACCGGCACCGACGTTAAACCGCTGGAATGTCTGCTGTTCATGCGCGACGTGCGCAGCCGCAACTACTTCGAGCAAATGAAAGGCCGTGGCACTCGCACCCTGGATCTGGACGGCCTGAAAAAAGTCACCCCGTCTGCCATCAGCGCCAAAACCCATTACGTAATTGTCGATGCCGTCGGCGTTACCACCTCGCTCAAAACCGCCAGCCAACCCTTGATCACCAAACCGACCGTGCCACTGAAAGATTTAGCCATGGGCGTGATGATGGGTGCCAATGATACCGACACCATCAGCTCGCTGGCCGCGCGGCTGGCGCGCTTAAACCATCAATTAAATCCGGCGGAGCAGCAAAAAATCCAAAACCTGGCCAATGGCATTTCTCTCAGTCAGCTCATCAATAACCTGTTTAACGCCATCGACGCCGATAACGTCAACCAGACCGCCTGCCAACTGGCCGGACTACCTGCCGACGCCGAAGCCAGCGAACAACACTACCAGCAAGCCCAGGCGCAACTGGTCAAAGACGCTGCCAAAGCCTTGAACGGCGAGTTGATTAACCTGCTGGATAGCATCCGTCGCGACAAGGAACAAACCATTGACCACCTTAATCTGGACCAACTCAAATTTGCCGGATGGTCTGCGGATGCCCAAGCCAGCGCACAAAACCTGGTGCAGGAATTTGCCGACTATCTGCTTAGCCATAAAGACCAGATCGAAGCGCTCAGCATCTTTTACGACCAGCCGCAACGCCGCCGCGACATCACCTACGCCATGCTGCAACAGGTGCTGGACATCCTGAAAACCGACCAACCCAAACTGGCCCCGCTGCACGTATGGCAAGCCTACAGCCAACTGGACAACTATCAGGGCAAACAACCGATCAGCGAACTGACCGCCCTGGTTGGCTTGATACGCCGCGTTTGCGGCATCGATAGCCAACTGGCCGATTACGACAGCAGCGTGCGCCGCAACTTTCAAACCTGGATCATGCGCCACCATGCCGGCAACCCGGACAAATTCACTGAAGAACAGATGGCCTGGCTGCAAATGATCCGCGACCACATTGCCACCTCCTACCACATCGAACGCGACGACCTGGAACTGGCACCGTTTGACGGCCAAGGCGGCTTGGGCAAGATGTATCAGTTGTTTGGTGCGGAGATGGATACGGTATTGGATGAATTGAATGAGGCGCTGGTGGCATGAGTTTGCAATATGACCGATTGAAGCGGGGTTTATAATGCCGATCATTTCCTATTTTTTTGGTATCTACATCCGTATGTACCATGACGACCATAACCCACCGCATTTTCATGTCGAATATCAAGGTCATGAAGCCTTAATCGCCATCGAAACCGGCGAGGTATTGGCCGGTTCATTACCCAATAAAGCGCTTAAATTAGTTCGCGAATGGGCTATCGAACACCAAAGTGAATTGTTAATCGATTGGCAATATGCGATCGAACTCAAACCCTTACAGCGAATTCCGGGAGCCGATAATGATTAAAATCATCCGTATAGAACCACTCGAGGGCAAAATCCTGCGCTTGTATTTTTCCGATGGCAGCCATGGCGACTATGACTTACAACCGCTAATCGCCCGGCACACTGAATTGGTAAAACCGTTAACTGATGATGACTATTTCAAACGCTGTTATTTGGAACTGGGCGCGTTATGCTGGCCGAATGGTTTGGAACTGAGTCCGGCGAATATCCATCGCAAATTAGCCGAGCAGCAATTGCTGCATTATGAAGAGAAAGTGGCTTGAACAAGATATATCCGTTGTTTGGCGACGAAATGGATATGGTGTTCGATGAATTGAATGGGGCGTTGGCGGCGTGAATAACTCTCTACCACCTAGCTGGGTACGTTGTAAATTTGGCGATTTGGTAAAAATCAGCAACGGTTATGCTTTCAAAAGTTCTGACTTTAAGAAAGTCAAAGAAAACGACAGTGATGTTCCATTGGTCAGGCAATCGCAGTTAAAGGGATCAACTGTTGATTTATCTGACGCAGTATATTTGGACTGCTCAAATTTAACTCGTTTCGCAGATTACGTTATTAAAAAGGGCGACATAATTATTGGAATGTCTGGCTCAATTGGTAAAGTTTGCGAATACAAAGAAGATATTCCTGCATTACAAAATCAGCGAACAGGCAGGATTCAGCCATTTCTTGAAAATAAACTAGAGCCAAAATTTTTTGGTCTGTTTCTTTCTAACGTGGAGCATGTTTTATCTGAACGTGCCAGAGGCATGGGCATTCAAAACATCAGCTCGAAAGATATTGAAAACTTAGACTTTAATCTCCCTCCAATCTTAGAACAAAACCGCATCGTCGCTAAAATCGAAGCCTTGTTTTCCGAACTGGACAAAGGTATCGAAAGCTTTAAAACCGCCCACGAGCAATTGAATATCTACCGGCAAGCGCTTTTGAAACACGCCTTTTCCGGCAAACTCACCGAGCAATGGCGGGCAGAAAACCCCGACAACTTGGAAAGCGCCGAAGCCTTGCTGCAACGCATCCAAACCGAACGCCAGCAACGCTATCAGCAGCAGCTTAAAGATTGGGAGCAATCAAAATCCCCCCCAGCCCCCCTTTTGCAAAGGGGGGAGTCTGGCCCAAGCACGGGAAAAGAAAACGCCGCCGCAGCCACCACCCCCTCCATCACAACCGACGCCGTTATCCCCCCCTTTGAAAAAGGGGGGTTAGGGGGGATTTCCAAACCCAAGCCCCCAAAAACCTTGCCGCCGTTGACGGCTGAGGAATTGGCTGGGTTGCCGGAATTACCCAGCGAGTGGTTAAAAGTTAAAGTCTCACACCTATTGGCTGAAGATTTGTGCAATGGAAAATCAGTCAAGGATCGTCAGGGTGGATTTCCAGTACTTAGATTAAATGCCCTTATTGATGGAAAAATTGATTTATCGATTTCCAAAGAAGGTGATTGGACGGAAATACAAGCTAAAAACTATTTGGTAAAAGATGGCGATTTCCTGGTATCTAGGGGAAATGGCAGCAAGCACTTAGTTGGTCGTGGAGGTATCGCTAGAATACAAGTGGGTCGAAATAATTTCGTTGCATTCCCTGATACGATGATTCGCATTAGATTAAGCAACAGCTTGGTCTATTTAGATTACTTCTCATTTTATTGGGATTCACCTGTTATTCGGAATCAAGTTGAAAAAACGGCTAGAACTACAGCAGGGATTTACAAGATCAATCAAGCACTAATTGAGGATTATGTACTCCCATTACCGTGCCTTGAAGAACAAAAGGTAATATCCAATTTACTTGATAGCAGCCTCTCAAATATTGACCAACTCGACCAAACCATCACCACTGCCCTACAACAAGCCGAAGCTCTACGCCAGTCCATCCTGAAAAAAGCCTTCTCCGGCCAGTTAGTCCCGCAAGACCCCAGCGACGAACCGGCCAGCGTGTTGCTGGAACGGATACGCGCCGAAAAAGCCGTGTCAGACAAACCCAAATCAAGGAAAACCAAGCATGCCTGAAATCTGCCGCTTTCTGGGTATTGTGATTTTGATGTATTTCGACGATCACAATCCGCCGCATTTCCATGTTAAATACAACGATTACAAGGCCGTGATGGATATTCAAACCCTGAACATTTTGGCCGGTTATTTACCCGGAAAAGTGCGCGGTTTAGTGGAAGAATGGGCGGAATTGCATCAGCATGAATTGCTGGCGATGTGGCACAGCAAGGACTTTCATAAACTCGAACCTTTAGTGTGAGGTTGTCATGATTATTAGCGTTAACCAAGCAGACTATCTGGGCGATTACCGCCTGCAGTTGCGGTTTGATAACGGCGAGAGCGGTGAGGTGGATTTGCAGGACTTAATCTTCAAATATCCGGCTGCGGAGCCTTTGCGCGATAAAAGCTGTTTCCAACAATTTAGACTGGATGAGTGGTCTACCGTGGTTTGGGACTGCGGCTTCGATGTGTCGCCGGAAACCTTGTATGAACGGGCGACGGGTAAGCAAGTTGGTTGGTTGGCAACTCCACCAAAACAAGCCACCGATTTTGCCGGACTGTTGGCCGATTCACCCAGCTTTAAAGGCGATCCGCTCGATATTCAGCAAACGATGCGCAACGAATAGTTGAGTCCCCCTCTTTGAAAAAGACGACTGCATGGATGCAGGAGGTAGGGTAACGCTGGGAGCAGTTACCGAGGGGTTAGGGGAGATTTGTTTAAATAAATCCCCCTTGGTCCCCCTTTTGCAAAAGGGGAAGAAAATGCAAACAAACCATTTAAGTCTAGGTCTCTATCAATAATCTTATGAACGCCGAATCCATCGTTTCCAAAGTCTGGAGTTTTTGTACCACCCTACGCGATGACGGCGTGGGTTATGGCGATTATCTGGAGCAACTGACCTATCTGATCTTTTTGAAAATGGCCGACGAATACAGTCGGCCGCCGCATAACCGCGATGTCGGCATTCCCGCCGAATACAACTGGCAAAGTCTGAAAGCCAAAAAAGGTGCGGCGCTGGAAGGCCATTACGTGATGCTGCTCCGCGAGCTGGGCAATAAGTCCGGGATGTTGGGGCAAATCTTCACCAAGGCGCAAAACAAGATTCAGGACCCGGCCAAGTTGTCGCGTTTGATCGATATGGTCAACGACACCGATTGGGTGGTGATGGGCGCGGATACCAAAGGCACCATTTACGAAGGTTTGCTGGAGAAAAACGCCGAGGATACCAAGTCCGGCGCGGGCCAATACTTTACGCCGCGGGCGCTGATCAAGGCGATGGTGGAATGCGTGAGGCCGGAGCCGGGCAAGTCGATTGCCGACCCTGCTTGCGGCACCGGCGGTTTCTTTCTGGCGGCGTACGATTTTTTAAAAGCCCATTACCCGCTGGATAAAAAGCAGTTGGCGTTTTTAAAGCACGAAACTTTCTACGGTAACGAAATCGTCGCCAACACCCGCCGCATGTGCTTGATGAATATGTTTTTGCATAACATCGGCGAGATCGACGGCAATAGTGCCATTTCCTCAAACGATGCCTTGGTATCGCCACCCACTGAAACAGTCGATTACGTGCTGGCCAATCCGCCGTTCGGTAAGAAAAGCAGCATGACCTTTACCAACGAGGAAGGCGAACAGGAAAAGGACGATCTGACCTATAACCGTCAGGATTTTTGGGCGACGACTTCGAACAAGCAGCTGAATTTTGTGCAGCATATCCGTAGCCTGCTGAAAATCAGCGGTCGAGCCGCCGTGGTGGTGCCGGATAACGTGTTGTTTGAGGGCGGCGCCGGTGAAATCGTCCGCAAAAAGCTGATGCAGAATACCGATCTGCACACGATATTGCGTTTGCCGACCGGGATTTTTTACGCAAACGGCGTGAAAGCCAACGTGCTGTTTTTTGATAACCGCGAAGCCAGTCCCAACCCGTGGACCAAGGAAATCTGGTATTACGATTACCGCACCAACATCCACCACACCCTGAAAAAGAAGCCGTTGCGCTTCGAGGATTTGCAGGATTTTATAGCCTGCTACAACCCGGTCAACCGCCATCAACGTAACGAAACCTGGCACGAACAAAACAACCCGGAAGGCCGCTGGCGCAAGTTCAGCTATGAGCAAATCCTGGCGCGGGATAAGACCAGTCTGGACATTTTCTGGCTGAAAGATAAATCACTGGCCGACTTGGACAACCTGCCGGAGCCGGATGATATAGCCGCTGAGATTATCGAAAACGTGGAAGCCGGGTTGGCTTGTTTTCGAGAGATTGCTGGGGTGTTGGTTTAAATGCAAAGCGCAGCAAGGCTTTAGGCGCAATCACTTCAAGTAACATCGCCATGCACGCCCAATGAAACCGCAAATCAGCATCATCATGCCGGTGCTCAACGAAGCGGCGCAACTTGCGGACAAATTGCAAGCCTTGCAGGCGCTGAGATCGCGCTGCGAATTACTGTTGGTCGATGGCGGCAGTATCGATGCCGGTCCGACTGTTGCTGAGCCTTGGGTCGATCAGGTTTTGCAAAGTCCGCGCGGCAGGTCCAGGCAAATGAATTTGGGTGCGCGCCATGCGCAAGCGGAGGTGTTGTTGTTTCTGCATGCCGACACCCAACTGCCGGAACTGGCTGTCGAGCTGATTATGTCGGCCGTGGAGCAGGGCGCGGAATGGGGCCGTTTTGATGTGCAATTCGATAGCCGGCAAGCTATTTTCAAGTTGATTGCCGGCATGATGAATGCGCGCTCCCGCCTGACCGGTATAGCCACCGGTGATCAAGCCATCTTCATGAGCCGCCAGGCTTTTCAGGCCGTGGGCGGTTTCCCGGAGATTGCCTTGATGGAAGATATTGCTATCAGCGTTGCCCTGAAAAAGCTCGCTAAACCTTGCTGTCTGAAGGCTAAGGTCGTCACTTCCGCACGGCGTTGGCAACATTACGGTATCCTGAGAACGATTTTATTGATGTGGTGCTTGCGGCTGCGGTATTTTTTCGGGGCCAGTCCGGATGAGTTGGCGGCGCGGTATTATCGGAGGCAGTGATGGAAGCAATGGTGCGCTTGGGCGTGTTTTTGGGGATATTCTTGTTAATGGTGGCTTGGGAGTGGTTTCGGCCCAAGCGCCAATTAAGTTTGGAGCGACGCCGGCGCTGGCCGGTCAATCTGGGCTTGGCGGTTCTGAATGTCGGTGTGATGCGGCTGAGTATCGGTGCGGCGGCCTGGCTGGCGGCAACCTGGGCTGCCGAGCAACATATCGGTTTATTCAATGTGTTGCCGGTGCCGCGTTGGCTGTCGATAGTGTTGAGCCTGTTGTTGCTGGATCTGGCGATTTACGCCCAACACATTGTGGCTCATCGCTGGCGCTGGTTCTGGCGGTTGCATCAAGTGCACCACACCGATATGGATTTTGATACCACCACCGCCGTGCGTTTTCATCCCTTGGAGATCATGCTGTCGATGCTTTATAAGGTCGCGCTGGTGGTGTTACTCGGTGCCGATCCTGTCGCGGTGATCGCTTTTGAGGTGATATTGAACGGTTGCGCGTTATTTAATCACGGTAATGTCGGCCTGCCGCCTGCTGGCGAACGTTGGTTGCGCTATTTGATAGTGACACCCGATATGCACCGGATTCACCATTCTGCCTTTCAAGCTGAGACCGACAGCAATTACGGCTTTTCGCTGTCGTGTTGGGATAGATTATTCAAAACCTATTGCCCGCAAGCGCGCGACGCGCAGACTGCAATGACGATAGGTTTATCCGAGTTTCGCGATAGTGACGAGCTGGGTTTTGTCGGCCTGTTGGCGCTGCCGTTTCGGCGTCCACGCAGTAGATAAGCCAGGTCAAAATCTGCCAACAAACTGCCTTGATTGCCGCGCAAGCGTTGGGGTGCCTACCGAGCCGATGAGCTTGGCGCCGATTTAAAAGCTTGCTTGGGCTTAAGCTTGAATCACCATAGGCGTTGGTTTATTTGTTTGTTTCCTTTTGGCAATCAATCAATGCATTTTTAGTGTCATTGTTAATGAATGTAATCGGGCATATAGTCTAAATGCGTTTATTACTTCGGGAAGCGACCATGAACCGCTTACACAAAGACATTTTGACCGGGCTGGTGTTTGTCACTGGCGTTATAGAATTTATTTCGGGCGATTTTATTGTTTCCTCGGCATTGTTCGCGGCGACCACTTTTGCCAGTACTATGGGTTCGAATCGCAAAAAACCGTAGGACTTGATTGTCCAGCGGCTTGGCCGATCAGACTATTGTTTTGTCAAATTCACTTGGTGCCAGGTTTTCAAAAGGTAAGATTGCATTATCCGCGTCGTTTGCATAAGCAATGATTTACAATATTGCGATGCAATTAATTTTGAACCGACTGCGGTAAATGGCTGACGCGAAAACTTACCTGAACGTACCCTATGCCGAAAAGGACGCGGCGAAAGCGCTTGGCGCCAGATGGGATGCCTCTGTCAAGAAATGGTATGTCCCCGCTAATAAAGACATGGCGCTGTTTGCCAAATGGCAAACCGAGCCTGGCCCGGCGCAATTGCCCAACGACGAGCCGGGAAAACTAAAAGCCGATACTGTGGTCGGCGGAACAACCCGGTCCAGCGATAAAAACTTTATAGCCTATGACGGCGACGAGCCGCCATGGGATTGAGCCTACCGGCGCGCGGTTTTAGCCTATGCGCCCTTTAAAATACCTGGCCGGCTACGCGCCTGCCATCACCGAGCAGGTGCATGCGCTAATCGACAGCGACAAACTGCCTGCGCTACTGCTAAAAAAATACCCGCAGCCGCATGATATAAAGACCGACAAGGCGCTTTATGCCTATACGATAGCTCTTAAAAATCAATTTCTGCGGCAATCCAACCCGCTCAGCAAAGTCGTTTACGACGACAAAATCGATGTATTGCATCAGGCCTTGGGTTTGCATTCGGTCGTTGCGCGGGTGCAGGGCGGCAATTTAAAAGCAAAAAATGAAATTCGTATCGGCGCGGTGTTTAAAATTGCCCCTCCTGAGTTTTTAAACATGATCGTCGTCCACGAGCTGGCGCATTTGCGCGAAAAACAGCACAACAAGGCGTTTTACAAATTATGCGAGTACATGGCGCCGGACTATCACCAATTGGAATTTGATATGCGGCTTTATCTGACCTATCTGGATTTGGGTGGGACGTTGTATTAAGTCTTCCAGTATCGGAGGGGGTAAGGTTCGGTCCGTTTTTCGCGCCTTAATAGCTGTGCTTATCCATAAGGCTGCGATATTTCTTAATTTTGCCTGGCTATAGTGTCACTATTGCGTCAGAATTTACTTACTTTTTTACAGACATTTTTATTGGAGAAACATCATGCGCGTAGCAGAGTTAATGACCACCAAGGTATTTACCGTCGAACCTCACGATCTGATCGATCGGGTGTTCTTTTTGATCCATTACGAAAAAATCCGCCATCTGCCCGTGGTTGAAAAAGGCAAATTGGTCGGTATCGTTTCCGACCGGGATTTATACAAAGCTCTGGGGCCAAAAAGTAATTCCAATGCAGTGGAGGCCGGTAAGGACAATAGTCAATTGCATGTGGTTTCGCAAAAAGTCGTGCATATCATGCATCGCGGCGTTTACACGGTTACTCCGGAAACGCCTGCGTCGGAAGCGGCGGCAATGATGGCGGAACACAGAGTTGGCGCGTTGCCGGTGGTGGAAAAAGACAAACTGGTAGGCATATTGTCCGCTACCGATATTTTAAGAGTGTTTGCCAAGCTGGAGCGTGCGCACGAAAAGTTGGAACAACAAATCAAAGAAGGCGCCGCGCACGGCTAAAGCGGTCTGAAATAAATGGGGCGATGCTGGTGTTTCGCCCCGGGCCAACGCCTCAACCGGTAATCACGGCTCTTTTATCCACTAAATAAATCCAATCGTCTTGTTCTTTGACTTTCAACGCAGTCAGTTTTTTGCCCAAGCAAATTTCGCTTAAAGACTCCCCGCTGACCGGGTCGTAGCAAATGCTGTGCATGGAACACTGCAAATAGCGTCCCGATTCGTCGAAAATGTTGCTGTTCTCACAATCCAATGCCTTGGGCATGTGTACGCATTGGTTTAGGTAGCCGTATACCTCTCCCTGGAAGCGGACCAGAACCGCGTTACGCGGCGTGCCTCGATAGAGCAGGTTAAACGAAAATTTGCCGAGTTCGGGAAGTTGTTGCGTGGGGCAGATGGTAAATTGGTGTTTCACCGACATGATTTTTATCCTCCGTTAGTTTCGGAAGCAAACCTCAGGCCACAAAACTTGCGGTTTAAATGACCAGCCGTCGGTGAATTAGCATTTGTCGCTAATGTTTAGCGAGCGTATCCGAACTAACGGATATTAAGACGCGGAGCCTGTTTCTTGGTTTTGTTCAATTGTGCCAGGAAATAGGTGTCGTAGTGCCAGCCGATACGGGGTGGTGGCGGAGTGCGTAAAATCATTAGAGCCTCGATGTTGCTGGGGTAGTGCTGAATTAATTAAGACGTTTCTTCGGGCTGCCGGAAGGCAATTACAAGAGGAGACGGTAGGAGTACGAGGGGCAAGGTTGCAGTTTTGCTGTCATTGTCGGTCGTTTGTGATCTCACTGCGGTTCGATCACGGCTTCGAATCTACCAGGAAACTGGCGACAATGATAGCAATAACTTACTTTGGTGCTTTTCTGTCTAGTGTGGGGCCGGCAATTAGCGTTGGTATTGCAGGTAAATAGCTGCAAAATTAGCTGTCATTCAAGCCGGCTTCGTTGCTTTGCCCCTCGTGTTCGTTACGAATCAGCCAGTCCAGAATCAAGGCATAACTGGTTGCCAGCAAGGTTGGGCCAATAAATACGCCGATAAAGCCAAACGCCAACAGACCACCGAAAATGCCGAATACAATCAACACAAACGGCAATTCCACTTCCCGGCTGATCAAAATCGGCCGCAGCCAGTTGTCGATAGTGCCGACGAACAGCAAAAACCACAGCGCGATAAAGATCGCCCAGCCGGTCTCGCCTTCCGCCAGCAACCATAAAGCAATCGGCAGCCAAATTACGGTGCCGGCCGCTGGAATGATCATCAAAAAGAACGCAATTACGCCCAGCACAAAGGCGTAGGGTACGCCGGCAATTACAAAGCCCAGGATAGAGGCCAGCGCCTGTACCAAGGCGGTGCCGAGTATGCCGTACACCACTGCGCGCAGACTGGAGCGCACGATATGCAGGATGCGTTGGGTGCGCTCGCCGGCCAGGCGCTCGACGCCAATAACGACATGTTGGGCCACGTGTTCGCCATCGCGATAGAAAAAAAACAGCACCAAAATCGCCAGACCCATATGCATTAATTCTCCGGCTAAGCCGATCCCCTGTTGCAGCACCCAGCTACTGGCGCCCAAGGCATATTGCCGGGCCAGATTGACGAGACGGCTGGAGTCTTCGCCGAAACTTTGCCACGCAGCGACAGCGTTGTCGCCGACTACCGGCAACGATTGCAACCAAGCTGGAGGTTCCGGCCACACATGCCGGCTTTGATTAAGCCATTGCAGCAAGTGGTTTATATCTTCGGTAAACGTCAGTGTGGCGGCTACGAAAGGCGTCAGCAGTAATATGCCTATCGGCAGGACCATCGCGGTGGCCGCCCAGTTCGCGGTTAGCTTCCAGTCGCGTAAACGCGCATACAGCGGCCAGGTGACGAAACACAGAATGGCCGCCCACAACAAATCGAAAATAAACGGCCTTAACACCTGGTAACAGGCAAATAGCAGCAGACACAAAGCGGCCAGGCTGGCGATTTTTTCGTAACGGGAAATCTGGGTAGGCATGGTCGAGTAGGCGGCAGCTAACTGAATTGGAAACAATATCCGGAGTTTACGGCATTATCGGTTAAGCCGGTATGACAGCCGGCGAATTATTAACCCGGCCCTAATGATCACTGGTATTCCGTTCGAGCTGAGCCTGGCGAAGCCTGACCGGGCGGGCCCTTCGACAGGCTCAGGGCGAACGGTATTAAAGGGACGGGTTAATAAACAATGCTTGCTTGTCCGGCGGCGCTTTACATAGAATGCGGTAGCCTTTATCTGGAGCCCTGCCGTGAGCGAAGTCCGAGAGTTCATTCCTATCAATATTGCCGTGTTGACTGTTTCCGATACGCGTACCGAATTGGACGACGTATCCGGGCAAACTTTGGTCACTGGCTTGACCGATGCCGGCCACATTCTGATCGACAAAAAGATCGTTCCCGACGATATTTACCAAATCCGCGCCGCCGTCAGTCATTGGATCGCCGATCCAGCCGTCAATGCGGTTATTACGACAGGCGGCACCGGCGTGACGGGGCGGGACGGCACGCCGGAAGCGATTCAGCCGCTGTTGGATAAAGTGTTGGATGGCTTTGGTGAAGTGTTTCGGATGATTTCCTACCAGGACATTAAAAGCTCGACGATGCAGTCGCGGGCTATCGCCGGCGTGGCCAACGCCACTTATATATTCTGCGTACCCGGTTCGTCCGGCGCCTGCCGCACCGCTTGGGAGTCCTTAATTAAGGAACAATTGGATTACCGCACCCGGCCGTGTAATCTGGTGCAACTGATGCCGCGCCTGTTGGAGAAATAATGCGTCCACCGTTTCTATTTTTGGCCGCCATCGGCGGATTTGTCGGCGTGGCGATGGGTGCATTCGGAGCACATGGCTTGAAGCATTTATTATCCGAGCATCTGCTGGATGTTTATAAAACCGCGGTAAGCTACCAGATGTGGCACGTATTGGCCTTGGCCTTGATTGCGGTGTTGCCGGAACATAAATTATTGCGCTGGGCCGGCTGGTGTTTGGTGGTCGGCATCGTGCTGTTTTCCGGCAGTCTATACTTACTGGCGATATTCAATATCGGTTGGCTGGGCATGATTACGCCGTTTGGCGGCCTGGCCTTTTTAGCGGCATGGGCCTTATTGGCTTATGTGGCTTGGCAGAAAAACCAGGAGTTGTAGATGGACACTAAACCGCCCGTTCGACCTTCCATGCCGCCACCGGCATCTTCCCGACCCAGCGCTAACCGCAATTTGCGCGAGGAAAGCCACGAAGTGAAAGTGCCGCCGGTCCCGGAAGATGCCATGCTCAAAGTCTTGCACGCGGTAATCCATTTCGCGGTCAGAATTTTGGCGGTGCTGATGGTTCTGGTCATTTTGTGGGGCGTGGCGGACGTGGGCTACGTGATGTATCAACGAGTGGTCGCGGCACCGTTTTTGATGCTGACGGTCTCCGACATACTGGTGATTTTCGGTTCGTTCATGGCGGTCTTGATCGCGATAGAGATATTTATCAACATCACGCTGTACATTAAGCACGACACACTACCGATTAAAATGGTCATAGCCACTGCCTTGATGGCCGTGGCCCGAAAAGTCATTATGCTGGATTTCAAGGATTTGGATCCGGCTTACATTACGGCTATTGCTGCGGTCATCGTGGCGTTGGGCCTTACTTACTGGCTGATTTCTTATAAACCGCCACAACCTGTCAAACAAGACGAGCGATAAATAATGCGCGATGCAAGCCCGCAAACTGTTTTCCTGAAAGACTATACCCCGCCCGAATATCTGATCGAGCAGATTGAACTGAATTTCGACTTGGACGAGCAACACACGCAGGTCCGCTCGACCATGAGTCTGCGCCGCAATCCGCAGAGCCAGGACAGCAGTGCTGCATTGACCTTGCTCGGCGAGGAATTGCAATTGGTGAGTATCGCGATAGACGGCCAAGCGCTGGCGCAAAGCCAGTATTCGCTGGGCGAGGAAGCTTTGGTCGTGCATGAAGTGCCGCAGGATAGGCCGTTTCAGATCGTTATCGAAAACACCATTAATCCCCAAGCGAACACGGCGCTGGAAGGTTTGTATTTATCCAGCAGCATGCTGTGTACCCAATGCGAGGCGCAGGGTTTCCGGAAAATCACCTGGTTTCTGGACCGTCCGGATGTGATGAGCCGTTTCAAAACCACCTTGACTGGGGATAAGAGTAAATATCCGGTCTTGCTGTCCAACGGCAATAAGGTCGGTCAGGGTGAGCTGGAAAACAACCGGCACTGGGTCAGTTGGGAAGATCCGTTCGCCAAGCCTTGTTATTTATTTGCGCTGGTAGCCGGGCAACTGGAATGCGTGGCCGACGAGTTCATTACCATGACCGGTCGGCGTATCGCACTGGAGATATTTGTCGAGAAGCACAATGTCGACAAATGCGACCACGCCATGCAGTCTTTGAAAAACGCGATGCGTTGGGATGAAGAAACCTACGGTCTGGAATACGACCTGGATTTGTACATGATCGTTGCGGTCGACCATTTCAATATGGGCGCGATGGAAAACAAAGGTCTGAACGTATTCAACACTAAGTTCGTGCTGGCTCGGCCCGACACCGCAACCGACAGCGATTACGAACATATCGAAGGCGTGATCGGTCACGAATATTTCCATAACTGGTCCGGAAACCGGGTTACTTGCCGGGATTGGTTTCAGTTGAGTCTGAAAGAAGGCTTCACCGTATTCCGCGATCAACAATTCAGCGGCGACCGCACCTCGCCGGCGGTAAAACGTATAGAAGACGTCAACGCCTTGCGCACTCGGCAATTTGCCGAAGATGCCGGCCCACTGGCGCATCCGATTCGCCCGGAAGCTTATATCGAGATCAACAATTTCTACACGCTGACCGTCTACGAAAAAGGCGCGGAAGTAGTGCGGATGCTGCACACCTTATTGGGTGCGGCCGGTTTTAGGAAGGGCTGTGATTTATATTTTCAACGCCATGACGGTCAGGCGGTGACTTGCGAGGATTTCGTCAAGGCGCTGGAAGACGCTAACGGCGTGGAATTAAATCAATTTCGCCGCTGGTATTCGCAAGCCGGTACGCCGGTGTTGACGGTGAATCAGCAATACGACGCCGAATCGCAACAATTACATCTGACCATTCAGCAAAGCTGTCCGCCCACCCCCAATCAGCCGGTGAAAGCGCCGCTGCATATCCCGGTAAAGCTGGGCTTACTCGCCGCCGACGGTTCGGCTGCGCCGATCCACTACGAAGGTTCCAGTCAGGCGGAAATTACCTTGAATGTCACCGAAGCGGAACAGAATTTTAGTTTTGCTAAGCTGGCGCAACAGCCGGTCGTGTCCTTGCTAAGAGGCTTTTCCGCGCCGGTCACCCTGAAAATGGAGCGTAGCCTGGACGAATTGGCATTTTTGCTGCGGCACGACAGCGATACCTTCAATCGCTGGGAAGCCGGTCAGCAATTGGCGGTGCAGGTGATTTTCAAGCTGATCGACGCAATAGAGTTGGGCCGGCCTTTGCGGTTGGAGCCGGTTATCGTCGATGCCTATCGCAGCGTGTTGACCGATAGCGGCGGCGACTTATCTTATCAAGCGCTGTTGCTGGCGCTGCCGGAAGAAAGTTATTTGTCCGGGCAGATGGCTATCATCGATGTCGAAGCCATCCATCAAGCCCGCGAATTTGTGAAAAAAACCCTGGCCGAGCAATTGCAAGCCGAGTTTAAACAGTTGTATGTGCAACATCACCGCGACGAGTCCGGCAGTTTCGATGCCTGTGCGGTAGGCAGGCGGCGCTTGAAAAATGCCTGCTTGAGTTATTTGAGCAAGCTGGAAAACGAGGACGTTTACCATATCGCCGAGCAGCAGTTTTACAGCGCCCGGAATATGACCGATCAGCTGTCGGCGCTGTCGGCTATCGTCAATAGTAATCATCCGGCCAAGGCCAGAAGTCTGGATAGTTTTTATGTGCAATGGCGGCAGGAAGCGCTGGTTATCGACAAATGGTTCACCTTGCAAGCCACCAGCAGCATGCCCAATACCTTTGCTACGGTGCAGGCCTTGATGCAGCATCCGGCTTTTGATATGAAAACGCCTAACCGTGTGCGTTCGTTGATTGGTGCCTTCAGCCAAGCCAATCCGCTGCATTTCCATGCCATAAACGGCGAGGGTTATCGCTTCCTGACCGATCAGGTCTTGGCGCTGAATACCCTTAATCCGCAAATCGCCTCCAGGATGGTGACCGGGCTGGCGCAATGGCGGCGTTATGACGCAGCCCGGCAGGGCTTGATGAAACAGCAATTACAGCGTATCGTCGCTACCGAGCATCTGTCGAAGGATGTCTACGAGATCGCCAGCAAGAGTTTGGCGTAGTTGTCACAATCACGTAAACTAGCGCCGAAATAAGCCATTCGCATCAAGCATGAACCCACGCACCGCCCAGGTTGAGCGCAATACGCTCGAAACCCAAATCAAAGTTTCCATTAATCTCGACGGCAACGGCACGGCTGCGTTTACCACCGGCTTGCCGTTTTTGGATCACATGCTGGATCAGATAGCCAGACACGGTTTGATAGACATAGAGGTGGTCTCCCACGGCGATCTGCATATTGATGCCCACCACAGCGTGGAAGACATCGGCATCACGCTCGGTCAAGCCTTTGCCAAAGCGCTGGGCGACAAGAAAGGCATTTACCGATATGGTCACGCTTATTGCCCCTTGGACGAATCCTTGTCGCGGGTGGTGGTGGATTTCTCCGGCCGGCCCGGCTTGTTCTATCAAGTGGAATTCAAACGCGCGTTTATCGGCAGTTTCGATGTGGACCTGTTTAAAGAGTTTTTCCAAGGTTTTGTGAATCACGCCGGCGTGACCTTGCACATAGACAATCTGAAGGGCGGCAATGCCCATCATATTGCCGAAACCGTATTCAAGGCATTCGGCCGAGCCGTGCGCATGGCCATTAGCCATGACGAGCGGATGGCCGGCATCATGCCTTCCACCAAAGGCAGTCTATAATTCCCACACTTTCCGCCTAGAAACCCCGACCTTGTATCTCTAGTTTTATGTCATCAGTAGCCGTTATCGATTACGGAATGGGAAATCTGCATTCCATTGCCAAAGCGCTTCAACATGCCGATAGCCGGGTAAATGTGCAAATAACAGCCGATGCCGCAGTGATCCGCATGGCCGACCGGGTGGTGTTTCCCGGTGTTGGGGCGATACGCGATTGTATGCACGCCTTGAACGAGAGTGGCTTGGCGGATGTGATCCGTGAAGTAGCCCAAAGCAAACCGTTTCTGGGCATTTGCCTGGGTATGCAGGCCTTGCTGACCGACAGCGAGGAAAACGACGGCATTACCTGTCTGAATTTATTCCCCGGACACGCGCGCCGTTTTGCCGATCACATGTTGGATGTCGATGGCAATGTTCTAAAAATTCCACACATGGGCTGGAATCAGGTCAAGCAAAACCCGCATCCGCTCTGGCACAATATTCCGGATCATAGCCGCTTTTATTTCGTACACAGCTATTATGCGGCGCCGGACGATCCGAGCCACAGCGCCGCAACGGCCGATTATCCGCAAGCATTTACCTGCGCACTGGCAAAAGAGAACATGTTTGCCGTGCAATTTCATCCTGAAAAAAGCCAGACTGTCGGATTGCAGCTATTGCAAAACTTCCTGGCGTGGGATGGGATTGCGTAACTCCCCAACCCTTAGATGTTGGCTTTACTAACCTTTAGATTTAGTGTTTTAACTGTCGAGATTTAAATATGTTGCTGATACCCGCAATTGACTTGAAAGAAGGGAAATGTGTCCGCTTGCGCCAGGGTCGTATGGAAGACGACACCGTATTCTCGGACGATCCCGTGGCTGTGGCCGGGCGCTGGGTTGAAGCAGGGGCAAAACGATTGCACCTCGTCGATCTCGACGGCGCCTTCGCCGGTAAACCGAAAAATGCCGAGATAATCAACGCAATCGTCCAAGCCTATCCGGACGTGCCGGTGCAAATCGGCGGCGGCATCCGCGATGAAGACACCATCCAGGCCTATCTGGAAGCCGGTGTGCAATATGTCATTATCGGTACCAAGGCTGTCAGCGAACCGCACTTTGTTCGCGATGTTTCCATCGAATTCCCCGGCCACATCATCATCGGTCTGGACGCCCGCGACGGTAAAGTTGCCATCGACGGCTGGTCGAAATTGTCCCGCCACGACGTGATAGATCTGGCACAAAAATTTGAAGCCAACGGCGTTGCGGCGATTATCTACACCGATATCTCCCGCGACGGCATGATGCAAGGCGTCAACGTCGAAGCTACCGCCAAATTGGCGCGCTCGGTGCATATTCCGATTATCGCCTCCGGTGGCATTACCAACTTGGACGATATTCGTGCTCTTGGTGCCGTTGCGCACGAAGGTATCATGGGTGCCATCACAGGCCGCGCTATCTACGAAGGTACGCTGGATTTTGCCGAAGGGGAAAAGCTCGCCGAGTCTTTCGGCGGAGCCGATGTCTGAGCTATTAGCCGGTAAATCGTAAACAATGAGCCTAGCCAAACGTATTATTCCCTGCCTGGATGTCGATAACGGCCGCGTTGTCAAAGGCGTGAAGTTTGTTGACATCCGCGATGCCGGCGATCCGGTAGAAATTGCCCGTCGTTACGATCGAGAAGGGGCGGACGAAATTACCTTTCTGGATATCACCGCCACCCACGACAACCGTGACACTATCGTCCATGTGGTTGAACAAGTGGCCAGCGAAGTGTTTATTCCGCTGACCGTGGGCGGCGGCATCCGGGTGTTGGAAGACATTCGCCGCATGCTCAATGCCGGTGCCGATAAGGTAGGTATCAACAGTGCCGCCGTTTTTAGGCCCGAATTCGTCAAGGAAGCCGCAGAAAAATTCGGCTCCCAATGCATCGTAGTCGCCATCGACGCTAAAAAAGTCAGTCAGGAAGGCGAGGAAAACCGCTGGGAAATCTTTACCCACGGCGGTCGAAAACCAACCGGCATTAATGCGGTGGAATGGGCTGTGAGAATGAAAGACTTCGGTGCCGGCGAAATTCTTTTGACCAGCATGGATAGAGACGGTACCAAATCCGGCTTTGATCTGGCTTTGACCCGCGCTATCAGCGAAGCGGTCAGCATTCCGGTCATCGCTTCCGGCGGTGTTGGCAATCTCGATCACCTCGCCGACGGCATCATCGAAGGTAAGGCCGACGCAGTGCTGGCGGCCAGCATTTTTCACTTTGCCGAATACACCATAGAGCAAGCCAAGCGCCACATGCAGGCGCGCGGCATCGAGGTGCGATTGTGAGCGAAAACTGGCTGGACGAAATCCAATGGACCGAAGGCGGCTTGGTGCCGGTCATCGCTCAACTGCACGACAGCGGCCGCGTGGTGATGTTTGCCTGGATGAATCGCGAGTCGCTGGCCTTAACGGTTGCCGAAGGTTATGCGGTATATTGGTCGCGTTCCCGCCAGCGTTTGTGGCGCAAGGGCGAAGAGTCCGGCCATCGCCAAAAGGTTATCGATATACAACTGGATTGCGATGCCGACGTGATTTTGCTTAAAATTGAACAGGAAGGCGGTATCGCCTGCCACACCGGCCGGGAAAGTTGTTTTTTCCGTAGCCTGACAGACGGCGAGTGGCAAGCCACCGAGCCGGTACTGAAAGACCCCAAAGCTATCTACAAATAGACAATCACACGCCGGCATAGCTCAGCAGGTAGAGCAGCGCACTCGTAACGCGAAGGTCGTAGGTTCGATTCCTATTGCCGGCACCATTAAAACCAATTAAATCAATGTGTTATAGTTTCATTGCCAGCCTGTTGCTTTGTACTAATTTACCCACTGGGTAAATCAGGACACTAATCGCAACATAGTCACGTTTTCGACCTTAGTTAGCTTCTCGACAGCAGCTACTAATTCCCCAACTTCTGCTGGAGAATAATGCACAGTGATGTCGCCATCAATATGATGCATTAATGCTTTTCTCGTTTCTAATGGAACGCCCGCTAACCTTAGTCTTCTCGCAAAGGTATGACGAAGGTTATGAGGCCCAGATAAAACTTCTTTCCCTACCGGCAATCCCGCTCTTAGCCATGCTTTTTTCCAAGCAGAGTTGTACATTCGAACAACCGGGTGTCCCCTGTAACCAAAAACATGCGTAGCTATTTTTCCACGCCGGCTTTCAATTACACTTTTAGCCGTACTATTTAGAACCAGCAAGCATGGCGTACCGTTTTTAGTGAACTCCCCAGGAACCAGAAAAACCGAAGTCCCAATTTCAGGAACCTTGATTTCCCATTCCCAGCGCAATTCACCAACTACTTTATCCCTGGCACCTGTATTTACCGCAAACATGGCCATTTCAGCCAAATGCGAAGGCAATTCTTTAAAAAAACGTCGTTGCTCTTCAATGTTTAATGGATAAGGATGCGCGGTGTCTCCCCAATTAGGGGAACGTAATAACGGCGCTGTCGGCAACCAAGGTTTGTTCTCCATGTCTCGCCATACCCGAGATGCAAGAGTCAAAATCCTTCTTACAACAGACAACTCTCTATTAACTGTAGCGCTTTTAATTCCAAGTTTTTGGCGATGTTCAATGTAGGGCTGTAGGGTACCTTGATGTACTTGATCAATTTTGAGGTGCCCAATCCAGGGATCCAAATTTTCCAAGCACTTAGCATCCCGACTCAAACTAGGTTTGACCTCCTCGTTTAGAAATTTTGTTGCAGCTTCTCGAAAGGTCCGCAGCTTTGGAGCAGCTGCTTCAGTTTTAGCTGCAGCTATCGCTCTATGGTATTCATGCTCTGCTTCAATTTGCGAGCTCGCTGTAAAGCGGTGGCGAACTCTGCCGATCCCGTCGATGCGTTTGTCGACCGATCCTTTTCCAGTTTTTTTGTCCCAGTACAAACCTGGGAGTTTGTTTCTTGCCATGATGGTTGCTCCTTAACCCTCACGTTGCGGGTTTTATATTCATCTAAAGCGTGATCAAGGTCAAGTCGATCAAAACCAATGCCTTGGTTTCCCATTTGAATTTCGGGAAGATGGGGACGAATCTCACGATCAAACAAGGTCCGTCCCATACCTGCGTAATACCGCGCTTCCGGAAGCCGTAGAATTCTTGGTGGGTAGTAATTCGTCATGTTTTAAATTACGCCAATCATGCAAAATACAGAATTACTTCATGGGTCATTACTACCGACTTGAATGGTGAAAAACATTGTCATGGGCTTACCCAAACTCAGTTTTTCAACCGCGTCTTGCAAACACCACATAGCTCAATTTCATTCATACGGGCACGTAGCAAGTTCCAGCAATTGCAAAAGGTACATCGCGTCAGTTCAATCGTATTGGCTTTAAGCTCTTCAACAATCACACCGGTTTCGGAAAAACCTAGTTGGCTGATCGGGTGTATTTTTTTGAACGCATCAAAAGCATTGATGACTTTGTAAATTTCCAACTGTTCAACAACTAACTCAGCATGCCTATAACAAACTGCAAAGGCTGTCGCCTCCTTGTATTGCTTGTTAGTTCGCGTGAGCGCGTGGATCGATTGCTTGTTATCACCGGATCGCGCAGAAATCCCATGATATTCACGATATGCTTTTCGCAGCCATTTGATTGAAAGGGTTGTTTCTTCATGAATCGTGGAAATACGGGCTTTGCGCTTGATGAGTTCAAGGGCCAGTGTTTGTTGCTTATAGTTATCTAACATCACGTCCCCTTTATCCTGCTGTGAGAGCCAGCATCAAATCCACTCGATCATAGCGGCGCTGTCCAAATCCCTGAATAAATTGGGAAGTAAAGCGTGGTGCAAAGCATAAACAACCTGATCGAGCTAGGTACTGCATCTCGTCCATGGACAAATTCGCCATTGCCAATCTCAACTTTTCATCGGTAACCCCCATGATCAACAGCGCTTGTAGGGCATTCTCTCGGGCGAGTGCCCTCACCTTTACCAGCCAAGCCAAATTCAGATCGTAGAGTTCTTGATCAACCACGTCCTGTTGCCGGCTCATCAATCGCTCAATAAATTCATCCACATGGGTCAAATCATCTTGCATGATGGCTTCAACAGCAGTAGTCATATTGACCACCCGCAACTTGCTTTTTAGGAAGTCAGCCCCGAATTCGTTTAGTAGTGTGAAGATAGCTTCCTGAAAAAATCCTGTGGCGATGGATTCAACCGCTTCAAAATCCAGCGTCAGGCATTCGTTGCGTAAAAAACATTCTCGTGCCCTTTGCACCAACTGCTTGCCATGGCAGGCTTGGGGTGTTTTCAGTTTGGTGAGGTGTTTGATTACGACATACATAACAGTCTCCTTGTCGGTGGTTAAGATGTCGATAACCGTGAATCTGAGGCTAAGGTGCGTTCCCAGCCAAGACAAGACGCCTTGTGGCGGCGTATGTTTTTTTCAGCCCAAACCTCACATATTGGGCAGCGTTGATAAAATTTCGGCAATGTATTCAGCACGATATGGCGGGATTGACAGATTCCACACAGCACAAGTCGACTTTCACGGCTATTAACCTGCTGAATAAGATGCCAGGCACGGTTGATGCCTAAGAAATTACCTTGATCACTGCTGACGTCTAATCTATTGTCATTAAAAACACGCCCAACAGTCTCACGGTACAATCCATAGGCCGTCATGAATCGGGTGGCATGGACAGGTTTCTGCGTTACGAGTTGAGAGAAGTCGGAATACATACCCAGGAAAATCGAAGCATGCAGTGCATTCATCGATGATCGTGCAATCCAATACGAATCGTAAGGCAACATGCCAGACTTAGAGGGGCAGTGATGGACTTCCTTGTATAGGCGGATCGCCACTTTGCGACCAATGCCACACAGATGCTGAACAACTGGCGGCCTAGCGCCTAATAGAATGAGTTTGTTGGCCATGGAAAGGGTTTCCAAAAACTCAGGCAACGCAGTTTCGCTGGGTAACCGGTACATTTAGGCATCCTCCCCGTTGTTATGAGTGGGCAATAACAATGCGCTATGTAAGGACGGCGCTATATGTTGTGGCGTCTTTAGGGGTAATAAGCGAATCATTGCCCGACTGTTACTCGCCAATTCCCGAATCTTTTCCAGTGTCAGTGTTTCCATGATACTGAGTTGTTTCTGATTCAAACCAAAACGCCAAGCGGCTTCCAGCGCATTGCTGCGGACAGCCTCGCGGGCCAGCATCAGATATTCAAAATTGAGTTGAGATAAATCCTCTTCCAGTGTCGACATTAGCGTTATCTCTACGTTAAGTGTTTGCTTTAGGCGATATGCTAGGGGGATCAATTGGAAAAATCTCACACGGAAAGTGGTCTGTTTTGGGGTACCTTCCTCGCAAGACTTTGCGGGGCGTTGGCTGGAAGACGGGGAAAAACGGGATAAAACGCAAGTTGTTAGTGATATTTGTGAAACATTTCACAAATATTGTCTCATGATGGAGCAATGCGCCACCGTCTCAAGGACGGGGCGCTGTTATCAGATTTTTAGATAGCCTATTGGGTAGAGATCCACGTTCTGTGTCGTGTAGATCAGCCTTGATTGCCTAAGAGCAAGCTCACAACAATCCATGTTCAGCGAATGAATACACGGTTTCGCCGACGATGAAGTGATCAAGTACGCGAACGTCAATCAAGGCCAAGGCTTCTTTAAGTTTTGCTGTAATCACGCGATCGGCCTGACTGGGATCACTAATGCCCGACGGGTGGTTATGCGCCATGATCAGAGCCGAGGAATTATAGTGCAGCGCGGCTTTGACCACTTCGCGCGGATACACGCTAGCGCCATCAATCGTACCCCGGAATAATTCATCGCAAGCGATGACCCGATGTTGATTGTCCAAGAACAGACACAGAAATACTTCGTGCTCATACGGCGCCAATTTCAATTTAATACAGTCCTTCGCCTTGTCCGGACTGGTCAAGGGTTCGCCTCGACTAAAAGTGCGGTTGTAGATCTGAATGGCCTCCAAGATGACATCCTGTTCATCGGCCATACGGTAACGATTATTGGTTCCTCGAATGTATAACATGGGCTTTCTCCGGTAATCTTAAAATTTGGAGAAAGCCGTCCCCTTCCGGGGTGGACTTTCTCCGGAAGGGTTGTCAAAAATGTTCAAAGCCTCGTCAGCGACGCCCGCAAACGTTGGCCGTCCGCAGAAGCATCCTTCGCTAATAAAACTTAAGTTGACGCCTTTCTTGCGTCAGGTGTTTGGGAATGGGTTTCCTCAAATATAAAAGCCCCAAGGAAACGACACAGTCCAACCCCTACAGGGATAACGGATCATCTCCCCGAGGCGGGTGATACTGGCTAGGCCAGTGGTTTAGTTAAAGACCTGGATAACACCGGATTGCGATGCTAAAGCCAGGTCTGTAGCCGGCGGTAGAGACCCCACCCATTCCAGCAAGCTGGATGGTTCGTTTTCCAATACCGCATCGGGATCGATGCCTCGGCTGGCAAGTACCGTGCTCATCGCCTGGGTTAATAGACGATGGCCTTTTTCCCGTTCCGACTCTCCGCCGTGCTTGATCGCCCAAAAGGGATCGAAATGGACATGCCGGCTACTGCGTGGACACTGCTTGTTCACTTCGGTGTGAAACGCCCGATCTAAGGTCTCTGCCTGTTCGTACTGCTGCCAGAAACCTTGTCCGGCTTGACTTTCCGCCGGTGGCAACCAGCGGCGCTGGCGGCCAACCCAACGATTCATCCGGTCGATCAAGGTTTTGCTCTTCGGAAAAAAGTGAATGGTGCCGACACCCGGATAGTAGCGAACGTCAAAATAACTGCCGCCGATCCGCTTGCCGACACGAAGCGCGTGAAAATGCTGCCGAAACACCGACACCAAACTCACTTCCGCTTCGGTTTTGCCATCGAGCAAAGCAAATACCTTGTCGAAGTCGGTCAACAGACGTTCTGACTCCCAGTTCAAGCTATTTTGATAGGACTCGACTTTGTGCCCTGGCAGAACGAAACGCGTGGTTTTGATCCGCATGCCTAAGGTGCGATGTTTATCATTGGATTTCCAGCCCATGTAAAACACCGCGTTATCGCTATAATAGCGGGTGATCAGATCGAACACATCGCACACCATGCTCAGTTGAATTTCACCTTGCTGATCGATGATTCCTTGCAGAAAGCCATAGATATTCGGCACGGTAAATTCCAAGGTCTTAACCGCTTCAAAATCCGACTCCAAGCGTTTTTGCGCCGCCGATGACAAGCGTGATGTGACTTGCGTGGATCGCAAAATACCGGACCAGGCACGATCTTTTAGATCGCTGTAATCGGTATACAGCTGAGATTTTACCCAATCCAGCGTGGTGCCAGAGGATTTGACCGCCGCATCGCCATTCAATTCACCGAGCGTTTGTCCTAGCATCTTACGATAGCGCATGGCACGGGCCTCGCTAAACACCGATTGCCGGGCCGCTTCGACGGCGGCATTGAACATCAGCACCGCATTGTCGATATAGGCATTGGCTAATGCCAGTTCATGAATGGGCTGGCAATCGCCCGCCAAATCTTCCTCGCTCACTTGATCGCGACGTAAGTCGTCGAGGATGTTGCCTAACAGCGCATCTTCAAAGGTTGAGGTTTTCTTCAACCAGACCAGGGCGATGTCCACATCCGTTTTGCGCAAGGCATCCTGGCTGGCAAACATGTCCGATAAGTATTCCACTTCGCCAAACTGTTCAACCAATCGAAGCAAATGCTTTCGTTCCTTGGAAAACGGGTTTTTCAAGGTTTCAGCATTGAGAATGGCCACGATTTCACCGTCGAACAGAATCTCCCACGCCTTCAGCACATGCTGTACGCCGTCGGCAAACGGGGGATTCATCAACACATGGGAATACAGACTGCCGCTTTTGAACTGCATAAAATCCATACCCACTACGGCATAGCCTTGCGAACGCAAGATCGGGTGTTTACTGATATCGATTTCAATGCAATCGACTGGAATTTGCTGCCAGCGGTTATAAGGCCTGGGTTTTAATAAATGACCTTCCCCGGCAGAGGGTTCCAATACACGCACAAAATTCTTGTTCTTGAAGGTTTCCCAAGCCTTGATGCTTAACGCTTCCGGCGTTGGATAATATTGAAGATTGTCTATCATGCTGATCTCCGATAAGACCCCTGACGACCGATGTATCCCTGGCGGGATAAAATCATCCCGCAGGGGTAGTTTGAAAAACTCGGCTTAACCGAGTGTCAAAAATGAAAACGGTGCGTCAGATCAACGCGAACCGCTTACCTTGAATGAAGTCCTGATACTGCCGGGCTTCGTTTTTTACTTTGAACCGGGCATGCACGCTCCCGTCGATCCAGATTTCCCACGGCAAGCGGTTAAGCTCACCTCTAACCAGTTCCACCTCGCCAACCCGAAAATCATCGTGTTGGTAAAGCACCTGGCTAGGGCTATCAATGCGAACGATGCACTGATCCAATAAAGCTGGACCACCGATCTCGCCGGGTTCGATCAGCAATGGTACTTTGATGGATCCCATAGAGCGGCCGATCCAGCCGATGACATCGTGTTCATCGTGCCAGGACTGCCCGGTTTGGATGTCGCCGTAATACAGCCGAATTTTGCGTCGGCTATGGCGAAGCTGTTCCAACAACTCAACCACCGGTTCCGGTGTATCGGCGTGATAACAGGTGCCGGATGGCAAACGTTGATACTGGATGCAATGACCCGTGCTAAAGGTGTGTTCAAAGATTTGATTCATGATGTTGTCCTCAATGAAAAACGGAAACATCACGATCCCCCAGCGGGAATAGGACATTCCCGTGTGGGTGGATAACACTGAGTGCCGAAGCGAGTGACTTGGCTAACTCAGGCTTGTACAAATTGTGCGCATAAAAACTTCAGCGCGCAGTTTTCAGGATTGGATGCCCAATACAGATTTTCCCAAGGCTTGTAGTGCCAGAGGAATCAACTGATCCATATCACTCCAGTCGATACTGCCGCCGTTGGTTTCGCCTTGTTGATAGGCTTCAACTAATCCCCGGCAAACCCGCATGGCCGCTTGCTCTTTCTTCAACTGCCGTACCGAATGATCAGGTTCCGGCAGTTGTTCAACGGCAACGCTTTCCCATACCAAGCTTTCATCCTCCACTTCATGGTATTCATCGGACAATAGCGGCATGGCAGCGGTGTCATCCCAAATCGTGGCATCGTTGAATGCCTGTTCGGCAATCTGTTGTGCCGCTTCGGGACTATCCGCAGTGATACCAACCGACACCCGGTGTACATAATCGATTTCGTAGGACACTACGAAGAGCCGATTCACAACCTCCGCCGTGACATTGGCTGAGGCGGGTTCTTCGACTGGTAATTCGGTTTCCACCGACGCACCCTCGATCAATGCGCTTTCATAAGGCTCGATTTCCTTGTTGCAATCCGGGCAGCGATCGTTACAGCCACAATCCCAACCATC
Source organism: Methylomonas methanica (assembly GCF_001644035.1). Taxonomy (GTDB): domain Bacteria; phylum Pseudomonadota; class Gammaproteobacteria; order Methylococcales; family Methylomonadaceae; genus Methylomonas; species Methylomonas methanica_A. The sequence goes on from NZ_LUUG01000060.1 coordinate 50,648, forward strand.
CTCCCATTCGGTCTGGCAGTAAGGGCAGCGGTACTGATTCAGATAGCGAACCGCGCTGTTTTCGGCAGGGGTTGTGTCACTGCTGGATAGGTTGATTGTTTTCATGGTCATGTCCTCCTAAAAACGCAGGAACGACCACCCGTCAGGATGAGGTTCCCGCAGGTAAAAAACGCTGCTCAAAGCCGAAAATAGGCTCGCACAGCGGGGTTGAATTCACACAAAAATCGGTATATGGTGGCTAAAACTCATTAAAAAGCAGAGAAACAGCCATGTTTGACGATATTTTGCGCATTTTTGATTTCCTCAGTCCTAAGCGGACGGAGGAGCTGTATCCAAGTCGAAAACCAATGGCGATTCCTATCGACGAACCACTAAAAGTCGTTCGACATTGCCAACAAATTTTCCAAAAATTGGATGTTTTGGAAGCCGACGTGCTCAAACGGGTTGATAATCCCGAACAAGCTTGGCCGTTTCTAAACAAGATTCGACAAATTCGCCGGGAAACCCAGAACGATTTGTTGTCGCTATTGCCCGAAGGCAGCTGGGTGTTTGCTGATGAATCGAATCAACACGAGATTCCAGTTCGCCGTATCAATACGGCAACCGGAACCACGTTGCAGGTATTCAATGGCGGGCTTGCTGATTAATCGGTAACGCGTTGGCGTTACCTTTCAACGCTTCACGCAATTGAAAGACCTGTTGAGCGGTTTTGGTGGTTTTGTCATTCACCAAGCCTGAGTCGCCCACTTTTTTAGACCGCCGACGGGGTTTAGCCTCTGTTTCCGCCGAAGCAATCGTCGGTTTGATTTTCAACAGCTCTCGCTCCAATTTGGCGATTTCAATATCCGCCTCGTAGAGTTTGATTGTTTTCTGTTTGGCTTGATATTGAACTTCCAATCGCTCCAGTTCGCGATTTGTTTCACGATTACGACTCTGAATTTCCTGCCGCACCGAATCCGATATCGCCAGCCAATCCATGTCATCGCGGCTACGTGGCATGATGACCGGTAGCCGGTGTCGTGCCAAACGTTGCCCACGATAGCGGTGAAACGTTTGAACTGCGTGTTTCAATGCATTCAATAGTTGCAAGGCCGTTGCCCAAATCACCCGCAAGGCGAGGATGAACATAGCCAGTAGGATGATGCCGAAAATAAAGTTCATTGAAGTTCTCCTTTAAAAATTTAAGAAAACACTTCGAATGAACAGCACCCGGCCGGGCGATGGTCGCCCGAAGTGGGTTTTGATTTGCAGTGGGTAGATCCACTGCGATTTACATCGGGCTTAACGCACCCGACACGATCACGGTTTAACGTGCTCGCCGCCTAAAGACGGAACGCCGACCAAAGTCGGATTCAGCATTCTGGAAAGAACGCATGAAATGTCTGTTTGTCGAATGGGCTCCTGGAAGTAAGTGCATTCGACAAACTGCGGATTCAATCAGCTACCCGTAGCCACAATCCAAGGCTTTAGCCAAGGATTGGACTACGAATAATTGACTGGGGTTAGGCTGCCAACAACAACGATTTCGAGAGTTCGAACAATTGCGCTCTCAGCTCTGAAAGGTCGTTAATGGTGATGGCAATCGGGAATAGATGGCTGACATCCAATCCCAAGCCTACGCCGACCGTTTCAATACCACTATCACGGCAACGCTGTAAGAGTTCCAGCGTGCTCAGTGACTCGTTGGGTTGGCCATCGGTTATCACCATCAATACCTTGCGCGGTTCCCGGCAACCCAGCAGCGACGCCGCACCAAACCAAATCGCTTCGGTCATCGGCGTACTGCCGGTGGCGGCCAGCGAAAAGGCGCCAGTTCGGGCATTCACGCGTTGGCCATGTTCCAGTAATCGGAACACCGAATCTTCGTGATGGCCTGGAAACGCTGTGACGCCAGGATTGACTCCCGGAATGCCTTCGAATGCCAAGGCCAATGCCAAAGTGGCTTCCAATGCAATCGGCATTCGCGATCCCATCGGTTGGCCCTGGCTATCGGTCACCTGATACCCCATGCTTTCGGATTTATCGAGTAACAAATGAATCGCCGTATTGGGTGCCGCTTTGGTCTCTTTACGCTGAAACAGCTTAGTTTCGCCCAGTGGTAAACGGTGTAAACGCTTGCCATCCAGCCGCCGTCCACGACACGCATGTTGTGAGCGGTTTAAGGTTTGCGATTGCACCAGGCCTTGCAAAGCAGCACGGATTTTTCCCGATTCGCCTTGCACCTTGCGCAGTAAAAACGAACCGGACCGCTCGTCCATGGGCGGCTCGAGGCCACTGGGCATAAGCAATTCCGATACATTTTCCGCCGCCAACGACAAGGCCGATTGCAGCGATTCAAACACATCCTGCTCGATATCACTGTCACCAGCGGACAACAGAGTTTGCAAGACGCCCATCGGATCTGCAATCTCCGCGTTTTCTTCATCTTCGCCTTGTGGGTTGGATGTAGATCTCTCGGATGGCGTTGCGGGTTCATCGTCAGAATTTTTGGGAGTCGAATCATCGTTACCCGCCGATTCTGAAGACGGATTTTCGTCAGTGTCGTTGGGCAATCGTTCATCGGGCTCCATTTCATCCGGCTCAGGCGTGTTTTCCTCATCTTCCGATGGCTGTGCCTGATTGCGTTGCCGTTGTTGCTCGAACTCATCTTCAATCATGGTCAGGATGCGATCAGTCAACTGCAGACAATCGGATTCCGATTGCAAACCCTGCGGCACTTCGGACAACAAGCCTTTCAACCGCGTTACCGCGCCTTTCGGAAACGCTGCTTTCAATGCCGCTTCGGTTTGCTCGACCAATGGCAATAACGCCGATTGACCCAACACCTTGGCCCGCAAATATTTCAACACGAAGCCGTACAGAATATTAGCCGGATGATCATCAATGCTATTGGCCAAAAAGTCGCCTTTGGCAATCATCTTTTCAATCATGGTGCGAATGGTCAGCCGGGTACCTGGAAAGTCCTTGGCCAGTTCGTGCTCGATGCGAACATCTTCGATGGCATTGCATAAGCGCCGGCGCAATACCGAATGTCCAAAGCGCAACGTAAAATCCGAATAACGAATATGTGCGGCTTCGTGGGCTAAAAGGCCCCAGGCGACATTCTGATAATCCGGATCGTCGCCCTCATAGGCGGGCAGCCAAATGGTTTGACCATCGGTTTCGGCTTTATCACCTCCGACACGGACTTTGACGCCAAAGCGATTGCCAATGGCCGCCGCAACGATGGGGAATGCATTGTGTAAGGTTCTATTTTTCATGGTGTGCTCCAAAAGTCAGGGCAAACCACGGCCCCAGAGGGACATGAATTTGCCCCAATGGGTGAAGTGTTAAATGGCGTCAGATCAGAACCAATAATCCTGGTCAGAATCATCCTCCTCGTCATTGCTTCCTGCAGTCACCGTTTCAGGTTCTGCTGAATGCTCCGATTGGTTGGATTCATCAGCAAAGTTATCTGTGTCCAGTTCCGCCTGGCTTTTATCCAGCAAGACCTCAATCGCCCAGTTATCCGCAGCCGATTCCGCTTCAAGTTCATCGTCAAAGATGCCATCAAACAGATCGGTAAAATCGGGACTGTCTGAATTGGTTTCAGTGATGACTGTTGTTGCTAGTACCGTTGGTGGCTCTAATTCGAAGGTTTCATCAACGCCCGTCTCTTCAACAACAGGTGTTTGATTAACCAACAAACCTTCACCGTGCCGACGGGTTTTATCCGGATCGGACAACAGCATCGCCGTGGCTAAAATCTCCTGCAAAATACTGCCTTCAATAGCGCCTTTGGTGGGGATTCTCGCCAGAAGATCGTCAATGGTGCTGACGACGGGTGCCACCCGATAGTCCAGAAAACCCAGTCCATCGAGCTTGTCCCGCATACGGCGAATCGGCCGTAACGCGCTGCGGGTGACTTGTTCTTTGCCCAGCAACGACTGCTCGATGAGATGGTTGGCTTCCACAGAAATTTCGTAAAACATCTGCTCACTGAGCGAACCGATTTTGCTGTCCAGACGCGCGACATCCGCCGGCGGCAAGCTTTCGGGTAACCCGACACTGACCACCAGAAAGTCAAATGACAACCGCGTCGAGACAAACTCCACCGAATCCACCGCTTGCTCGATAATGCCGGCAAATTCCGGATGGCGAACCACCCAGTCCGTCACCGCCGCATCGTAACCGGCAATAAACTCGGTTTTAGCCGCAGCAAAATCCAGCCCGATACGCTCAAGTTCCTCGGTAATACTGGCGGCCGATTCAACCGGCACGGCAAAGCCACCCAGAAAGCGGGTACCGACGCGCAAACAAATACGTTCGGCTTCCTTCTTCAGACGGTTGAACACCGTCAGCTTGTCCGGATCGAGCAAACGTTTAGACCCTAAACTGGCTAAATCCTCTGGCGGCAATTTGCTACCATCGGCCAGCACCAGGTCTTCTTTTTTCAGTTTCTTGCGGGCGCCGTAAATATTGGCATCCACTTTTACCAAGACCACGCGGTCTAAGATGATTTGCGTTTCATGAGACATGGGAACCTCCTAAAATGAGAGGCACACCCATCCCCGCTGGGGTCGATGTGCCCCTGTAGGGTTAAATGAAAATAACAAACCGGTTAAAACCAGCAGTCGTCCGTGTCGGACATGGCCGCTGCCAGATTTAAGCGGGGTTTGAGCAAACCTAAGACTTCTGCGGTGTCCCGAATGCTGTCCAGATCAGTGCCGAAAAATGCCAGCACGTCCTGTTCAGCTTTCAGATCGACCGAGAGATCTCGGGCGGTTTCGGTGGCAATATCAATGTCCACGCCTTTAAAGCCTTTTGCTTTCAATGCCAGTAAAAACAACCAAGGCAGAATGCCATGCGCTGATTTAATCTGGCCGCTCAGATCAAAGATTTCGGCATTGAGGGTGGCATCAATCCACTGTTGCCAGCCATCCCAGTCTTTTTCAGGCTTAGAGTGCTGATCCGATACGGATTGAATAACTCCGATCAGTCGCCTGACCTCGATACCCAAGTCCACTCGAACCGCCTGCTTGGCATGGCAATCAATGGTCCAATACAGCGACTCAACTGGCGGCGTTAGCATGGGCTCTGGATTTGAATCAGGCTCTGGCACTTGTGATTGAGTTGCCGAAGTCTTACCCGGAAACACCACATTGCCGTCACCGTCAATGTCCACCACGGCCACAAACACATAGCCCTTGGCCTGTTTTTGCTGTTCGATATCGTGCTGGCGTATTCCCGTTCGCGTATTGATGCTCGGCAGACGAGAAGCTGTCTTGCCCCAACGTGTCGAGATTGATCCGTCAGCATGGGTGGTTATCGCCCAGTCTTTGGAGCCGCCGTCAGTATTACGATGACGATAGAGATTCCAGGCAGCCATGATTAGATCTGCCAGTCATCGCCAAACACATCCTTGGCGATCCGATGAATCGCTTCGCGTTCGGCGGGTTCGGCACGAAAGGTCAAGGCCCGGTCCAAGGAATACGCCAAGGCATTGGGCGCACTTTTGAAGGTGGCCACCAGTGACGCCCAACGCACTAAGCCGCGCGTGGATAAGGTCACCGACAACATGCCACTGCCATCCGCACCGCCGATAAAGACTTTACGAATCTGATTGGCGACTTTGATCATGCTTTCGCGTACCGTTTCCGGCATGCTCGGCACTACATCGGCCAACAGTTTCATTTCGTCTTCAGGTTCGGGGTAACCGACTTCCATCAGTCTAAACCTGTCTAAAAACGCCAGGTTCTGACGTAATACACCTTGATACAATCCCGACTGATCGCCAGATCCAGCGGTATTGCCGGTGGCCACCAAACGAAACTTCGGATGCGGGACAATCACATCGCCGGTTTGCGGAATTGTTAGAGGTTTCCCTTCAACAATTTCATTCAAACCAATCAACTCAGCCGGATCAATGGCATCGATTTCGTTGATCAACAACACATGACCCAGGCGAACCGCCAGGGTCAACGGACCGTCGATCCACTTCATCGCGCCGCCGTCGACCAGCATGTACTGGCCTAGCAGGTCATTGAGTTCCAATCGACCGTGACCAGTGACCGAATGCACGCCCCAATGGAGACGTGCCGCGACTTGCTCCAACAACGAGGTTTTACCGGAACCGGTGGGACCGGTCAGGTATAAGCCATCGCCATTGGCTGCGCCTAAAAACGCCAACACATCGCGCAAGTGATCCTTGCGAAACACATAGGGTTTTTGCGCCGGTACATAGGTATTTTGTCCGGGGGCAAAGCCTTCCACTTTCATGGAAGCAGGGGCCTGAATGCCGAAGGTGTCGGCAATGGAATAGTGTTGGTACATGGTGAGCTCCTCGAGGACTAACCTCAAATGACAAGGGGCGCACCGCCCCGAGGGGTAATGGGCCCCAACAGGTGGTTAAAACCCTGGCAACCCAGGGTAGATAAAGAAATTAACGTAACTGCATGACACAGTACATCGCCCATTCGGCACGGGCCAACAGCTCCCGATCCATCAAACGCAGGATGCGCTGAATGTCGCTTCTCAAACCGGGGTCCGAGAGTTGACCGTGCAGATCCAGCAGCAACCGCTTTTTGGCATGAATGTCGTCGCTATGCGCAACGTTCAACCAGCCCTGCAAGGTTTTCCAAAAGTCGTGATTCATGATGACCTCCTTCAATGATTAAAAGGGGTCATCGAGTCCCGTGAGGGTGATGAACCCCAACGGGACAAACTAAACACACCAGGCTTGACGCACCTGGCACACGAGGCAAACGCTCATGCCGCTTAATAACGGAACGCCGGTCGAAACCGGATTCGGGATTCCACGAAGGGAATGCCTGAACGATGCTGGTTTTGGGTTGGACTTTTCTTAAAGCCCAGCCTAAAGCCGACAGGCCTAAACTGAAGGATTCCATCAGGTGTCCGGCGTCAACTCTCGTAGCCGACCATCATCAATGAACATCCCGTAACCACCAGGGTTACAGGATGTCTTGAAACGACCCCTCAAAACCAAAAGTCCACACCCGCCAGGTCTTTCAAGGCTTGGGCATCGAACGGTACTTCGGCATGTTTGCCGTCGTCATCCCGGCAAGTCACGCGGACCCGCGTGGCAGACGGTTTACGATAGCGTTCCAGTGCCGCAGCCTGAACATCCGGTTGCAAGGCGTGCAGTGCTGCCTTGTAATCGATAGCACCCTGGCTTTGAAACCGGCTGATCCGCAACCCGGAATGCTCTGCGGCCACGTAATCGCCCATTAGCAACACCAACGTGTTTTCAATGGCCGCCTGATTAGCCTCCAAGGTGGCCAGTTCCGCTTTCAAATCCGCGATTTTCACGGCACGATTGCGATAACTCGCCGCCTGCTGTTGCCATTGCTGCTCAGCATCACCTTTGGGTAAATACAAATCACGCTCGGGATCCTTACTCGGCTCCTTTTTCGATTTGACCGCCGACCAGAAATCCATCGCTTTATCGACCAGCTGGGTGAGAAAAATCTCATCGCGCTGAATTTCAAACTCGATGTCCTGGCCTTGATGGTAGAAAAACAAAAAGCCGCGTTGCGCTTCGGACACCAGCAGTTGCTGTTGCACCTGACACCAATACAGTTGATAGGCCTCGGACGCTTCCCGATTCAACAGCACATCCAAAAATGTGGTTTCGTGTGGACATTTGATTTCCACGGGCTCATTCGCGTCGGACAAGCCATCGAACGAAGCCCGCATCAACGGATACTGTTCCGACTCGCCGCACAGTGGTAACAACATCAGATCGTGTTTATCCTCAAAGCGTTGCAAAGCCTCGGGCTCTTGCTGGATGCCGGCGCGGATCAACGGGTTGTTGTCCAGGCTGGCTTCCAGCACCAGGCCGACCTTTTCTGCCCAGAGCCGCCAAGGGGTTTTGTAAGGCGAGCGGTTCATGACGATGGCCGCTTCACTGGCACTGACGCCTTGTGAACGCCAGTGCCGCCAGGCGTCGGAACGTTGCGAAACGTCGATGACGTTCATTGCCAGGCTTCCGGCAACTGAATGTGGCAGCCTAACCGCAACGAGGGCACGCCGCGTTGGGTTAAATGCTGTTCACAGCGCTTGGCCCAATGGAAATCGGCAAATAGCAACAACACGGCATCCGCAGTTGGCAATACCAAGCCGCCAAAACTTTCCACCAAATGGTGTAATTCCGCTTTGGAGGGTTTGTCGACCTCTGCCACGGCTACACCCGGTTTAAAACTGCGTTCTAAAAAGCCGCGCCCATGTCGGCGAATCACCGTGGGTGAGTCGTAACGCCGCCAGTCGGTATGACACGGCAGACGATTTAACGATTGATCGATTGCATTCATGATCTCTCCTTAACTAAAACTCAGAGCATCATGAATCCCCACACGGGCGAGTCATGACGCCCTGAAGGGGTGGTAGTTGAATGTGATGGATACTGAAATCCAGCACACATCAATATGAAAAAGGCCTAGCCGATTGCGTGATTAAGCAACATGACAGCCCTATACAGTGAAATGACTAACGGTTGGTATTCAAAGCCTGACGCGCCTGCGTCATAGCCATGTCCTTCGGTGTCAATGGCGGCATGGCCGTCGCTTCAGATTGTTCCAATACCGGTGTGGTCCTGGGTTCGACCTCAGAGACCTTGTCCAACTCGGCCAAGGCAAACGTCAGATCGATACCTCTGAACTTCTGGTTGGCATAGTCGTAGGCGGCTTTCCAGGCTCCTGCCCCCGCAGTCCGTCTAACCAATTCGGCGACCGCTTTTTGCACCTTGGGATGGATTTGCGACAGATCGATAACGCGGTTTGTATCAACGCCAGCATCGCCCATCACATCATGATCATTACTGCCAGAAGCAGCATCATGTATATAAGTGGCACTACCATCGATCACGCTACCGTCGGCAATATCGTCAAGGGTTTTGCCATCCATTTCCTCGGCGGCATAACCGCATTCCTCCGGAAAGGCTGCCCTGAGCGACGCAGCTTTACCGCATTTGGATAATTGCCCCTTAGGGCGTTTGATCCACATGGCGGTTGGCACTTGCGAGTGTTTACCACCGGCTGTGCTATAAGCCTCCAGCCAGTAGACTTCCTCGGTAAAGGCGCAACGTTTGCCGGCGACGATCCGGTACACAGTAACCGCCACCCATTCGGGAAAGGTCACGGTGACACTGGATTCCTGCCATTGCTCGTTGTCGTCCTTGTAGCGACCGGTAAAGGTTTTGGTGATATCAGGACCCCAGACGGGTCTGTCCATGCCGGCCCAAACACCGGTCCGAGACGCGGTAGTCTGGATTTCCATGATGGACGGCCAGACGGTCTCGACATTGCGGCCTAAAGCAGCACTCCACATCGGCACGATATGCACCGGCTTTTTAAAGATGTCGAGCTTGCGGGCCTTGCAATAATCCAGCGCCATCAGAATGGCTTCCGGGGTTTTGGCGGTCGGAAAGGTGACTTCAGTCAATACTTTCCAGGACTGCTCCGAAATACCATAGCCTTGCTGGGCTGCCATCGGCATGGGTAAGTCGCGCGACTTAGGTTGATAGTTTCGGTTTTGATTGCTCATGGTGGGTCTCCTTATCAAAATGGGAACGCCATGGCCCCAACGGGGATAGTCGTCCCCTTTGGGTTGAAAAGCCGTCACCGCAAAAACGGGTCGGCAGTAGGTTAAAATTTACCCTCGCTTGCGACAGCTCGAATAGCTAGGTTTAGTTGAGCGGCATATCGGCATACTCGTCATCCCAATCAGCGTCTTCTGATGCCGGGTTCGATGATGAACCGTTTGCAGATGCGGGCACAGTTGGGCGATCGAGTAGTTGCAACTCATGCACAACCACTTCCGTGCGATAACGCTTTTCGCCGTTCTTATCCCATTGCTGGGTGCGAAGAGCGCCTTCAACATAGATCTTGCTGCCTTTCTTCAAAAGATCGCCGGCGGTATCGGCCAGTTTTTTAAAAAACACGACCCGATGCCATTCAGTTCGTTCCTGTTTGGCGTTTTTTGCATCTTTCCAAACTTCACTGGTTGCCAAGCGAATTGCCACAACCTTACCGCCGTTATTCGGTAAATAGCGAATATCCGGATCGGCGCCGAGACGGCCCAGCAAGATGACTTTGTTTACACCACGATTGGCCATGATGATGTCCTCCTATCGTCCGCGCCCGACAATTGAAAATAAAACCCACCTGCGCGGCGATGGGTCACATCCGGCAGGCACATTCCCGGCTAGGAATAAGCACTCCCAGACAGGATGAAAATCTAAAACACAACCATCACATCAGGCTTGACGCACCTGACACGCCGATGGATAACCACCGCCGCCGCTTAAAAACGGAACGCCGACCGCAGTCGGAACAAGGCAATCCTGAAAGATCAGCCAAGAAAATTAGAAAAACAGGCAAGCAAAAAGCTAACCGATTCAATTGTCAGGCATTGAAACAGAAAAATTTAAGGATGCTCGTACAATAAAGGTCGAATTCGGCCTTTATTGTAAAAAGGCCAAAAAAAATTTGGCTTACGATCATGGCTCATTTATCCAACATGGGAAACGGTCATGTCCGAAACAGCTCCTCAGCCAAAATCAGCCTCGCGTCGCGCCATCAGTCGGCCGATATTTGAGCGTACGTTTAACATCAACAGCGAGCAAGCTATTCGGGTCATCCGTGATAGCTATCACCGACTCATGGTGTCCTTGTATGCGATCGACGTGATCCTGCGCATCATTGGCCGAGAAGAAACCGTTGATGAAATCGAAAGTATCGTCAGTCAGATGATTGCCGAATGCGCGGAGCAACTGCAGCAGGAAAAGATGCGGTTGGAAAAACTCAAGGCCGACAACGGCATCAGCGAAACGCCGACCTACACGCACCCTAGGGAGTTTGTAGCCAAGATCGCTTCACCCCAAATTGCGCAATTCGTCGAGTTGATTCGTTTGCTGGATCAATTGATGATAGTGATGGACACATTGTGGCTGTGCCAGATCATCTCCAACAAACATTGCATTGCCGCGCGCCTAGAGTGGCAGCAGCGATTGCAGCGGCTAGCCAATAAAATTGTGACGATGGAGCGGCATGCGCATCAGGCAGCGTATGAACAGGGGCATGGGGAGGAAGTAAGATTGGCGAGGCAGGAATCAGGATTGAATGTGGAGCCTCAACCCTCGTTGGATACCGATGCGCCGAAGGAGTAACGCCCCATTTGATTCAACTACTGGGCGAAAAATAGGCAGCGCATTACCGAGTCGACCCGGCCTGTCAGGTATCGTGAATCGGCTTGGCTTATTATTGTCATGACAACGTCTGGCGGCTATACTGCACTCCTATGCCTAAGGGAGGTATTATGGCTGCTCAATCGACACGCACCACCAAACTTGACCTGCGATTATCGCCTGAAGCAAAACAAACCTTGAGCGCTGCGGCCCAGGCAGCCCATTGTTCCGTCAGTCAATTTGTATTGGCGAGTGCCTTATCACGCGCCGCAGAAACGCTTAGTGAGCGACAACGCTTTGAACTCAATGCCGAGCAATGGGAACATTTCATGGCCGCACTCGATGCACCGCCGCAAGTTGTGCCCCAGATCCAGCGTTTGTTCCGCGAGCCGAGTCCCTTTGATGTGCCGACGACCGAATGACAGGGTTTCGGATTGAGAAGCTACGGCGCGATCATCCCGTTGATAGCTTTACCTGTGGACGTGATGAACTTGATCGCTTTCTTATTCGCTATGCGCTAGGCAATCAGCACGCCAACGCTTCGCAAACCTATATAGGTCTGCATGACCAGGAGATCATCGGCTTCTACAGCCTAGTTGTGGGCGAAGTCGCGTTTGGCGATGCGCCGGAGCGCCTGACCAAAGGCTTGGCCCGTCACCCTGTTCCCGTCATGTTGTTAGCTCGGTTGGCTGTAAGTACCCCATGGCAAGGCCGCAAGATTGGGTCCGGCTTATTGAAAGACGCCATGCTACGCACATTGCAGGCTGCCGACATTGGCGGTATACGTGCTTTTGCTGTTCACGCCAAGGACGAGCCCGCTAAACAGTTTTACGAGCGGTTTGGTTTTATCCCCTCACCGACTGACCCATTACACCTTTACCGTCTCATCAAGGATTTACGCCGTTCTCTCGAAGCATAATGACGAGACCATATGTATTAACCCCATTAGTGGACGATGATTACAAAAGCTGCATTTAAGGTGAGCATTTAAGCGCGAGTTGAGTTGCTGGGCCCATCCTCCGCCGATTTTCAACCTGCCTCATTCACCGATCAATTTTTTGATGCTGTCTTTACTGATTGTTGATAGAGTCAGCTTTTTAATTTCCTTGGCTTTCAAAACCAAGGCATGGGTTTTACCCAGTTCCAGTAGCTTAGCGATAACCAGCTTGTCGGACTTCAATAAAAAATCCTTGAGTGTCATTTTTTTTACACGAACGGCGTCGACGCCACCTTTAGCCTTTTCGGTATGTACCAACCCCATGACGACAAAATAGTGAAACGCTTTGTTCACGGTCGTTTTGCTAATGCTCGGGTCAGCCTTATGGCACAGATCGAATAAGGTCGTTCTAAACTGTGCCGGATCAGGACAAACATCCTTTAAAGCCACGGCGTGTTTGTAAATTTTCTTCAACGTATCGGCATTGTCTGGCAGCGTATTGTATTTTTTTAGCAGGGCTTTATAGCTCTCCGCGTTAGCAACGACCTCGGTTTTTTCGGTCGGTTGCATCGGCTTTGCCAGGCTGGCGAAATTAATCGTACCGCTTTTGCTGACTTCAATAGCGTCGTTGGCGTTTAGATATCGTCCCAAGTCACACGAACCGGAAAATTGCTGACTCTTTCAGCCTCACGGATCAATCCCGCGGCTTGTTTATAAGTGCTGTCTGGCATGTTCCCTAAAATCAATTAAAAAATAGCCTTACAGTTTAACTTTTTTGAATCTGTACAGCCTGGTTTTTGCTCTGTTTCGGCAAACCATCGATGCATACCGAAATGTGTGTTAAGTGCTTTACTGTGCAGAATTAAATTAGTCAGATATTTACGTATTCTATTTTTAAATCACAAAAGTTCTTTAATTGATCGACAGATCTCATCCGATGGAACAGTTTTAGTTAAGTGGCTCCATGAAATCCTGATCGACCCTGCAATTTTCTCTTCGTTTAACCCCATAGCCGATAGAACGTGAGACGGTGTATAGCTATTTGATGTACAGGCGGAACCGTTTGACACCGCAGCGATACCTTTTAATTGAACCATTAATGCCTCCGAGTTCACTCCAGGCACTGAAAAGTTCAAAACATAAGGTGACGTTGGATTACAAAGGAACTCAGCATTTAATGCTTTTAAGGAATCCATTAAATTGGCTTTCAAAAATGCTGCATGCTCACACCACTTTTGGGCGTTCTTTTGAGCTAACTCACAAGCCAACCCAAAACCAGCAATCAATGGAACAGCCAATGTTCCTGGCCTAAGTCCCTTCTCTTGACCCCCGCCCAAATAAATTGGTGTTAGTGGTGGCTTCGTAAAATCTCTTCGCCGCAGGATTAGAGTGCCTATGCCCTTGGGCGCATATAACTTATGGCCGCTAACGCTAACTAAATCTATTCTTGGATTGTCAATATCGGAAGGGTATTTACCGAAGCTCTGAGCCGCATCTACATGCAAGTAAGCTTCATGCGAAGCTAGAGCTTGGCAGACGTCTCCAATAGGCTGAATTGAGCCGGTCTCATTATTGATATGCATAATGGAAACGAGGCAAGTTTCATCACGTAAAGCTGCTTTGAGCTCATTTACATCAATATCTCCACTTTCTCCTACATTGAGATAGGTAACATCAAAACCCTGTTTTTGAAGGTGCTTTATGGGTTCAAGAACAGATTTATGCTCAATTTTTGTTGTGATGATATGTTTTTTGTTGTTTGCTTCTGCAAATTCGCGTAATCCCAAAATCGCAATGTTGTTGCTCTCTGTCGCACCACTTGTGAAAATCACCTCTGATTTTTCTGCACCGACAACATTAGCAACCTGACCTCTTGCTAACTCGACAGCCCTTTTAGCTGCAACACCAAACTCGTGGGTCCTGCTACCTGCATTCCCAAACTCATCAACCATCATTTTGTAAACCAAATCTGCGACTTCGGGGAGGACTGGCGTGGTGGCGTTGTAGTCGAGGTAAATAGTCATAAGGGTCTGATTAGGCGATAAAGTTGGAGACTTACTCAGTAAGCTTTGATAGTATATCCTTCGCTGTTCGGACGAACAAATAGAGTTTTCGTTCGAACATAAATTGAGCAACAGAGGTGGATCAGTTTGAGTAGCATCGTATCTGGAATTAGTTTTCCTGCTATCCGAGGAACACAGGCGGGCAATGAGTATTTTATTGTCATGTGTCCTTTAAAAAGACTTAAAAAAATATTTACCTTCGATGAGTCAACATTGTGCGCAGAAGACAGAGCTCAACGGTCACTTAATCTCAGTCGTATCCCACAAATAACTAAGTACATTCACCAAAACAGATTTGATTACGCATTTTCGTCTTTAACAGCATGTATTGATGGGAGTTGTTTATTTCAGCCAATAAGCCCTGAAGGGCATGGCTTAAAAATAGGCAATCTTTTAGTTGACGATGAAGCTGAATTTTATATTACAGACGGACAACATAGATCAGCCGCGATTAACAGGGCGCTTGAGGAAGATCCTAGCTTGGGAGATGAAACTATTTCCGTAGTTTTCTTTGTGAATAAAGACTTAAAACAAAGGCAAAAAATATTTAGAGACTTAAATCTTTACCCGGTGAAGGCAAGTAAATCAACAGCAGTTCTTTATGGTGATGCCCCAGAAGAATTGCTATCAAATGAAGTTGCAAATAAAAGTGCGTTCTTTAAAGGCGTTATCGACTTCTCGGATAACAGTCTAAGTGCCCGATCATCAAAGTTGTTTATGCACAGCTCTCTATATGCTGCGAATATGGAACTAGTAAAGGAAATTACTTCAGAAAATTGGGAAATAAAAGCACAAGAGGCAATATGCTTTTGGGATTGTTTGGCGGAAAATCTTCCATTGTGGCAACAAGCTAAAAGCCATCAAATTAAACCTGAAGACCGTAAACATTATGTGTTGTTTAGGGCGATTGTTTTGAAAAGTTTTGCCATTCTCGGTCATGAATTATTAGCAAATCAAAAAAAATGGCGATCCATTCTGAATAAACTAAAAACTGTTGATTGGGATAGGTCAAACAAACAGATGTGGGAAGGCCGTTGTTATAACAATGGAAGAATGGATCATAGTAATGTTGCAGCATTGCTAACAGTTAATGTTTTAAAACACCATTTAGGACTTTCTCTTACAGTAGAACAACAAAAACAAGAGAGCAAATTTAATGGTTCCAATGATGGCAAGTGAGCAATTAATTAAAGCCTACTCTGCATTTAGCGATAAAGGCCTAAAAAATACAATAGAAGACGCTAAAGCTAACGTTAAACAGCTATATCTATCTGATCAAATTCCTTGGGTGATCGGTTATAGCGGTGGAAAAGACTCCACGGCAATTTTGCAGCTAATCTGGTGCGCATTACTCGAGCTTAAAAGGGATGATAAATGCCACAAAGATGTACATGTCATTAGTACGGACACACTGGTAGAGAACCCATTTGTTGCAATGTGGGTAGAGAAGTCTCTCGAACACATGAAAGAAGCAACAGAACAACAAGGCTTACCTATTATCCCTCACAGGTTGACGCCAGCAGTGAAAGATCGTTTTTGGGTTAACTTAATTGGAAAGGGTTATCCAGCCCCACGCTATAAATTTCGTTGGTGCACTGACCGGTTAAAAATATCGCCTTCTAATACTTTCATAAATAGCCTTGTTGACCAACGAGGCGAGGCTATTTTAGTGCTGGGAACTCGCAAAGCAGAAAGCACTGCACGCTCTGCATCAATGGAGTATTACGAGAATATTGAAACCAATACCCGTAAAGCTGATGGATTAACAGCCAATGGTAGCTTGGATCGGGTGTGGGTCTATACCCCAATTGCCAAATGGACCAATGATGATGTATGGATATATCTGAATTCAGTACAAAATCCTTGGAACTTCCCAAACCAAGATCTAATGGGGATGTATCAAGGTGCGACTGAAGGCGGGGAGTGCCCCTTAGTTGTCGATAAAAGCACGCAAAGTTGTGGCGATAGTCGTTTTGGATGCTACGTCTGCACTATGGTCTCTGAAGATAAATCTATGTCAGCAATGATTGCAAATGACGAAGAAAAAGAATGGATGCTCCCATTGCTTGCTTTACGAAACGAAATTGATGTTAACGACGCCAATAGAGATAAAAAATTAGACAAACTTCGCCGCGATAAAAGTCGGCGCGACTTCCGACGCATGAACGGTGCACTCACTGTTCATGTCTCAAAGCATGGTGCGGATATTGTTCCTGGTCCTTACGTACAGAATTTTCGTGAAGAACTACTCGAAAAGGTATTAGAAGCTCAAAAAGCCGTGCAAATGCTTGGGCCCGACCAAGTAAAGAGTCTCGAGCTGCTTCCTTTAGAAGAATTAGAAGAGATACGCCGAATATGGCTAGAAGAAAAACTCGAAGTTGAAGACAGTTTGCCTGGTATCTATGAGCGTGTGCTCGGCAAAGCCTATCCTGGGAAAAAACGGGCTCACCACCCAATTCTTAATGAACAAGTATTGAACAAATTAAAACTATATTGTAGTGAGCATGGTGATTCAGATGGCTTGATGTATCAACAAATTCGCTCAGTTACGGCCATTGCCAATAATCACAAAAATCAATTGCGTCGAGCAAATCTAGCCAATGAACTCAATGAAAGCTTAGAAAAAGGCGCTTTCTATTCGCTCGAAGAAGCAAAAAAATTCGCTTTAGAACGCAAACGCCATGAACTGCAAATTCAACTGGATAACTCTCCAAGCCTGGCACCGCAAGATAAAGATAATCTGGGCGAACAAATAGCCATCATTACACGCTCAATTAATGAACATGGATACAGCTCATTGCTGATTGAAACAGAGGAAGTCAGCGATGATTTTTGAAGAACTTATTATCGAAAACTTCGGTATTTACCAAGGTGAACATGTTGTTGATTTACGAGTTAAAGATGGAAAGCCTGTTGTTTTGTTTGGTGCGTTGAACGGTGGAGGTAAAACTACGTTTCTAGATGCCTTACAGCTTGTGTTGTATGGCAAGCATGCCAAGTGTTCGAACCGTGCAGGTATTGCTTATGGTACTTTTTTGGCAAGCTGCAAAAATCGATTTACCAACAATGATGCGCCAGTTCGCCTGTCATTGTCGTTTAAACACCAGACAAATAATTCCATACGCGAATTTAAGGTTGAGCGTAGTTGGACGGCTAAAGGCTTTACCGATCCGAAAGACAAGGTAAAAGTATGGTGCGACGATGAATATGATGAACACCTTAGCCAGTATTGGGATGAATTTGTAAATGAGTTCATTCCTCTTACTTTGTCAGATTTATTCTTTTTCGATGGTGAAAAAATTGAAAATCTTGCCCATCCTCAACGTTCTTCTGAACTAGTTAAAACCGGCATCGAAAATCTGTTGGGTTTAGACTTACTCAGTCAATTACAACTTGACCTAGGACAGCTGGAGAAAAAGCGTAGAAGCGGAAATGTCGACCAAAGTGTAATGGCAAAAGTGTCTGTCTGCGAAGACGAGATGGGGCAGTACAATGTGACTATTTCAGATCTAAAAAAAGATATTGCTGAGTTAGAGCAACAGGCTAGTGACACCAATATCGCAATAAATAAAGCGCGCCAGGCTGTTCGTAACGCTGGCGCCCATCTAATTGAAAAGCGCGACGAAATAAAGTTTGAATTAGGATCAGTCGAAGCAAAACTCAAACTGAATAAAGCTGAACAGATTAAACTTGCAGCAGGTGTTGGTCCGTTAGGCTTGGTTTCAGAACTCATCGAACAAACAAAAACACAGATCAAACTCGAAACCGAAGCCCACCAAGCCAAAGTACTCGATAAAGCAATTTGTGAGTATGAGGCAAAAATATTGGCAAGCCTTAAGGCAGCTGGCACACCAATGGATGCGATCACCAAGGTTAATAGCACCATGGCGGAATTGGCAAAAGAGCGCAAGAAGCTTACCGATATTGAATGCTACCTTAATACTGAGGTAAGTATTTTTAATGGGCTAGATAAACGTATAGCAGAGGAGTCAAAGCAGCGTAAGCAACTTAAGAAAACGGAAGCTGATTTGCTCGAGAAGCAGGCTCTTTTGCAGAAGCAACTTGATACCATTCCAGATTACGATTCTGTTCGGCACTTGATTGCTGAACTGGCCGAATGTGAGGCCACTTTTAAGAACATGCATGTGCGTTTAAGGCAGAAACAGCAGTTATTAGAACAAGCTCAAGCCAAGAGCAATGTTTTATCGCAGCGCTATACCAATTTATTGGCGCAGCAGAATAAAGACACCTTTGAGCAAAAACGCGCTATTCAAGTCAGTGAACACATTAAAAAGCTAAAAACCACGTTACAAGGCTTTTCTGAGCAATTGGTTGCAGAAAATATTGAGCGATTAGAAATGCTTGTCAAACAGAAGTTCGATGCACTCGGCCGTAAAGAACAGTTAATAAGTGCACTGAGTATCTCGCCAGTAAGTTTTGAATTAACACTGTTTGACGCCAATAACCAACCACTGGAGCCGAGTAAACTTTCCGCTGGTGAGCGTCAATTATTGGCAATAGCTATTTTGTGGGGTCTCGCAGAAGCATCAGGCAAAGAGTTACCGACAGTAATAGATACTCCATTAGGGCGCTTAGATGGAAAACACCGCACTAACTTGGTAAATAACTATTTTCCTAAAGCGAGCCAACAGGTCATTTTGCTTTCTACTGACGAAGAAATTATCGACGAATACTACGAGAAATTAAAGCCATCCATAAGTAACGAATACCATATTAGTTACGACGAGGAAGCCAAGACATCTAGCTTTACTAAGGGATATTTTTAATTATGCAAAGCATCGACATTATTCGCTTATCTGAGAAACAGAAGCAGCAATTAATTATCCTCAAGCGGAAAACCGGCATTGAGAATTGGAACGTGCTTTGTCGCTGGGCATTATGTATATCGTTGGCAGACCCAACAATACCTCCGAAAGAAGATATTCCTTCAGACAGTAATGTTGAGATGACTTGGAAAACATTTGGCGGCGAATATGCCGATGCGTATCTTGCTATTCTTAAAAAGTCATATCTGCTTCAAAATAATGCGCTCGATGGAATTGACATAAATAATTTTATTAGATTGCATATTGGTAGGGGGATATCATTTGTTCTAAAAACTATTCCTTTTTGATATTCAGCTTATCAAGAATTGAATTTACGGAATCTGTTTTATTTTTTGTAAAAATTTTGCCTTTTTGGTATATCATTCCATTGAAGTATTCAGACTTTAAGCTAAGATCTTCGGTTTTTAAAAAGGCTTCAAAATCACTTAATTTATTGCTATTAAGACTCCGCTTATAGCAAATGGCAAGAATTTCCAACCCTATTGGCCTCATATAGGCCATATTATCCTGAAATCTAAGTTTTTCAGTAATATTTTCATTGCCTAAAGATTTTTCTATGCTTGGAATAGAATTAATAATAATGTCAAAAAAGTCAGTTAGATGCTCATAAAGAGTATCTTCATTATAAGAAAAACCTTTTGTCTTTGTTTTTTTTATTGCCTTTGAGATTGAGACTATTGTTAACAGATTAGTAAAATAATTGTTGTGTTTTTTCGTAATGGGAGCGGTCTTAGATAAGCTAATTGAATTACTTGGTATGCGATTATAGTTGCTAAAAAATCTTCTAGCTACGATGTTTTCAATATCCTCTTCATCAATAATTGCAAGTTCTCCTGGGCTAACAGCCTGTGCTTTTTTATTTATATCTGAGAAAAGTTTTCTTGTCCTTCTTTTACCTGGATCGTTGTCAACATGTAAAACCAATATTACAGAAATCTGATCATTGTAGTATTGATTGCTTGCATAATATCTTTTGATAGCTTCAACTCTATGTTGTCCGTCAATTGCAAATAGTCTTTCTTTTCCTGTAAGTTTTAAAATACCCATGGAATCTTCCAGATAGTCTCTGGTTGAGTCATCAAACTCATCAATTCCTTTCATATTCAAAGAAAACCATTCCGGTGTATTTTCGAATACACCAAGTATAATCGAGTTGAAAAATCTGTCATCACATGTACTAATGTAATTAAATATCTTTTTTACATTTGAAGTAAGTTCTCTCTGTAAATAATCGTCTAAGCTTTTACTTTCTCTTATTTCTTTCGATGATTGAACGTTATTAACTATATCTTCTGGGTTCATTAAAATAGGATAGTAAATCCAGCTGCCCATGACACCTCTTAATGCAGGATAAAAGTTGTTCATTTTATTGGTTTTCATGTATAACATTTTCTTGCTTCTTTAATTTTTACAGGGAAGTCTCTTTCATTTGCCCAAGGCATATAAAATGCATGAAGCCATTCTTCAATTTCTTCCAAATTAGATGTATCATCAAACTCTGAAAAAAATATCGTAGTTACATCGTAATAATACTCTAATGCAGTTACAACTTTTGGTCTCTTTTTAATTCCCGAAATTTGTATATATTGTTTTAATCTTTCTCTAAGTGGCCTTCCAGAACCAGACTCTCCTGCGATTCCAACGTAGAATACATATGCCGGAAGCGATGCAATTTGAAGGTCAGGTTTTATAACAAAAATATAAACTCCTGTTTTTGAAGCTAAAGAAGGATTTCTGTCTAGTGCGTTTGCTAATTCCGTGTACTTAACTTCCTTCCAATCAAATTTAAGCTTATTCAAATAAACGCTGTATTCCTTCCACCAGCGGGGAGTGATCGAAATACCACGAGTAGCAATTTTTAAATACATCTTATCGCTAGTTGAATTAAAGCTAGTGTACTCAGGCGCCAGAAAGTCTAAAATATCTCTAGTTGCCATACATCTGACTCCTCATAATTTGAATAATTCCCAGAATGCTTTGTCTCTCATTTTTGTAAGCTTCTTCTCTCCATCGATATACAAGCTGAAATGTTTCTCCAGTTTTCGGATGGTTTCCATTAAGTTTTCTTGCTCTCCTTTATCGTCGATATTAAAAATCGCTTTTATATCAGCGTTACGTATTTCCGCTACCCGATGAATTACCCAAGTTAGTACATAGGCCGCATAGTTATTTTCACCAGTTTTGAAGTGGGTAATATCTTGTGTTGAAAGCACTACCCCTACACCATACTCGCGGCCTTCTTTGAGAATTTTTCGAAGGCTAGTGAAATTCTGCGACATAAAATTGTCGGCTTCATCCACAAGAATCATTTTCGTAATTTGTCGAAAATCTCCCTTAACATCTGGCTTGCCTCGCTTCTGCATTTGCGAGTAAAAAAGGTCTAACGTAAGAGCAACAACCAAATTTTGTATCTCTGAAGGATAGCCCGCCAACTCAATTACCGTTATTCCTTCAGTAAGCTCATACAGGCTTGTCATCTTCTCCGGCATAGATTCAAAAATCTTAAATCTCGCTAATTTTGACAAGGCAGCATATAGGGAGTCCTCATCGACTTTTTCCTGCGCAATGAATAACGCCCAAATGTCTTCGATTGTAGGAGCAGGTCTATCCCAGGTCGATGAGTTTTCCGGTAAAATGCCAGCCGATGCGTAGGCATCTAGAATCAAATTCTCGAGTTTTAGCTGCTGTTTTGGCCCTAGACCATATGCCTTTGCCATGGTTTCGGAAAAGCCTGCTGCAGTGTGAATCGGCAGCATTGGAGTATCACCGAATAGACTCAGCGGGTTATACGGCAACTGAAACAGTTTGTATTTTTTTGCATTCGTCGCGCTGATGAAAGCATCATCAACGTAGTCTGACTTGTAATCAAAAATCAACATGCCAATCCGAGCAGCATTAACGTTATTATGCTGGTTGCGATAAAGCTGAGCTACCATCGCCTTAGTAAACTGTGTTTTCCCAGTTCCCATAGTACCGATGATACCTGTATTGGTATTCATGAACTTTGCGGTATTGGTGGGCTCCCAATACAGAGGCTTATCATTACGTGCATCGTGGCCAAACAGAACTCGCAAGGGTTCGTCGATATTAACTATTGGTGCGGGAACAGCTGATGTCGATTTTCCTGCACTCTTTGTCTCAATAGCTAACTGCGGTTCTATTTCCGAATGGGTTACATCAGTTTTTTCGTCCGCCTGATTTAGATCAACTTGTGGCCGTAATAAATACTCATCGGGAATATAAAAAAGCGTTTCACTTCTGGCATTAGCAAGCATGCTTTTTAATGGGGCTCTTATAAGATTCCCTAGGACAGCTATCGGTAACTCGATTTTTAAGACCTCTTCCTCTTCAGTGAAATTCGCATCAATGAAGGTTTGGTCTTCAACATTAACGAATAAAAACCCTTCAGGATAATCCTTCAGAGTTCCTATTTGATACTCGCCTTTCAACCACCATTCACGATTTTTTGTCAACTCTTCGAAATAGCCGGTATCGTAGAGGTTATAGAGCTCGTACTTTTCAACCTGCATTAATACTTGTCGAGCAAACAAACCTCGATAAAGCATTCCAGCCAAGTCATCCTTGCCGAGTAAGTCATCTGTAAGATAACGTTTCAGCTCCTTTGCTTGTTGGAACCCTTTATTATGCGTTTGACGCTTACCGGTTTTTACTTCAACCGGTAGCATATAAAGCTTATCACCTTTAAAGCCAGCAAAAAGCACGTCATCCGAAATAGCGCCTTGCTTATACCCTTGCACCGCTCTTGAAAAATCAGACTCGCTAATCTTTAAACCGATATTCCCAGCAACACGGATCATTTCTGCTATTGAAAGCGGAATCCAGGTAATATCAGATTCTGCAAGAAGACAATTCACATATTTATAAGCACCAATAACGCCGCGCTTAGCCTTTCGCTCTGTATCCCGGTCAGTGATCATCTTCAACAACCACTCGCCATTGAAAGCGTTAAACTCTTCAATGTGACCACCTTTCTCGTCACGCTCAAGCACTTTACGATAAAGGTCTGTTTGTTTGGTAACGGTTATTGCATCGTAGTTCGTTGAATTGGTGTAGTTATCAGAATAGTGAATCAAGACAACATCTTTCGATGTCTCGAAGAAATCGAGTGTGACTTTAGGATCAATAATACAGGTCCAAATAGAGCTGTCATAAGAACGCTCTAACAATGATCTGAAGTTATCGCTTACGGCCAATGCTGTTGATTTAGCATGACCATGTTGTTCGTTGGCTTTTAACGCTGGCTTCAAAAGCCGGTTATATTGTTGGGCTAACCGCAGATGTGGCAAATCATTGATATCCACCCCTTTTAAGCCAAAAGCGGTGAAATAACAGTCTTGCTTATTAGCAGCAGCTTCACCAGAAATTAAGCCGTTGCACACTATGCCACCTAACTCTTGGTCCGGATCAACATCGGTGCGCTCTACACGCTGGTTATTTCGAAAGAAGCTAATGTGAGCATATTGTTGCGAACTAACCTTGCCGTTTTCATATTTGCTGTATGTCAGTCGGGTTCGTAGCAAATCAACAACCAGATCTGCATACTCTCTTGCCTTTCCTTTGTCCAATTCGTACCGCTGCTTGATTTCATCATGTTTTCCAAGCTCAGAAAATCGGTCAAACTCATTATATTCCAGCTTATCGTCATATAGGCACACATGGATGTATGGCACCTTATCTTTTAACTGTTTAACGAGATCAACTAGCCCCATGAATAAATCAGAGTTGTCATGGTTATTAACTGAGTTAATCAGCAACTTTGCTTTAGGCCCACAACTAAACAACATGCTAAATGCAGTTTGAAACTCGCCAACCTTTTCAGAAACGAGCTTGCGGATAAAGCTGAAACTTGTTTGCTGCTGAGGTACTAATTGCAACCAGAAGTTGTTCTCTCGCTCAACCTGCACATAACTAAAGTCATGTTTAGGGTGATATATATAGGGCAATAACCCTTGTGGATTGAGACGTTCCTTGGTGATTTTAGGTAATTCTGAAAAGCTTTGCTTTATTTCCTTGTCCTCAGAAATTTTCTCAGCCAAATACAAGTAGTAAGCAAGTACAACAGGATGTAATGGCGTAATAAATTCACTTGAATCAAATACTGCAAACCCCAAAAACATTAGCTGTTTCTGTTCTTTTGTCAGCAGATCGTTGGTTCTAATATCAGCTATAGCGTCGTTAAATGCCGTGACTACATCTTTTACACACTGTTTATACTCGATATCCCAACCACTTATTGAAGGTAATGTTCTGCGTTGCTGTAACTCTAAAAAGAAACGACAGTAGGCAGCTTTTAGTATTGGGAAAGTTGTTAAGTGCGACGTGGAAATATTGCGTTCAGGATCATCATGACGGTATAACAACTGGTCGCTAACAAGTTCGTGTTCCCACTGCAAGATAGTTAACCTTCGCGCCTTTGGTGCCACTTCTTGGTTATCAAGGATTATCTTGTTTTTAGCTCGATTAAAAACGCCAAAATAGGATTTATCAAATAATCGGTTATAACGTTCAGCATCCAATAAAAGAGGAAGTGTCAGTGCATCTGACGCCACAGCACCCTCAACCTCAATGTCCAGTGTGAAATTTTGAGTTTTAACCGTGAAACTCAACTCAGCCGATTCATTAGCCATTACTTCGAAATTAACAGTACCGATATTATCTGTTTCGAATGTTTGGCCTATCTGCTCAAGATGTGCTTCAGCAGTTTCTTCTGATATTTTTAAACTGTTTTCATCGGTTTGAAGCAAAAGGCTTTTACGTTTTGGAATAACCAAAAAGTTATTTGAAATTTCCGATACTAAAAAGTCACAGGCTGGAAGCACTAATACTTTAAAGCTGTAACACTCCGCAGTTTTTTCTCGCCTTAGTCTTATGCTGAAGTAGAGGGGAGACATAACTTGTACACACTTAAACCTAACTCTGCTTCGCTTACCACCCGAGTTATTAATACCGAATAGGCTAACCTTCGGCTCTGACGCGTCTTTTATCTCAACTTCGCTTTTTTCTACTGTGGCACCAATAAATACCAGTTCAAACTCAGCATCTATAATTCCAGAACTGAGATTCAGAATTAAATGTCGCTCTCGCTTCCCTGCTTTTGTAGCCGCTTTATCTCTGGATATTAGATTTATCTCTGGAGGACATACTTCAGATTCGAGCCTTAAACCTGCAGCCCGATTCTTTGCCTGTTCCTGATAGCAAGCCGTAAATTCTAGGTTGTTCGTCCATGATGTTAGATCCGAAAAATTGTTTTCGACAAAACTCTCACCAAAATCGAGCTCTGCAAGTTTTTCGACAAGTTCATTTGGAAATCGCTCGGTGATCTGGGCTATACGGTCATGCAGTTGCTTATTCTCTTCTAGCCGTTTTTGTATTTGTGCATCATTATCAAATTTGATTAACTCTGAATCGAGTAAAAGGCCTAACTCACAAAACTTCAAATCGCCATCAAGCAATGCTTTATAAAGATTATTAAAGCCAAAAACAGTGCCTTCGCTTTCGATAATCTGCTGGTAGACTAGATTGAGCAAATGTGCTGAAACATGGCGTTGTTTACCAAAGGGATCAATGAGTTTTTCTAACTCTGCTTTAAGACTTGATGGATGCCAGATATAACTCTTTTGCGCGAGATCGTCCGCAGAATTAATAATAGTATCGAGCATGCTGTTATGAATGACTAACAAAGCTGTGTTCTGAAAATCATTCTGCTGAGACGATACTTTATCTCGTAAACGAGATATGTAGTTTTCGGTATACCCATGCAAAGAATTACCGTGCAACACCGAAATCAACTTCACATCATTGAGTTCAATGAAAGGTAACTCCGTAGGTCCGTCCTGAATTTTGCCTTCCTGCCGCCTTAACAAAGCCAAAAGTAACGACTCACTATTTTTGTTATCGGCTGATTTAAACTGATAACGGAATCCTGGGTTGAGATCCTTACTACCCCATTTTTCAAGTAGCTCAACAAGAAAATCTTCAAACTGTTTTTCTGACATACACTGCATCCCCGCTATCACTCATGCGCTCAACATTTCCGATGCGCTCATAAAACTGTACAACTTCAGCCTGACTCTGCTTATCAAAAAAGACTCCGCGACGCTCAAACGCTTTAACTACCTCGTTAAACCGAAGCTTTTCATTTTCACCAATTACAAGATTTGTAAGAAGCAATAGATAATCCTGATTTAGTACCAGCGTAGCGCCTGCAGCACCGCGATGTTGAATGAAATCAGAACACAGTGACTTTAGTGTTGCTTTGGCAAAGTTAGCGTTAATGTCGTCTTTATCTTTGTTCCCAGTTTCAAATTGATCCTTCGATAATTTCAATACCTGAGCCAATGCTTCACTAGCAGTCGTTTTATTCTGAACATTGCTTCTTGCTAACTGTCGTTCTTCAACAAAGCGGCAAGCAAATTCGTTCAATTCGTCTGTTGCCTCGTTCGATCCCTTAATGCTTTCTGCTAATGCCCACAAGGGTTTCACTACGTCGGTCTTTCCTTGTAACATCTCGGACATTGATAAATAAGGAAATAAAAAGCGCACGTGCTTCTGGAGCTGTTTATACCCGTTATCATGAATTTCACGTCTTTCCTGGCTAGCTTTTTCAACATCTAAAATCAAATAATTGGGTACGGGCACTGGCTCTCCCTGATCCCACCTCAACAAATTATGTGATATTTGGCTGGTATAAAGGAACCCATATAGCTTTAAGAAGGATTTAAAATTCTCGAGCAAATAACGTGGTTTGGTTCTGAGAAATTTAAAGTCTTGCTTAATGCAATCCGCCATAAATGGCAAAAACACCTCTTCTTTTAAATCACGAGATTTAATATCAATTTCTGGCTTTAGAGCTTTATTTAGAAATACGTCATATATTAATTTTTCGATAAAATTTAACGTAATAGGAGTTAAGCTAACAAAACCAACATTGCCCAACATATTGGAAAACATTTTACCAACTCTTTGGTTATGTTTATTTTCTTCAGCTTGCTCGCATTTAAATAATAAAAACTCTGGTGCTATATTCAATGCATCCGGACTGTCAAAATACATTTCTTTTAAGACATTCCAAAAATTAGGATCATCCAATCGCGCCTTAAACACCAATTCACATAGCTCTGTGAACTTGTCGAAATCTTTATCTAATAGCTCTTTCCGATATACATCAGTAACAACCACCCCCAAAATATTATCCCAATCAAATTCTTTTCGCTCATCCTTTGTCCTGATAGGGAAATAGGTGGTTAGTTTGTTATTAGTAATTTGCATATCTTTACTTAAATACACTTTTATCCACCACTCACTTCTAATTCACTGCCATTACCTTCAACATCATTCAGATTGAAACGCTGTTGGTCGCTTATGATAAATAGTGTTTTTTCTTTGGATGCAATTTCATACAACTTATCTAATAACTCATCCAACAATACAACGGCATTCTTATCGTGCTTATTTGGTTGATAGCCTTGCACAATCCTAAGAAGTAGTTCCAATAAATTGATATTGATCGGGATAGGTTTTAAAGCTTTCCCATTAACCTTTAAAAAGGCTAAAAAATGGCTTACATTTTCAATTCCATTTTCTGATTCACGCTTTATTGCAGCGTTATCTGGTTTAATGTCTAAATGAGCTGTTACTAGATAACGCCCCCGCGATGCTATTAAAAAATCTTCTTTTCCTAGTTGTGGAGCATTTTTATTGACGTATTTGCTGATTGCGGCCATCAGAATATCTCGATAAAATGGTCTTAGTTCTGCTTTATTATCCGTTTCTTTTGGCATTTTGTGTAATCGCCATATGGTTGCATACCTATCTAACAAATCATCTGAGAAATCAGCTTTGAATTTTTTGTGGTAATTATTACCAAGCTCCTCGTTTTGAATTATGTAAAAAAATCGGATATTGCTTTCGGGTGAATTTAGCTTGTGGAGATCGAAATTTTTCAAATTCAGAGAAAACCTAAATTCATCGAAATCAGGATCATCGATTCCAAGCTTTTGACTCAACACAAACTGGTCAATTAGCTTTGTTCTCCTTAAAGCAGGATCAAAATCAGCTATTTTTGATACAATTTCATTATCCTGACATGTAAATATATTATCAAATAGATAACCGGGGCCAGTAAAAAGATGATATACAAAATCGAGAAGCCCTCTTGCAGTTAGAAACTGATCTTTCATCAAGCGGGCTTTAAAAAGTAGTTCTACAACAATCCTTTGTATAGAAGGTAATGAGAGTAAATAATAATTAACACACAGATTCAAGTCAGCATCATGATGCTGAAGCTCTTTATCATAGTACTGGCGAATAATGTTATTATCAGTCGAAGTAATACGCTTAAGCAGTTTTTCTGTAAAATCAGATGTATAACGGTGCGATTCAAGCTTGAATTTCGGATATTTTTCAAAGTCAATGAATACATGCCCTTCGGTTTCACGAGATGACTTTAGATAACTACTTATTGCAATTTTTGCATTTTCATAATCACCCTCTTCAGCATAATTACCAAGCATTCCTATGTTTATGCCAATAACAAGAGATTTATCACCGTTTTCATAATCAGAAAACAATTTATTTAATCGTTCAATTGCAGTTTCTTTTGGACTGAAGCTATGTGTGGCATCGAGATGAAAGTGAGCAATATTATCGAAATTCTTTCTATATCTAGTTAGAATTTCTGATTTTCCATCACCACTGCTACCACATAAATAAATTATCTTTTTTTTGCCGATAGCCAAAGATTGTAGGTGGCTTCTAAAATCTGACTCCATATCTGTTTCGATATAGAGATAATCTTTAACCTTATCGAGTTCGTCCGACAAGGCAGTCTCACGATCAGTTTTTACTGCATAAGGGGAGGATTTCGATAGAACACTTAATACATCGCGAAGTCGCATAATACAAACCTTTGTTTTTAAGCTTTTGAACTGGTCCTTGTTGCTTATTTGTGTGTCCGCTTCGACCGAAGGACAATGCTTTACACCATGCGCTTGCTAGAAACTGAGTCAATAAGGAGCTGTTTTTGCATGGAAACCTGTCGCTACCCGCAAGCTTCTGGCATAAATATTCGATTGCTGAGCTGAGCTGAGCTGAGCTGAGCTGAGCTGAGCTGAGCAATCAGTATAGACGGTAAATTTACCATACCAATACCCAAGTAGTCGCTCCTGCCACTATTTTCGCTTTCGCGGCACTTGATGGCCAGAATCAGTTATGACTAAAGCAACATACTGATTTTTTTGCTCAGGACCATAACTAATATGAATTGGTCGATTTTCGCCATAAAAATACAGCCTATCAAAGGATGTGTTCTCGACAATCCAATCGGTGACTTCCCGCATGTTTTCATCGTCGATGATGAAATCAATTGCTGCGCCAAGCCTCGGGCAAATTAAATTTTTCTTGCTATTGAGTTCGTGCGCAGCATGTTGATCCAATTTTGGAGCAACTCGTTTTTTAATATGCTTACCTAATTCATGCGAACAAAAACCATAGGTCAACCTGACCATGCCAAAATAATCAATCACGGGGTCAATTATATTGAGCACTAGATCGTATAGCGCATTATAGCTATCGGCTTGTTTGGGGAGATTAGGTATACCTGTAGTTTGTTGAGTTTCTCCGCATTCGATGAGTTGCCTATAGGTCAGATAGCTACCACAAGGCTCATCAAGATCAGGAATTGAACGGCTGCGAATCAGTTCAAAACCATCAATTTCCCAGCGAACGCGGGCTAAGGTTTGCCGGAACTGCTCTGGTTTTGGTCCATAACCGCTGAAATCAAATAGGTTTAACGCTTGCAACTGTTCATCAAAATTGAGTTGTTCAGCGTAGCGTGGGTATTCCTCGTTGATGAATCGTGATTTTAGATACAGATTCGTTGGTTCGAATTCCTCGCCGTATTCGTATAGTTCGAAAGATTGTTCACGGAGATTGATTTTTACCCGTTCTATCAAGCGTGGAATTGGTTGATTTTCAAAGTCGTCATAGCGCATCAAGCTTAATTTACCGGACTGAATATGGATTTTGATTAAATCTGTTTGTTCGATATCGCCATACAAAATCGTGGCGCAGCCAATGTATATCCGCAACAACGCAGGTAGTTCCTGAATCATGCTGGTGTGCAGATGCAGTGCCTCGCGTTCATCCAGAAATCCTAGACCTTGCTCTGTCGCGTGTTGACAGGCTTCTGCAATGAGCTCGGCATTACTAATTTTAAATAAAATTGATCTGGCTGTTTCAATGGCATTTTGATAATCGCCAAAAAAGGCTTTAATGTCTCTTTGAAGCCCTGCCTCTAAATGTTTGTAGGGTTTGCGTTTTGAAAAGGCCTGTAACGCGAAATAGGTGATTAAGTCTTCGATTTTACTTTGCCGGGCTTGCTCGAGTAGCGCTTCTTCATTATTGTCCAGCGTAAAGCGTATGGCTTTGCCGATGCTACCAAAGGTTTCGGTGAGCTCGATCAGTGCATCGATTTCCGATTTGTCGGGTTGCCGACCAAGTTCCAGAATTTTCTGCCACAGCGGGTCGATAAGGTGTTTGTACGCCAAATACTTCTTCTCACTTTGAGACAGTTTTGGCTCTGCGGGTGAAACGGATCGATACGTTAAGCGTAAAACGTTGCGTTGGCTACGTTGCCGCCCAAGCAAAAACCGCTGTTCCGCATCTTGATTTTTAAACACAAAAAAGATGCCAGGCGCGACAGGAATGGCGTCCGTTTCCAAGGAATCCGTTAAAAATTCCTTGAGCTCACTTTGGGTATAGTATTTTTGGAATGTATTGCGCTGAGTAATGACGCCATCATTAAAAGCCTGGCCTTTAAATGCATTTTGGTTGAATAACATGGCGGAAACCACCAACACTTGGTTAGCCAGGTTATATGCGCCTCTCAATGCTTCCAGTCTTTCCTGATAGTTTTCGATGACATTGATCACAAAGCCCAAATTGACAATGTCCGCGGCTTGCTTGGGTTGATCCGGTGCGTAATGCGGGTCCCAGCCGGACACCGGAATGGCATTTGCCGAAAGATTACGAATGTCGTCGCCTTTGCCGCAACCGTAATCGAATACGGTTAGCGAGCCGCCTAAAAATCCGTGACGCGCCAGGCATTGCATCGGCGCGGATAAATTACTGCGGGAAAGCGCCGTCAGGTGCCGGGAAATGCTTGTGCTTTCAACCGATTCAAATGTTAGGCTATCGGTGGATTCATCATTGCCAATCGGCAGAAATTGGTTATCGATGATTTGAAAACCTTTTTCGCGGATTAATGCGTCCCAGGCTTGTTTGAAGCCAATCCTGATTGTGTCGTCGAATAGCCCCAGTTGTTCGGCTGTCTCGGTTAATTGGGTAAATTGCTGATAGTTTGGCGCATCGCGGCTCAGTAATAATTCCTTGCGATGTAAGATCGGCGGATTTAACGAGGTCTGATAACTGCGCTTTTCGACTCTTTGCATTGTCAGGTCAATCCGAAAACTGGTCTCTAGGGCAGGGAATGGACCTTCGAAGAAATTCGGATACCACAGCAACGACAGCATTTCGGATTTGCCGTCATACTTGATGACGTTGTAATCAAGGCCCGGTTTTAAATGGGCTAAAACCTCGGCGGCTTTGACAGTCTGTTGTACTTCAAAATCTTGAGAGACCGTCAGGCTGTAATGCCAATAAACATTATTGAGAACTTTTTTGCCGAGCATTGGTTTAAGCCAAATTACAATTTATCTTAAGGGTTGTTGGCCATTAATTCATAATATTTAACTTCCTTGGCATATACAGTTTACGCAAAATTGAAGTATTTATAACCGCTTTTTATAGCCTACCACCCTGTTGTTACAGATGTGTAGCTTATCGTATCTAAATTAATTTCTTATCTTAAACCTACACTTAAATTTATGAACAAATCCGATCTTATCGACGCCATTGCCAGCCACGCCAACCTGACTAAAGCCGACGCCACCCGCGCATTGGATGCCATTACACATTCCATTCAAGCCGCGTTGAAAGCAGGCAATTCCGTGGCTTTGGTAGGCTTCGGTACTTTTGAGGTGAAAGAACGTGCAGAGCGCGCCGGCCGCAATCCGCAAACCGGCGAAGCGATTACCATTGCTGCAGCAAAATTGCCATCGTTCAAAGCCGGCAAAGGTCTGAAAGGCGCGGTTCAATAAGGTTTGGGTCGCATCATTGTGGCCCCATACCCCAGCCTTCCAGTTCTGATTGCCGTTTGACCGAGGGCACATCCAGGTCGGTCATCCGGCCTTGGGTGCGGGTTAAGGTATCCTGCCGACCACTTGAGGCTGCACCGTATTTTTGCGGATTGAGTCTGCTGCCCGTTCCGGTGAGTTGATCGAGATTCAGCATGGATGCCGCATTGGCAGCGGTCGGCAAATGCCCGGTCTGAGCCAGAATCGCCAACCATTCGTCCAGATTGACTTGTGTCCAGTCCACGCGGTCCAAATCCGAGACTTTGATGCCCGTGCATACTGGGTTCTCTGGAGTCCCAAAATCCATCCCGAGTTGCGGTTTGATTTGTTCGTTGAGGATACGGGCTAGCGGCGAGTTGTAGCAGCAGTAACTTTCTTTGCGCACCCAACACACGCCAGCCACCTTGCTCTCGCAATAGGTGCCCAGATCCGTGCAGACCTTTAGTTGTTTCTTGGCGGCAAGTTCGTACTCCGGCTCCTCACAGGAATAGACGATCTGGATAATCATAATAATGATCATCACTACCGTATAAGCTGTCATCAAGGTGCTGAGCAGTTGCCCTGCCACTGCCGCGCCGCCGCCTAATTGCACACCACCCGATTGCGCCGCTGGCGTCAGATTGCCCGCCGCATCAAAGGCTGCCTGGCCGCCAGCACTAAACAAGGCATTACCGGCGGCTTGGCCAAAGGTTTGGCCGATCCATTCCGCTACCGACTTCATTAATTCGCCTTTCAGCGAGTCGAGTAAACTCTGCGAGGCAATATCACTGGTACTGAGCATGTCGGTACCAACCAAGTCATTCACCGTCGAGGCAAAATCCGCCTGAAAACTATTCCAGGCATCACCGGCCAGCGTAAACGGGGTGCGCATGGTTTCCCAGGCGCCACGAATGGCCGAGGTACTGTCCATGGCCATCACCGCGCTGTCCATTTGACTAGTGGCGATCAGCAAATCAATGTAACGTCCTAGCCCCATCGCACCCGAGGGCGTTTCGCAGCAATCGACCAGACTCAAGGCGCCGCCAACCATTTTGCAACTGGCCGGTTTGCCCTGGAATACTTGGCAAGTGGTAGGATCCTTTTGCTGCAGATCGGCATTGGCATAGTCACAATTTAAGTCCATCGCCATTTGCTGGGCGCTATTGAGTAAAGCGACCGCCTTGCTGAAATCCTGGCTCTGGGTGCGATTCACGCTGATGCACTCTTCGCCCATGCAGCGTATCGGCCCGGCGCATTGTTGCTGGGTGTTGCTTTGAATGCCGGGAATACCCACCGTTTGCCCGCAGTCGTAGGTATCGACACTGTCCCAACAGGTGCCGGAGGCTAACACACTGGTACATTGGCTTTTGATAAAGGCACAGCCCTGGGTTTCCAATGATTCACAGGTCTTGTTGGGTACACCATTGGCCGGCGGCTCCAAACAGTGGGTGCCGGCGGTATCGGTCCAACATTGACCGTATTGATTCAGATCGCAGTGCCCAGCAGACTGGATACTCATACAGGTATTGCGAATCCCCGTCGAACTGGCCACCGGTGCTTGAGCCAAGTCGGAACCGCAGACCATGACTTGCGAGGTGGGATCGACGTAACAACCCGACGCATTGGCCGGATCGTTCGTGCAACTCAATTGGCTGCCGGCTTGGCAAATGCCATCGGTAATCGCGTTGGCCAAGTTTTGGCAATTCGGTCCGCTCCAGCTCCATTCGTCCTGGGTGATCAGTTTTGACAGGTCATAGCGCAGCCGAATCCGCGAATAACCTTCGCCGCGTCCAGATACGCGGGTTTCTTCTTTGAACACCTTGATACCACTGCTATTGAAGGCATACAGCACATTGGTGTTGGGATATTCGTTCCAACTGGTGTAAAGCTCGCAATCCCCGAACCAGCCGCTGGCCCCGGTATAGATCAACTGATTATCGTAATAGACCCGAGTGTGGTCATCGTATTTGACGTATTCCAGCGTGGCACTGGTGATGGCTTCCGGATGCAAGACTTCGTATTTAACTTGCCAGGTAAACAAGCCACAATCCGATTCCCAATAATCGTCGCCGACCCGGCCAACATACAAATCCATGCACCCCGGCCCGCAACTGGAAAAACCGCCATCCCCACTGACAAAACGGATCAAGGGCTGTACATTGACTTGGTGGGTGGCGGTGCAGCTTTGCGGTACCGTCGGTTGCCTGAGGCAGAGCTGATAATCCGGCACGCGCACCGTTTGCTGGATTTCGGTTTGGGTCGTTGTGGTCGTGCAGTCTGAGAATGACTGTGCCCATGGGGTAAAATCGGCAAACACCTGATCGCCGGCTTGCCAGATCGGATCGGCATGCAAATCCGGATGCGACTGGTGGGCATTGTCGATCAAAGTGCGATAGGCTTCACCTGTGAAGCTGGTTTCACCGTTCAGGGCTGTCTGTGCGTCCAACCCGGCTGCGATCGTTCCGGGATTGTTGCCGTAGAGATTAGCAAAATCGCTGGTCGTGTTGGATGCGCTATTTGTATCCGGAAACAGCGTGCCAATCGAAATGGCGCTTTCCTGAGCCGTCCCCGGATTCAAGGTCAGCGTACCGTTGCCGGTATCGAGCGGGAATGCAAAACCGCCGATGACTTGCTGACCCAGTTGCTGGCCATCGCGCCCAGTCGCCTGAATCGCATCCGCCCAGGAAACACCATACGGTGTCCAGGCCATGGTTACGCACAACACGGCAGCCAGGCTTTGTATGGCGAATGCTTGGGCATCAAAGAATTGTTTCATCGCCTCATAAACCCACGCAGCAGTCTTGCCAACGAAATTGGATATATATGTGATCCTCACCCGGCCCCGGATAAGTCCGTCCCGCACCCCACTTGAAGGTGGTCTCACCAATGGCGTGATTGGAGTCGGTTTCGGCGACCGGATAAAACATCGATAGCCGGTATTGCGATTTCGGGATAAAGGGATAGATATAGCCACCGCATAAGGCATCGTTGCCCGAGGTTTTCCAGGCTAGCCCGCGTCGATGCAAGGAGGCCGTGGCACGTGTGGCCAATAAACTGGTAATGCGTGGATCGGTGCCGTAACTGGTCGGCGAAATCCCGGATAAGGGATACATGTGCCCCCAGGCGCCGGCACACCAGAACAAGGCATCCAAAGGATTGCCGGTGGCTGCCGCTGCGGCATCGGCAACACAGGCGGAAATGGCCACCGGGTTGGCGAACAGTGCCGTTTCCGGACTGGTAAAAAACGCCAGCAAGTCGTTGTTCCAGGTGGGATCGAGTTCCGAGACATACAGCAAATCGAAATCCCGATAACCATCGCTGTTACAACGGCCGTCCCAGAACAGATCCAGCAGGATGGTCAGCGGAAAGGCGAAATAGTGATAATTGAAGAACGACATTTCGCTGGCATCGAAATCGGCTTTACCGGTGGTGGCGATCAGACGTACATTCGAGGCACTGAATTTATGCCCGCCCAGCGCCGGGGAACACCAGGGATTGCGAACGATCTCGATCAGCCGAGCAGGATTCCATAAGCCCATGGTCATGCCGAGTTCCGGAATGTTCATGCTGTCGGTACAAAAGCAAAACTTCTCGTCGGTAGCGATACTGGGCACATTGCCGCCACCCAGCGATGCTCCGGCTGCACGAATCGGAAACAGACAGCTCCAGCAAATATCGGTAATCAGTTTGCCGGACCACAGTTCGGCGTCCGAGCACAACGGGTCGACGTCGTTCGTGGTGGTTTCGGCATAGATCGGGGTAGCCAACGTCACCAACGCTCCCAAAGCCCAAGCCAGAGTCCATCGCTTCATGACGGTTCTCCTGTTGAGACAGGCAATTTTCGTTCACGAACCACTAACTGGTTGCCGACTTGTTCGACAATCGCCGGAACCTGCTGTAATTGAAATCGGCTGCGGACATCCGGCGTCAGTAAATACACCGGTGCTTTCAAAGTGGTTTCAAGTTCCTTTAAGCTGTCCCACCCGTCTTGACGCGGCAATTGCGTGGCCAAATACATCACCCTAGATCGTTTGTCCTGGCAGGACTGATGCCGAATCAGTTCGACTTGAGTTGGCACCGTGGCATCGAACACCTTCAGGCATAAGCCAAACGGCATCTTGTCCAACGGATTGACGGTTTGTCCGGCTCGGATGATCAGCTGTCCATTGGGTGCTGTCAGATCACGCGGGGCGGTGATGGTTAGATCCAAAGTCCGATCACGATCTTCCCGAGCCACAGGCAGCTCTTCGAATTTTTGCTGTGCCCAAAATCGAGCAATCGCCTGTTGCTGCTTTTGTTTCCAGTCGATGGCGGCCATCCGGCGTTTGATCTCTTCAAGCAAGTCGATTTCGGTAATTTCGCCAACATCGCCCAAGGTGCCTAAATCGCCCTGTTTTCCGGCTTTGATCTGCTCGTCCAGCCAGGACAAGCTACTGACACCGCGCATCTGTAACCGGGCTTTACCTTCTTGTTCGACGACGATGTCCGGCACTGACGTCACTGACCAACGCTGAAAACGGGTTGGATCAATCACGATGTTGGGCAGTGGATCAATACCTTTCAGCAAGCGTTTGAGGTCAGCCATCAGTGCCGGTAGTTTTTGGCCGGGCTTGGGACCGCGAAACACCAGCAACACATCATCCCGGCCTGCCGCCTCTTCAAAGATGCCTTTCAGCAGAGACTCACCCAGTGAAAACGAGACGAACAATAGCGTAAGAGGCTTGCTTGAAGTGATTGTCGACTGTGGATTTTGCGATTCCATGATTAGCCCATTCGGCCGTATTGCTTGCGAGGCCTCGAAAACTTGTTGCGCCTGGCGTTTCACGTCCAACTGTTCAGATTGGCCATTCACCCAGTCAGGTCGAGGCTGGCCTTCTAAGTATTTCAAAATAGTCTGAGAACGTTTTAGCCAGGCTTCCTCCGCCTGAACCGCTTGCACACTGAACCAACAGAACAAACAGACCACCGATTGACGCCAAGGACCTTGAGACCGATCAAAACAACGCATAAGCCCGTCCAATCACTTGATGGTCGTAAACATAGCCCCAGTAACGCGAATCGAAGCTTTTGTCGGTTTGCCCGGTCACCCAATAGGCAGCAGGTGGAATGGTTTCATGGCGTTTAAAACGGTTGGCCGGCTTTTTGAGTTTCTCCGTCAAAGGCAGCCCGTCGATGATTCGTTCACCGTTGATCGTGGTGTGCTGCGGATCGACGTGTATGGTGTCGCCGGTGACGCCGGCGGCGATTTTGACGATGATCTGCCCATCCTTGAAAAAGGGCGCCATGCGTTCGGCGCGAAAGGCAATCAAATCCCCGCGCCAGATGTCTTTGTTGTGGGTATCGATTAGGTAAATCCATTTATCCGGCAGACAGCGGTCGACCTGATCGTCGCCGCCGATCATAAAGCGTTGGCCGATATAGCGTTCGGCGGCCAATACCAGCAACAAAATCGGTATTGCCTTGAGTAGAAACTGGCCTAATCGTTGGCGATTGGCACGGGGTGACGATGACGAATGAAACCGAGGCTTCTTCATACAGTTAGCGTCCGGCTTGTCGAACATAGACATCCTCCGGAGCAGCCACCACCGCCGTTGAATCAATGACCAAATAGCCTGCATCACTGAGTTTCTTGGCCTGCCCCTGCCAGTCATCGACGATTTTGGCCATTTGTTCCTGGTTGGCGTTGGGCGGTATCGACTGAATCAGCTTGGCCCGGTCAAGTACAAACACCGGTGTGACCATATTTAATCGAGCGATGGGTTGTTGTAATTGTTGTTGTGCAGCCAGCCAGCCGCCGATGCCGCCCAGACAGACTGAAATGAAAACGGTGCTGAGCCATTGCGATTTAGGATCCATAGGTAGTCTCCCTGGGTTTGCTGCTGCGATTGTCGATGAGTTGTTGAATGGCATCACCCAGACTCAAGCCTTGTCGGCGCAATTGCTTCAAGGCGTTGACGTCTTCGGGTTTGGTGGAAAACAAAATGCGTTTGTAAGGATCGACTATCAGCCGGCCGATGCCGGAACCCATCTCGGTAATGAAAAAGATTTCCGAATACGCACCGGGCAAGGTATGCACGGTTTTGAGCAATTCATAGCCGCCATCCGATAGTGGCAGACGCCGATCCTGCTTCATACCTTCGATGACTTCAGCTTTTTGACCGAGCAAATACATATTGGCCGAGTTCTCGACAATCGCTCGCCCAGCGGCATTGCGGTATAAGTCGTTCACCGACTGGGTGATGGTCACTGCGGCGCCGCCGTATTTACGAAACCGCCGGTAGCCGTGTTCCATAAACTTGGCCACATCGCCTTCGGTGAGCAAATCCCAGGCTTCGTCGATGATGACGATCTTCGGTCGGTTGCGTTCACCGAGATACATTTCCTGCTGGATTTGGTAGATCAGCTGCAGCAAGACCACCTGCTGCAGATGTTTTCTGCCTTTGAGTTCCTCCAGTTCCAGCACGGTAAAGTCATTGGTGAATTTGGCGTTGTTGCGGCCATTGAAGTAGCGACCGTATTCGCCTTTCGTGGTAAAGGGAAACAACTGTTCGCCGACATCCTTCAAGCGTTGATCAGTTTCGGCACACAGACATTTTGCAATGTCGTCCACCGACATGGATTGGGCTTTTTCAGTCCACAGTTGCTTCAATATCCGCTTGAGACC
The DNA here is from genome assembly GCF_001644035.1 of Methylomonas methanica. Lineage (GTDB taxonomy): Bacteria > Pseudomonadota > Gammaproteobacteria > Methylococcales > Methylomonadaceae > Methylomonas > Methylomonas methanica_A. The sequence goes on from NZ_LUUG01000060.1 coordinate 89,534, forward strand.
GGCGGTTTGAAAATCGGTGAGTTTCTCGGTCGGTGCCGCCATCTGACTGACCAATCCCGCTAACATGTCGGCTTCTTCCTCGAAGTTTTGCACGATCTCGAACGGGTTCATGCAGATGTTCGAACCGTGAGTGAATTTGACGAAATCGCCTTCCAACACTTCGCAAAGGTTTTCATAGGAACGGCCCACATCGATCGCCCAGATTTGCGCGCCTTCGGTCAGGTAGCTGACAATGATCTCGTTGGTCAGAAAGGATTTGCCTTTGCCGGATTCGGCGGCAATGCACAGGTTGTAGTTACCGGTGGTATCGAACAGCGATACGGCCATGTGTTCGCCGTTACGGGAAACGAAATTCAAAGTCGGCGTGCCAGTGCCTGCCCAGTCACCGAATAACGGTAACAACGGAATCGCATGCCGGGTGGCCAGGGTGCGGTAGCGTTTCAGGTCGGCAATCGCCGAACGCTCGGGACCAAAGGGCAAACAGTTCAGGAAAAACGGCAGGCAGAAATACTTGTCTTCCAACAGCTGAAAACCCAGCTCCCGGAAATACACCCGCGCATTGGACACGGCTGCGGCTTCTTCCTGTTCGTCGCAAAACAGTAACACCCCGAAATAGGCCCTGATTGGCCGGTCGCCGTCCCGGTAGGCATCGAACAACACGTCGAAATGGTGTTTGCGTTGGACCAGCACCGGCAAAAACCGGGCAATTGGCGTATTAACCTGGTTGGTGATGAATTGCCGTACACCTTCCTGACGGGTGCGGGTTGATTCGGCATCCGGGTAATGCAGGGTCAGACTGAGCAAAGCATTCTGGCGAATGCCGCGAGTACCGGACAAAATGTCGCCCAGATAGCTTTTGGCGCTGCCGAAGTAAAAATGATCGGGGGTGCGTTTGGCGGACAAGGTCTTGACGCGCTTACTCCCGAGCCACAGGCCTTTTTCATCGAGCTCGAGCGCGTTATCGTAATCCAGCAATTGATCGCGGATCAGTTGGGTCGGATCGCATTCGGGTACCACCCGATCTTTCCAGCCGGCATCGGGTTGCCAGTTGAGAATCGTGTTCAGAATACGCACATACTGATCGGCGCCCAATAGTTCCGGATACATGCCGATGGTCGACAGCGATTGCTGGGTAGCGAGTTGCAATTCACTGGCACGACGGATGTCTTGTTCACTGGGTCTTGGATAGGCCATCGGCAATTTGACCGTGACCAGAATATGACTGCGCCGGAGGCGTGCTCCGGAAATCGCTTCAGGCGGTTTGGTGGTGCCTTGCCGCAAGAACTCGATACTAGCCTGGGTCATGGTTTTATAGGTCGGTTTTTGCTGTTTCAATCGCCGGGTTTGCATCACGGCCAGTGACTCTTCGATATCCGGCGAGGTCCACAGTGAAACTTGTAATAGCGTTTCGGGCGGCCAGTCCTGGTTCAGTAATACGTTGACTCGCGCAGAAACGCTGGCATCGGCACCGGTCATCGGCCGGCACAAAAAGCCAAAGCCAAGGCTGCTATCGGCCATCAAGAACAGATGATGGTCGTACTCATAAGCCAGTACCGGGAACAGTTGGTCGGCACGGGGGCGTTGTGCGGTGGTCATAACAGGAAATCCTCTTCTGAAATCAGCAGCACTTCGACTGGACATTCCGGATCGAGACGAATCGTAAAAGGATGCCGGCAAACCAGCGATACGCGGTGGTTGCGTTTCAACTGCCTGGCTCTGGCCGGATGGCAGGGGTTGATTGGCTGGCCGTTGACGTCTTGAACCCTGACGGTCCGCTTATCGTGTGCCAATGAAGCAAGGCGGCGGTTACCCGCCGCAGTCTCGGTATCAATTGTTGAACCGGTCATCGTGGTGAGGCCTAAATCGTGGCAGTCACGATGTTGGTGATAATGGTCGGTGCCGCAAACAGGCCGACACCACTGGCAATGCCCAATACAAAGCCCATGATGCTACCGCGCACGACACCGGCGACTAAGCCAACGATGACAAACACGATAGCGATAATGCGGCCGAGCAAGCCTTCCACCCAGCCGGTCAGCAAGCTCCAGACGGTGCTGAACTCGGTACCAGCGGTACCGGCCATGGCATCATTGGCCATCAACATAAACAATAACGATGCCAGGGCCATCAAGACCCCGCTTCGATATGACGTTTTCATCAAAAATATCCTCATTCAAGTTAAAGGACGGTTGCCCGTCGAATCTCGGACGGTTAGTCCGGCAGGTTTTTAAGCGGTTGCCCGCTCAGTCTCGCAGGGTGTGTGGGACCTGCGGTTAAATGGGTTGCCCCATCAAGGCAATGATTTGCTCAATCCATTGACTGGACGCTCGTCGTCCCCGGTATCGACATTGGCGCGTCTCTCCGGTGGACGTTGTTCGACTTGCAGCGGGATCAACGAAGAACTGGCTGTCGAAGCCGCCTTGCCGATCATCCAACGCCTGGGTTCCAGTTCGGTGTAGACATAGTTGGACACCATCAAATCGCCGTCTGCATCTTCCCAAGGCGCGACCCAAATGCGCATGACCTGCGATGGGGTACGAATCGGCGTTGGATCTTCGATCTTGGGTACGGGTTGCTGTAACGGCGGCACGAGTGCCGGTGTTGAGGTTGTCTCCGTGCTGGGGTTATTTTCCGGAGGCGCTTCGGTTATCGCCGTATTGGTCACCTGGTAAGCCTGTGTCGTCGACAGACAGCTGGGTTCGTCCGGCATGCCTTTACAGCCGTAGTCGGTGGCGCAGCCGGTGGTGATGGCGATCAGCAGTACACTGAGGCTATAAATAGAAAACTGATGAAAGCGTTTCATGGCTTTTTCTCCGTGGCGTTTGTGTTTTGTGCGTTTGTATCGGGCGTTGTTGCCAGACTGGGCGACGGTTTCGGTTTATCGGCCAACCAATCAGCTAACACCTCGGGTGCGCCACTGTGAGTGCGGCCATCAGGAGCAATCAGAAATGGCACACCCTTCAAATCGAATAACTTGGCAGTGACGATAGCTTTTTGCAGTGACTCTTTGTTACATGACTGAGGCGCTTCATTGGGCAGGCCCGCGTAATCCTGTTTTAACAAGCGTTCGCGGACGGAGTCTTTGACTTTGGGTTCGCTTGAGCCCCATTGACAGGCCAGTTGCACGACAATGTTTTGCGATTCGGGACCGAGAATGGGGACCATCACCAGCTTGATGGTGTACTGGTCCTGCAAGGCTTGCAGGTCTTTCATGACCTTGCCGCAGTAAGGGCAGCGCGGATCGATGAACACTAGGACTTGGGCTTTGCCATGGCCGACCGTTACCGCACCCAGATCGTCAGCCTTGAGTTTCATTCGTGACAGGTCGATACGGTTTGCGATTTTGTCGATGTCCGCCAGTTCCTTGATCTCCTGTTGAGTCCAGATGTCCATCAATTTGCCGCCGTAGAATGCAAAGCGACCGTTGCTGGAAATAAACACCGTCTGCTCGCCGGACTTGACCATCTTGAGGCCCGAGATCGGCAAATCCTGCATGCCATCGATCTTGATTGATAAAAGACCTGCGGCAATGTCAGACACCGGTGGTTTTGGCGGATTGGCGGCTAGGACAGTCGATGTGCCGAATAGCGCGGCCAGTAATAAAGGTATGTGGCGGAATGTCATAACGACCTTTGGGTTGGGATTAAGGAATCAGCTTGGGGTTTTCAACTTCAATGCCGTGCCTTTTTGCACGATGAAGTTGACCTGGCGGGTGGCATCGACTTCGATGACCGGGTAAATCTCCTCGGCCATGTCCATGTAAAAATGCGACAGCCGTTCCATGGCGTAACCGGCACCTTTCAAGGCACCACCTTCCATCGATTGCGAGGAAAAGGCGCTTTGGAACGGTGTGGTACCGGATAACGCGCCTATGCCGCCGGTCATCAGCACCGGAATCTGGTTACGACCGAAGGCATCGGAAAAGCCGCGCAGAAAACCGGCCATCATGGACTGGGCGAGTAACGCACCCTGTTTGGAGACCACCCGGCCACGCACCCCGTTTTTGCCATCTTCGCCAGTGGCATAGGCATTCATCGGCACTTCGATGACGCCACCGTCCTGGCGAACGCAGGAAAAGGTCTCACCGCGAAAATACGCGCGTTCGGCACTCAAGTCACCGAATCCTGCGGCCAGCAAAAAGCACTCGCGAACATCGGCATGGAAACGGTTGGGCAGAATGGCTTCCTTCTTGATCCGGAACAGTACCGGCATCGGTTCTTTCTTGGCTTTGCGGCCGGTGGGCGCATCGAGGCCATTCAGCAATACGCCGGTCAGAATGCTGCCGGCCGGGATAAAGACGTCGCTGTTGGCATGTCCAGGCTGAGACTGGCCGTGAGCGTTGGTCGCTGCCGTGTCTTTGTCTTTACCATTGGCTTGGTCAGCGCCTTCCTGGATGACGCGAATCTGCATCGCCGCCGGCGCTTGGCTATTGGCGCGACCTCCCGAGACACCGGCATTGCCAGATGTCGGTCCGGGCACAGCAGCTTGCTCGAAGACGCGGTTGAGATCGTCCTGGCCGTTGTCGAATGGAGGGTTGTTTGGGCGGCGGTTTGACGGTCTTCCGAGTGCAGATGGTTCTAGGGTGGATTGAGTGACCTCGCCTGGGATGCCGGTCGTTGACGGTGTGGACGCTTTGTTTTTCAGCGACTCGACTTCACCGGTGACGGCTTGCAGTTTGGCTTCATAGGCTTCACGCTCAGCAGTGGTCCATTGTTTGAAGCGAATTTCGTCGGATTGCTGCTCACGGCGTTGCTGTTCTTCGATCGCTGCCAGCCGGCGGGCTTGCTCGTCATTTTTCTGCAGAAGATCGCGCAATTGCGCCGAGATGCCGTCGATTCCCAGCGAGCGTGGATCGCTATCGGTCAATATATGTTGGATGGTCGCCTGTTTGCTCAACGGTTTACTGACGTCCGGGGTGACAGTGGCTAACGCGATGATGACGGCCAACAGCACGGTACCAATGCTGCCGACAGCTAAATTACGTTTGGCAGCCGGACTCAAGCGTGTCCACCAGGTATCGACGCTGGCCATTAGGGTTGACCTCCGCCCAATAACGAAGGCCGCAAATTGATCGACGCCTCAGGGGCTTGTCGGACCACGACATACAACTCGGTGGCTTCCTGCGGCTTCAACACCACGTTGGGCCAAACTGAAATGGCCAGCACGTCCTGTTGGGTGGTTGCGCAACTGCGTTCGTCGAACTCGAGCATGTCGCCGCCGGTATTTTTGGCTAGTCCCACCAAAATCAATCGATCCTGGCCTTCCAGAACTTGGCCGGTTTTAATCTGCACACGGTCTTGCAGGCAGCGAATTTGCTCCTGCAGCTTCGGTTCGCGGAGTGAATAACCGGCTGGGGTCTTTTGCAAACCCAAATCCCGGAACAAGGTTTTTAGCTGGCTGATGTAGGCTTGTTCCTGTTGGCCAGAATTTCGATTACCGGCATCCGAGCGTTGCCATTGGTTCAGTAGTTGGTAGCTGTCTTTATCCAGATCAAGGTGGATTTCCCGCGCAGGAATGCGTTTGGGAATCAGGGTGAGCGACAAGGCAATGTCCTGGTTGTCGCCAGGGGTAATGTATAACGTCACCGGTGTTTCGTCGGCGGTGGCTACGTAAACAATTTTGCCTTTGGTACTGGTGGTGGCCTGGCTGGTGGTCGTGACTACCGGATGCTCGAACGGCGTGACCAGACGATTCAAGTGACCGACCGCAATCGGCATCAGTTCGTTGATGCCGGGTTTGACCGCGATGTGTTGGGGGCCGATGGAAGTGGCTGAAACTGAGTTTGGCGCTGCCGCTTGTTGTTTGGCGGCTCTCAAGACACTGGCATCGACCGGGGGTAATTCGATGCCTAAGTCTGGCTGCGACGAGGCAACGGGCTGTGATGGAGATGATGACTCTTCAGCCACGGTGGTGACCGGCGGTAATACGGTCACCGGTAATTCATCGTTGGCCCACGCCGGACCGGCCATGGTGAGTAACAGCCAGGAATACAAAATTGGTTTCATGGTTTAGCCTCTTGGGGTTGGCCTTGGGTGGCTTTCAAACGGGCCAGGGTTCTGGGGGAATCTGGATACACGTCGATGTATTCCAGCCGGGGCCGATAATTTTTGATGGCGATGATGAATTCGTAGGTACGGAGCTTCACGTCCGGTTTGGAACTGGGGCCTTGGCTTTTCAGTTCGCCGCTGACAAAAACCTTGTTGGTCTCGACTTCGTAATCGACGTGACGCGGCGTAAAACTGATCGCGACCCGATCCATTTTGATGGCCTTAATTTGATCGCTCATGGCATCCAGGACACTGCGGTAAATATCCGGCGCCAATAAAGGCTCGACTGCGATTTTCAGAAAATCGGCATTCGCCGGCGTGGTGTTGCCGAGCAATTCGGCCAGGAACAAGCCCCAGGACTCTTTGAACTCGCTGGACGCTTGGCTGCGGGTGACTTCAACTTCCTGCGTCAAGCTCGGCGGCACCAAAATGATGCTGCGCTCGGTGCGCCAGGCGGCCAGAGAGGTGATCACGCAAATCACCAACAAGGCAATAATGATGACGCGGCTAAACCGATTCTCGGTCTCGTGCCCATCCCAGGTTTGCAGAAAATCCGACCATCTCATGGCAGGAACTGGCGGATGTAGGGATTAGGGATGGTCTGCGCGCCACTGGGCAACAAACCAAGCCAATACAGCGCATGCAATGTGTAGCCGTCAGGCCGATTATCGCGGAAACGCCGGTAAAATTTGACTGCAATCAACCCGAGCGCTAAGCCAGGAATGAACTGATCGATCAACATGCCGGTCAGCATGCTCACCATGAAGGGTACGATCTCGTCCGCACTCCACAATAAAATGTGGATCGGATCGTCGATCGATTGGGGGATGGCAACGGGTTCCATAATGACCTCCGGTTGGGATGGTCATTATTGTGAGGAGGATTAAGGGCGAGTTGCGTACAATAAAAGTCAAATACGACTTTTATTGTACGAGTGAAGATTTTTTTTTAAAAAAACGGGGCGAAAGCAATCTAAGTCACTGGGTAATATGCCTTTAACTGCAAATCACCATGATTGCTTTTAGATATCACAGAAGGTGTTATGTCTAATCATCCGTGATGGGAATCGCGGTTCTCGACTGTTCAACACGCTCACGTAAATCCAGTCCTGGTTTGAAGTGAGTGGAATGCCGAATGGGCAAACTCACTTGTTCGCCTGTCTTAGGGTTACGCCCTATCCGCGCGGCTCGCTGAATAACCGAGAATCCACCAAATCCACGAATCTCAATGCGTTCACCTTGGGCCAAATGGTGGGTCATCGCATCGATGGTGATGTTAATGGCCATTTCAACGTCACGTTGCAGTAGATGAGGCAATCTAAGGCTGATGTTTTCGATGAGTTGGGATTTCGTCATTCTCTTACCGGGTCGGGGTTATAAATGAGTCGTTGTGTCCATGAATGTCGCTAGCCATGGCTTGCGGGTAGTGTCTTGCCACCTTGTTCAATAATCACGGCTTGTTTAAGTAAATCGCTTGCCGCGGGGTATGTTTCGTAAAGACTGCCAATGGCACGATAATACGCCATGGTATCAAACGGCTCTGAGACTTGTTTCCGGATCAACTCAGCCAGATTTAACCTAAAATCCGGAGAAACGGTCACTATGCGCAGACCTTTGACAATTTTGGTGTCGGGATCCACCAAGACCAGATTAATGGGCAAATAAGCATCACCCTCATCAATCGTCTCATCACCGGCTAGATGAATGGTAAACGCCAAATCTGACCAATCCAGAAAACCCTCGATTTTGAATAAAAACAAAATGAGTTCGGCTTTTGCGAATAACGCAAACGAAGAATTCCCATTCAGAAAGGCTTGGATTTCTCGAGAGGACGCCGAAAAATTAAACGTCAGCAAAGGCGTGCCATTCGCTAGGATTATGCTCATGCCTTCGGCGGGCATGTCATGATCAAAGCGTTCACCCACGCATAATTTCAAATATCCCATTTCGTTTATGTTCATGAGGCAGAGAGGCTTGAGCCTAGGAATAAGGGAGAGGCAATGGCTCACCTAAAAGCCGCACGTTTTCATCAATATCAACGGCAACACAACGATTCGCTTGGATCGCCTCGGCTAAAGTGTATTCGTCCTGGCACAAGTAAACATTCTGTTCACAGGCTGAACAATAGCGAACGTCCTGATTGTCCGTTTGAGTCAACTCGGCCCATTTTTTATCGCATTGTTTGCCAAAAATGCAGTTTCTGATTACGCCCACTTCGAATTCCTTGAAGCAAAAAATTGGTATGTCGGTTTATTCAGCCAGTACAGGTTTTTAGCTTGACTGAAAAATCCGCAATCCCCAGTTTGAATAATTGTTTGGCTGCCGCGTCCAAGGTTTTAAATTCCTTGGTTTCACGTTTGGTCGTTTCCAATGGTTGTCCGTTGATGACCACCATGTAACCTTGTGCCATCACGGCATAATGAACTTGGACTTGCTTCACCGCATTGGCATCAAGCAAAACCTTCACCTCGCGCTCAATCATACGCCTCCCTTGATTTTCGGTTCGCTGGGCTGAATGGGCTGTTCCCACGATTCAAATAGATCTTGTTGGTCGACCAATACCAGTAGATCACCCGGCTTTACCTGCAAATAGCGACACAACTTGGCAAGCACCTCGCGATCAAAGCTTTTTACCTGATCGTAGTAATAGCGATCTACCGTCGCCCGCGCAATGCCTGTTGCGTGACAAACATCGGCGACTTTAAGGCGTTTGGATCCAAGGATCGTTGACAGTCGACAGGTGATCATATGCCATATTGAGTGAATAATTAATCGATCTCGATGAATTTTTATAATGATAAAGCGAAGGAAAACTTATGGCAAGGGTTGCTTATCAATGGCAATTCACTGGGTGCTCATGACTAGTAGCCTAGCTGGTCACTCGATGCCAGGATTAACTTTTGTTACAGCCGTATGGAATTAACCAGCTGGTGGCTGGCTTGTCATGTTTTGCATAATCCGCAACTGGAAATTGGTCCCCAGTAAGTTTTTCCAGTTCGTCAATCGATACCAGAAAGTGATCCAGATTGCGTTTCGTGGCCTCAGTGGAATTCGGCACTACCCAGGCAATTGCCCGTTCATCGGCGCCAGTGCCCCTTACGATCACTTTGTAAAAGTAGTCGGGGGTGCGTACGCCATGACTGGAAGCAAAAATATCGTTGCTGGTATCCTGACCCCAGATTATGCCGCCTAGGACTAAGAGATCATCAATATCTCGGTAACACTCGATGATTTCCTCCGTAAGCAACCAGGCACCTCGATTCATCTGCGAGGTTTGAGGCAAGATGTTCGCCATATAGTTCGATTGATGGATCGCATTGACCGATTCATCAAGATGATTTGCGGGCACTTGGTGACCACGGTCATAGCCATTGCCGTAGGCCTGGCTACTGAACTGTTGGCACGCTGCTGGTGCACCTGGCCCCAACTCGAAATGATCGTAGCGCTTTACATTGCCATTGTCTCGCTGGGCGGTATAGCGAAATCGGATAGCGGCTCGTTCTTTGCAATCAATCCAAAGGGTGAATCCTTCGTAATCAAGCTTAAGAAGCTCTTTCGACTCCATACTGGCTTGCACTTGAGCAGTTGGCTGCGCTGTTTCACTGGGTGGCACGACCGGTTCCACTTTTGCCTTGATGCGATCTTCATGGCAGTGGTATTCACTCGTCTTTCGATGGGTATGGCAACCTTCGGTATTAACCTTACCGGGGTGAGCATGCGCACCGCTCCAGCATAGAACGATAAAAAATCCAAAGGTAAGGCGTAACGCAGACAATCTGTTGATCCGTAAAGTGGTTGTTTACTGTAGACGTTGCCACAGAGCATGGATGATGAAAAGTGCAGCGTCATCAGGATGGGACGTGGCACATTCAAGTAGTAACGGATTATCCGGATTATGAAGGTCGTAGGCATTTCGAATCGCCAGTCCAAGCCCGAAATGCAGGTCTATCAGGTTGTTCGGTTCCATTGCCGCTATTGTCAGTTGGTCCTTCTCTTCCAGAACCAGTAACAACCGAGCGACAGCTTCCGCCACAGTAACTGGTGAATGTAAAACGTCACGGTGTATTGATGACCAATTATTGCCCAATTTGATAAGCCTTTTAGTAAAACAGCGGGTTAGATGAACTAACCCTATATTTTAAACAATGTTATCCACAGAATTTGGGGATAACGATTCAGCGGCAGTAAGATTAAGGCTATTGCGCTGCAGTGTTTTAATCTGCTTTGAACAAACCTAGGATTTCTAAACCTCATGTCACCATCGATTAGTTCGAATTTTTATGCTTACCTTTCCCGCTTGAGATGGATTAAACGCTGGGGACTAAAACGCAACGCCCATGAAGAAAATGTCATGGAGCACAGCTGGGAAGTTGCTGTCATTGCCCATACCTTGGCGCTCATCAAAAACCGCTATTTTGAAGGTCAAGTTGATGCCAATGCCGTTGCAACCGCAGCCCTTTACCATGACATCACTGAAGTCATTACCGGTGATATGCCCACACCCATCAAATACCATTCGTCAGCAATTCTCGGTGCCTACAAGCAAATCGAGCAGCAAGCGGAACAAGAGTTATTGAATCTACTGCCTGAAGCATTACAACCCGATTTCCGGGTTTTGATCGATCACCAGCAAATGTCTGAAGCCCATCAGAAAATCATCAAAGCAGCTGACAAGATATCCGCCTACCTGAAATGCCAGGCCGAATTGAAAGCCGGCAATGCTGAATTTGAAATAGCTGCCAAACAACTCGAACGGTATATTGAAGCAATGGATCAGCCAGAGGTCAGATTTTTTATGCTGTCCTTCGCGCCCAACTGCGGACTGACGCTCGATGACTTGATGAAAAAACGCTAGAGATAGCTTATTGAGTATGGATTTCCAACCCAGCCCGTCACATTCTGCCGACAACCCAGTTGAAATACTGCACGGCTCTATCGAACGCGTGACGTTCCATAGCGAGGCCTCGGGATTTTGCGTGTTACGGGTCAAGGTCAAAGGTTATCGGGAACTGATTACCGTGATTGGTTCGGCCGCCAGTGTCACGGCCGGTGAATACATCGAATGCCTGGGTTGCTGGGTCAATGATCGCCAACATGGCCAGCAATTCAAAACCATCTCGTTAAAAATTGTGCCGCCGACCACGTTGGACGGCATCGAAAAATACCTGGGTTCCGGCATGGTCAAAGGCATTGGCCCCCATTTTGCCAAAAAGCTGGTCAAAGCCTTCGGTGAGCTGGTGTTCGATGTGATTGAGCAAACACCCGAGCGTCTGTTGGAATTACCGGGGATTGGTAAGAAACGCCAGGAGCGTGTGACCAGTGCTTGGGCTGAACAGAAAGTGATTAGGGAGATCATGGTCTTTCTACAATCGCACGGTGTCGGCACTTCGCGATCGGTGCGAATTTACAAAACCTACGGTGATCAGGCCATCGAGAAAGTGCGCGAAAATCCTTATCGCCTGGCACTGGACATTCACGGTATCGGCTTTAAAACCGCCGATACTCTGGCGCAGAAGCTGGGCATCGGCCCGCAATCCCTGCTGCGAGCGCAAGCGGGTGTCCGGCATGTCTTGCAGGAATGGTCCGGCGAAGGCCACTGCGCTGCGATTCGGATCAATCTGTGTGAAATGGCGGCGAAACTACTGGAAATTCCGCTGCCGATTATCGACCAAGCTATCGCGGCGGAATTAACCGAAGGCAATTTGATCGCCGAAATGGATGGCAGTGACGAATTCATTTTTCTGACGCCTTTACACCGCGCTGAAATAGGTTGTGCAGCCAACCTGAATAGATTAAATCAAGGTGATGCGCCATGGGGTGTGATTGACGTGGATAAAGCCATTCCCTGGGTGGAAGAGCAAACTGGCATGACCTTGTCGCAGTCGCAAGCTACCGCCGTACGATTGGTACTCCAGCATAAAGTCTCGGTGATCACTGGCGGCCCCGGTGTCGGCAAAACCACCCTGGTCAACAGTCTGCTTAAGATTCTCAAAGCCAAAAGGGTGCGGATCGGTTTGTGCGCGCCGACGGGACGAGCGGCAAAACGCCTGACCGAATCGACCGGCATGGAAGCAAAAACCGTTCATCGTCTTCTGGAGTTCGATCCGACGCAGTTCGCGTTCAAGCATAACGACGAATACCCGCTGGACCTCGATTGCTTGGTGATTGATGAGTCGTCGATGATGGACGTGGTGTTGATGAATCAGCTGTTAAAGGCCATACCGACGGAGGCTGCGGTCTTGATCGTCGGTGATGTTGATCAATTACCCTCGGTCGGACCCGGATCTGTGCTGGCCGACATCATTGATTCTGGTCAAATTGCCACCGTGCGTCTGACCGAGATTTTCCGCCAGGCCAGTACTTCCAAAATCATCACGAATGCTCACCGGATTAACCACGGGCAGATGCCGGTAGTTGATAAGACTGAAGCTCTTAGCGATTTTTATTGCCTCTACGCCGAAACACCCGAGGAGATTTTCGCTAAATTGATGCAAGTCGTCCTCGAACGGATTCCGCAGCGCTTCCACTTTCATCCGGTTAACGACGTGCAAATTCTGACGCCCATGAATCGTGGCGGCCTGGGAGCGCGATCGCTGAACGTCGAATTGCAAGCACGCTTAAACGGACACAGCGAACCGAAGATTACCCGTTTCGGTAATACCTATGCGCCGGGTGATAAGGTCATTCAGCGGATCAACAACTACGATAAGGAAGTCTTCAATGGCGACATTGGCGTGATCAAAGCCATCGATCTTGAGGAAAGCCATGTCAAGATCTTATTCGACGATCGGGAGGTCGACTACGAATTCAGTGATCTGGACGAAATTACGTTGGCTTATGCCACCAGTGTGCACAAATCCCAAGGCTCGGAATATCCGGTGGTGGTGATTCCGTTGGCCATGCAGCATTTTATGCTGCTGGAACGCAATCTGCTGTATACCGGCGTCACGCGTGGCAAGCAATTGGTTGTGGTGATTGCCCAGCCCAAAGCGTTAGCCATGGCTGTGAAAAACCAACAATCACAACGCAGAATCACTGATCTGGCGGCTAGACTGAACAAAAATCCGTGACAGTCTATTAGCTAAAACTCTTTTGAATGAAGTCAATTACTGGAATGTCAGCCATACTATCCAATTTCAAGAGTTCATGTATTCGGTGAATCAGCCGAATGGCAGGTATTCGGTAAGCAAATCGACATTATGGCCGAGTCACAACGGCCGAGGCTGTGTAAAAACGCACAAATAAATTACAAAAATAAAAATTAGCTCCACTTGGCTAGGTTTTTAGACTGCATATGAAATCAATTTCTCCACTCAGCTGTAAAATGATGAGTTTATTCGGCTGATTTTTCCACCGGCTTTTGGATTTTTACGTTTTTACACAGCCTCGGCCATGAAGAGACCGTCATCAACTTCCGTTAAGCGACAGGTTAGCATTGTAAATCAGTCGTTCAGAAATAATTATCAGGATGCCTTTCTAAGTTTTTCACCTGGAAAAATTCTTGTTTATAAGTCAAAACGCTAAACTACTAAACAATTACCAAAACCGAGCCCCTTTATGAACGAAGAACTTATTATCGACTTGAGCCTTGGCGACAACGCCCTGCGGCAAGATAACAAGCATCTGTTTCACCGCAGAGTGTATGAACGGCTATCTCAAGTTATCAAAACACAACTTGCACGCACGAAAGACTATTTAAAAAAAGGCGAAAAGGATAATATCAACCACTCCCGTAGCCATGATGCCATCCTACTTGATGGTGAGCGGGGTACCGGCAAAACCTGGGTATTGGTCAACCTTCAGGGCTTTATTGAACGTGAGCCAGAATTCAAAAGTATAACTGAAGATGTGCTATTTCTAGATCCCGTTGACCCCACGTTGTTAAGTAATCATGAAGATTTTCTAAATATCGTAGTTGGTCAGATTAATAAAAGCCCTAGCGTCAAAAGAAGACTTGAAACCAGCAAAACCGACCGGTGCGACGTTTACTACCGTCACTTGGAAGACCTCGCAACAGCACTGGAAAGCCAGCAATCCTCTAAGGATAAGGACCGGGTTGGCCTAGACCGGCTGTTGTCTTACCAGGGAAGTCTGGATATAGCCCAGAATGCCCACGAGTATTTCCGTGAAGTTTTGGAGTTCACTGGCAAACGACTGATTGTGCTGTCGATAGACGATGTAGATATGTCGCTTTGCCATGGTTTTAAGGTATTAGAAGTGGTAAGGAAATACCTTTGTTCCCCGTATGTGTTGCCAATTGTCAGTGGTGATTTGCGACTTTACCAAGAATTGGTAGAAAATAAATTTTGTGAGCAGTTAGTTCATGGACAAAGCTCCACGAGCAAAGAGCGACAAATCAAAAAAACCGAAGAACTTACAAATGAATACCTGCGCAAAGTGTTTCCAGCGCAGCAACGTATTACTGTGCCGACTATCGAGAATTATTGCCAAAAATCCACTGGGGAATCCACGAAAGTACAAAATGGTGATCAATCTCTAGGCAATTTGTATGGCATTCACCAATTGCTGTTGACGGCGCTCAATGGACGGGTCAATGGTGAAGAGAATAGTGCCGTTAGCTATGCGCCACGAACAGCAAGGGAATTGATACAACTGCTTAATGCTTTGAAACCGGTTCTGGAAAAATTGTTAAACAATGACTTCCCCCCATTGAAGTATGAAAAAACGGGGACTGCATATTTAAAGGATGATATTACTCGCTGGTGGTTGAATTTACAGAAACCAACCAAGGAATCGCCGCACGTCTATGCTCTCTATACGATACTGTCCAGTTATTTCCAGTATTCCCAACAACTCAACTTACGTGAACTCAGTGAGGCATTGAAAAAACTAAATCATGCCACCGATAGCACAGCCTTGAATGAGCTAACCTATCTGAACCCAGCTCGGCAGCTGAAACTCGATGATGCAGTTATCCATCAACGCCTGAATGAAAATTATGATAACTATATCAAAGATGCAAGTCCCTTTATTAAACAAGCAGATCGATTGCCTCCTGGTTTGCGGAACGAGACTGCCAGACTCCTGACTGCATTACCAGCGATCGAGCCGATTGATGCAAAACTCAAGTTCACCCAGCGTTATGTAGATGACTGCGTAAATAAGCACAAAAAAGAAGATTATTGGCTTTTTTTATTCTATTTGTTTTCTCATAGTGACTATTACACGAGTTATCAAACCGCCCCATTAGTGTTTTTTGGCCGATTCTTCGAGCTTATCACTACCAGTTTGATAAGGGATATTGATGACACATGGCTAAGAGAGCTTCTGACCAAACCGCCTTATTACTCAATCATGAGTACCAGTGCGACAAAAACTTTCGATATTGAGGAAGAAGAGGAAGAACAGATTGAAAATGAAATTGAAATAAGTGAAAAGCATTTGTTACTTAACTCTGAGGACCTGAAAAAAATTGCATATGATATCAACCAGTTCAGGCATGAGATCAAACGCGAGGATAATGGTGTTGAGCCAGTTTTTGCAGATATTTCATTGTTAAACGCTTTGCAGTCGAAATATTTTAATCAGGCAAACTTATATAAGAAGGCAGGCTACGTTTCTCAAAACAAAAAGAGGATACGACCATCTCTAAGAGACGACAACTTATTAAAAGAAATTGCAATACGCGCGGCTTATACTTATTGGGGAGCTCTAGGTAGCTTTGAAAAAAGCAAACTCTTTTTCAAGGACGATTTGGACAGCGTTGTTCACCAGAATTTTTTTGATGTCTCAGGCGACGCAAGGAGCAGCAAAATACGCAATAATCAGACTTATAGCCACAATATCAGCCCTTTTATAAAGAAAAAAAATGCAGCAAGCCCTAGTTCATTTACCAGTTACTTAGGGAAACATCCAGTCTATAAGTTCATACGTAACTTGACAGTTGATGATTGCATTGAAAATGACGAAGCAGAATGTGTCACAAATCGCGACGAGAACGCAGTCAAAATAACAAACTACGAGGCGATTAGAAGTTTGCTACCAAGACCTTTTCTGACCAAACAAACTTATGAGAAGCTACTTAAGGCACAAGATGATAAGGCTATAGAATCAGTCAAAAAATTGCTGATAGATTTTTATAATACGTTCGAAAAACATCTTTCAAAAACCAATCAGGACGTAATTGAATCGATTGCTAATGCCAAACTCGGTGCGATCATTAAAAGTGGGGATTTTTTTAACTACTCCAAGCCACTTGATCGCTTGCTCCATCTCGTCCGAGAAAAACTGCTCAAAACGGATGATGCCACATTAAATGACACCGCATTAAACGACAGTGAAATATTTAGTAAACTGCTGATTGATGCCGGCGTAGATGAAAAAATCGTTAAGCTTCTGGAAGAAGGTATTTAATTATGATTCCGGCGCCGCTCAGCCTGCTCGCACGCACATTGCAGCTGGCCGATGTAGAGTTGTTGGACATGTTGATGCGGCGATTGCTTTCCCCCAGTGATTATTCAGGAAAAGCCAGCTTACACACCTATACGCCTCGGGCCATTGAGGCCAACTACCCTCGTCACTTCAGGCTTAATGACGCCCAACTGGCGGCACGCCGGGTCGAGCAAGATAACGGTGATGATAAAGATGGGCTGGATTGGTTGGACGTGGTGTTTGACGAGTATTTCCGCTTTGACGGCGATCATGTGACCGCACGCGAAGACCGGCGGCTTTATTACGCCAGACTATGCGCTCATATGCACCCTGCGCTGCCAGTCGCCTGGAGGCTATCCGGCTTGATGCGCAAGAACGGGGATTCGCGCTTGACGCTTGACGATATGCGCAGAGTAGTCGGTGCAACAGCACCAAATTTTTTGCCAACCCCGGCAGGCAATGCCGCGTGGGCCGATCTGCATGTACATCTTGGCGGTTCGGCGGAAACCTCCCTCAGTCTGTTCCATATGGCCATCAGCCGCTGGGTTTTGCCGAACAAAACCGATCTGCCCTCGCGCGATCATGATCGTTTGGATCGAGCTCGTGTAAAACAGTGGATTGCGACTTATCAGACCTTGTTTTACCAAATCTTGAATCGACTCTGTATTGACGGAGACAGCAATCATGGGCTTTGGAAAAAGTCTTTAAGCCTTGCATGGACATTGGGTCAACCTGATCGACCGTCAGTGCAGCCTAGGGCATGGCTTGATTTGCATCGCCGACCTACCGGAAGGTTTGGCGGGCTGGCGTATTCTGCCATTGCTTGTTATGACGAAGGTGATGCCCAACGTGCCTGGCTATATTGGCTTACAGCCTTATGTGGACTGTTTCGAGACGCTTCCAGTCTCGCCGAAAGGGATGCTGTCCTGGCTTTCTTTAATCTGGCACACTTGTTCCGCCGCGACATGATCCATGATGGGGTGGGGTTGACGCGTTTTGTCAGGTACTTTAATAGCCCGCTACGCATGGCTCCCAGCGGTAAACACCGAGAGAAAGACGGCTTGCGACAATTGCTCGGACACCCGCGGCACCTGGCTGAATTGAAAGTCACCGACTGGATTGCTGATAAGGAAGCGGCTACCAATTTCGCAAAGCAGTCTACCCAATTGCTTTACCAACCAGATCGAAATGAGCGGCCAGACGCTCTACAAGTTTGCCTGGAACGAATGCATATCTGCATTCACTTCGTGCGCGGTGCCAGCAAGGATAATGCTAATACACTGAGATACGAGGCGCAGCGCCGGAAAACCCTGCTCGAAGCCCAAAAGATCGAGCGCTTTTTGCGTAGTACATCGGCTGCACGAACAAGGATTGACGGAGTAGTGGTTGATTTGACGACACTGATTAGGGGCTTGGATGTGGCTGGCGACGAACTTGCAACTCCTATCGAGGTGTTTGCACCAGCAATCCGATCTCTACGGCATGGTCCGCTACGCTCTGCGGTGCAGGCGCCCCGGCCGCCCATGCATCGACTGCATCTAAGTATTCATGCGGGAGAGGATTACAACCATCTTCTCGGCGGTATGCGCCATCTGGACGAAACAGTGAAATTCTGCGAGATGGGACAACACGATAGGCTGGGCCACGCGCTGGCTCTTGGCATTCGCCCGGTTGATTGGATAAACAGACAACCCGAGGTACTGCTCACCGTTGAGGAACATCTCGACAACCTGGTTTGGGCTTGGGCTCAAGCGTTGATATTGACTGGTCTTTGGCCTGGTGCCGAGGCTGTGGCCTTACGTTTGGAAGCGCGCATTCGAATTTACGCACCGATGGTTTATCCGAACCACGGCGATCAACTTACGCCAGACGCGTTGTACCGCGCTTGGTTCTTGCGCCGTAACTGCCCGATCAAATGGCGTGAATACCGAGTAAATGCAGCTCGGTATAGTGGGTTGGAATATTGGGTGCCTGACGTCTATTCTTCTGATGTAACCGTGCGGGGATTGGCCCACCAACTATATGACGAATATCACAGATTGCGTAACCGACCAACACACGAAGCCGACCAACATGGTCAAGTAGTCTTAATAAAACAAGGAAATGGCTTGCCAAGTTACGAAACCCCATTGGACGATTGGCTGTCGGAAATCGAACTGGATTTCATGGAGGCGGTACAGGATCGGTTGCTGGATGAGTATGCACAGCGGGGGTTGATTATCGAGGTCAATCCATCCAGTAATGTTTATATCGGTCGCATCGAAGATTATCACCAACACCCTGTTTTCCGCTGGCACCCACCGCGAGACGAATGGCTAAAACCGAAAAACCAATGTAACCGATTTGGTTTAAGGCGTGGTGCCATGCAGGTCTGTGTGAACACTGATGACCCCGGTATTTTCCCGACCAGCTTGCCGAATGAATTACAACTTCTCCTAGAGGCCGCACAGAATAATCATGGCATTGGGCCCTTGGAGGCCGCCCGCTGGGTGGATGAACTACGCCAATTTGGTGTGGACCAATTTATCCGAGCACACATTAGCAAAAACAAGGAGGTACCGAACGAAACGAAATTTTGACATTTTTTGGCTGAATTGACTTGTAAGCATTTGAAATACTCACCCCGCGTAGACCAGAGCAAAGGATAAAGTCGTCCTTTGCCGGTCGTTTGCCTTCGATGCCATTCGAAGTGCATAGAGACTGGTCATCAATACATGACTCCTTGGTAAAGATCAGGAAATCCTGGCATATGCGTAAAAAAAAACTATTGTAGGAATAGATAGGAAGACATCAGCGATCCCTGTTCCAAGGTTTCCATTGGAAAAATCAGAATAAACTCGCATGCCTAGGAATGCTAGAAGAAGTAAACCAAGCATTCCAATGTAAGATGCAGCGACAAATCTGCCTAATGTGGGTCTGTTAGCCACATAAAAATCGCTTTCCCGCGTAAAACTCTTACTTCCTAACGGGAGTGCAATGTGTTGACGTATCTCAGTCTCTATGTTGGCAAGATATACATAGAAGCGTTGAATGGTTGCGGTTCTGTGGTAAAGAATTACCGTGAGATAGAACACAACCATCAACAAAATGCTCTGAACTAAGCCATATGGAAAGCTCCCTCTAAGTTCGGTCCTGCGGGTGTCCTCAATATCTAGTGCATCGGCTATCAAATCGACAAGAAGAGGTTGTGCTTGAGCTACGTTGAATGTCAACAGAGTCGCTATGCCAACCACAGCCAGCAACAACAAGAATGTTTGATTGCGTTTTTCCCATGTAACAAGTGTGAGTTCAAAAGTTTTTTGATAATGATCAGCTAGAATGATGTCAGCATTAGCACTCATTGCTTACTCCTGGTGATGTTTAAATTAGTTTTAGTTTAAATTTCTTTTCATTATTGAATTTTTTGAATAACTCTGAAAAGCTAAAGATTCATACAGTTTATTTTTATTGTAATGACCGTCGGGTTCCGGGCATTAACCAGCCGATATAAAGAATCACTGTAAAAGGCCTGTTTGGGTCGCTATGGATAGCTAT
>NZ_LUUG01000061.1 GCF_001644035.1 Methylomonas methanica
CCGAGACCCGACATTAAATAGAGCCGTCGCGATAGCGACACCTAATAGTTATTACGAAGTCTCCGATGGAATTGAATATCCTCAACCTCTCCCAAGAACCCCACCAAATCCCAACTCTAGCAAAATGGCACCAAGCCGAATGGGCCGATCTCAATCCCGGCCAAACCCTGGAACAGCGCATCGATAGAATGCAAGCATATTTGAGCAGCGCACTAATCCCCAGCACCTTTATCTATAAACATGAAGACCAGCTGGCCGGCTCCGCAGCCATCATAGAAAGCGACATGGATACCCGCCCCGAAC
This sequence comes from Methylomonas methanica, assembly GCF_001644035.1. Taxonomy (GTDB): domain Bacteria; phylum Pseudomonadota; class Gammaproteobacteria; order Methylococcales; family Methylomonadaceae; genus Methylomonas; species Methylomonas methanica_A. Next base: position 304 of record NZ_LUUG01000061.1, read on the forward strand.
TGACGCCATGGTTAGCCAGCGTTTATGTGGCCCCCGAATTCCGCCGGAAGGGCATAGGCGCAAAGTTGGTAAAACATGTCATGCTGCAAGCCAAGACAGCCGGCGTTGCCAAACTCTATCTGTTCACGCCGGATCAAGCTGATTTTTATAAAAAACTGGGCTGGACTGCTTTGACCGACGAATATTATCGCAACCACCGAGTAACCGTAATGAGCGTAGAACTAAACCCTGCCAATGCTTAGATTTACTCCAAACTCAAAATAAACGCCCATTGTTCGGCATTCACCGGCATGATAGACAGGCGGTTCCCTCTGCGCAGCAAAGCCAGATCGGCTAGTTCGGTTTTCAGTTTCAATTCACGCAGACTGATATTACGCGATAGCTTTCTGACGAACTTTACATCGACCATATACCAGGTGGGTTTGTCCGGATTGCTTTTTGGATCGAAGTGCTTGTCGTCCGGGTCGAAAGCGGTAAAGTCGGGATAGGATTCGCGCACCACTTGCATGATGCCGACGATACCCGGTTCGTCGCAGTTGGAATGGTAAAAAAACACTTGATCGCCGATTTTCATATCATCGCGCATCATGTTCCGTGCTTGGTAGTTGCGCACCCCGTCCCAATGCTCGGTTTGTTCGGGTCGGTTAAACAAGTCGTCGATGCCGAAGGTATCGGGCTCTGATTTCATCAGCCAGTGATTCATAGATTTCAAGTTTGGGTTTTATTGGGTTGTAGGATTGTTTCATTTATCCCAAACTCAGAGGCAATCGGCAAGTAAAATCACTCGCAAACCGAGCGAACGGTTGTTCTAAAACACCGGTAGTGTTGTGAGTCCTTGAACCCGTTGAATAGGGTGGTGTTATGACTCTTGGCGATAAGCCGTTAGCCATTTAAGCCGAGCGTGCGCTCACCATAAGCAAAATATTCGCCGGAAGTGGTCTAAACTGGACTGCTAGCGGGAGTACACTCCGGTTTGTCGTGGTATAGTATCCACACCAGTATTGTCGTTAGATAGATGGTGCTTAAATAAATACATTTCCGCTCCGTTAGATAATTTCAAATAATCTATTTTCGGAGTTTACAACGACCGTGTTTAAAGAATTGGGTCGGTGTCTATTACTACGGTAGTTTGTTACTATTTCATCTGATTTATGTCTGCTAGTATTAAAAAAAGCAAACGACGTCGCTACATCAGGTATGCGATTGATCTAAAGGCTTTGTTGATAATCGACCAAACTCATCCGTTGGAATGCCGTATTCTGGATTTTTGTAGCGGTGGATTTTATCTGGTTTTTGATAAAAATCATCCGCAGATTGTATTAGATAAAAATATAAAAATCCGCTTTTCTATTCAACTAGAGTTTGAGCTAAAAACTTTTGAAGTAGATGCGCAAATAACGCATATCGGCTCTACGGGGGTAGGCGTTGTCACTGAACAGATGCCCGCCACTACGTTCAATGCTTTGCGAAAAATAGCAAGTGTTGGATCGCTCGCCTCAACTCATGACAATATAGATACTTCGCCGGACAATTTAAATCAAGAAAACTTTAAAAACATATTTAAACAATTTCTAATAGAAAGCTTACCCTTACTAGTAGATAGGTTTTTTGACTCGCTTGGCGACTGTATGGATGCCGCGAATGCGCATTCCGAGTTTTTTTCCACTCAGTCGGCGTTCGATGATTTAATTACTACTCTAAAGCTGAACAGAGAGATTATTAGTAGTGAATTTTGTTGTTCGGTTATATATCAGGTAGATTATATTTCTGGTGACAGTGAAAAAAACATAGACGCCTTATATCATGAGTCGCTTTCGCTAATCGAAAAAGACGACTTTGAAGACTGGTTGAATATGGCGGCCTCTATCAGGAAGCTTAAAAACTATTTTGACGACGAGCTTAGTCTATTAGTTAGAGAGTTATGCAGAGTGTTTGGGGTATTTGACAATACGGTCAATAACCCAATCGGTCCAGCGGTTTTATGCGATAGTTTTAGGGAAATATTCTTACAGCTGGAATTAGGGTGCAATATAAAAAAGGCAATTTATAATTGCTTCGAGAAAACCTTAATTATCGAACTACCGAATTTTTACAAGCAAGCAGCCGCGACTTTAACGAAATTTGAATCGGCGCGGTTGGTAATGCCGGTTCATAGTAAGCAGAGCGGCCCGGCTTTTGATGCTAAAAATAGCGACAAAAATCATGTATATTTCAATGATTATTTGGATGCGGAACCACTTGCCGTTCACAAATCTATCCAACCTTTAACCCAAGTTACTGGAAAATTACTCAATCTTTTAAGCGAAACAATTAACGTACCTACGGATACCAGACGCGAGGAAAACAGTCAGCCGCTTAGTCATCATCTACCGGTCTTTAACCCCGAGGAGGTTTTAGTTGCAATTGCTAAAATTCAAAAGGATATCGCGGCGAAATCCGCCCCTCATTTAGATACCAGCGCACTCCAAAAAAGCCTTACCGATAAATTACAGGCGGATAGTCCTGAAGCAAAATCATTGGCAGCAAACGACGTTCAGCGTCTTGAGTTATATGGCAAGTTTTTTGATGCCTTGTTCGGTGAGCTTGAGTTTTCTACAGACATTAAAGATTATTTGGAAAGTATTCATTTACCTTTGTTGTCATTGCCCATGCAAGGTAATGATTTTCTGGATTCCGAATCGCATCCTGCTCGCAAAATACTTAATCAACTGGCTATTTTGGAACCTGCGATTAAAAGTAATCGAGTAATCAAAAATACCAATATAAAAAATACTGTAGAAAAAGCGATTGCGCGGATTTCCGCTGAGTCTATAAGCAATCCTAACGTCTTCGCAGAAGTCGAACATGAGCTGGATGACGTCGCAAAAAAATTGACCAAATCCAATGACACCAACATTAAGCGCATCATAGAGCCCTACGAAGGCCAACAAAAACTGGAGATGGCAAGGCTGACTATTCAGCAGGAAGTCGATAAGCGCATAGCCGGCCGCTCCGTACCATCGATCATACCCACGCTCCTTGGGGCTGGATGGCAAGACCTGTTAGTGATTGCCGAGTTAAACAAGGAAGCTAATCCCGAAGAAAAAACCTCCTATCTCAAGGTTATTGACGATTTGCTATTTTGGCTTTACGAGCAAGATTCATTTCTTAATATGCAATCGGTCAGCATTCACACCACACTTAAATTTATCGAGGATAATTTAGGCGCGGTTTGTCCTAATTTATTCAAACGCGATAATGTTATTGAGGAGTTATTTGCTTTGCTGGTAGGCAGCGGGGTGCCAAAAGTTAGGAAACCGATGGACACCATCAGAATTCCGGCACCGAAATCTACGCAGGACATTATAGAATCTGAATGGGCGGTACAAGTTGCACAACTACAGGTCGGAGAATGGCTGATAATTTATAGAGGTTCGGAAGGTTTTGAACCTATGAAACTGGTCTGGATAGGGGATGTTTTACCGATTTGTGTTTTTGTTAACCGCGATGGACTAACTAAGTTAGAACTTAGTAAGAGCGAATTAGCATTACTTTTAGAAAATGGCGGGGCTAATAGAATAGAAAGCCTGGACGTGCCTTTAATGGATCGCGCGACCAATCAAATGTTGCAAAACATGCATAGCAAGCTGATTTATAACGCAACGCACGACGCGGAAACCGACTTGCTTACCAAGGACGAGTTTATTAAACAGCTAAAAGTCGAGCTAGTTAAACTCGACAGCACCGGCCATATATTGTGTCATATAGAGGTATTGGATTTTCGAGTCATTACCAACGTTTGCGGTGTCACGGGCGGCAAACAATTCTTAAAAACCCTCACGCATTTAATCAGCGAGCAGTTGCGCGATTGCGATTTATTCGCGCGAATCGGCGATAAATCGTTTGCGGTGCTGTTAAAAGATTGTACTGCGCAAACCGCTTATGATTTAACCAAGAAACTGTTAAAAGTCATCAGCGAATCTCGATTTCAATGGCAAGAGAAAAGCTATACCATTGGTGTGAGCATCGGCTTGGTGCCGTTCGAACAGAACAATTTCGATGTTAATGAGTTGTTGCAAAACGCTGATGCCGCCAGTATGTCTGCGGAACGTTCCGGTCCGAATAATGTATTGCTTTTTACGAATGATGACGAGAATTTAAAGCGTCAAAATAAAATATACGAATGGATAGGCAATATTGACAAGGTGTTTTCCGAGAATAGGTTATTTTTGCGTTGCCAAATGATTACCGCCGTAGACGAAACCAGTGCCAGTCATCAACATTACGAAATTCTGCTCGGCATTAAGGACGAAAACGATAATATTATTCCGCCCGACCATTTCATACCGGCCGTGGAACGCTGTAAGCGCATGCCAGAAATAGATCAGTGGGTAATTACCAATGTACTGTTGTGGATTGAGAACAATAGACATTATTTCGATCATATCGATGGGTTTGCCATTAATTTATCCGGGCAATCCATCAACAGTGCAGAGTTTTTGGGGTTTCTTAAAGGTATTTTAGAGTCGACCAGTGTGCCGACTAATAAGCTGATTTTTGAAGTGACTGAAACGGTTGCTGCGGAAAGCTTCTATTTAACAAATAGTTTCATCAAAGCAATCAAGCAGTTTGATTGCAAATTTTCCCTGGATGATTTCGGGTCAGGCTATTCTTCATACTCCTATCTGAAGAATTTAAATATCGATTACTTGAAAATTGACGGGGCTTTTGTTAAAGATATTTTAAATAGTAAGGCCGATATAGCGATAGTGAAATCCATGAACGAAATCGCTCATTCCCTGGGTTTAGCAACCATTGCTGAATACGTCGAAAACGCCGAGATTAGAGAGGTTTTAAAAACCATAGGCGTCGATTTTGCGCAAGGCTACGGCGTACACAAACCCATGCCTCTTCGCGAGTTGGTCATCGAACCACCACCCAGTGCCCCACTTTTTTCATTTGAAGACACCGAGTTCTGGGGATTTTGAAAGCAGGGTGTCTAAATATACCCAACTTACTGTTGCCACAAACAATTGCCGCTGACTTTGGCTATTTTTGCTAGGCGCTGTTGGTGGGCCTGTTCCTCTTCGCTACTACATGCAATGATTTTTAACGGCGGTCTGTCGGCCGACAGACGTACGATAGGCTGTTCGTTACCATTGCCGGTATGATCACCTTCATCCAGCAAGGAAGCCTGGCCTCCGGTCATTAATAAATAGACTTCGGCCAGGATCTCGGCGTCGAGTAAAGCGCCGTGTAACTCGCGGTGACTGTTGTCTATGCCATAGCGTTTACATAAAGCATCCAGACTGTTCCGGGCGCCGGGGTGTTTTTTCCGGGCGTAAGCCAAGGTATCGAATACGGTGCTATTCGTTTCGACGCGACGGGGTTCGCCGGCTAACAAAGCCAATTCGTGATTCAAGAAACCGACGTCAAACGGTGCATTGTGAATAATCAGCTCCGCGCCTTGGGTAAAGCGCATAAAGTCTTCGACGACATTGGCGAAGCGGGGTTTATCCTTTAAAAATTCGTTGGTAATGCCATGCACTTCAATAGCGCCGGCATCGATTTCCCGATCCGGATTCAGGTACACATGAAAATGGTTGCGGGTCAAACGCCGGTTAATCAGTTCCACGCAGCCAATTTCAATAATCTTGTGACCTTCCTTGGGATTGATACCGGTAGTTTCGGTATCCAACACCACTTGCCGAATTTGGCGGGGTTTTTGGCTCATGGCTTTCTCTATCCGCAAAACGCTTTGAGCAGTTCGGTTTGTACTTGATAAACAGCTTGACCTTCGGCGCGCAAATGCCGGTATTGGCCGTCACTTTGCAATTGCCAGGCTTGGGCGTTATCCCTGAGATACGCATCCAGGTCGTTAAGGATCCGTTCGGCAATCCGTTTGTCGGCGATAGGGAAACAGACTTCCACGCGGCGGAACATATTGCGGTTCATCAAATCGGCGCTGGACGCGTAAACCGCCCAGTCGCCGCCGTTGCAAAACGCATAGATGCGGGTGTGTTCCAGAAAGCGGCCGACGATGGAGCGTACTTCAATATTCTCGGAAACACCGGGTACGCCCGGCCGCAAACAGCAGACGCCGCGCACGATCATTTTGATTTCCACGCCGGCTTGCGATGCGCGGTACAGGGCTTGTATGGCCTGCTCCTCAACCACGGCATTGACCTTGATAACTATTTTCGCCGGCTTGCCTTTCTTGGCATTTTCAATTTCCCTATCGATCATCTTCATGATGCCGTGATGCAGCGTAAACGGCGATTGCAGCAGCTTATTCAATTTGCTCACTTTGCCTAGACTGGTCAATTGCATAAATACCCGGCGCACGTCTTCGCCCAGTTCTTTTTCGCAGGTAAACAGGCCGTAGTCGGTATAAAGTCGGGCGGTTTTCGGGTGATAGTTGCCGGTGCCCAAATGCACGTAATTGCGCAGAGTGGCGCCTTCCTTGCGCAAGACCATGCACATCTTGGCATGGGTTTTATATCCGACCACGCCGTACACCACATGGGCCGCCGCTTCTTGGAGTTTGGCGGCCAGACCAATATTGTCTTTTTCATCGAAACGCGCCCGCAGCTCGATGACGACCGTGACTTCTTTACCGGCGCGGGCGGCCTTGATCAGTGCAGCGACGATGGGCGAGTCCACACCGGTCCGGTATAGCGTTTGTTTGATGGCCAACACATCCGGATCGGCAGCTGCCTGACGAATAAAATCCACCACCGGCGAGAAGGATTCGTAAGGATGGTGCAATAAAATATCCTGCTTACGGATACTGGCAAAAATGTCTTTATTGCGCCCAAGCGCCGAAGGCACACTGGATTTGAACGGCGTAAATTTCAGATCAGGTCTTTCGACCATGTTCAAAATGGTTTGGATACGGCTCAAATTGACCGGACCGTTAGCCAAAAATAAACGGTCGTGTTTTAAATCAAAACGCGCCAACAGGAAGTTGACGGTTTCTTCCGGGCAATTGCCGTCGATTTCCAGTCGCACTTCGTCGCCGTAATTGCGCATCGCCAACTCGCCTTCCACGGCCAGCATCAAGTCGTCAATCGCATCGTCGTCGACGAAAAAGTCGCTGTTGCGTGTCACCCGGAATTGATAACAACCCTTCACCATCATGCCGTTGAACAATTCATTGACGAAAGCGTGAATGATGGAGGAAAGAAATACAAAATCGTATGGCCCGCTATCGGTATCGGTGACTGGTAATTGCACGATACGCGGCAACGCGCGCGGTGCCTGCAAAATCGCCCGGCCGCTGTTGCGGCCGAACGCATCCTTGCCGGTCAGAGAGATGATGAAATTTAAACTTTTGTTTAGGATGCGCGGAAACGGATGGGCGGAATCCAGTCCTACCGGGGTCAGAATCGGTAGTAATTCTTCGTTGAAATATTTTTCCAGCCAGACTTTTTGCGCGGGGCTCCAACGATCACGCCGCAGGAAGCGAATATTTTCGGTTTCCAGGCAGGGGATCAGTACCTCATTAAGCACCCGATATTGTTCGGCGACCAGTTCGTGCGCTTTGATTGAGATTTTTTCGAACTGTTCGTTAATGGTTAAGCCGTCGGAACTGACCAGATTGGGGTCCATTTCCGCCATTTGTATCAAACTGGCGACGCGTACTTCGTAGAACTCGTCCAGATTGGAACAAGAAATGCATAAATAATTCAGCCTTTCCAATAGGGGTAGCGTTTCGTCCAGGGCTTGAGCGAGCACCCGAAAGTTGAACTCCAGCAAGCTGTGCTCGCGGTTGATATAAAGCTCGGGACTAGTTAGATCGATGGATTCCATGTCGGCTGCTGGTTCGATTGCGGTCAGTCGATTATAAATGAAATTTTTTGGCCTTGGGTTACAGCGGCGCTTGAGGTGCGGAACTTGCTATAATCGCCGCCGTAACCTTAACCGGATGTTAAAGTCATGAACTTCCCAACCATAGAGTCTTTTGTCGGAAATACGCCATTAGTCCGTTTGCAACGCCTGCCGGTTGCTGGCGGCAATACCATTTTGGTCAAGCTGGAAGGCAACAATCCGGCCGGTTCGGTTAAAGACCGGCCGGCCTTAAGTATGATTCAACACGCCGAGGCGCGCGGCGAGATCAAGCCCGGCGACTGCTTGATCGAAGCCACCAGTGGCAATACCGGCATTGCCCTGGCGATGGCGGCGGCAATTAAAGGCTACAAAATGACTTTGATCATGCCGGATAATATGAGCGCCGAGCGTATTGCATCGATGAAAGCCTATGGCGCGGAAATCATCCTAACGCCGGCTAAAGCCAGCATGGAAGGCGCTATCGATTTGGCTCGAGCCATGGAAGCGCGCGGCGAGGGGCGAATTCTGGATCAATTCGCCAACCCCGATAATCCTTTGGCGCATTACGAAGGCACAGGTCCGGAAATCTGGCGCGACACGCAGGGCAAAATTACCCATTTCGTCAGTTCCATGGGTACTACCGGTACCATCATGGGCACATCTCGCTATTTGAAAGAACAAAATCCCGCGATTCAAATCATCGGTGTACAACCGGAAGGCGACTCGAAAATCCCCGGCATTCGTCGATGGCCGAAGGAATATTTACCCAAGATATACGACTCGGTGCGCGTGGATAGCATCATCGAAGTCAATCAACTAAATGCGGAAAACACCACGCGCGCTTTGGCGGCGGAAGAGGGCATTTTTGCCGGTGTATCGTCCGGCGGTGCCGTTTACGCGGCGTTGCAATTATCCCAACAAGTTGAAAATGCCTTGATCGTGGCCATTGTCTGCGATCGCGGTGACCGCTATTTATCCACTGGTATTTTTCCGACTTGACCGGCAAACCAGGTCAGGGGCGCAATTGCATTCCCTGACCGATTTATCATCGGGGCTAACCCGAATCGCAGTAACTCGAAGCAAATTTCATAATGGCCCACAAGAAAAAACTCCCGCTAGATCCCGTCACCGTTACCATAGAATCTCTCTCCCACGATGGCCGTGGCGTCAGCCATGTCAATGGTAAAGTCGTATTTATCGACGAAGCCTTGCCCGGCGAAACGCTGGAGTTTGTCTACACCGACAGCCGCAAGGATTATGCGGAAGGCAAGGTAGTTAATTTGCTCAGCCGTTCCGAACATCGGGTTGAGCCGGCTTGTCCGCACTTCGGCAGTTGCGGCGGTTGCAGTTTTCAACACGTCGACGACGCCGAGCAGATCAACTTTAAAGAAGATTTACTTCGCGACCAGTTCCGCCGCATCGGCAAAGTTGAAATTCCGCAAATTTGGGAGGCCCTGACCGGCCCACACTGGGGTTATCGCAGCAAAGCCCGGATGGGCGTGAAATGGGTGGCAAAAAAGAATAGGGTCTTAGTGGGCTTCCGGGAACGGCGCAATCCGTTTCTGGCTGAACTCGAAAGCTGTAAGGTGATGAATCCCATCGTCGGCGAAAAATTGATTGCACTAGGCGAGATGATTGCCGGTTTGACGGTGAAAGACAAAATTCCGCAAATTGAAGTCGCGATTGGCGACACCGAATGCGTACTGGCGTTTCGCGTGCTGGAACCGCCCACAGACGCGGATAAGCAAAGAATGCGCGAATTTGCCCATCAGCATCAGGTCAGCATTTGTTTACAGCCAAAAGGCCCGGACACTATCGTCCCGCTGGACGGCGAGCCGGAAGTGATCCCGAGTTATGCCTTAGCTGAGCAGGGGGTTAAATTCAATTTCCGCCCGGCGATGTTTACCCAGGTCAATTACCAGATCAATCAAAAAATGGTGACGCGGGCCTTGGCTGCGCTGGAATTGACCAAGGACGACAGGGTTCTGGATTTATTCTGCGGTTTGGGCAACTTTACGTTGCCGCTGGCGACTCAAGCCGGGCAGGTCGTGGGGGTGGAAGGCGACCTACCGCTGGTTAAGCACGCACGCGAGAACGCCAAGTTGAATAATCTGGACAATGTCGAGTTTCACGTTGCCGATTTGACCAAGGATCTGAAAGACCAGCCCTGGTCAAAGCAAAAGTTTACCAAGGTGTTGCTGGACCCGTCACGGGCCGGCGCCTCGGAAGTGCTGCACAATTTGAAACATTGGCGGCCGGAGCGCATTGTTTATGTATCCTGCAATCCGTCCACTTTGGCCCGCGATGCCGGGATTTTGGTAAACGAGCTGGGTTACAAACTGGTCAAGGCGGGCGTGATGGACATGTTCCCGCAAACCGCGCATGTCGAATCGATAGCCTTGTTTGTGAAATGATCCGATATTCTTTAGAGGCGAATTCACTCGCCTCTGACAAGTTGTCTAAATCGGCGAATGAATTCGCCGCTACAGCTAGCTACATAGACATCTCCATTGCCGAGCAAGGCCTGCGTTTATTAGATAGCGGCGCGGTGCTGGCTGAGTTTCCGGTCTCTACCGCTAAAAATGGCCTCGGCGAAAAGAAAGGCAGTTACTGCACACCGACCGGTTGGCATAAAATCCGCGCCAAAATCGGTGCCGGCCTGCCTATCAACAGCGTACTGGCCGGCCGCCGGCCGACCGGCGAAATCTATACACCGGAATTGGCCTTGCAGCATCCGAAACGCGATTGGATACTCAGCCGTATTCTCTGGTTGGGCGGCTTGGAACCAGGTAAAAACCGCTATGGCGATGTCGATTCCACCTGGCGCTACATCTACATTCACGGCACGCCGGATGAATTGATGCAAGGCAAGCCGGAATCGCACGGTTGTGTGCGTATGCTAAACGCCGACGTCATTGCATTATTCGAGCAGGTTGCTGTGGGTTGCCGGGTATGGATTCATGAATAGTCAGTCACTGATATGCCGCGCATCGTTTTAGGCATCGAATACGACGGCAGTGCCTATGCCGGCTGGCAATGGCAGGAAGGCAGAGCAACCGTACAGGGCCGGCTGGAAGCAGCCTTGAGCAAAATCGCCAATCAGCCTATTACCGTGCTTTGCGCCGGACGTACCGATGCCGGCGTGCATGCACTGGAACAAGTGGTGCATTTTGATTGCCAGATCGAGCGCGATATGCATGCGTGGCTAATGGGTGGCAACAGTCAATTGCCGGACGATATTCGTATCACTTGGGCCCAGCCTGCCCAGGGCGACTTTCATGCGCGTTACAGCGCCATAGCCAGGGCTTATCGGTATGTAATTCTGAATCGGCCGATGAAGTCGGCGCTGTTAAGGACTCAGGCTACCTGGTGTTACCAACCCTTGGACGAGCGAGCGATGCATCAGGCTGCGCAAGCCCTGCTGGGCGAACACAATTTTTCCTCGTTTCGGGCCCAGAGCTGTCAGTCGGTCAGCCCCAATCGCCTGATGCATTTCATTGATGTCTATCGAGACGAGCAGCGGGTGATCATCGATCTGTGCGCTAACGCTTTTTTACACCATATGGTCAGGAATGTCGCCGGGGTCTTGATGGAGATCGGCATGGGCCGAAGGCCTGTACAGTGGACGAAGGAATTGCTGGTGGTCCAGGACCGCTCCCAAGCGGCGATGACTTCGCCTCCGCATGGCTTGCACCTGGCGGCCGTGTATTATCCGGAGCATTACGGCATCGCCAAAAATCCCTTATTCGATAAATTGCCGGCTGACGCAAGGCGCCACGATTGACTAATGTTGCCCGCAGGTAGGTCGTGGCATACAACTTTGAAGTGTTATCCAACCGGTTAGCTTGGTATATGACTGTTCCCGATTATCAAGATGCTTAAGCCATGCCAATGACCTTGCATCTAATCAGTCGGGGGTTTGTGGCCGATTACACTGAAAGAGCGGCATTTCAGTTGCGTTCATCCAAACCCGCTAATAGCTTTTCCAGTTCGCTTTTTGCAAGTTTACCTGTCTGGTTGCGGGGAATCTCCGTAACGAAATGAATTTTGCGCGGCAGAAATACTTCGTCCAGATACGGCTGTAATCCCAGCTTAATCGCCTGCTTGGTTATTTGACTAATCACAACAGCGGCCAATCGACCATTTTCCTGGATAAAGCAGAAGCCATCTTCCACGCCGTCGATGTCTTTCAATCGGCGATTCAGTTCGGTTAAAGAGGCGCGTTTACCGCCGATTTTCACCATATCCTGATCGCGGCCCAATACGGCGAAACGACCGTCGGCTTCGATTTGCACGCTGTCTTGCAGCGGTACTGCATGCGGCAAATGCGCGGATTCCAGACAAGTCTGTCCTTTTTTATCTTGGGTCAAGCGGCAGCCTGAGTAAGGCAGCCAAAGGTTTTCCCGCAAGGTCTCGCGGCTGGCAAACGACAGGGTTTCGGTGCTGCCATAGATTTCGCGCGGCGATTGCCCTAAAATTGCCGCGGTTTCGCCGGCCAGTTTTTCGGATAAAGTGTCGGTGGCGGAAATGATGCCAGCCAGATTGTGCCAAGAGGCTTCGGTCTTGATTAAGGAACGTAAATGCGTGGGCGTGGAGGCCAGTAGCGTAGGCCACGGCGCGGTTTTAATCGATTGGCGGATGTCTTCGGCGAAGAAGGGGCGGCCATCGTGCAGAACCAGTTGGGAAAACAAGGGCCAAAATACCGAGGTTTCCAGGCCGTACATGTGTTGCGGCGGGGTAGTGGACAGCATCAATAATTGCTGCTCGGCTAATCCTAGACTGCTTACTGCCATTTCGGAAGATATTTTGAAGGTATTTAGGCTGTGCGGGCAGGGCTTGGGTTTGCCGGTGCTGCCGGAGGTAAAGGCGATCACGGCGGTGCGCTGCCAGTCGAAAAGGGGTGGAGAAGCAGCGGATTTAGAATTTGGCGGGATTACTTCGAACCAATCCAAACCCGCTTGCTGTGGAGCGTGTTCTCTGGCGATATACGCGCCGGGATAATCACGGAGAATTTCCAGGATTACCGCCATCTGTCCCGCGGGCGGAAGCAGGCAAATCTGCCCGCGCGCAGCCGCCGCCAACAGGCAGATGCAAAACAGATAGCGGTTTTCACATAAATTGAACAGATAAGGCCGTTCGGGCAATTGCGCTGCAAGAGCTGTCACATCGGCCCATAGAGTGCCCCTGCTGACTATCTGGCCGTTGTGGAGTGCAAACGGGGTTGTGTGGCTGGAATCGATTGCTGTCTGTGGGGCCGGAGATTTGTGGGTTTCCTGCATTGAATGGGATTTTTTTGGGGCAATACCGCTAAGTTAACTCCCTAACTAGTTAGAGATAGTCGTAAAAATTCCCTCTCCTGCTGGAGAGGGTAGGGGTGAGGAGAATTGAACAAGGCAATTACCTTATTTTGATTCCCTCATCCTAACCTTCTCTTTTACACCCTTGCGGGTATTTATGCCCTTGGGTACCGAGGGAGAAGGAATACACCAAATTTAACTTAACGGCTTTGCCGCTGTTACTGAATTTTGCTGGACATATTTTAACCGGATAAAAGGGCGGGAAAGTAAATGGATGCGGATGTATTGATAATCGGGGCCGGCCCCTCGGGCAGCGTGGCGGCGAAAATGCTGAAACAACGCGGCCACGAGGTGGTGATTCTGGAAAAAGAACAGTTCCCGCGCTTTTCGATAGGCGAAAGCCTGCTGCCCCAGTGCATGGCGTTTATGGAAGACGCCGACATGTTACCGGCAGTGACGGCGGAAGGCTTTCAGTTCAAAAACGGCGCGGCGTTTTCCAGAGCTGGCAAACTGACCGAATTCGATTTTACCCAGAAATTTAGCCCAGGCTGGGGCACCACCTTTCAAGTACCCCGAGCGCATTTTGATAAGGTATTGGCCGACAGCGCCGAAACCGCCGGTGTGCCTATCCATTATCAACAAACTATCCTGGCCGCCGATTTTAGTAATCCAGGCCAAGCCCGCCTGACCAGTGTCGATGCCAATGGTGTCCAAAAGGAATGGACAGCCGCGATGGTGTTGGACGCCAGTGGTTTTGGCCGGGTGCTGCCGCGCTTATTGGACCTGGAAACGCCTTCATCCTTGTCGCCGCGCCGGGCCTTGTTCACCCATATCGAAGATCGGATTACCGTATCCGATTACGACCGTAATAAAATTCTGATCGCGATACATCCGAAATTTCATGAGATTTGGTATTGGCTAATTCCGTTCAGCAACGGCAGATGTTCGCTGGGCGTGGTGACGCCAGCCGGTTTTCTGGATCAGCGCAGCGGCGAGCCGTTGGACGTACTAAAAGAAATCGCGATGGAGGAACCTCGGCTCGCTGAACTGTTGGCCGACGCCTGCTTCGATACGCCGGCTAACACCATCGGCGGGTATTCGGCCAACGTCAAGCAACTGTATGGACAGGGCTTTGCCTTACTCGGCAACGCCGGCGAATTTCTGGACCCGGTGTTTTCATCGGGTGTGACAATCGCGATGAAGTCCGCTGCGCTGGCCGTGCCCTTGGTTGATCGGCAATTACGCGGCGAGCCGGTAAACTGGTCTGTCGAATACGAGCAGGCTTTGCGCAAAGGCATAGAGGTATTTCGGGCTTATGTGGAGGCCTGGTACGATGGCCGTTTCCAACAAATCATCTTCGAAGAAAATCAGTTGGCCAGCGTCAAGGCCATGATTTGTTCCATCCTGGCCGGCTATGCCTGGGATGAAGAAAACCCGATGACACAGCGGTCCGCCAACAAAATCGAGGCCATCTTGGCAACGTATCAAACTGCCTGAGCGGTGTAGTTTTTGTATTTACATGATTTAGGCATGGTATGCGCCCTGGGCGACAGCAAGGCGGATATTTTAGCCGGCTGGCTTGCCGGGCATTCGGTTAAGCCTGTACCGCCATCCTGGCTGGACTCGACCATTCCTGCATTTGGCGTGGCAACTCAACTACCGGCTATCCCGTCTAACCTAAAACACTACGATTGCCGCAACAACTGTTTGCTGCTATCAGCGCTCCGCCAGATTGAGGCTTCGGTCTGCAAAGCCATAACCCGTTACGGTGCGGAACGGGTCGGTATAGTAGTCGGCACCAGCACTTCCGGGATTGCCGAGGGTGAAGCCGCAGTGCAAGTGTTCCGGGAAACCGGGAGCATGCCAACCCACTATCACTACAAGCAGCAGGAACTGGGTGGTGCGGCGGAGTTTTTGGCGGCTTACCTGGCTATTCGTGGTCCGGCCTACACCGTGTCCACGACCTGTTCATCCAGCGCCAATGCCTTGGCCTCGGCGCGCCGCTTGCTGCGCTTGGGTGTCTGCGATGCGGTCTTAGTAGGCGGAGCCGACAGTTTATGCCGCACCACGCTGGAAGGCTTTTTTGCGTTGGGTGCCCTCAGCAAAACCACTTGCAATCCGTTCAGTAAAAATCGCGACGGCACCATGATAGGCGAAGGTGCGGCTTTATTTCTAATGACCCGTGCCCCCGGCGAAATCGCCTTGCTGGGCGTCGGTGCCAGTGCCGATGCCTATCACATTTCCGCGCCACGCCCTGACGGCAGCTGCGCACATCTGGCGATGCAGGCCGCACTGGACGATGCGCGGCTAAAGCCCGAGCAAATTGATTACATCAACCTGCACGGTACAGCAACCTGGCAAAACGATGCGATGGAAAATCGGGCGGTTGGGCAGTTGTTCGGTAGCGATACATTTTGCAGTTCCAGTAAACCGTCTACCGGCCATTGCTTGGGGGCGGCCGGCGCGCTCGAAGCCGGTTTGTGCTGGTTGCTACTGTCCGATTTACATCAGGAAAGTCGTTTGCCCCCGCATCTGTGGGATGGCGAGCCTGATCCGGATATGGTTAGGCTGAATTTGGTCGGGCTGGAAAACCAGTCGCTAAAGCCGCTACAATACTGCCTCAGCAACTCTTTTTCATTCGGCGGAAACAATGTCTCCTTGCTCATTGGACATCCCTGACAGTCCTGCGGCTTTTCCTTACCCCATCGAAACGCTAGTACCTCAGTCCGGGCGTATGGTGTTGCTGGACCGGGTGCTGGAAGTGGGTGACGACCATATTGTGGCCGAACTGAACGTCCGCGACGATGGTCTGTTTTCCAGTGCTGAAGATAACGTGCCGGCCTGGGTGGGATTGGAATACATGGCGCAGGCCATTGCCGCCTACTCCGGTTACCACCGTAAATGCCGAGGCGAAGCAATAGGATTGGGGTTTTTATTGGGTACCCGTTACTTTGAGTGCTCGGTCGGTAGCTTCCCTTGCGGTGCAAAGTTGACCGTCAGAGCGGAAAAGATTATCGAGGCCGCCAACGATATGTCGGTGTTTGATTGCACGATTTCAGGGCAAGATATCAACGCCAGCTCAAAGTTAAATGTGTTGCTGCCACAGGATTCAAAAAAATTTCTCGCCGGAAAAGGAATATGAGCCAACCAACCATCCTGGTCACGGGATCCAGCCGAGGCATCGGCAAAGCGATTGCCTTGCGCCTTGCTCGCGAAGGCTACGATATTGTCCTTCATTGCCGCAGTCGGCTGGATGAAGCAAAGCAAGTACAAGAGCAAATTATCGAGATGGGTCGCCAGGTTCGGGTGCTGAGTTTTGACTTAGCCGACCGCAGCGCAGCTAAAGACAGTTTGGAAGCCGACATCCTGGGAAATGGCGCTTATTACGGTGTGGTCTGTAATGCCGGGCTATCACGAGACAATGCCTTTCCGGCGCTGAGTGGCGAAGATTGGGATCAAGTCCTGCGCAGTAATCTGGATGGCTTTTACAACGTTCTCTATCCGCTAGTCATGCCGATGATACAGCGGCGCAAGCCGGGACGTATCGTGACATTGTCTTCAGTGTCTGGTTTGGTCGGTAACCGTGGACAAGTCAATTACAGCGCGGCCAAGGCCGGTATCATAGGCGCCACTAAAGCCCTGGCAATCGAGTTGGCAAAACGCAAAATCACCGTAAACTGTGTGGCCCCAGGTTTAATCGAGACCGAGATGTTGGAAGGTTTGCCTTTGGAAGAAGCCCTAGCCGCAGTGCCGGCCAAGCGTTTGGGAACGCCGGAAGAAGTCGCCGCATTGGTGGCGTTTTTAATGTCCGAAGATGCCGGCTACATTACCCGCCAAGTAATTTCCGTTAACGGAGGTTTGTGTTGACGCGGCGCGTCGTTGTCACCGGTATGGCCGGCTTTTCGCCCATCGGCAACGATTGGGAGGAAATACGCGGCAGACTTCTGGCAAAGCAATCCGGCATCCGTTACATTCCGGAATGGGAAATTTATAACGGCCTGCTGACCCGCCTGGCCGGGCCGGTGGAAAACTTCACACTGCCGGCGCATTACACCCGTAAAAACACTCGCAGCATGGGGCGTGTTTCTTTATTAGCGACCCGAGCTACCGAATTGGCCATGATAGATGCCGGTTTGTTGGGCGATCCGGTGATCAGCAGCGGCCGCACCGGCGTAGCCTACGGCTCGTCGGTCGGATCGACGCCCGCTATCGCCGACTTCGGCAGAATGCTGATCAATCACGACATCGGCAATCTGAATGCCACCACCTATTTGAAGATGATGGGGCATACCACCTGCGCCAACGTGGCCTTGTTTTTTCAGGTGCGCGGCCGGGTCATTCCGTCGGTCAGCGCTTGTACCTCGGGTAGCCAGGGCATAGGTTACGCTTATGAGGCTATCAAATACGGTCTGCAGGATGTGATGCTGGCCGGCGGCGCGGAGGAGCTTTGTCCCACCGAAGCCGCTTTGTTCGATGCGCTGTATGCCACCAGTACCCGCAACGCCGAGCCTGAGCTGACCCCCAGGCCTTTCGACCGTGACCGCGACGGTTTGGTGATAGGCGAGGGCAGTTGTACCCTTGTTTTGGAGGAACTGGAACGCGCGTTGGCGCGCGGCGCGCGGATCTACGCCGAAGTTGCCGGGTTTGCCACCAATGCCGACGGTGTGCACGCCACGCAACCCAATGCCGACACGATGCAAGTTGTGATGCGTCTGGCTTTGCAGGATGCGCAGCTTGAACCCGATCAAATTGCTTACATCAGCGCGCACGGTACCGCCACCGAACAGGGCGACATTGCCGAAAGCCAGGCTACTGCGGCTGTATTTGGCGGCAACACGCCGATTAGCAGTTTGAAAAGCTTTACCGGCCATACCTTGGGCGCATGCGGGGCCTTGGAGGCTATGGTGGCGATTCAGATGATGCGCGAAGGCTGGTTTCATCCCAACTTGAATCTTGACAATCCCGATCCTCGTTGCGCGCAGCTGGATTATCTGACCGACGACGGCCGCAACATCGATGCAGACTACATCGTCAGCAATAATTTTGCATTCGGCGGTATCAACACATCCTTGGTTTTCCAGCGCTGGGATAGTTGAGTTGACCGACAGCATGGAAGCGACGGGTTTGGAACGCAGCCTGGCTTTTACGCTGAAGTACTGGTGTTTTTGGCAGTCGGCGCAGCATCCCAATCTCAATAGCTGGCCGGATGGAGAAATATTGCCGTATAACCAGGGCAATGCCGATGTGGGATTTTTACCGGCAATGCAAAGACGTAGATTGTCGCCTTTAGCCAGAGCCGCCTGCGCTGTGACTTGGCGCTGCCGCAACGAAAACGGCGACATGCCATCGGTATTTTTCTCGAACCACGGCGAAAGCCAATATTATTTCGAGATGCTGGAAGATTTGGCAGCGGGCGAACATGTTTCGCCTAGCCGCTTCAGCCAATGCGTGCACAATGCCATAGCCGGCTTGTCCAGTTTCCATAGCTCAAGTTATCTGCCTTATGTGGCTTTGGCCGACGGCACGGAAGGGCTGTATTCAGTCTTTTTGGAAGCTGGCGGCATGCTGTTGGATGTGCCTCAGGTTTTAGTGGTCTGGTATGAACAGCCTTTGCCGGAAGTTTACCGATCCTATCTGCCCGGCAGCCAAACCACCTGGGCTTTGGCGATGACGCTAGCGAGGTCTGGCGGAGCGGGGCGGCAATTGCGACTGACACGCGAGCCGGCGAATGGCCCGGGATTGCCGGAAAATGGGTTGCCGAATTTAGTTCAAGCAGTCATAGGCGGCCAGCAAAGCGGATCTTGTCGGCTAGATAGGGCTATCTGGTATTGGCGTTTGGACGATGTTTCGTGATTTCGATTGCTAGCAGCGTAAGCGATCTGCCGTAACCCAGGGTATAATCCATACTTGGCGTAGTAATTTATTTGCACAGTTGGCAGAGACGCTTTTGGATTTGGCGTGGCTCCGAAGAAAATACAATATCGACCGATACGCGTTCAATCGTACATGTTAAGCATTTGTTACAGAACAAACCTTGTTCGGTTTTAGCGTATCGCAATAGGAAACAAAACCCGTATGAAGACCCAAGAAGACGTATTCGCCACCTTAAGACAACTGATGTCGGAAATGTTCGAGCTGGCAGCCGAGGACATTACCTTGGAGGCAAACTTGCGGCAGGATTTGGATATCGACAGCATAGACGCGGTGGATTTGATGGTCAGGCTGCGCGAGATTACCGGCAAACGCATCAATCCCGAAGATTTCAAAAACGCCCGTACCATCCAGGATGTGGTCGATACCGTGTATCGGATCAGCGCTGAATAGGCTGGATGTTTAAAGACTTTCTCAACAACCTGATCCCAGCCAAGATCCAGGCAAATCTCGATACAAGCGTTTGCCCAAAAGCCAAAGCAGAGCCTCGGCAAATCATCCTCAATGTGATTATCGGCGCAGTGACGGTCTGCTATCCCTTTCTGATTTGGTTTTCCGCTGATTATTTTCAGCCGCGTGCCATGGCCTTGGGGCTCGCCGGCTTATTCTTGCTACGTTACTGGCTGCAAAAGTCCGGCAAATCCGCCGGCGCAGCGGAGTCTCGGTTGATATTGGCTTGCGCGCTATTCTTGTTGCTTGGCGCATTGGTTAACGATGCCGGTTGGCTGCTGGCTTATCCGGTGTTCGTCAGTCTGCTGTTTTTTGCGGTGTTTTCCTTTAGCTTGATCCATCCGCCGACAGTGGTGGAACGGCTGGCCAGGCTGGAATATCCGGATCTGCCCGCCCATGGTGTGCTGTATACCCGGAAAGTGACGCTGGTTTGGAGCTGTTTTTTCCTCGGCAACGCGGCGATCTCCTTGCTGACCATTTGCTACGGCGACCGCTGGTTGTGGAGCCTTTATAATGGTTGTATATCGTATGTGTTGATGGGTTTGTTGATGGCAGCAGAAATGGCGGTGCGCCGCAAAGTGAAGGCCAGCTTTTGAGTACAGTAGTGCAGGGGAGCGAAGCAGGCGTTTTGTTCCCGGAAACGCTAGCCAAACAAATCCAGGCCGACTGCGTGGTGTTGGCCTTGCGCATTCCCAAAGATCTGACTTATTTCAACGGTCATTTCGATGAAATTGCGGTAGTACCCGGCGTCGTGCAAATCCAATGGGCGGTACATTATGCCCGCCAGTACCTGAGTTTAACCCGCGCCTTCAGTCATATGGAATCGGTAAAATTTAAGGAGCTGTTGTTGCCTGGCCAAGAGTTGGAGTTGGAATTGCACTATCTGCAACAAACCGGCAAATTGACATTTTGTTACCGTTCGCCAGCCTGCGAATATAGCTCGGGTAGAATTTATTTTCATGACGACCTTGTTTAAGCCCTGCATCCTCATTCCAGTCTACAACCACGAAAAGCCGCTCCCCCGGATTGTTGAGCGTTTGGCTGCTCGTCAATTACCTTGTCTGTTGCTGGATGATGGTAGCGATGCGTCCTGCGCCGAGGTTATTCGTGGTTTGGCCGAGCAATATGCCTTGGTACAAACTATCAGGTTTGAGGTAAACCAGGGGAAGGGCGCGGTGGTAAAATCTGGCATCCTAGCTGCCCTGGCGCAAGGTTATTCGCATGCACTGCAAATCGATGCGGATGGTCAACACGATTTAAACGATCTGGATAAATTCCTCAACGCTGCCGAACAAGCGCCGGAGGCGGTAGTCATCGGCCGGGCGCTCTTCGATGCATCGATTCCTAAACTGCGCTACTACGCCCGTTATCTGACCCATGTCTGGGTGCATATCAACACTTTGTCTTGGGCCATTCCCGATTCGATGTGCGGCTACCGGGTTTACCCGCTGGCCTCTACCGCAAAGTTAATCCAAACCATTGCCATGGAAAATCGCATGGGCTTCGATACCGAGATTTTGGTCCGGCTATATTGGCAAGGGGTGTCGATCATCTCCATTCCCACCCAAGTGCGCTATCCGCTTGACGGCTTATCACATTTCCGGGCTTGGGAGGATAATCTGCTGCTAAGTCAGACCCATGCCCGTTTATTTTTCGGCATGTTGTTACGCTGGCCAAAACTGTTGCTGAGGCATTTCCGATGAAACCCGCAAACGCCGCCGCCCGGCATTGGGCCGCCGCGGAGGAAAACAGCCTGCTTTGGGGCATACGGGCGTTGGTATGGGTGTATCGGCTGTTCGGCCGCTGGGTATTTCGTTTATTTTTGCGGCCGGTGGTGAGTTACTACTTTATCGCCGGGCGTCTTGCCCGCGAGTCTTCGAGGGACTATTTGCGCCACTTAGCCGGGTTTTACCCGGAGTTGGGCATAGGTAGCGGGCTCTGGCAGAGTTACCGGCATTTCTTGAGCTTCGGCGAAACCTTGCTGGATAAAATTGTGGTTTGGACCGGCAATATCACGCCGGAACAAGTGGATTTTCCCAATCGCCAGCTGCTGCTGGATTTGATCGACCAAAAGCGCGGCGCCATGCTGCTGTCCGGCCACATCGGCAATCTGGAAATCTGTCAGGCCATCGCCACGGTGCGCGGCCACATCCATCTCAACATCTTGGTGCATACCAAGCATGCCGAGAAGTTTAACCGCCTGCTCGGCAGCCGTGGCAGCGCCACCATCCAGCTGATTCAAGTCACTGAGTTAAGTCCGGCGATAGCAATTACCTTGCAGGAAAAGATCGAGCGCGGCGAGTTTTTGGTGATGGTGGGCGATAGGGTGCCGGTGCAGGGCAGCCGCACCGTGTCGGCGAGTTTCCTGGGAGAGGACGCCGAATTTCCGCAAGGCCCGTATCTGTTAGCTTCGTTGTTACGTTGTCCGGTTTTCACCCTGTTCTGCTTTCCGGTAGACGGACGATTCAAAATTCATCTCGAGCCATTTGCCGCGAATATCCGCATCCCGCGTGGAGGCCCGCAACGTAGTCACGCCTTGGCTGCCCTGGCAAGACAATATGCCGAGCGACTGGAAGGCTATTGCCGGATTGCGCCTCTGCAATGGTTTAATTTTTACCCGTATTGGGGCCGGCCGGCTGCAAACGATAAAGCCCCGATTGCTGCCGAGGACAAGTGACTATGCTACGCGCCGAAGTCGAAATGACCGTACCTTTTCATGACATCGATCTATTGAATATTGCCTGGCACGGCCACTATTGCAAATACATCGAGATCGCCCGCTGCGCGATGCTGGACAAAATCGGCTACGGTTATATGGCGATGAAGGAGACAGGCTACGTATGGCCGATCGTGGATTTGCAATTACGGTATGTGCGCCCGGCACAGTTTGAACAGCGGATTAGGGTATCGGCGGAGTTGGTGGAGTGGGAATACCGGATGAAGATTAAATACCTGGTCGCGGATGCCGAAACCGGCGAAGTATTGGCCAAGGGGCATACCATCCAGGCCGCTGTTGATGCGGTGAGCCGCGAAATGTGTTTCGCCTCGCCGGCCGTGTTTCTGGAAAAACTCGGGATTAAAATCGATTCGCCCTAGTGCTGTCTGTTCAGTTTGTTTTTAGGGCTTTCCCGGCTGTACTATCTGTTTTTACCGTCGCGGCGCTGCATTTTGCCTGGCGTCAGCATGTTCTTAACCTTTTGCTAGAGGGATTTTGACTATGTTTAGAAAAAACTACATTTTTATGCTGCTGTGCCTGGCTGTGTTGGCGGTTGGGTGTAAAAAAGAGCTTAAACCCGGCGAAGGCGCGGCAGCGGTGGTCCAGCCCGCTCAGGTTTACTATACGCAGTTCAGTCTGTTCCAAGAGCAGAATCGGTTCCGCACCACCAATTATCGTAAGGGCCAGTTGATTCCGATCAATACGCCGGTCGCATTGCTATCTCTGAATTCCGACGACGCGGTGCTTAGAGTGGAGCCTAGCGGCCAATTGATCACCATCGAAAACGTGCAGAAGTTTACCAAGGACGACATGCCGATTGCCTTCAGTAAAATCGCCGGGACCAGCAAAGTTGATCTCAATCAATTTACCGCCGTCGAACGCGAAAGCATCCTGGCGGGGCAAGTCAAGAAAGATATGAGTAAAAAAGCCGTGCTGGCGGCCATCGGCTACCCGCCGCAGCATGTGACGCCCTCGCTGGATAGCGACGACTGGACTTACTGGTCTAACCTGTTCAACCGCTTTGTGGTGAAATTTAAAAACGGCAAGGTCGACAGTATTGTCGAATAAACACGGGTAATCTTCCGTCGCTGGAACCGCTGATAGTTGTCGCTGTTCCAGCGATTAAAAACTCATACTCTGCAAGTTTATTCGAACCCGAACCCCGCCTGTTTCCAGGCTTTGGTGCCGCCTTCCAGATTGCTTAAATGCTCGTAACCCAGTTCGTGTAGCGTTTTGGCTGCGGCATTACCCATCGGCCCGCCCTCACAGTACAGATAAATCGGGGTAGATTTATCCTTGGGCAGTTTATCCAGATATTTTTCTACGTTGTTGTAAGGGATAAACGCATCGGTGCCTTTGATATGCCGCTGCTCTGGCGTATGCACGTCCACCAGAAAAATATCCTGTTTTTGCATCAGTTGGTTTAATTCCGGCGCGGCAATAACTTGCAAATAATCGGGCGCTTGATAGGAGCAGGCGCTCAGAAAGAACAGCAAAGCGGTGATGGAATAGTATTTTTTCATGGCTGATAGCTCCGCAGTCAAGATTTGTTTAATAAACAGGATTGTTCCTGAACTTAGTCGGAACCATCCAGACTTTCGCCCAGTGTTACGGTGCGTAACCTTGCGGCGTTAATGGCCTTCAACAAGGGCGGCAACACTTCCAGAATGACCGGCTGGCCGCTTTCAGTAACAGCGACGTTACTGTCATGCAACAGCAGGACGTCTCCGGCCTTTAGGTCTTTCAATAATTTCGCCAATACGACCTGCGAATTGCCCTCGATAGTGTCGAAGCCGCGTCGGGTCCAACTCGCCAATTGCAGACCCAAACGCTTGAGTACCGGGTCCAGCAAAGGATTACGCAAACCCACCGGCGGCCGGAAAAATCGCGGACGAATGCCGGTCACCTTAGTCAGAGCATCCTGGGCCGCGTTTAGTTCGGCCATCCAGCCATTTAGCAATAGAAACGGCAAATGGTATTTGTGGTACATGCTGTGATTTTCCACGGCGTGCCCGCGTTTCACGATGTTCCGGCACAGGTCCGGGTAGCGCTGAGCTTTATCGGCAATGCAAAAAAATGTCGCCTTGGCGTGGTAATGATCCAATATATCGAGGACGGCGGGTGTGATGTCGGGATCAGGGCCGTCGTCAATCGTGATGGCAATTTCGCCCCGCGCGGCGGAAGCTGGCGGTAACGAAGTCCAGTTCGACCCCACCCAGGAACAGCGCGGCCAAAGCCCGGCAAAGGTTAAAACCAAATGGTCGGTAATCAGGAGTGCCAAGGCCCAAGGCCAAATGCTAGGTTGAATGACCATTGCCAGCGGAGCAGCCATAGTTATTGCAAATGAAACCTTCATTAATGGCGTAGGCTGCCAGTTGCGGTAAGCGGAAAAATTCATCATGAAAGCGATTGCGGGTTAAGCCGGTAAGCGTCGCCGGTGCCGAGCAGGGCGGCGATCAGGTTTTTCTGCACTTCCGAACTGCCGGAAAACAAGCGGCCGGCCATGGCATCCTGCACCAATTGCGCCATTATGCTTCCCGATTCGAGACCCGCCGCGCCCATGATCTGCACCGCATCTAGGCTGGATTGCAAGAAGGCTTCGGCCGCATAAAGCTTGGTTTGCGCTGAAGCCATTGTCAGGCGTTGGCCTGCGTCGCACAATCGCGCGCATTCGCCTAACCATAAATCGACAGTGTCCAGCCGCAACTTCATATCCGCAATCCTGTGGCCAATAGCCTGATGCTTGCCCAAATGTACGCCGCCGGAGCGCCGGTCCCGGCTGTAACGCACCACTTCCGCCAATTGCCAGTCCATAATCCCGGCGATGCCGGCAAACACGAAGGCGCGCTCGTATTCCAGCGCTTTTTGGATCATCTGCGTGCCCGCGCCGACTTTACCCAACAGGCGCTCAGCATCGAGCCGGCAATCTTTCAAGTTTACGCTGCCGGTAGCGCTGCCCCGGCAAGCGTCCAACGCCCCGTCATTGCAGAAATTACACCCGTCATCGTCGCGGGAAACCAGGAACGCCGAAATCTTGCCGTCCAGCTTCGCGTAAACCACCAGCCAATCAGCCAAGGGCACATTGCTGATGTAGCGTTTTTCGCCGTTCAAAACATACTCGCTGCCACTAAGTTCCGCGCGAGTGGTCATCGCCTGCACGTCGGAGCCGCAGGATGGCTCGGTGATGGCGTGGCCGCCCAGCCATTTCCCGCTCAACAGTGAAGGCAAATATGTTTCCTGTTGCAACGCTGTGCCATACAACAGAATAGGGAAGACCGAGCCCCACAGATGGGCGTTGATCGCCAGCATCAGGCCGGGATCGCGGCAGGCTTCTCCGAGCCGGCGATGGCTTTTGACCAACGCAGCAAAGTCGTCGCCAAAACCGCCGATGGTTGTGGGGATGGCATGACGGAACACACCCAGCTCGGCAACGGCACGCAAGCGGGATCGGATTTGGGTTTGGTTCGGTGGGCCTGCGTAAGCAGGTATTCCGGAAAAGTCAGTGCTCATAGTCATTGAGGTTTTACACAGGCGAAAAGATTTACCCCTTATTGTATCGTTCCCACGCTCCAGCGTGGGAATGCCGCCCCAGACGCTCCAGCGTCACGATTACCAGACGTCAATCTCAATCAAACCATCCAGTCCCGCATAGTTCGAAGCACTGGAATAACGCCAATGCTCCGGCAAACTCACATACCCTCGCTTCACCGGATTGGCATGAATATAATCCAACTTCTCCCGCATCATCCTGTCGTTAAGAATCAACTCCGCATGCACACCTTCCTGCCAGAACTGGAACTCCCGATCATGCTTGTGTGCGCATTTGGCAAACCGTAAGCGCTCCAGCAAGCGTTCGGCTTGTTTGGCCTGCAAGTGGTCGATGATCCGCCGTGCGGTAAAGGCTTTAAAGCTGGCAACGCATTTATCCAGCGCGGTATTTCGCGCGATGAAATGCAGATGGTTTTCCAGAATTACGTAACCATATAGCTCTAAACCTGCCTGTTGCCTTTGATATTGCCAGCAATCGAGCAGGATTTGCACGGTATCTGGCCGAGTAAAGACTGGCAGCCATTCCACCACTGTACAGGTCATGAAATGTGCTTGCTGGGGTTCAGTGATGATGTAACGGCTTCGGCCCATTGGCTGGCTGTTTGTTCAGGACGCTGGAGCGTCTGGGGCTGCGTTCCCACGCGGAGCGTGGGAACGATATGATTTTTACTCCCACTGCATGTGGTAAGTCTTGCTGTCTTCATCCACTACTCTGAAACCAATACGATCGTACAGGCGTTTTGCTGGGTTGATCTTAATGACTTTTAGTATCAATTTCTTGTTCAGACTTCTTGCTCGGAAAGCCTCTTGTATAAGCAAAGCGGAACCCACTCCAAGTCTTTGAAATTCCGGGCGCAGGAATAGGGTGCGGATCCAATGACTTTGTTCGCTCTCTTCCACATAGATTGCGCCGGCATGCTCCCCAGAAATACAAATTAGTTTAAAGTTCTTAACCGGTAGGGCTGCCCAGAAGCCGGTATATTGGAATTCCTCGTCCCACCCCCAGGCCCACTCAATGTAATCACGCATCGAGAGTTTGAAGGTTTCAAAGATGAAATCCTGGTCTTGCTCGGATGCGTCGATGAGAGAGAAGGTGATCATAAAACGGATTAGATGATTCAAAACTTGTCTGTTATCGCCAGTCACTACCGGTGTTTTTCTCAGCTATCAATACGACAACTGCATATCGATCATGCTGGTAACAGAAGTTTAAAATTCCCTGAGACAAATAAAGCGCTGGTGATGCCGATGGCGGCGGCTAGCAAATACAAAGCCCAACGTAGTTTGAGCCATAGGCCGACTGCCACGAAACAAGGAGCTGATACACTCAGAATCAAACCTAACCAATGCCTCGATTCCAGGAAATATAGTACCCATTCCGCTGTCACGTAAATGGCTAATATTCCGCCTACTAGGATCGTTAACAACTCGTACATACGCGGCTGCCTATATTTGGTTTTCCGAGATCATAGTTGAGTTTCGAACAAGTTGTTTATCTGCTGAAGGTCCAGTTTCCCATTAGCCAATTTCGGCAAATCCTCCATAACCAAATAACGACTCGGTTGCATATAGGCCGGCAGTTGTCTGTTCAACACCTTGCGAATCTCACCGATGGACGCTTCCTGCTCAAAAACCAATGCTAACGCCGGACGCTGGCCGGCGGTGGGATCGTCCATGCCGATCACGGCGCACGCTTTGACACCGGGGATGGCGTTGACGATAGTTTCGATTTCCGCCGGCTCGACCCGGTAGCCGGAGCATTTCAGCATGCGGCCGAGGCGTCCATGGAAGCGGTATTCGTTTTGTTCCAGGCTGGCGCGGTCGCCGGTGGCATACCAACCGTCAGCGCTCATAAAAGACTGCACGCGACCGTCGCGCCAGTAGCCGCTAGCTAGCGTCGGTCCGCGTACCCATAACTCGCCGGTTTCAGCGTCGATAGTTAGTTCGCAACCGGCAGCGGGCAGACCAATGGGAATGGTTTGCTCGGCGACCAAGCGCTCCCGTGCCACTGGCCAATAACAGCAGACATTGGTTTCGGTGGGGCCGAAGAAATTGTACAAGGCCGTCTGCGGTAGACTGGCGGCTAGGTCGATTAGGGCAGGGGTTGGTAACACTTCGCCGGCAAAGATTAAAAAGCGCAGCCCGGCCAGCGGCGTTTGGGCTAGGTTGCCTTTGTAGGTCAAGAAGGCCAACAGCGAGGGCACTGTGTACCAGCCGCTGATGGCTCGTTCGTTTAGCCAGGCGCTCAAGCGGGCCGGGGCCATAGGCAAGCCGCTCGGAACGAAATGCAGGCTGGCGCCGGCGCCTAACACGGCGTACAAGTCGAAGGTGGATAGATCAAAAAAGAACGGTGCGCTGCTGGCGATGCGGTCGGCCGGCGTTAATCTAAGCAATTCGGAGGCCCAGCTTGTAAACGCCGAAATCGCCCGGTGACTAATAGCCACGCCGCGCGGTTGGCCGGTGGAGCCGGAGGTATATAAAATCGCGGCCAGCGATTCGGCGGGAGTTTCTACAGTTGCTGGCGTCGCCTCGTTACAGCTGGCGATATCGAGCCACAGGCTGTCATCCAGCCAAGCCGGCGCGCGCGCGCGCGATCCAATTACTACACGAACCCGAGCATCGGCGATGATAAAGCTCAGTCTGGCGACTGGGTTTTTTAGGTCGAGCGGCACATAACAAGCCCCGCTCAGCAGGACCCCGAATAATGCGCTAGCGGCGTCTATGCCACGATCCAGATGAATCGCGACCGGCTGGCCGGGTTGGATGCCCTTGGCTTGCAAAGCCGCGGCGATGGTTTGCGCCTGTTGCAGGAGTTGCCGATAACTGACTCTTCGATCTTGCTCTTGCAAGGCCAGGGCATCGGGTTGTTGTTGGCATTGGTATAGAAAAGGTGTCAGCAGCATGAGGTAAAAATAATGGCCTACGGATGGTTCCCACGCTCCGGCGTAGTCGCGGGGCATAAATGGGAACCCTGTCAGGGACGCTTCAGCGTCCCGAACCGCTGGAGCGGTTCCAACTGCATTCCAACGCTGGAGCGTGGGAACGATACGTCACTCAGCTTTCGGCAGTTTCCAACAACTCCAAATTCATCCTCTCCATCACCGCATCCAACCAAGCCTCGTCTATCGCCGGCGATAAGTAGCTATAGGACAAAACCAACTTGCCATTATGCTGGCAGGCTAACAGCGCCAAACCCGGCGGCAAGGTCATCCAGCACATCAGGGATAGATCGGTCACCGGGACGCCGAGAAAGCCTGTCTTGCCCCAGGACAGTTCGCCGATGTCGGAGAACCACAACGAGCTTAATTCGCCGCCACTGTGTTGTTTGCGCAAGACTTTGGCGTATTTGTCGGGCGATAGCCATTGGCCCAGCCACATCAGCGGCAGGTAGGCCAAGTCCAGTTCATCTCGTACCACTTGCTTATGTTCGCTCAAGAGATGCGCAAACAAGCCTGTTCTATCTCTAACTTTGTCGCGGGTAGCGCGGGCGAACAGGCAGCCGATATGGTTACCGAACATCGGTGTCGGCGCGTTCTGCCGGCGCAGATTGAACGCGTAGGGGATGCAATAGCCGTCTTTTGGCTCCGGCGGCCCGACCAGTTCCATGGCGCGCATGAAGCAGCCCAGGTAATACAGCGTGCGGCCGGTCAGGCCGGTGTACTGTTGCGCCAGTTTGGCGATGCGCTGTGACTGGTCGGCATCGAAACGCTGTACTTTTAATTGCAGGCGTTGCGGCCCTTGTTCAACCTGAGTCGGCAAGCAACTATCCAGGCTATTGGCTGCGGTATTGTGGCGCTTGGCTTTGAAAAACAATTGCAGTTTTTTCCAGAAGCTCCATTGCGCCAATTTGGCTTCGATCAGCGACGGCGAATCCCTAAAGCTTTCCGGACGTTCTGTAGACAGGAAGTCGAGCAGTATCTTGCAGCCACGCGCATCGAGCAGGGGATGCAACCAAATCAGCAATAAAGTGCCGCCGTCAGCGCCGGCTATCCAGTGTACCGTCAGCGGGCGGGATTCCTGGCGATTGAAAATGTCCAGCAGCAAGCGTTGGGTTTCATCGGCCTCATTCGCATCAGGCTGGCATTGATGCAATTCCAACAGTATTGGATTGCCGGTGGCGACCCAGGCGAAACGCTTGCCGCGCGGCTCGATGTTGGCGGACGCTTGCGGGAAGCGTTCTACCAGTAAATCCAAGCGCTGTTGCAGCGCGGACAAATCCGGTGTTTCCGCCAGTTGCAACGCAAACCCGCAATAACCGCCGGGCATACCGGCGTTACGAATTTCCTGGTCGAGTACATAGGTAAAATAATCGCCCGGATTGAACAGCTGTTCCGCGGAATCGGTCATCCTGCGTAACCGCTGCGGCGGATCCAGCTTTCCAGCGAATTCAGGCTGCCGACGTTATCCGGTTCGATTTCCGTGTCCGGCAAGGTGACGCCAAATTCTTTCTCGGCAAACATGATCAAACGCATGATACCCATGCTGTCCAATCCCGCGTCCAGCAAATTATCCTCATCGCCGAAAGAGACCGGATCTTCATGGTAGATAAGCTCGGCAAAGATGAAATTCTTCAGTGTTTCCTTCATGGCATTGAAATGGTGGGTGGGTTAGATAAAAATGATATGCAAAGCACTGTCGAGCACTTCAGACCGGCTCCGGCGAAAAGGCCTTTAACGCAAAACCCCAGCGCGGCACCTGCCGACAATAGTGGCTGTAAGACGCGCCAAACCGACTGGCAAGGTCCGGTTCTTCGCGAAATACCACGGTAATATGGAAAAACAGCGCAATCGAGCCCGCATAAACTAACAGGAGCGGATCGGTAAACAACAAACATTCTGCCAATAACAGCAGCAAAACGCCTTGAAACATTGGGTTGCGGGTGCGGCGATACAGTCCGGTAATAACCAGTTTTATGGGCGGATCTATTGGGGCGGGTGTGCCCAGTCCCTTAACGGCAAAATCCCAAGCGCAACGCAGATAAATAGCTAAACCCAGGATGATAAACAGCCCTGAGGGCAGAGCCCATGCCAGATTGGCGTGCGGCAAGTTGCTGTTCGGATCGGAAAGTAGCCAGTAAGGTACGTAAATCAGCACCGCGCCGGGGACGATTAGCGTGAATAACAGGGTCTTTAAAGCCAGGAAAGGACGCATGTATCTATCTGTCGGCATTGGGTGTTGAGTGGGTAAGCGTTCGGCAATTTTGGCATTGCCGGCGCCGCAATCCAAGTGATTTTGAACCTCTCCGGGAATTTGTGTAGAATCCGGCGTTTATTAATGGAATTTAAATAGCCATGTCAGATGACTTGATCAGCCAATTGAAAACCATGCTTATCGAGGGCTTGCTCCTGGAAGACATCGTTCCGGACGATCTGTCGCCGGATGATGCGTTGTTCGGCGGCGGACTGGGCTTGGATTCCATCGACGCGCTGGAAATCGGCGTGATGCTGGATCGGCAATACGGTATCAAGATCACCTCCGGTGACGAACGCAATAATCAGATCTTTCTTTCTCTCCGCTCGCTCGCAGATTTCGTCGCCGCTAATCGCACCCGTTAATCATGGGGCATGTCATCAAACCGCTCTTAATCGCCGGTGTTGTTGTCGCTTATCCTTTTCTAAGTGCCTATCTGACTGGTCTCGGTTTTGCCAGCTTAGAGCTAATCGTCTTCGCCGCGCTGACCCTATGGCGCGGCATTACCTCGACTGGTCTCGTCGCACGGTTGGCGAGCTTCACTCTCGCTGCGGTATTGTTGGCCGGCGCCTATTTTGCAACGACCTATTTTGTCTGGCTGGTGCCATCATTCGCTTATTTGTGGCTGACATTTTTGTTCGGACATACCCTATGGTCGCCACCTTCTTTTATCGAACGCTTAGTGCGTTTGCAGTTTCCGGAGTTAGTGCCCGGCATTACCGATTATTGCCGGAATCTGACCTGGGTGTGGACCTTATTTTTTGCGGTCAATATCGTCATCTGCGCCGCCCTGCCGCTGATCGCCGGGCAAACCGCTTGGGCGCTTTATACAGGTGTGGTGGTGTACCTATTGATGGGCCTGCTGGGAACCGGCGAATGGTTTTACCGGCATCGGCGTTTTCCCGACTTGGAAATTCCGCCGGCATTGGAGACGTTTAAAGTCATCGCCATGAACGGCCATAAGGTGTTCAAAGGATGACGATTAAACGCGTGCTTTTTTTGCTTTTGGCTTTGTTTCCCATCGCTGGATTCGCGGATGACGCCGTGCTTGCTGAATTACTGGCGCGCATCCGGCAAACGGGTCAGGCGCAATTTAGCTATGAAGAAACCCGCATACTGGAGTTGGCAGCCGAGCCATGGCATGGACAAGGCGTCATGCTGTCCGCTGCGGATGGCAGCCTGGTCAAATTGCAACTGCAACCCACGCGGGTGATCATGGCGATTACCGACCAGCGCATGCTCTATTGGGACCCGCAGCAAAATCAACGCCACAATGCTGCTTTGGATTCTGCAGGACCGGCGGGCGAGCAAATCAAGGTGTTTCGTACCATCCTGCAAGGGCGAGCCGACGAACTGCAAACAAGCTATGATATTTCCGCCGAAAAACAAGGCAAGCAATGGACGTTGCGGATGACGCCGAAGCCGGAATTGACTGCTGATGCGCTCCCAGCCATCGAGATTGCAGGCGACGACAAAGACGAGCAACGGCGCATCCTGATCAAACAAGCCGATGGTGAATCCACCGAATACCGAATGCAGAAAGCCAGCGAAGCGCAGCAACAGGAATATTCCCTCCAGCGTTTGCTGCTGGAAGCCAGCGGAGAATAGGGCGTGTCTTTTGTCTGGCGAAAGCGCTGGTTTGTGCTGCTGTTTCCCTTATTGCTGGCGATTACTTTCTGGCAAATCAAGGTCGAGACTGACCTCAACGCGTTTTTTACCGCTACCGACGATGAAGATTCCCGGCTATTGGCGGGCTTGTTAAAGTCAGGCGAACTATCGCGGCGCTACTTACTCGTCGTGGAAAAGACCGAGCCAGCCCCAGCGGCAGGCACAAGTGCCGGCGATACCTCGATTTCCGTTGCCGCATTGAGTGCTCGCCTGGTGACTCAACTTGCCAAACTCGATGATGTAGAGCAAGTCTGGCCGGCCGACCAGCCGCCCCGCGACTGGGTTGATGCCGTCGCTTCTTACGCGCCTTACCACCCCCGCCTGTTCAGTCTAAATCCGGAAACAGATGCGCCGGAATTATTCGATCCTTCCCAATTGGCAGCTAAGGCCGACGGATTAAAGCAAGCCTTGCTTTCGCCGCAAGGCAGTTTTGTCAAAGCCATCGCCAAACAGGACCCCTTGTTACTGTCTCTGAACGGTTTCAAGGCCTTGCAGAGCCAATTTCAGCAGCAAGCCAAACTCGGTAGCGGCGGCGCGTTAATCCTGCAAAGCCGTCCGGCTGCGCTGGACTCCGAGGCGCAGACTCGCTTGCAAGCGGCGATTCATGCAAATTTCGACAGCTTGAATGCGGAAGCCGGCGGCGTGTTTAAGTTATCGATGGCCGGCGTACCGGTATTCAGTGTGGCCGCGCAAAGTGAGATTAGCCAGGATGTGACGCTGGTGTCGGTGGTATCCAGCCTGGCCGTGGCTTTGGTGTTTCTATTCCTGTTTCATTCCTTTTCGGCCTTGCACTGGGTGATGATGGTGCAGGGCGCTTCGTTTGTGCTCGGCACTTTGGCAACCGCCTTGGTGTTTCCGCAGGTGCATAGTTTGACGCTGGCATTGGGTGCTAGTTTGATCGGCATTTCCTCCGATTATCCGATTCATGTGATGGTGCATTGCGCCAAACACCGCAACACGCCGCTATCGGCGGTCCGCTTATTGTGGCCGAGTCTGTTAATGGGCGGCTTGACCACCGTGATCGGCTACGGTGCCTTAGGCTTTACCGGGTTTCCTGGCTTCGAGCAAATTGCGGTGTTTGCATTGGCCAGCATCATCGCCTCCTTGGGCCTGACTCGCTGGGTGTTGCCAGCCTTACTGACTAATTCTTCGCTACACTCCGCGCATTTGCCGGGCATTGCGGCCTGGGTGGATTTCTGCGGTAAGCACCGGAAAATCTTACTGGGTTTATTTGCTGTTGGCGTCGTTTTAGCCGGGTTATGCCTGCCGCAAATCCGCTGGATGGACGATATGCAGAAGTTGGCGGTAGACATGGATTTGCTGAAGCAGCAGGATGCGGCGGTACGCTCGCATTTTTCCAGTATCGAACCGGGCCGGTTTGTGTTGATACAAGCAGACGACTGGGAAACTGCACTGCAACGCTCCGAAGCCGCCGAGCGTCGGTTGCAGTCGTTGAAGCAAGCGGGGGTGGTTAGCGAGTATCACGGTCTGTTTCCGTGGTTGGTATCTGCGCAGTTGCAAGCTGAAAACGCCAAATTCTATCAAGGTGTTACAACGCCAGCGTTTCAACAAGCCTGGCAAGCGGGCTTAGCCAAGGCGGGCCTGTCAGTCGAGAAATTGGGCAATTTGTTACCCGCGGCGCCTGAGCCATTGTTGCCAGAAAACGTAATGGCGTCATCGGTTAGACACATTCTGTCCGGGCAAATAGTGACCGGCCAAACCGGGGTAATGTTGTCGCTCTGGCTGGGCGAGCATGATCCCGATAAGTTGATAGCCGGTTTGGCTGGTTTGGAAGGCACCCGTTACTTCAGCCAAAAGGATCAACTGGATCATTTGGCAAGCAAATATCGGGACCGGTCTTTAGTGATGCTGGGCATCGGTATCGGCGTGATGGCCTTGTTTATTTGGCTGCAACAACGCGACATGCGCAAGGTGTTGCTGACCTTGCTGCCTTCTCTCGCATCCGTCCTGTTCATTTTCGCCACCTGGGCGCTGATGGGCGAGGAAGTCAGCTTCCTGCACGTCATCGGTCTGTTGCTGTCGGTCTCGCTGTGCGTGGATTACGGCATCTTTTTTATCGAGAATCGCGGCAAAGACGCCGATGTGACTTATCACGCCATCGCCTCGTCGACCCTGACTACCATTGCGTCCTTCGGTGCGTTGGGCTTGGGGAAAACGCCCACCTTGCCAATTCTGGCACTCTCGGTAAGCTTGGGTGTCACCTTGGGTTTTCTGCTTTGCCCTCTACTGATCCAAAAGCCAACCAATAAATGACCTTGTCCCCGCTGATTTCTCCTGTCGTCGTCACGGCCTACCAGTGCGTCAGCGCCGGCGGTGATGATGTGGAAGCCTTGTATGCCAGTCTGATTGCTAACCAAACTTGCCTGAAACCGCTGACGCTATTTGCTATTCCGTTCACCACATTGGTGGGCGAGGTGACTTCACCGTTGCCGGCAATTCGGCCTAGCTTGCAAGCCTACGACTGCCGTAATGCCAGATTGGCATTAAAGGCGCTGCAACAAGGCGGTTTTCGGGCTGACGTGGAGCGGGTGATCGCAAAGCACGGTGCGGCAAGAGTGGGTTTGATATTGGGCACCAGCACCTCGGGCATCTACGACTCCGAGAATGCTTATGCCCGCTTGCACCAAGACGGCGTCATGCCGGACGATTTTTATTTCACCAAGGTACAGACAGCCCAAGCGACAGCCGAGTTTTTGTGGCTGGAACTGGGTTTACAAGGGCCTTGCTATGCCATTTCCACCGCTTGTTCTTCCAGTGCCAAAGCCTTGGCTGCGGCGCAACGCTTGCTTGCCACCGACTGTTGTGACGCAGTGTTAGTCGCAGGAGTGGACAGTTTATGCCGTCTGACCCTGCGCGGTTTCAACAGCTTGCAGTTAATCTCAGCTGAAGCTTGCCGGCCCATGGATGCCGAGCGTCAAGGCATCAACATAGGCGAGGGCGCTGCTTTAATATTGCTGGAAAAGCCTAACGCGGAAAATGCAGATCGGCCCCGCTTATTGGCAGTGGGCGAGTCTTCCGATGCGCATCACATGAGCGCGCCGCACCCTGATGGCGTCGGTGCTGCTACCGCGATGGCGCAGGCCTTGCGCTTGGCGGGACGCGACGTCAGCGAGGTCGATTACATCAATTTGCACGCCACTGCCAGCACCCTGAACGACCTATCCGAGGCCAGAGCAGTAAGTAGCTTATTTCCCAATCCGCCGCCTTGCAGTGGCGTAAAAGGCCTGTTAGGCCATACGCTGGGTGCGGCCGGTGCAGTGGAGACCGTGGTGAGCCTGCTGGCCTTGGAGCGCGGGTTTTTACCCGGCACCTGCGGCTTGCGAGAACCTGACCCGGAATGCCGGTTTCCGGTGGTGGCAGCCCCTAACTTGAAAGTCAGCCCCCGCCTGATATTGAGTAATGCGTTTGGCTTTGGCGGCAACAACGCCAGTGTGTTGCTGGAGGCCGCTTAATGGAATTCATGAGTCTACTGGGTTTTGCGGCCTGTGCGCCGGACGCAGAATTTCGGGCCAGCCTGCCGTTTCCGGCCTTTGATATCAATCGCGAAACCATTCCGCCGCTGTTGCGTCGGCGCAGCAGTCAGGCCATGCAAATGGCCTTTAGCGCGGCAACCGCGGCTTGCGAGCAAGCACAGCGTTCGCCATCAGCCTTGCCGGCAATATTTGCCAGTGTGGCCGGGGAAATTAAGACGACCGACCAGATTTGCACAGAATTGGTCAAAGCCGATGGGGTGATTTCACCTGCCGGATTTCACAATTCCGTTCAGAATACGGCGGCCGGCTATTGGAGTATTGCCCAACAATGCACGCAGCCCGCCAGCGCGTTAGCGGCGGGATCAGACACCTTGGCGATGGCCTTACTGGAAGCCTGGTGCCAGTTGGCTTGCCAGGGCGGGGAACTGCTGCTGGTTTGTTATGACGAAACCTGGCCGGAATATCTCGATCCAGGTCGTGGCAACCCGGCTTTCGCCTGTGCCTTGGTATTGGCGGCTGGAGCAGTGGATGGACGTCTGATGCAAATAGGCAGACCGCAAGCAGGCGAGGCCATTTTTCCGGCGGCCTGGACTAATTCGGTAAATAGTATGCCCATTTTAGCCGCTATTCCTTTGCTTGAAGCGGTTTTAGCTGGAAAAGGGGCACAAACCATAGCGCTAACGCCGCATACGCCGGGTTGGCAAGTTGATGTCGGTGGTTGGGAGTGATGGCGTCCTACTATCCAAAAATAGACGATGGTGAAAAATGGCGGCAACTGAACTACTATTGACCGCTACCAAAACTAACCTGAAGGTATCTCTGTGAAACACTATAAAACATTAGCATTCTTCGCCGCTTTAGCGCTGGGCACAGGCTGCGCATCCAGCAATAAAGCACCCGCTGAGTCAGGCGCTCCGGCGGCTCAGTCAAGCACGGCGCCGGACTCGCGCATTGATGGTAACTTTCCGGCCAATAGCCCGTTCGCCAAACTCAAGCTGGGCATGACTCAGGGCCAGGTTCATGAAATTCTCGGACAACCCACCGACACCAAGTCTTACCAAACCGGCAAAGCCTGGATACCTTTTTACTTTGGTCCGGACGTGATGCGCACCGATGAGTTTTACAAAGGCGTGGGCATCATCACTTACACTGGGGCCGGCATCGGCGGCGTACATTGGACTGTGTACCGTGCTATTTACAACGCCGCTGAAGACGGCTATCCGAACGACTAATCAGTAACCTTTAAACATGATAGCCAACAAGCAAAACAGTTTTGACCATGATGTGGTGGTAGTCGGTGGCGGCCCGGCCGGCTCGACGGCAGCGACGTTGCTGGCGCAATATGGTCATAAGGTTTTGCTGTTGGAGAGCGGTAGACATCCGCGTTTTCATATCGGCGAATCGATGCTGCCTTTTAGTGAACCGGTGATACAGCGCTTAGGCATAGATTGGAGTGACGGCAATCTGTCGAAAAGCGGGGCGGTGTTCATGGACGAAGTCACCGCACAGCGCATGTATTTCCCGTTGAGTGTACACCGCAAAACCTACCAGATAGAACGCGCTCCGTTCGACCAAATGCTGTTTGAAAACGCCGCGAAACACGGCGTCGAAACCCATCAGGAGGAAAAAGTCCTGGATGTTTCCTTTCAGTCTGACGGAGTCAGCATCGTGTCCGATCACAGCCGCTACCGCTGCCGCTATTTGATCGACGCCACCGGCCGCAGCGCGCTGATGGGCAAAAAAGACAAAGGCATCAAACGGATCGAAAATTTGGGTAAGTTCGCGGTTTACGCCCACTTCGAGAATATTCAAGCCAGCGAAGAGGCCGATGAACTATTCAGTTCCGGGAATATTTACGTCCCGGTCGTGGACATTGGCTGGATCTGGATTATTCCCTTGGCCGGGCGGCGCTTGAGCGTGGGCTTGGTGGTGCAGAAGGACAAACCCCGTGACTGTGATACCGAGGAGCTGTTACGCCGGTATCTGGCTTGTTCGCCAGTCTTGAATCGTTTGCTGGCAGGAGCTGAGCAGTCCGCGCCCGCTAGGGTTGAAGCGGATTTTAGCTACACCAATCAGAGCCGTTACGGCGCCCGCTACGCGTGTTGCGGGGATGCCGCCGGTTTTCTTGATCCGGTGTTTTCTTCCGGAGTGTTTCTGGCCTTTACCAGTGCTGCGCGCGTCGCCGACCGCTTGCATCAAGGGCTTGCGGAAGGTCGTGAAGCAGATCCCGAGCTGCATGTCGAAGACGATCAGAATTATCTGTTGGGTTTCAACACGATGCGCCTATTCGTAGAACGCTTTTACCATTCCAACATTGTCCATAACTTGTTCTTTGAAGCCGACCGGGACCCCGATCTGAAAGGGCAGATTGGTCAGCTGTTGGCGGGTGATTTGTGGGTGGACAACAATAAGTTGCAACAAAGTTTGCTGGCCGGCCGCCGAACCGCCAGTTAATAATTCTGCCCGAATCCTCTCTGCCGGCATCTGCACGGTGTAATCCAAATTCCAATTACCACGGCTTTTAGAGATGGACAAGTGCAATGCGGACGCTGTCCAGCGGTGCGCTATTCAATCTAAAAACGTCCGGCGCAGCGCCCATGTGCGTTAGCGTACCGACTTGAGCTTGGGGAATAGCTAGAGTCAAAGCCGCAACCAATGTGCTTGGCGGGTATGCAGACAAGCACTTAATTAATTGTAACTATTCAGCCCTGACAGGTTTTTATCGGGTTAAGCAGACGACAAAGGTGGAGGGGCGAATTCATTCGCCTTTTTGCCGGTATTGAAGCGTCCGGTCGAATGAATTCGACCCTACCGCGAGTTTGCCGAATAGTTAGAATTAATTTTGGGTTGACCGCTTATGACTGTACTCTCTACGTACCTTAAAAATTATGCGTGTTAAGGAATGGCAAAAGGTAATGATGCAATTCTCTGCCGTTCATTTAACCCAAAGTGAGCTGAAAAATGGTTAAAACCTCCCCGGCCGGTTTAGGCTCCAATGCTTTGGCGGTGGTAAGCGCCGCCAAGCCGGCACCCAAAGTCCTGAATACCAGCAAACCCAGTATCGATTCGAATAATACGCCGCCTATTATCGCTATCGGCGCCTCGGCTGGGGGCTTGGAAGCGTTCGAGCAGTTTTTCACACAAGTGCCCGCCAATTGCAGCGTGGCGTTTGTGGTGATCCAACATCTCGATCCCAATCATCAAGGCATGCTGCCGGAATTGCTGCAACGGGTAACACCGTTGACCGTCACGCAAGCAGGGGATCGCATGAAAATTGCGCCGAACTGGGTGTATGTAATTCCTCCTAACAAAGATTTGTCAATCCTGCACGGCAAGCTGCATTTGCTGGAACCGCTGGCACCCAAAGGCTTGCGTTTGCCGATAGATTCGTTCTTTCGAGCCTTGGCCGACGATCAGCACGAACGCGCGACCGGCGTTATCCTGTCGGGCATGGGTTCCGACGGTACTTTGGGGCTGCGCGCCATTAAGGAAAATGCCGGTTTGGCCGTGGTACAAACCCCGGAGTCCGCGCAATTCGATTCGATGCCGCGTAGTGCGATTAATGCCGGCGTAGCGGACATCGTTGCCACTCCACCGGAGCTGTGGGGAAAAATCCTGGCCTATCTACAGCATAGCCCGCGCGGCTTGCATGCCGTGCCGGACATTGTCCTGGAGTTAAAAAATCAAAGTGCGCTCGACCAAATTGTGATCCTGTTGCGCGAGCGTACCGGCAACGATTTTTTGCTGTACAAAAAAAACACCATTTATCGGCGGATCGAGCGGCGTATGGGGCTGCACCAGATTGAGTCGATAGCCAAGTACGTGCGCTATTTGCGCGAGAACCAGCAAGAACTGGATTTGCTGTTCAAGGAGCTGTTGATCGGTGTGACCAATTTTTTCCGCGATCCGGCGGTATGGGAGGCTTTGAAAACCGATGCCATTCCGGAACTGCTCGCGCAGTATCCGGCCGGAAAGGCCTTACGGGCTTGGGTGGCCGCCTGTTCTACCGGCGAGGAAGCCTATTCGCTGGCCATTATTTTTAAGGAAGCCTTGGCTGCCAGCCAAGCGCCGCAGCCGTTTAAACTGCAAATTTTTGCTACCGATCTGGATCAGGATGCGATAGACAAAGCCCGGCAAGGGCTGTATCCGGCCACTATCGCCGAAGATATATCCGCGGAACGTCTGAGCAGATTTTTCAGCAAAGAAGGCGGCGGCTATCGAATCAACAAGGAAATCCGGGAGATGGTGATCTTTGCGCCGCACAACGTGATCATGGACCCGCCGTTTACCAAGCTGGACCTGCTGTGCTGTCGTAATCTATTGATTTACTTAAGCCAGGAATTGCAGAAAAAACTAATCTTGCTGTTCCATTACGCGCTCGCCAATCAGGGGATTCTAATGCTCGGCAATGCCGAAACCACGGGCAATACCGGGCATTTATTCACTGTCATCGATAACAAATCCCGACTTTACCGGCGGATCGGCGCGCCTTTTCCTTTGGATGTAGATTTTCCCACCAAGTTTTTCCCAATAGCACCCATGACTAACGACACCGACAAAACCTCATCCATCGCCAATCTGCAAACCTTGGCTGATCAGTTGTTGCTGCAGCATTTTTCACCGGCGGCGGTATTGGTTAATGCCGGCGGCGATATCCTTTATATCAGCGGCCGCACCGGTAAATACCTGGAACCGGCAGCCGGCAAGGCCAATTGGAACATTCACGCGATGGCCCGCGAAGGCTTAAGACACGAACTGATTAACGCGTTAAAAAAAGCCCGCAGCCAAGTGGAAGCGGTGCACGTTGCCGGGCTCAGCGTCGGTACCAACGGCGGCAGCCAGATAGTGAATCTGACGGTGCAGGCCATCACTAAACCCGAGGCCTTAAACGGCATGTTGATTGTGGTGTTTACCGATGTCGC
The DNA here is from genome assembly GCF_001644035.1 of Methylomonas methanica. Lineage (GTDB taxonomy): Bacteria > Pseudomonadota > Gammaproteobacteria > Methylococcales > Methylomonadaceae > Methylomonas > Methylomonas methanica_A. Next base: position 41,330 of record NZ_LUUG01000061.1, read on the forward strand.
GGCGCCGGCGGCCGGCAGCGCCATCCGTAAATCGCCCAGCGCCACCCAGAAAGCTTTGCAAAGCGAACTGCAACAAGCCCGCGAGGATTTACAAAGCTTGCGCGAAGAAATGCAGACTTCGCAAGAAGAGCTGAAGTCTGCCAACGAAGAGCTGCAATCGACCAATGAAGAATTGCAATCCACCAACGAGGAGTTGACCACCTCCAAGGAAGAAATGCAGTCCTTGAACGAAGAACTGCAAACCGTGAATGCCGAATTGCAGGTCAAAGTGGATGACTTGTCGCGGGCCAGTAATGATATGAACAATCTGCTGAATAGCATGGAAATTGCCACGATATTCTTGGATAACACCCTGAACATCCGCCGTTTTACCAGCCACATCAGCCATTTATTCAAGGTGATCGCCGCCGATGTCGGCCGGCCGTTATCGGATATTGTCACCGATCTGGATTATCCCTCACTGCAACAAGACGCCCAAGAGGTGTTGCGCAGCCTGGTGTTTGTGGAAAAACAGATCACAGCCCGTGATGACCGCTGGTTTAAGGTGCGCATCATGCCTTACCGCACGCAGGACAATTTAATCGACGGTGTGGTGATTACCTTCATAGACATCTCTGAAACTAAAAAGCTGGAAGCCGAATTAAGGAACAGCGATGAAAAAACGACATGATGTCGGCTCGAATACCGGCGAATTACGCCAACGCGCCGAGCGGCAATTGGCAGAGACCGCGCCGCCAAGTTTCAACGAATCGCAACATAGGTTGGTGCATGAGTTACAAGTGCATCAGATCGAACTGGAGATGCAAAACGAAGCTTTACAAGAAGCCCGGACCGGTGCCGAACAAGCTTTGTTACGCTATGCCGAACTGTTCGATTTTGCCCCGGTTGCTTACTTTACGCTGAGCACGGACGGCAGCGTCCAGCAGACCAACTTCAACGGCGAACGCATGCTGGGCATCGAGCGCGGCAAAATAACTGGGCGACACTTTGCCAATATCGTGGGTAGCGAATATCGACCGGTTTTCAACGGGTTTTTGGAACAGGTGTTCACCAATCCCGGCGCTCAGCATTGCGAAATCGTGCTGGAGCCCGGTGGGCGTCCATGCTGGGTGGCGGTTGAGGCCATAGCCGACAGCGACCGGCAAACCTGTCTGGCCGCCATGGTCGATATCAGCGAACGCAAAAATAATGAGCGGGAGTTAAAACTGGCGGCCACCGTCTATCTGGCTATCGAAGAGGCGATTATGGTGGCTGATACTCAGCATAAAATTATTGCCGTCAATCCGGCGTTTACCAAGCTTACCGGGTATTCGGCCGCCGAAGCCATCGGCCAAAATACGTCTTTGCTGAAATCCAGTAGGCATGATGAGGCTTTTTTTTTCGAGATGTGGAAACAGCTGAATGCCACCGGCCAATGGTTGGGCGAAATTTGGAACCGGCGCAAAAACGGCTCGGAATATCTGGCGCGCTTATCCATTAGCACGGTGTATGGCGATAATGGCCGGGAGATTCGCCGCGTGGCGATGTCGTCGGACATCACCGAACAGCGCCGCGCGGAAGAACTGATCCATAAACAAGCCAATATCGATCCGCTGACCGGCCTGCCCAATCGGCGCATGTTTCTGGACCGCTTGCAGCGGGCGATCAACAAATCGCACCGCGAGCACCAAAAGCTGGCTTTGATGTTCATGGATCTGGATCATTTTAAGGACATCAACGATACCTTGGGGCACGATGTAGGGGATAGATTACTCAAGGAAACCACGCAGCGCTTGACGAGTTGTATTCGCGACACCGACACCTTGGCGCGACCCGGCGGCGATGAATTTACGCTGATCATGAGCGAACTGCATGAAATCAACAGCATCGACCGGGTGGCGCAGGCCATGCTGCGCACTATGACGGCACCGTTTCAACTCAATAACGAACGTTGCTATGTCTCGGTCAGTATCGGCATTGCCTTATTCCCTGACGATGCTGAGACCATGGAAGAGTTGCTGAAGAAGGCCGATCAGGCCATGTATGCCGCCAAAGAGTTGGGTCGCAGCCGTTTTTGCTATTTCACACCGGCCATGCAGGAAGCCGCCGAGATTAGATTGCGGTTAACCAACGATCTTAGGCATGCCTTGATCGATAATCAAATCTGGGTGGCCTACCAACCGATTGTGGATTTGGCGACGGGCGAAATTAAAAAAGCCGAGGCGCTGTTACGTTGGCAGCATCCCACTCGGGGTTTGGTGAGTCCCGCCGAGTTTATCCCGATAGCGGAAGACAGTGGTCTGATCACCGAAATAGGTTCCTGGGTGTTCCATCAGGTAGCCAATCAAGTGGCCAAGTGGCGCGTCAACCACCATGCTATGTTTCAGATCAGTATCAATAAATCTCCGGCACAGTTTCACAATAACAGCGACAAAATGGCCGATTGGTTTGAACATTTAACCCGATTGGGCTTGCCGGGCGGCTGTATTGCCGTGGAAATTACCGAAGGACTGTTGTTGGATAACTCCAGTATCGTCGCCGATAAATTGACAGCGTTTAAAGATGCCGGCGTGCAGACGTCTTTGGACGATTTCGGCACCGGCTATTCCTCGCTATCTTATTTAAAAAAATACCACATCGATTTTTTAAAAATCGACCAGGCCTTTGTCTCCAATCTGGTCGCCAACTCCACTGACATGGCGCTCTGCGAAGCCATTATCGCGATGGCGCACGTACTGGGTATGAAAGTGATTGCGGAAGGGGTGGAAACGGCGGAGCAACGCGACCTGCTACTTAAGGCCGGCTGCGATTACGGGCAAGGCTATTTGTTCTCGAAAGCAGTGACCGCCGAGGAGTTCGAGAAGTTATTTCCGGTTGAAAAGACTGAATCTGCTGTAAGCGATTAGTTAGCGGCGCTCCAGCGCTGACTGAATACAAACGCGATTCCAATCCAGGCGCCATATGCTGCGGGCTAGTTGTTATTCCGGCTGATAAACTTCCGGTAGCCTTCATCCTAAAAAGAGCAGTCGGCGTATTGTGGACCGTTTCTTGAGAGCAATGTCGAGCAATGACAGCTCACAATGCCCTCAACCGCTGGGTGAATCCGCACTATAAAAATCCTCTATCGACGCCACCTCAACGCCATCACCCGGCTAATGTTCGCCAGCGTACAGACTGTGCGCGGTTCTGGCCCTAGAATCGAAATTAGCTTTCAGACCGCCGGATCAGCTAACTACTTGCGCATGTTCCCTATCGCATGCTGAGTCGGCACGTTTTCCGTAAACACTCATCTCCAAGGAATAAGCCATGAACCCTCAAACCGAATACCTCTACAAACTCTTTACCAGCAAACTGTTTGCCATGGCTTGTTTATCGGCCGCTTTAGGGCTGGCCGCTTGTCAGCCGGAAGGGCAGGCGGAAAAAGCTGGGCAAAAAGTCGATAAAGCCGTGGAAAATGCCGGACAAAAGATCGAACAAACCACCGTAAAGGCAGAGCGGAACATTGAAGCCGCGAAAGAATCGGTAGTACAGCAAGCTGAAAAAGCCGGTGCATCCATCGATAAAGCCGCCGAAACTTCCAACGACTCATTGGAAAAAGCCGGCAAACAAATCGATCAAGCCATTAATAACTCCGAAAAACGCATTGACGCGGCCAAGGATGCGGTAGTGGATACCACTAAAGCAACCGGCGAATACCTGGACGACTCGGCAATTACCGCCAAAGTTAAGACAGCCTTGCTAAGCGACGACTTTTTGAAATTGGCACCGATTGATGTGACGACAGTAAACGGCGTAGTCACCTTACGCGGCACGGTGGATTCCGAACAGCTGGTCGGCAGAGCGATTGGCTTGGTTAAAAGTCAGGAACATGTGAATTCGGTACAAAACGAGTTGTTGGTTAAAACCAGCGTGCCGAGTAAACAATGATGAAGTATCCACTGACCAGCTTGGCGGGCGTTTTGTTGCTGTCCGCACCCATGGCGCAAGCTACGCCTGCGGATGATGCGTATATCGCCGGTTATGCCGCTGCCGCGTTGAAGCATAATTTAAATCTGGATATGCCGGCATTGACGGTAAAAGACGGCGTAAACACCTTGCCGGTGGTAGGGATGTCGGCTGCGCAACGCGCCCAAGCCAGTAAAGTCTTGGCGGAGAGTCCCGGCGTTAATGCCGTGAAAATAGCCGAAACCACTGAAGTGCATGCCAAAGAGGCCGCCTCACTTGCCGCTGATCCAACAACATTGACGACAGCCGAGACCTTGGTGTTACCGACCGGACTGCTGCCGACCGGGCATTTGTTCAAATCTTTATTGGCCGATCCGCGCTGGGCGCATTTTTCCGCGGCTTATCGCAATTACCAAAGTAATAACTTTGACGGTCGAAATATAGCGTCGGTCAGCTTTGGCGAAACCATTCCGTTCTATCGGGCCAATATCGGCAATTCCACGGCGCAATGGGAAGCCGGCTTGCAGGCCGGCGTGTTCAGCGACTTCAACCTGGATGCCTCGTCAGCCGACCTGGTGAATACCGATTTCATTGCCTCGATTTACTCCAGTGTGCGTACCGGGCAGTTTTCCGCATTCGGCCGCTTGTATCATCAGAGTTCGCATTTGGGCGACGAGTTTTTGCTGCGCAAGGTCAACACCACATTCGAGCGGGTTAATCTCAGTTACGAAGGCGTAGACTTAAAGCTATCCTACGAACTGCCTTACGGCGTGCGTATCTACGGCGGCGGTGGCGGCTTGTTTCATAGAGAACCTTCCGCATTAAGAAAATGGTCCGCGCAATACGGTATCGAGTTCAGAAGCCCATGGCGCCTGGATTTTGCATCGATGCGTCCGATCATTGCCGCCGACATCAAGAATTACGACCAAAACAATTGGAGTACCGATATTTCGGCCAGAGCCGGTGTGGAGTTCGACAATTCCAAAGTCTTGGGCCGCAAACTACAGCTGATGGTCGAATACTTCAACGGCTATTCGCCCAGCGGCCAGTTTTACAAAGATAAAGTGGAATACGTCGGCTTGGGCGCGCATTACCATTTTTAGTTTGTCAGTCCAAGCAGGCGAAGTGCATCATGATGAGCGCTGTTAGGCCGAATACTAGGGGCGCTTAATAAGCCCTGGTTTCGTCGTTCCCGCGCAGGCGGGAATCCAGAGAAATCAAAAGCCTGGATCCCCGCTTTCGCGGGGATGACGGTTTATCGAAGTGCTCACAAATATTCGCTGACATTATTACCCCATAACCCAAGACCGCATCAATCCTTCAAACAACCTTGGCGTCACCGATGCAAACAGCTGAAGACTATGCCGCGACACTGCTGGCAGCCGATAAAGCCTTACGATTTTCGGAGGCGCGTTTTCGCCGGCTATTTGAAACAGCTCAGGATGGTATCCTGCTGCTGAACGCGAAAACCGGCACTATTGAAGAGGTTAATCCTTTCCTGATGCAATTGCTCGGCTACTCGCACGAGGAGTTTCTCGGGAAAAAGCTGTGGGACATCGGCGTATTCAGAGATAGCGCACTGAACCAGGCCGAGTTTAGCGAATTGCAGACCAAAGGCCATATCCGCTACGACAACCTGCCATTGCAGACGAAAGACGGCCGCAGTATTCCGGTCGAGTTTGTCAGCAATATCTACGAATGCGATGGGATTGACGTCATCCAGTGCAATATTCGCGACAACACCAAACGCCATTTGGCCGAGATCGAGTTACGAGCAACGTCGCGAGCGCTGAAAATGCTTAGCGAAAGCAACGTAGCCTTAATCAGAGCCACCACGGAAACCGACCTGCTAAACGAATATTGCCGGATTGCCGTTGAAACCGGCGGCTATCGGATGTCCTGGGTGGGATTTGCCGATCTCGGGCCGGACAAGCGCGTGGATGCCATAGTTTGTCACGGCCACGATGACGGCTACTTGACCATCGCAAATATTAGCTGGTCGGAGACTACGGCCCATGGTAACGGCCCAACCGGGAGGGCGATTCGTTCGGAAAAAGTTCAGTTCGTCGAAAACATCGCTACCGATCCCAGCTACGTGCCCTGGCGAGAACAGGCGTTGCAGCGCGGTTATCATTCTGCGATTTGTCTGCCGTTCCGACTGTCCAGCAAGGCGGTTGCCTGTTTGAATCTGTATGGCGACAAGATTGACACATGGTCGACCGCCGAACGGCAGCTATTGCAGGAGATTTCAGGTGACGTCGGTTTTGGCATCGCCGCGCTACGCACCGCAATAGCTAAATTTGACTATCAAGAACAACTGCGGGAAAGCCTGGAGAAAACCATACAGGTGATTGCCGACACCGGTGAAGAACGCGATTCCTACACTGGTGGCCACCAAAGGCGCGTCGCCAAAATTTGCACAAAAATCGCCACCGAATTTGGCCTGGACGCCGATAGAATTCACGGTTTACATCTGGCGGCCACAATACACGATCTGGGTAAAATTGGGGTGCCGGCGGAAATCCTGGCCAAACCCCGGCGTTTGACGGCGATGGAATTTGGCTTGATTAAAGAACATCCGGTCATCGGTTTCAATATTCTGAAAGATGTGAGTTTTCCTTGGCCGATTGCCGAAATTATTCGTCAACACCACGAACGGATCGATGGCTCCGGCTATCCGCAGGGCCTGCATGGCGACGATTTGTTACTGGAATCGAAGATACTAGCGGTCGCGGATATAGTCGAAGCGATGGCCTCGCATCGGCCTTATCGCCCGGCGTTGGGCATTGATGCAGCGCTAACGGAAATTATCAGGCAACGCGGGATTAGTTTGGACGAGCAAGTGGTCGATATATGTTTGCGGGTGTTTCAGGTGCAGGGCTACGTCATCGAAGATTAGGTAACTTTTAAACATCCGTTATGCCAGGGTATACGGCAATACCGTTAAGTTAAGGATTTGTAGGTGCGAATTTATTCGCACTATGGGCGCCTAAAGTCGAATAAATTCGACTCTACAGCATGTCCAACTCTTAACTTATCGGCATTGGAGTATACGCGGGCCATAAGTCAGAAAGGCGAATTCAGTTTATTGATGCCACTGGGCTCCCGCTGTCGCGGGAGTGACGAGCATGAATTAAAAGAACTTTCGCTACGCCATCACGGCGTTCAACAGACTATCTAAAGTCCGCATATGTCTTTGTTGAGCAGGCAGTAGTTTCGCTTCAAGCAAACCGCGAATCTCGGTAGGTAATTCATGGTCCTGTAGCGCTTTTTCATATTCTTCCAAGCCGGTTAATTCGCCCTCGCGCAATGCTTTTAGCGCGGCTTGCTTACCCAATAAATTAGCGCAGACTATCACTATTTGCGCCCAAGTTCCCCAGGCGCCCGAGTCTTGCACAACTGTGCCGCCCAATTGTTGGATTTTGCCCTGCAAACTGAAAACGGCTGCCTTATGTTCCTCAAAAGAGCACATTAAAACATCCATTTCGCCCAGCGCAGTCTCTTTCCGAAATTTATTCAGTGCCTGTTGATACGCTGCTACGGCGGATAATTCATTTTGTAGCAAGCTATTGATTAATGGTATGTAAGACATAATGAAACTCCCAGATGATTGGTTTCGGGGTTATTTACAACGAGTCGAGCAGTTGAGTGTGCCGGTTATTATTTAATAACAGGGCTGGTTGAAAGTCGGTGCGCTGCCGCACAGCGCTAAGCGCAACGGGTAAAAATATCGTGACTATTCAGCCATTGCGACTTTTTAGGGTGGCTAAGCCGCGCATCCGCCACGCTCGCCGGATGCGCTTTGCTTATCCTGCCTACGATTGCTTTACGCTGTTTTCACTGAGTAATTACAGAAATATCTAGCTAATGGACTTATTCAGATTGAGCGTATCCAAAGGATGCTTGGACGTTTTGTCCGAAACGCCTGGTACTGATACTGATTCGCTGAGATTGTCGGGGGCCTCGGCCGAAATAGGTATCAGCCTGTCAAATTCGACTTTTATTACCTGATAGCACTCGCAAGCTTGTTCTTCCAAAGCCGCCCGATTCAACACGCTGAGATGGCCTCTGCTACAGCTGATCAGGCCTTTTTTTTGTAGTTTGCCGGTAGCATCGGTGATGCTTTCCCGGCGCACGCCAAGCATATTGGCGATGTGATCATGGGTTACCAGCATCTCGTTCGAGGAATATCGGTCAAGATTTAGGAGCAACCAGCGGCACAGTTGTTGGTAAATGGAATGGTGGCGATTGCAAGCCGCAGTTTGGGCGATTTGGGTCATCAATGCCTGTATGTAACGCAGCAACAACTGGAATAAAGATTTATCCGTGCTGCTCCCGTCCCCGGATTCGAATTCTTTAATGAACAATTGTCGCCGCAGCCTGTACCCGTAGCCGGACCTGCTGATCACGGCTTGATGCGGCATGGTGAGCCCGCCCGTAAACAGGCCCAGGCCGATAAAGCCTTCGTTGCCGACGATGGCAAGTTCGCTTGAAGTGCCGTCTTCAACGATGTAAACATTGGACACCACGCTCGTCGTCGGGAAATAGGCGTAACGCAATTCGCTTCCCGGCTCGTATATGACTTCGCCGCAAGACATTTGAATAAGTTCCAGATCAGGCAGCAGGCGTTCGTAAGTCTCAGCCGGCAATGCACCCAATAGTAAGTTTTGGCTAGGGCTATTTATTTTGGTCATAAGCAGTCTCCATCTGTGTTGTTGGCTTAAGTGCCTCTAGTTTCGAGGTCAAAATCCTACTGTTATAGATTTTCGAGAGTTTTTTAAAGCGCTATATCGGATTTAAGCGATGGGAAGACAGGTAAAACTTGCCGAGCGGACGAGTTTGTCCTGTCTGCCCAAATCGATTAAAAGGATTGTGGCTTATGGCCTTTTTTTATTTTTTCTCTGAAATTACCGAGTTTGCTTTCCAGTTTGCCCGGCCTTTTGCGTGAGCACCTTTCCAGTTCCATATCACCTAAACCTGAAACATAGCCATCGGCATCTTTGATGGTTTGAGTTAGGTATTCCTGCTGTTCTTTATTCATAACGGCTCCCTGATAATTTGTAATGTCACCAAAGCTAAGAGCATCCACCGTCGGTGCTCGATAAAACTTTATAAATAAAAAGGGAAGTGATCGGTGCGCTAGCACACACAGTGACAACTCTAGTGCGCGGTTAGCTGTGGTAACAGCATCGCCTAGATTTTGCAGATAGCTATCGCGAAAAAATAGCAGCATGAGTATGTGTGCCAGCGAACCGACTTAATCACTGTGTAGAGCGTAGACTCAAGCTTTATCGAAGAATGAATTACCTAGGTCGGAAAGCCGGAGCTGTGCTTTGTGCAGCCTAACGTGTATTCGGGAAACAATTCAATCCATGAATCAAATGGAATCGTAAATATTCAGTCAAAACAGCCTAAACCAATCGTAGGCTGGATAAGCGGAGCGCATCCGGCAATCTTGGTGGATGCGCACGGCTTATCCACCCTACAGATCACTATCCACTAACCAGAGTGAATCATCATGAAAACCAATAAAACAATCAGCAATACCTCTGACAATATCAAGCAATTTTCAAAAGTTACCCGGATAGCGGGCGTGCTGGTCATTGGCCTGGGTGCCATCATGCACCCGGCGAATGCGGAAAATTCGCAAGTCAATCCGGCTAAAAAATCGCCTGACGGCAAGGGTAATTTGCCCACCTTTGCCCAAGCCGATGTTAATGGCGATCACGTCGTCACTAAAAGCGAATTACAGAATTTTCCTTACTTATTGCAAACCTTCGACAAAGTGGATGCCGGTAACGACGGCCAGTTGGAACAGCATGAGTTCCAGAACTTGAAAATGGAAACCAAGCGGGAAGGCGAGGTGAAGTAAGTCGATAGACAAAGGTTAACACATCGCCTTGTGCCGCCGAGGCTTGACAAGAGGAAACCGAATAAAGATCGAAGTCGCTCTATGAACCAGCACACCGCTGAGGCGGGAAACCATGTTTATGATTGTTGTCTTTGGGTTCCCGCTTTCGCGGGAACGACGAACTAAGGCTTTCGAGTTCCGTCTGGTAAATTACTTCAGTCCGGTAAGGTACAGGTAAATTGTGTACCTTCTGTGGCTTTGAACTTTTTCTTGGCTTCGTACATTCTAAAATCAGCTTGGTTAACCAATAAATTGGGCTCTTCAAACTCGTTCGGACCGGTCTGAACAATACCGACACTCAAATTTACATCCTCCAACTCTTGTTTAATAACCGTATTTAGGCGTGTGATGTAAATGTCTTGGGCATGGATTTCTAGGCAGTTTGGCAGAATCAAACAAAATTCATCTCCCCCGTATCGAAAACAGCGATCTTCTATCCGCGATACTCTTTTTATTGCCGCAGCAACAATCCGCAGGATTTCGTCGCCACGCTGGTGACCTTGAGCGTCGTTTATGGCTTTGAAGTCGTTAATGTCGATATAGGCAATCGACACCGGTTCAGAACGACGCTGAGCCGAGCGCAGGGTTTGCGTCAGAGTTTCCGTTAGATAGCGCACACTCAACAAGCCTGTCAGTGAGTCGATGCGTGTCATTTGCTCCAGTTGTTGCGTACGCTCCCGAACTTTCTCTTCCAGTACGCAAGCATAGCGTTCGGACTTTTGTTTGGAAATTTCGATTTCCGAAACCAGGCTACGGATATAGGTTTCAAACACCAGTGTAATGTCGAATAAAAACAGTTTATCCAGTGCCGCTACCATGGTCTGGCGCTCGGTGTCGCCGGGTAATGTCTCAAAAATTATTTCGATCAATAAACTTTTTAGCGTGCTGATTGCCGAAAGGTACAGCTTAGGCTCTACCCCAATCCGCTTATGAACTAAGCCAATTCGCAGGCGATTATTGACATAGTCGAGATCGTAAACGCCACTGAATAGATCGAGCACATAGCGACGTTGGGCATTTTTCAGACGATGCAGGGTATCGGCGTCGCCGATTAACAGCGCGATTTCCGGGACACTGGTTTGCATTTCGTAGAAGCGAGCGACCAAAGAATCGATGCGGACGGCAATGGCATTGCCAAAGCTGCTTAAGACCATAAAGTCGTCATCGGTCAGCGACAGCAAGGTTTTGCGATTGGCAATATCAAATTCGGTAATTTGCAATTGTTCCAGCAGGGTTTGATCGGTCTGCTTCACTTACCCTCCAGATGGTCTAACAATTAACCCGGCGTTTCAATATCGTTGTCCCCGCGCAATTGGGGGGTAGGAAAGTCAAGCCCGTGGCTCCACACATTGGCCAGAATCATAACTTAATCGGAGTTTTTCGTTAAGCAACTTTGCATGTTAGAGTAACAAACTCTTCGGCAGCTGTTGGGTGGATGCCGATAGTCGAATCGAAGATGGCTTTGGTCGCGCCGGCACGCATCGCCACAGCCATGCCCTGGATAATTTCCGGTGCATCAGCGCCTATCATATGCAGACCGATCACTCGGTCCGTCTCGCGCTCCACGATCATTTTCATCAGGGTGTTTTCGTCCTTACCCGACAGCGTGTTTTTGATGGGTTTGAATTCGGTTTTATAAATATCGATGTCCGGATACTTTTGCCGCGCCTCGGTTTCGGTTAAACCGACGCTGGCGATAGTAGGCTGGCAAAACACGGCGGTGGGGATGTTGTCGTAATTCACCGATCGCGGCTGCTTGGCAAATAAATTACTCACCAGTGCTTCGCCTTCGGCTATCGCTACCGGCGTTAGGTTGATCCGGTCGGTGACATCGCCCAGCGCATAGATAGAGGGCAGATTGGTTTGATAGTGACTATCGACAATGATCGCGCCGTTGTCGTCCAAAGCCACGCCCAGTTGTTCCAGGCCGAATCCCCGCGAATTGGGGGTTCGGCCGGTGGCGTACATCACCAGGTCGGTCGTCACGGTATTACCGTCCAGCAAGCTGACGCTATAGGCATCGCCATCCGGCGCAATGGCTTGCACGTCGCAATTAAATAGAATCTTAATGCCTTGCTTGCGCATCGCTACGGCCAGAAAGTCGCGAATATCCTCGTCAAAGCCTTCCAACAGTTTTTCGTCACGTTGACAAATAGTCGTATCGACACCCAGGCCGTTAAGAATGCTGGCAAATTCGACCGCTATGTAGCCGCCACCGACAATCACGATGCGTTCGGGTAATTTTGCTAGGGAAAATAGTTCGTTGGAAGTAACGATATGCTGCTTGCCGGCTATATCCGGCACAAACGGCCAGCCGCCTGTGGCCAGCAAAATGCGTTTAGCCGTGCACTGGTTGCCGGCGACCGCGACGGTGTGGGCATCGAGCAACTGCGCTTTGCCATTGAAGATGGTCACGCGGTTTTGTTGCAAGTGGTGTTGATAGACCGCTTGCAGGCGCTCGATTTCCCGATTTTTGTTGGCGATTAGGCTGGGCCAATCGAAGGAGGCATTGTCCAGTGTCCAACCAAACCCGACCGCAGCGGCAAAGTCGTCTTTAAACTGCGCGGCGTATACCAACAGTTTTTTAGGAACGCAGCCCAAATTGACGCAGGTGCCGCCAAAGTGGCGAACTTCCGCAATCGCAACTCGCGCGCCCTGATTGGCTGCTGCATTGGCGGCGCGCACGCCGCCGGAGCCGGCACCCACCACGAACAAATCATAGTCATACTCTGTCATTGCAATAGACTCATTTCTGCTGTTGCAGATAAGCCAGCATGGTGTCCACATCACTGAGGGTAAACGGATCGTCCGGGCAGTTATCGATTTGGCCGGGTTCGCTAAAAAGTTGCAGAATTTTTTTGTCTTCAACCAACATCGAATAACGCCAGGACCGGCTACCGAACCCCACATTGTGTTTTTTCACCAGCATGCCCATGGCCTCGGTGAATTCGCCATTACCGTCAGGCAGCATTTTGACGTCGGCGATTTTTAGATACTGACTCCATTGATACATCACAAACGCATCGTTGACACTCAGGCAATAGACTTCATCAATGCCATGAGCCTTAAGCTCTTGGTATTTGGCATCATAGCCCGGTAGATGCTTGTTCGAACAAGTGGGGGTGTATGCGCCGGGTAACGCGAAAATCACGATGGATTTACCTTTGAAAATCTCGTCGCTGCTGACGTCTTGCCAGCGGAATGGATTTTCGCCGGCGACACTTTCATCGCGAACACGGGTTTTAAAGATTACGTCGGGAATAGTGGTAAGCATGCTGTGGAACTCCTTGAAACTGTGACAGGGGCAGCGGGATCTACACTGCTCTTGTTTGCGGGATTAAAGCCTGCGGGGAAGCTAGAAGTGTCGCTAAGCGGCCAGCGAGCTCATCATTTGATCCAAGGTATCGATATGGGCGTGTTGCGCGGGGAGCAGCTTGAGTAGGATTAATGTGCGGATATTGGAACCGAGTTTCTGATCTAACAGGGCTTTTTCATAGTCTCCCAGACCGCTCTTTTCGCCTTCCTGCAATACTTTTAACGCGGCTTTTTTACCGAAGACATTGGCGCCGCCTTGAATCAAACTGGCCCAAGAACCCCATACACCGGAGTCCTTGGCCGGTGTACCGCCCAGTTCGCGAATTTGAGTCTGCAAACTGGAAACGGCTGCTTTATGCGCTTCGTAAATCGGCAGCAGTAACTCCGATTCACCGAGTGAAACCTCTTCCTTAAGTTTTTTTAATACCTGACTGTAGGTCTCAGTGGCGGCAAGTTCGTCAATGAGTAAACTGTCTATCGTTTCAATGCTGTGCATAGTAAAAGTCCTGTGTGGTGGTTTTTTGTAATGCGGCAAAGGCGCATCAAACGGTGATCGTTACTTCTTCCGACGAAGAAATATCTTCGGCTTCTGCCTCTTGGAAAATCGTGTTTGCGGCACCCCGAGTCTCAGCCGTTGCCGTATTCACGGCAATCAGCGTGCGCCCGGCTTTGATTTTTTCTTGGTAGTGCGCGGCTTCATGCGCCGGGATGCCGACGCCAATTAACGCGGCAATTAAATCGGCAACCTGGTCGATTTTAGGTGTGCGACTTAATTCAACCATAATCGGCCCGGCGGCGATGAAGCGGCCGATGCCCGGAATTTCCAGGCTGTCGATTTTGCTGGTCCACTCCAGGCCGTAGCTATCCGTTTCGGCCTCATCGGCATTTTCGTCGGCGGTTTGTTGGCGGGAGGGGAGGGTGGCGTTATCCAGAAATAACAGGGATATTTCAGTGTTAGAAAACCCTGCCATTTTCAGATTATTAACGATAGTTGCTGTCTGACCGATGTCTTGGCAGATACAAAAAACAGGTTTATACATAATAGTCTCTTCGATCTGAATAACAGCGTATTTTGCTACTGCTATCGGGATGAATATTTACGGCGATTTTATTAAAGAGGGCGGATGTCACTCAGAACTCCTGCCGCTCTTAATAATTTATTTATCGATCACTAAACTATCGAATATTTGTTATTCAATAGCTCGTATTGAGGTTTGAAAATACAGTTAAACCAGGTTGGAGTCGGTACGCTGTCACACATTCAGGGTAAATAATGATTCTGATCAGCAAGAACCGTCAACTCAGCGTCATATCCGCCAATGCCGTTAAGTTAAGAGTTGGACATATTGCAGTAGGGTCGAATTTATTCGACCTTTGGCGTTCCTGGTGCGAATAAATTCGCACCTACAAGTTCTTAATGCTATTGGGGGCAGTACCTAGTGCAATGGATGGTAGGCTTCGAATCATCCATAACCCACGATTCCTCAGTTCAAGGTTTAAGAAACGCAAGCAGGTCGTTATTTAGCTGGTCGGTATGCGTGTCGGCCAAGCCATGCGGTCCACCTGGGTAAATTTTCAGCGTTGCGTTCTTAATAAATTTGCTTGCCGCCAGCGCAGAGGCGGCAATCGGCACAATTTGATCGTCGTCGCCGTGGATAATTAGAGTCGGTATCTCGAACTTCTTTAGATCGTCGGAAAAATCGGTTTCGGAAAACGCCTTGATGCATTCGAATTGGTTGAGCAGGCCGCCTTGCATGCCTTGAAACCAGAATGCATCGCGCAGGCCTTGGCTGACCGTCGCGTCCGGCCGATTGGCACCGTAGAACGGAGACGTCAGATTCCTGAAAAATTGCGAACGATCAGCGGCGACGCCGCTACGAATGCCGTCAAACACCGTGATGGGCAATCCAATCGGATTATTATCGGTTTTCAGCATCAGCGGCGATACCGAACCCACCAACACTGCGCCGGCAACGCGTTGGCAACCGTGGCGACCTATATAACGCGCCACCTCGCCGCCGCCGGTCGAGTGGCCGACCAAGGTTATGTCATTTAGATCAAGTTTTTCGATGAGTTCCGCCAGATCGTCGGCATAGGTTTCCATATCGTTACCTATCCATGGCTGATCAGACCTGCCATGACCGCGTCTATCATGGGCAATACAACGATAACCGTGCGCCGCGAGATAGACCATTTGCTTCTCCCACGCATCGGCGCTTAGCGGCCAGCCGTGACTGAACACTACGGCCGGTCCCAATCCCCAGTCTTTGTAGTGAATTTTTGTGCCGTCTTTGGTGACTATGGTGCTCATGGTGGGTTCTCCCGGGTTTGCTTTGGACAATAGGAATGCGTGTTGTTAGCTCAGCACAACACTGAGTAAAGACTGGCGCGGCACTTGATTTTGCCGAGTAGGGAGCTGTTTGCCGCGTGATCGCCTGACCAGGTGGCGGGGGCCGGCAAAGTGGTCTCCGGAACTGTCGCGCAGCTGGATAGGCCCATTACCACTACCGCCGCCAATAACAGAGATACAGGGCGCATGACGGCGGAAAATCCGGGCTTAATGATGTGTGCTGAGCATTTGCCGGCAACTGTCGGCGCATTGTTGGCAGGCGACGACGCAATCCTTCATGTCACCGATTTCATCGCATTCCGCCGCACAGGCTTCGCAAATCTCCGCGCAAAGCTCGTGCAGGCGATGCAGAAAATGCGAACCGGTCAGTTGAAAATTTGCCGAAGTCTGACAGATCTCGGCACAGTTCAACATCAGGCGCAAATGTTTGGCTTTGACGTGCTTGCCGCCGGTTTCCAGGCAATGGTTCATCGCGGTTTGCAGGCAAATCTGGTGGCACAGGCTGCACGCCGCTATGCAAGCTTGCGTGGCATGTTCTGATTGGGATGTTTGATGCATGGAATTCTCCATAGAGTAGGGGAGTCAATTCGACCCGGAAGCAAATGCCGACCGGGAAAGCGCCAGCTTTTGCCGCTAACAGTCAGGCTGTTACGTGGCACTTGTAAAGACGCCTGATATGGCTTCTCTACAGGGTTATTCGGGCAGCTGGCCGGCTAACGTCACGCCAAAGGGGGGCGGCGATCAGTCCACCGGCCAGCTGTTTTCTTACTTGCCTTCCTTAATGTCCTGCTTGATATCGCCATAGCCTTTCTGAGCTTTGCCGAGATTTTTTTGGACATTACCTTCCACTTCCATACCTTTGTCGTCGATGATCTTGCCGGTCACTTCCTTGACCTTGCCTTTGGTTTCTTCGACCCGGCCTTCCACCTGATCTTTGTTCAACGGGGTTTCATGGTCAGCGGCGAGTGCGCCAAACGAGCATAAAGCGGTGAGTACGCCGGCCGATAAAATATAGCGTTCGGTTTGGGTAAATTTCATGATGTTGCCTTTAGGAAGTTGGATATAGATTCGGTGTGCTGGCGACCGCTGTTATTCGTCGTCCACAGCCTTTTTAATATCGTCCTTGACATCGCCAAAGCCCGACTGAACTTTACCGACGTGTTTTTGCACCTTACCTTCCAGTTCCAGCTCGTCGTCGTTCATTAGTTTACCGGCGACTTCTTTGATTTTGCCTTTGGTCTCTTCGACTCGGCCTTTTACTTGATCTTTGTTCATGATGATTCCTGGTGGTGTTTTAATTTTATTGAAGCGAACGAGCGTTTTTCAGGGCTCGGAACAAACCATACTCGTGACCTTGATCAAAGTCGGTGCGTCAACGCACATTGAGCCGGTAGCCGGTAGCAGCCTTTGACTGCGCCAAGCCTTCAGTCGCAGCAGCTCGCCAAGCGGAAACTTTTATTTATGGGATGTGGGTGCTCTAGCGTACAGACTTGCAGTGCAATGCGGCGCATCCTTTAATTGGCGGTTGCCAGCGTTATCATCACGATGTTATCAACCCGGTCCTTAATCCCTGGAGTCGTCATTCCCGCGGAGGCGGGAATCCAATATAGCTCCTGGGCTCCCGCCTTCGCGGGAGCGACGATATTTAAGGGTCGAGTTAATGGATGCGCTGAAACTTCGAAATCGCCTACCTAAGTTACTTGACGTGGAGTGCTACCGTGCCGGGCCAATCTGGATTTTTCTTTAAGTTTCTGAAACTGGCAGGGCCCTTTTGGCGGTCTGAGCACCAGATGCGTATCTGTAGACGGACCTTGAATTTACTGATTTTGACTGTGCTGCAAATTGTCATTGCGGTGATGATTACGCAATGGAGCGCGGCGCTGTTCGACGCCTTGGAACAGCGCAATATGACCGGGCTGATGACCCAAGTTCGCGATCTGGTATTAATTTTTTTAGCCAGCATGCTGGTGACGGTTTTACATTTAAAAATCAAGCGGGATTTGCAAATCAGTTGGCGGGCCTGGTTGACGGCGCACGTTATCGGCCGCTGGATGAACAAAGGCCATCATTACCAAATCGCCCAGATCCTGACGGTGGGTCACGACAATCCCGATGGCCGCATCGCCGAAGATATTCGGATTGCCACCGATGAAGCCGTTAATCTGTGTTACACGCTGTTTTACAGCTTGTTATTGCTGGCAAGCTTTACCCAAATTCTCTGGACGCTGTCCGGCACGGTGATGTTGGATTTCGGCGGCATGCAACTACCCATCTATGGACACTTGGTTTGGTTGGCCCTGTTGTATGCGGCGCTGGCCTCGATATTGGGATGGTGGGCCGGCCGGCCGTTGACTTTGACTACCAATGCGATGCAGACAGTTGAAGCCAATTTTCGCTTCGGTTTGGTCAAGGCCCGGGAGAATGCCCAAGCCATTTCCGCGCATAAGCGCGAGGCGCACGAAAAAAAGCGCTTTCTTAGTCTGTTTCAAGACATTAACGGTATCTATGACCTGCAAACGCGGGCTTGGGAACACATTATTTTGTTTAGCTCCGGTTATGCGGTGCTGTCGATGGCACTGCCCATTCTGATCACCGCGCCGCGCTTTATTCTGGGGAGTATCACCCTGGGCGCGTTAATGCAGTCGGTGCAGGCCTTTCAACAAATGGCCGCGGCCTTGTCCTGGCCGGTGAATAACATGCCGGTGATTGCCCAATGGCATGCCTCGGTTGATAGGGTGTTAGGTTTGGTCGAGGCCTTAAATGATTTAGAACAGCAGCAAAACATTTGCGCTGAGCCTTCCATCGAACTCGAATAAGTTTTGCGCGCGGTTTATCCGCCATCATCTGGAATAAAAAATACGCAAAAAAAGAATGCCCGGTCCGACTTGGCGGGGGGCATTATGGAGGCGCTATACACGGAAGAAATGTGGTGTCAGTAAACCTTTATAAATTCAAAAATCCCTTCTCGTTCCATGAAACGGGATTTTTATAGGGGGGTTTCAACATCAAGCAGGTACGGCCGCTTCGTCGGTGTAAGAAATATCTTCGGCGTGCGCGTGTCCAAAAATTTCTTTTATCTGATCAATGGCTTCGCTACTGCCGGCGTGCACCGAGATCAAAATGCCGCCACCCTTGATTTTGCCTTCGTAGCGCACGGCTTCATATTCCGGAATGCCCACGCCAATCAACGCGCCGCTCAATCCGCCCGCCGCGGCACCCAATGCCGCACCGCTCATTGCGGCCATAATCGGGCCGGCGGCGATAAACGGCCCCAAACCAGGGATAGCCAGGGTGCCGATACCGGCCAACCAGCCTAATACGGCGCCGGTGCCCATGCCTACCGTTCCGCCAAGCGCCGCGCCTTCCGGGGCTTTGGTGTGTTTTTCATGGGCAAAATCCTTCGTGGTATTTTTATCGGGCAGCAATACGGAAATATCGTTGCTGGCAAAACTGGCAGCTTTCAACTGGTTCACAATGCTTTCAGTTTGCTCGATAGTTTGAGCGATACAAAAAACGGATTTAGTCATTACATACTCCCACGCTGTTAAGGCGCTTTAGTTTCAAGTTGATTGTCTACCTGCACAACACCGGCCGTTTCTCGGCAGATTTTTTGCAGTTTTATGCTTTCGTCCGTCGTTGCGACGGGGCCGCGCAAAGTCACAACGCCATTGCGGGCAATGATTTTGGCGTTATGCGCATCCATAGATAAGGATTTGTCTTTGAGCAGAGCTTTACGAATGTGCGCGGTGATTTTTAAGTCGGCTTTGGACTCGTTTTGATCCTCGGCCGTTAAGGTGGTGTTGTCTTTATCGCGGAGGTTTTTTTGGGTATTTTCCAACTCAGTGTTTTCAGCTAATTGGCTTGCGGAAGACTGATCGCCTTTAGCTTGGTTGGCGACAAACAGCAAACAGCTGCTTAGAGCGAAGGCAACTAACGACAATGGCTTAGGCATATCCCCTCCTTGAAAAGTACTTTATTGTTGGCGCATCGGCATCGAATAGGTGGCCGGTGGCAGTCATCCGATCGGCAGTCTTTGTCTGGCGAGAGCCGACGGTGTTTCTGAAATTTACCCGAGCAGCCGCACAATGTCGGTGCGCTGCCAAACATTGCGGGTAAAAGCATGTTCGAATTGAACTCGTCGTTAGCCCTAACGCCTCTACGATGATGAGTGGTGGTGACTAATTTTTTGAGTTTGAAAAACGTCAGATTTCAACACTGACGATTGACGATTTTTCTATAAAAAGCCGAATAAATAAGGCTTTACAGTGTGACAGCGTACAGACCCCAAGCTCCAGGTGTCGGATGATCTTTCGATCATAAGCCGACACGCTAAATCCATTGGGGATGCATCATGAATAAAGCAAAAACACCTGTTCTAAACGTAGCGAATGAACCAGCCCAATTTGGGGAGGAAGCATCGACAATTTCAATCGGCAACGGCGGCGAGTGGCACCAGTCAGCCATCGACGACCAGCCCACTTTGACGACCAATCAGGGATTGCCGATTGCCGATAACCAAAATTCCCTGAAAGCCCATCCGAACGGTCCGACGCTGCTGGAAGATTTTATTCTGCGCGAAAAAATCACCCATTTCGACCACGAGCGCATCCCGGAACGCATCGTCCACGCCCGTGGAACCGGCGCACATGGCTTTTTCGAGCTCACCGAATCCCTGGAGCAATACACCACGGCCAAAGTGCTGACCGAAGTAGGTGAGCAAACGCCGCTGTTTACGCGCATATCCACTGTCGCTGGCGGCTCCGGGTCCGCCGATACGCCGCGCGATGTCCGCGGCTTTGCCGTCAAGTTTTACACCAAGGAAGGCAATTGGGATTTGGTCGGCAATAACATCCCGGTGTTCTTTATTCAGGATGCCATCAAATTTCCCGACCTGATTCATGCGGTTAAAATGGAACCGGACCGTGGCTTTCCGCAAGCGGCATCGGCGCATGACACCTTCTGGGATTTTATTTCTTTAACACCGGAAGCCATGCATATGGTGATGTGGGTGATGTCCGACCGCACCTTGCCGCGGTCGTTGCGGATGATCGAAGGCTTTGGGATTCATTCGTTTCGCTTAATCAATGCGGCGGGCGAATCGACCTTCGTGAAATTTCACTGGCGACCGAAACTCGGGTTGCAATCCACTCTCTGGGATGAGGCGGTAAAAATTGCCGGGGCCGACTCCGACTTTCACCGTCGCGACATGTTCGAGGCGATCAGCGCCGGTAACTTTCCGGAATGGGATTTGGCGGTGCAATTGTTCTCGCAAGAACAAGCTGATGCCTTCCCGTTCGATCATCTCGATCCGACTAAATTGATCCCGGAAGAGTTGGTGCCGTTGCGGGTTATCGGCCGCATGGTATTGAATCGCTGGCCGGACAATTTTTTCGCGGAAACCGAACAGGTGGCGTTTTGCCCGTCTCATGTGGTACCGGGCATCGATTTCTCCAACGACCCCTTATTGCAGGGCCGGTTATTCTCCTATCTGGACACGCAACTATCCCGGTTGGGCTCAGCAAATTTTCACCAGATACCGGTCAATGCGCCGCAGTGTCCCTTCGCCAATCAGCAACGCGATGGACATATGCAAATGGCGCAACCTCAAGGACGAGTGGCCTACGAACCGAATACGCTGGCAATGGATTCGCCACGCGAACAAGCTGACACCGGCTTTCGCAGTGCGGCGATTGATGAAAGTGGTGCCAAGGGGCGGATTCGACCCGAGAGCTTTGCCGATCATTACAGTCAGGCCAGACAGTTTTATTTAAGTCAGTCTGCCTACGAACAAGCGCATCTGGCCTCGGCCTTGGTCTTTGAACTATCCAAGGTAGAACATCCGCATATCCGTGCCGCGATGGTCGGTCACCTACGTCATATCGAACAAGACCTTGCGCAGCGGGTGGCCTCCGGCCTAGGTCTGATTGAATTGCCGCCAGCGCCAACTGCGGCGATGGCGACCCAGGAACTGGAGCCATCGCCGGCTTTACAGCTGATCGGGAACATGAAGAATACCCTTGAGGGCCGGAGTGTTGGGATATTGATCGCGGAGGGTTCGGATGCGGCAAGTATTGCGGCTGTGCAGCAAGCTGTGACCAGTGCCGGCGCAACAAGCAAAATTATCGCCACGGTAGTAGGAGAAACCACACTAGCTGATGGCTGGTTGATGAAAGTCGATGGCCAATTGGCGGGTACGCCGTCAGTAATGTTCGACGCGGTAGCCATCCTCCTGTCCGAACATGCCGCCATGTCCTTGGGGAAGGAAGCCGCCGCCATCGATTTCGTGCGCGATGCGTTTGGTCACTTGAAAGCGCTAATTGTTGACGAGGGCGGCGCAGTCTTACTGACCACGGCGAATATTAAACCCGATGGCGGCGTGTTTAACATTGATTGCGTGGATGATTTCATCGCTGCTGCCAAGACCCGGCAGTGGGCGCGCGAAGCCAGTATCAGGACACTGGCTTGATAACAGCGTAATCCACAGCACGTGCCTCACCTTTGACTTCCGGGCGTAACGCTTTGAATTCGTTTGGGTTGTTAAAGGTGGCATTGTTGAGTTTTTTATTGGTGCTAATCCCGTTGCCAAACTCTACCGCCAGCGTTCAAAAATAACCAATGAACTGCAAACTGATAAGCCTAACCCGAATATTTTTAGTCATGTTACTAATAGGGTTATGTGCTTTTGGGAGTATGCTACTAATTTTTGCCTATTCCGATAATGCTAGGATCTGGTTTATTGAAAATAGCGTTAATACCCAAAAGCTAAAACTTGATATAAAAGGCGAAACTATTTTTGAATATGGCTGGCAACCTGAGCTCACTCTTAATAATATTTCAATCAAAAATACTGCTTGGCCGAGCCCTGATAACGTTGCACAAATTGATAAATTATCATTACAATTCTCTATTTCAAGGTTGTTCCATGGCGAAATATTCATTAACGATTTAAGCATTAGCAAGCCCGAATTATTTCTTTTAAAAAATAAGAAAGGTGATGAAAATTGGCGTTTTTCTGACCCAAAAGCTGATTCAAACGCTCTTGAGTTACCGGTTATTTTCGAGAGTCTACATATTGTTTCCGGAATATTTCGTTATTTTGATGAAATCCGCGATATGAATTTTGAAGGAGATATAGATTCCTTGAAAGGCTCTGGTGGCTGGCAGCTTCCGATTACCATTGAAAGTAAGGGCACCTACCAACACAAAACGCTAAATATCCAGGCTGCTGCCGGTTCCTATGCAGAATTACGCTCAGAAAATAATCCCTATCCTGTCAAGTTGAATATGGTGTTCGGCCAAACGGAAATAGCTATTCGCGGCACAGTGACTCATCCTCTACAAGCGCCCGATCCAAAGCTTAAGCTTTCTTTTGCAGGAGCTGATATTTCCGAATTATTTCCTTTAATCGGCATTCCTTTACCACCCAGCCCTGCTTATAAAATAACGGGGGATTTAAGCCGTCAGGATCGCACTTGGCGCTTTGACCATTTTAATGGTGAAATTGGGCATAGCGATTTGCAAGGAACAGTTCTCATCAATCCAACACGTGAGCTTTTGTATTTCGATATGGATTTGTTCGCCAAAACGCTTGATCTTGCCGATTTAAGCGGATTCATTGGCGGCGAACCCAATCTTACAGACCAGAGTGTTACCGCAGACAATGCTTTGATCCCCGAGCGTCATTTCAACTTTAAACAAATTCGTGCAGCCAATGGCAAGGCTAGGCTTCGCGCCACAAATATCCTTAACAAGGAAATCCCCCTAAGCAACTTTGACGGTCAAATATCGCTCAACAATGGAGTGTTGACTTTCGAACCCGTCACCTTCGGAATTGACGATGGACGGATAAACCTTTGGATGTCAGCCTATGGATCGCAAAATCCGCCAGACGTTGATATCCAAATTAATGTGATTGATATGCCTTTAAGTAAGCTAATTGGGGAAGTTAAAGATATTCAGAACACGTTGGGGAAAATTAACGGTAAGTTGAAAATAACAGGGTCGGGCAATTCGCTTAAAGATATACTTTCAAGCGCCAACGGAGAAGCTTATTTAGTGCAATACGATGGCAAAATTAGCGCTTTGATAGTAGAGTTGATAGGCTTAGACATTTTCCACGCTCTTGGCTACTATATCTCGGGAGATATTCAAATTCCTATTCTCTGTGCCAGTGTTGATGTGGATATTAATAATGGGATTGGCAAGTCAAAAACTTTATTGCTCAATACCAAGGATAGTGTTGTTCATGGCAATGGCTATTTGTCATTTAAAAACGAAACCTTTGAAGTAGCGATGACTCCTTATCCTCGTGATTTTAGTCCGCTTACCCTTCGTTCCACCTTAAATGTTTCCGGCACTATATTAAAACCAAAATTTTCAATTGACCCTTTGTCTACTCTCATGCTGCTGCCGCCGATTGATATAGGCGAGGTTGAAAAGATTGATTGTCAAAAAATGATACGGGGGGCAAAGGACTAAACTCTGGTGCGTTTATATAAACGCTAAAATCCGTCAAAATTCACCTATCAAACGCAAATATCGCTTCGTTGGGATTAGCTTTTTTGAATAGTATGTCCCTAATTATTTCCGCGGCAATGACCGAAAATGTTATGCCATTACCACCAAAACCCAGGGAAAATAAACCATTTGGTTTAGGTGCATAATGGCCGATATAGGGAAGGCCATCCTTTGTGACTCCAAAAGTACCCGACCAGGAAAACTCAGGCTGGAAACGGAGTTTGGGGAACAGTTTGGCAAAATCGTCTGCTAATTGCCGTGTTTTTAACGCTAATTTAGCTTTGCGTATTCTGATTAATTTG
>NZ_LUUG01000062.1 GCF_001644035.1 Methylomonas methanica
CCAGATTTGACTATTTCTCCTGATCACGTCTTTGCTGTGACAATCGTCTAATTCTATTTCGATACCGTATACGATTTCGCCGGTGCGATTCATCGCATCAAAATTGCCTAAAGAGCCCCTGATGTTGCTCGCCTCGGCGGCAGAGCCAAGCGCTAGCAATGGCAATAAGAGAGTCATCTTTTTCATTGTGTGTTCCCTATTGATTAGTGGTGTGTAAACTGACCTAAGCTAGCAATGAAACTGGCGGCGTAAGAATTAATTACATCAAAGTAAATTCCCGATTTTAATAAGCCCAAATAATGCCCTATGGGGTTCTAAAAAATCGGGAGTTAAAATAGTTTTGCCGCGCGGCATGTAGTGAGTTGCCTAACTCGAACAGCAGATTTCAGATCGTCAGGCAACTTAAAGTCGGGGATTTATAACAGCGGAAAATAAATTTAAAATTAAATTTGTGTTAAGTTTCACGTTTCTATTGTCATTCCTTTGACTTTTTTCCGGTGAACATTGCCTTAACCAGGCTCTCGCGGTGGAACCTGCTGGAGATAATGACACCGGCTATATGCAGGGCAATTAATACCAGCATAAAATTCGTCGCACCTTCATGAATGTCTTCCCAAAATTCTTCGTCTTGATTTTCCGTTCCTTCTTTGTCGCTATCTTCATCGTCTTCCGCATGGGCGGCGCTGATCAAGGTTATTGTCGCGCGATTGCCGGCCAGCGGACCGCGACCTTCTTCTGTTGCATATACTTTTAAGCCACTGACAGTGACAATCAGCAGTGTAAAGAGCAAAGCAACCACCATCCAACCACCGAGAGGATTGTGGCCGATATAGTGCTTGGCTGAGCCTTCGCGCAGTTCGCGAATATATTGGTAAACAGCGCTGGGCGAACAAACAAAATCGCTAAAACGGGCATGGCGGCTGCCGATTATTCCCCACAGAATGCGGAAGATAATCAGACCAAAAACCGCGTAGCCGGCGTAAATATGCCAAGCGTTTTCTTCCTCGCTGGTGAAATAGGCCACAGTAAAGGCAAGGACCAACGACCAGTGAAAAATACGGATAAAAATGTCCCAGACCGCTATGGTGTTCTGGTTATTCATGTTACTTACCTAGGCATGCTTAGTTGCGGATATGGCTAGTTTAGAAAACCGAGATAAATCCAATCTTAAAAGTTCGGGGTTAAAATAGTTTTCTCCGAGTAACTCTTTGAAACCAACCTTTGTTATGACTCAACTATGCGACTATTGCTGGTAGAAGATGATCCAGGCCTGTCCCGATCCTTAAAAGCCGACCTGGAAAGAGCCGGGTTTGCGGTCGATTTGGCCATGGATGGCGAAAGCGGCGAGTTTTTAGGCATGACTGAATCCTACGATATCGTCATCCTGGATTTAGGTTTGCCGAAAATGCCCGGACTAGAAGTACTGCGACGTTGGCGGCAGGCGGGCAATCATGTGCCGGTCATTGTGCTGACGGCGAGGGACGCCTGGCATGAAAAAGTCGACGGGTTTAAAGTGGGTGCCGACGACTATTTAGGTAAGCCGTTTCATATCGAGGAATTACAGGCACGCATCCAAGCTCTGTTAAAGCGCATGCACGGGATGATGCAACCGCAACTGTGCGGTTGCGGGTTGACCTTGGATGAAGATAGACAAACGGTCAGCGTGGATGGCGCTGAGCATGCCGAGTTGACGGCAATCGAGTTTCGTTTGCTGCGCTATTTCATGCTGCATCCCGGCAAGCTGCTCACCAAAACCCATTTACTTGAGCACGTGTACGAATGCGACGGCGACCCCGCCAGCAACGTTATTGAAGTGTATATCAATCGGTTACGGCGTAAATTGGGTAAGGATCTGATCGCTACCCGGCGTGGGCAAGGCTATATCTTTGGTGAGAAGCCTTGATCTCATTGCGCCAGCGTCTCAATCGTGGCCTGATTATTATCCTGAGCATGGTGTTTGCCGGGCACTGGTTGGCAGCAGATTGGGTGATTCGCTCCGTGGCGGAAAAACAAATGCTGACTCGCTTACAGCACGACGGCGATTCGTTGCTCGATACTTTGAAACTTAACGCGGAAGGACAACTGATCTTCGATAGCTCGCATGCCGGCACCGTATACGGACAGGCGTATTCCGGTCACTATTTCGTTATCCAGGTTGAGGGAAAAGCCTATTATTCAAAATCGCTGCAAGATGTGGTTTTGCCTTTCGCCACGGAGCCGGTCAATACCGCCAGACAATTCCATTTTCCTGATGGGCCGCATCAGCAACCTTTGCTGGTCTTGAGTCGAGGTTTCGAGCGGTTTGGTCATGCAATCACAATTAGTATTGCGGAGGATTTGAGTGATATTGGCCACGATATAGACCACATTCGGCTCGCCTATCTGGTACTGACAGCCATGGTACTGCTGACAGCAATCGCCCTGCAAAGTAACGATGTGCGCAGATCACTGAAACCATTGCAGGCGGCGCGGGATGAATTGGCGGAAATTGCCTATGGCCGTCAGTCACAGATCCAAGCCAGAGTGCCGGCGGAAATCAAACCCTTAGTTGCGGAAGTCAATCGCTTGTTAGTGCTGGTTGAGAGGCGCTTGCATCAATCGCGAACGGCGATTGGCAATTTGGCACATGCGTTAAAAACGCCGTTGGCGATGCTGTTTCGTCTGGCTGAAAATTCGCAACTGGATGACCATCCGGAGCTGCGCAATCAGCTGCAACAGCAAACTCAAGCGATCCATGAGCGCATCGAGCGGGAATTAAAACGCGCCCGTATCTCCGGCAATATGCAAACTGCCAGCGTGTTTAATCCGCAGCAAGAACTCACTGCCTTAGTCATGCTTTTGCAAAATGTTTACGCGGAGAAAAATTTAATGATCCATGTAGATGCTCCCGATCAATTAATCAATTTCGATCGGGAAGACATGCTGGAGCTGACCGGTAACTTGCTGGATAACGCCTGCAAATGGGCTGATAAGCAGGTCGTAGTCTCGGTTGAACATGGAGCCGGCATTACCATTAGTGTCGAAGACGACGGCCCGGGTTGTTCGGTGCAGGATATGCAGCAATTAAGTAAGCGCGGTTTAAGGCTGGACGAAGCGGTGCAGGGACATGGTCTAGGCTTGGCGATTGTGCGTGACATCGCCGTATTTTATGGGGGTACTCTGGAGATTAGCCGCTCCGAACAACTCGGTGGTTTGCTGGTGAGTGTGCAATTCCCAAGGTGGATAGCCGCAGCATCGGTATAATTCCCTTTTCTTTTGTATTTACCGTTTGATTGCTTATGACCACCGTTAACACCGAAAAACTTTCCAGCGCCCGTTTTGCCGAAGCCACCGATGCTTTTGTCGAAGAATTTACCGCTTCCGTCAATTTTGACCGGCGTATGGCCCGGCAAGATATTCAAGGCTCGTTGGCGCATGCGGCGATGCTGTGCAAAATAGGTATTCTGACCGAGCAGGAGCTCGCCGATATTCGCAGCGGGTTAATGCAAATCGGCGGCGAGATCGAACGCGGTGAGTTTGTCTGGTCGATCAAGCAGGAAGACGTGCACATGAACATCGAAGCGCGCTTGACCGATTTGATCGGGATTGCCGGCAAAAAACTGCATACCGGTCGTTCGCGTAATGACCAGGTGGCGACCGATATCAGACTATATTTACGTAGTGAAATTGAAACAATATTGACGCAGTTGCAACGCCTGCAAATCGCTTTATTGGATGTGGCGGAACGCGAAGCCGACACCATCATGCCGGGTTTTACCCATTTGCAAGTCGCTCAGCCCGTGACATTCGGCCATCATCTGATGGCGTGGTTCGAGATGCTGTGCCGGGATAAGGAGCGTCTGCAAGACTGCTGTAAACGCCTTAATGTGATGCCCTTGGGCGCCGCGGCATTGGCCGGCACCAGTTATCCTATCGACCGTTTTATGACCGCCGAATTATTGGGATTTTCCCGGCCGTCGAACAACTCCTTGGATTCGGTTAGCGACCGCGATTTTGCGATTGAGTTTGCGGCGGCCGGCAGTTTAATCATGATGCATTTGTCGAGATTCTCGGAAGAATTGGTGTTGTGGGCCAGCGCGCAATTCAATTTTATCGACATTCCCGATGCGTTTTGCACCGGCTCCTCAATCATGCCCCAAAAGAAAAACCCGGACGTACCGGAACTGGTGCGCGGTAAATCCGGCCGGGTCACCGGGCATTTGGTGTCCTTATTGATGCTGATGAAAAGCCAGCCCTTGGCGTACAACAAAGATAATCAGGAAGACAAGGAACCCTTGTTCGATACCGCCGACACCTTAATCAATTGTCTGCGGGCCTTTGCCGATATGATGCCGCGCATTCAAGCCAAACGCGAAAATATGTATAACGCGGCGAAAAGAGGATTCGCCACCGCTACCGACTTGGCTGATTATTTGGTTCGCAAAGGTATGCCCTTCCGCGATGCCCATGAAGTCGTAGGCCAGGCTGTGCGCCTGGGATTACAAACAGAGCGAGATCTGTCGGAATTATCCCTCACGGAGTTGCAGGGCTTTTCCGGCACGATTACAGCTGACGTTTTCGACATTCTAAAACTGGAAGGTTCGGTCGCTGCCCGCAATCATATCGGCGGTACGGCACCGGCAGCGGTTCGTCAGGCAATATGTGAAGCAAGACAACAAATACCCCACTAAATTCTGGAAATTGGCTTTTTAACTGCTACCCTTCGAGCATCGTTTGATTCGGAGGGTGGCATGCCCCAATACTTTTCCCGACTGTTTGCTGGACCATCGTCTGATGAGCGCCCGCAAGAAACCGACTTTTGGCACGACCGGGAACTCAGCTTATTTAGCTGCCCCAATGACGATGCCGGCCAAGCATTGACCGCCATAGTTTTCAAAATCAGTCGAAATCCCAAAGATCTGTTGACGCATCTGCGACGGATTTATTTTTGTTACGACCGGCGTCTGTCCGAGCAACTCTACGCGGCGCTGTTGGATTTAGTCATCGTTTTGGATGGGAAAGGGAATTCGATTAGTCGCCGTATGATACAAGCTAGTCAGTCGCGACTGCATGGTCAGCAATATCAGGATTTGCTTAAAACTAAGGGACCGGAGCCGGTAGGTAATCGATATTCATTGTTTAGCAAGGGCATATTGGGTACTCGCGAACTGGTCATGTCCAGGCAGCACACAGAAACCCAGCATGATTTTCTGGCGCTAGCCAATGACTTTATCGAATACAGCCAGCTTGAGCAGGCCATGGATGTGTTGGAAACCGGCATCAACCTTCATCATGATCGTCCGGATTTACAACTGGCTTTGTTAGAGCTTTATAAATCCACAAAAAACCGGGAGCGCTTTCAAATCAATCGGCAACGCTTTAGCGACTCTGGCATTGTGCTAGAGGGTGAATGGCTGGAATTGGCAAACTACTTTGAAGGACAGGCATCATGAGCAAGCCGAATAAAACGTCATTTCGAATCGCTCTGCATGGCATGGATAGCCGCACCTGTAAAACCATGGAGATGTATCTGAAGGGGCCTTGCCGAGGGGTTGCCGTCGTGGTTGAGGATGTCGAAGCCGATATTGATATGATCGACGCGGATCACCCAAAAGCCAGGGATATTCTGGATGCCAGAAAAGCTGCCGCACCGGGCCGACCGATAATATTATTGTCCTTACAAAACCTGCAATTGGATAACACCTATTTCATTAAGAAGCCGGTGAATGTCGAACAAATACTGGCGGTGCTCGATAAAATCAAGGCAGTTGCCCAGGCTCGCAAAGCCGTTGCCGAACGCACGAAAATTGCACAAGCAGCACCTAAAACACCCGATTTGCCGGAACCGGCCAAGGTAGAAACGCCGAAAAAAATGACTATGGATGTTTACGTCAATAAGTCTAAAGCGCCAAAACCAGACGACTCCGCTGAACATCATAAAGCCAGCAAACATCAATCGGCGATGCAGTTGAACGAAGGCGGCTTCACCGCGTTTTTGGGAACACTAAGTGATATCGATTTCGACGACGAGGTGCAATTGTTAACAGCGTGTTACGACCCACGGCAGTATTTTTTGGGCTACGTAATGTCGGCATATAAAACGGCTAATTTGCAGTCGCGCGTCTTGCAACTGTGCTCGATTTGGAAACCTTTGACGATTTTTCCGGAAAATCAGGAAATCTGGGTAGATGCCGACGATAAACAAACCCGAGCATTTGCCGGAATGCCATTGGGTAAAGGATCCGTCGGCAAAATGATTTTGACGGCAGTCGATTCTACAACCGCCGTTCAACGCGCCGAGGACAAGTTTCAAGATATGGGCGCTTTTGTCTGGAAATTGGCAATCTGGACATCCAAGGGACGCTTCCCGATAGGCCTGGATATTCAACGGCCGGTCTACTTAGAAAGATGGCCGAATTTTACCCGGCTGGTCATCACGCCGGATGCCTTGCGCATTGCCGCATTGCTGGTTCAGGCACCGAGAACGCCGCTGGAAGTCGCAGGTCTGTTACATGTCAAACCGCAGTATGTATTTGTGTTTATTAGCGCCTGTCAGACGATAGGTATATTGAAACAGAGCGAACGTCAGGTCGATGCGGTCATTGCCGTGGAACAAACCAAGAAGCCTAAAAATGAAGGTTTATTAAGCAAAATTCTCAACAAATTGCGCGGCGCTTAGCAAACGATAAGGAATCTCGATGAGTCAATACAAAATTATTTTCACGGGCCCCGTGGGCGCCGGCAAAACGACTGCAATCAATGCTATTAGCGATGTCCCCCCGGTCAAAACCGATGCGGCCGCCAGTGATATGACCAAAAATCGTAAAGCATCGACGACGGTGGCAATGGACTACGGTGTGATGAATTTGGCGGGCGGCGAAAAAATTCACTTATATGGCACTCCCGGCCAGGAGCGTTTCGATTTCATGTGGGATATTTTAACCAACGGCGGCATCGGCTTAATTTTATTGCTAGACAACACGCGCGCGGACCCTTTTCAGGACATGCGGTTTTTTCTGGACGCGTTCGGTAAGTTTATCAACGATACCAGCGTAGCGATTGGGGTGACGCAAATGGATTTGAGTAGTACGCCCTCAATAGAAGACTACCATGTGCAATTGCAGGGCGTTGGCTTGAAACCGCCGGTTTTTGCGGTGGATGCGCGGGAAAAAAACGATGTCTCGTTGTTAGTTCAAGCCTTGCTATATTCTCTGGATCCCGGTTTGGCGGGGTAAGCGCAATGGAAAGATTTGAATTGATTGATGGGCTGTATCTGTATCCCACTCCTGCCGGCGCTTATTACGCCATATCGTCGCCGGAAACCGATAAGCCTCGACGGTTTTTAATCCGCTTGCTGCAACAGGAGCAAACTCCAGCGCTCAATATCGCGCAGTTGCAAGCATTGATGGAAATCGACGACGAGGACAAGGCCTTGCAATTGCTGTTGTACTGCCAAAAGCTGGGTTGGGTGCAGGGGCTCGATACGCCTCTACAGGCGCCACAGTCTGCGCTCGAGGCAATCTTGCCTGATTTGTTGGGAAAGATTTCCGAAAGCGGCAAAGTATTATTGGCAGACGACCAAGGGTTTTACCTGGCTTGCAGCGGCTTTCCACATGAAGTAGCCGAAGAACTGTCCGCGCTTAGCGCGGAACTGGCGACCGTGCATAAACGCCGTTCCGGATTACTGATAAACAATATGGGCATATCCAGCCATGCCTGGGCCATTGTCGATCCTTTCGGTAACAGTCAAATCGGCTTTTGGCCGATGTTCGTCGGTAAGCACCGTTTCGTGTTGGCGATTACCGGCGTACCGCATTTTAACCAGGCCGAGTTTGTAACCTTGGCCTGGGCTTTAATTACCCGTTATTTAACAAAAGCCGCTGATGCTGCCAATTAAGCGCATCCCAACATCACTCAATAGTTAAGAGGAATTACATTATGAAAGCAGACATGCTGACGTCGGTTTTAACCGAGCTGAACGGTACTTCGGCGGATATAGAAGCCTCCGGCGTGATTTCCACCGACGGTTTGATGATGGCGTCGGTGTTACCTGCCGGCATGGACGAAGACCGGGTCGGCGCAATGAGTGCGGCGATGTTGTCCTTGGGCGATAGAACCGCTCAAGAATTAAATCGCGGCAATTTGGAACAAGTGTTGATCAAAGGTGCCAGGGGCTACGTGTTGATGACCTATGCCGGTAACGAAGCCGTACTTACGGTACTGGCCAAACCCAACGCCAAACTCGGACTCATCTTCCTTGACGTGAAGCGCGCGGCGGAGAGTATTTCCGAAATGCTGTAAACCCTAACCGGCAACCCGGAGTAAATCATGATCGTTGATATGAAACCCGAAGACATCGTTGGCGAGTACCAGGAAGCAACGCTTACCTATTGCGATGGCAAATCCAGAAAAGTGTTGTACACCGGGCTTGAAACGCCATACCCCGACGGCAAGTTGATTGTTTCCACGACTACGCCGGACGGTATCATCAGCCACGTCAATCGCGCATTCGTTGAAATGTCGGGCTATACCGAAACAGAGTTACTCGGCGCGCCGCATTGCATCCTCAGGCATCCGGACATGCCGGCTGCCGCTTTTAAAGACTTATGGGATACGGTGCTACGCGGTGAAAAATGGCAAGGATTCGTCAAAAATTTACGTAAGGATGGCGGTTATTATTGGGTAAAAGCGACGGTCATTCCCAATGTGCGCGGTGGTAAGGTGGTTGGTTTTACTTCGGTGCGCCGCAAACCCTCGCGCAGTAACGTCGATGAATGCATCGCGCTGTATCCGACACTTATTTAATTGGGGAGCCTCATGTCTTACATGTTTACAGTTAGCCCGGATTTTGCCCCAGACCGTCTGTCGGGTTGGTATATCTTCAACACTTGGTTGCAAAAGCAGAGCGCCGAAGCCATCCATTTGGAAATGTACAATCATTATCACGATCTGCACCAGGCCATTGCAGCCGATAAGATCGATTTGATTTACGCCAACCCCTTCGATGCGGCCATGCTGGTCAGAGAGAAAGGTTTTTTGCCCCTGGTACGCGCCAAGGGCGAATCCGATGAAGCCATCATCGCCGTTAACGCCGACAGCAATATCAACGATGTAGCCGACTTAAAGCCGAATACTCGTGTGGCATTCACCGACGATCCGGATGTGCGCCTGATGGGGATGATCATGTTGGAGCCCGCTGATTTGCATGCCGGCAATATCATCCCTCTGTTATCGGACAATCATGTTTTGGTGGCCAAACATCTGCTGAAAGGCGAGGCGGATGTAGGCATCATTCTGGCGGAGGCATACGACAATCTGTCCGGTATGCTAAAAAAGCAATTGCGGATATTGGTACGCAGTCAAATTAGCGTCATCTACCATTCTCTGATGATAGGTCCGAGATTGCAGAGTCGCCGCGACGACTTCCAAAAAATATTACTGGAGATGGATAGGGATGAAAAAGGTGGCGGAGTGCTGAACGCCTTAGGCTTCAGTGCATGGCAACGGATCGAGGACGAAGAAATGGAGTTCATGATCGATTTGATGGATACCTTGAACACCTGATGCCGACCTAATCCCGATGAATCAGCCGACCATAATAGATTTTCTGCGACACGGCGAAGCCCGTGGCGGCTCTTATTATCGCGGTGTGACAGACGATCCGCTTACCGAACGCGGGTGGCGGCAAATGTATAGCCAATGCGGGGAAGGGCAGTGGGATACGGTGATCAGTTCGCCGCTGAGGCGCTGCCGATCCTTTGCTGCCGCCTGGTGCGAACAACAGCAATTGGAGTTACTGATCGAACCGGCATGGTGTGAAATCGATTTCGGTGCTTGGGAAGGCCAAACCGCCGAGCAAATTTCCAGCCGGTGGCCCGACGCGCTATCATCATTTTATAAAGACCCGGTGAAATTTACCCCGCCTGGTGCCGAAAGCTACCAAACATTCGCCGCCCGAGTAAGGCAAGGCTGGGAGCACTTATTGGCTGCGCACGCCGGGCGCCGGGTGCTGGTTGTTACTCATGCCGGCGTGATCAGAGTGCTATTTGCAGAAGCCTTCAAACTGCCGGTTACCCAAAGTTTTCATATCGATTTGCCGCACGCCTGTTTGACCCGTTTTACCAGCTTCGACGACGATAATGGGCGCTTCGTCCAGCTTAACTTTCACAAGCCGAGTTGATTCTTCTATACTGACCTCACACTTGATTTAGGCGCGGCAACTTTGACCAATCGATTTCTACCCATCCATTTAGGCGCGCCGGGCGAAGAGATCAGCAAAAAAGATCTATATGCGGTCGCCCAACGTTTCAAGCACTTCAACCAGTTGCGTTTGCAACATGTACAAAGTTTTCTGCAGCCGCGCCAGCAAGATTTCCTGAAGCTGCTGCCTTTACTGTTTCATCAAAACCATCCCTTGTTACCCGGATTCGTATCGTTGGAAGGCCCGGCCGGTATTCCAGATTACACCCCCAATAAGCAAACCACCGATGTGGCCAAGCAGTTTTCCAAAGGCTTTGTCTACAAGCGCAAGGCCTTAAGACATTACCCCATTCAGGCTATTTTTTTAATGGGTAGCGTCGGTAGTATGGCGTTTTCAAAAAATAGCGATATCGATATTTGGCTTTGTCATTCATCTACTTTGGCACCAGATGAATTAAACGAATTGCGGCAAAAAGCCCAGGAAGTGGAAAAATGGGCGGCGACCTTAAAAATCGAGACGCATTTTTTTCTGGTCGATGCCACGCAGTTTTTGCGCGGCGAAAATACGCCGATCTCCAAAGAGAGCAGCGGCGAAACCCAACATTATTTGTTGTTGGAAGAGTTTTACCGTACCTCGATATACATTGCCGGGCGGGTGCCGGTCTGGTGGTTGGTACCGCCGCAACAGGAAAAATACTATAAGCAATATGTTGCGCATTTGCTGGAGAACCGGTTCGTCTCGGAAACGGACGTTGTCGATTTCGGCGGACTGCAAGATATGCCGATGGCGGAATTCGTCAGCGCTACGCTCTGGCATATATATAAGTCCTTGACCTCCCCGCATAAGTCCTTGTTGAAGTTGCTGCTGATGGAAAGCTATGCCAGTGAATTTCCCGAACCGCAGTGGCTGTGTTTGTCATTAAAACAGGCGGTATATCAAGGCGATTTCAGTGTCGAAAGCCTGGATCCTTACTTATTGATGTACCGCAAAGTGGATGACTATCTGCGTCAGGCGCAGTCCAAGCGGCGTTTGAACCTGATTCGGGAATGTTTCTACATGAAAATCATGGCCGCTTCCGAAAATCTCACGGAAAACAGGGTGCGGTTGCAACGTGAAGATTATCTACACAGCGTGGCAAACCAATGGCAATGGCCGGACGATTTGTTGGACAATTTGGCCAGTCAAAAATTTTGGGATATCAAGAAAGCCAGCGTTGAGCATGTGGTGATTCGCGATCAACTGCAACAATGCCTGCGGATGATTTTAAAGTTTTCCGGTTTGCCTTTGGATCAGGCACAACGCGAAAACAGAGACTTGAAATTGATTGGCCGGAAATTGCGGGCGACGCTGGATTTACGCCCCGACAAAATTGAAGTGCTAACAACCCGAACCACTGTCCATGCCAAACCCGATCTGCTGGTCGTTGTCGAAGTCCTCGCTGACGACGCGCCGCCGCGCTGGTGTTTATATGACGATAGAATAGCGTCACAGAAAGCCTCCCCGGAAAGCGCTATTAAATCCGGCGAAAGCTTGCTCGAAGTTTTGTGCTGGGCGGTGGTAAACGGCTTATATAAAAAATCGCTCAATCTTCAACTGGTTACCCCCAGTCTTAAAATTGCCAATAATGATTTGTATCAATTGTTTAATGAGTTGAATGCGTTTCTAAGCCGTTATTTGCCCGGCAGGGAGAACGATCTGGAAATTTACGGTGAGCCTAATCGCATCTCGTCGTCATTGTTGCTGATTAATCTGGGCGAAAGTTTGGCCATTGACGCGAACAATCAGCAATTAGTGATGAGCGAACGTTCAGACCCCTTAAGTTACGGTGACAGCCGCCAGTGCTTTGTGCAAAGTATCCAACGCTTATCCGTGTCAAGTTGGGGCGAGGCCAGCTTGCAACGCTATATCGGCATAGAGGGTGTTTTTAACTGCCTCGTCGATGTGTTCAATAACAGCGCTGCGCCTTTATCCGCCGATAAACTCCAGGCCTTGTGTTACAACCCGGTGCGCGGCAGAAGCATCATCTTGCGCATCGAAGCCTTGTTCGGCAATTTGCTGAAGTTTTTCGCATCCGGCCGGGATGGCTTGCAGCGCTATATTGTGGCAGCCGAGACGGGTTATGGTTTGTTCCAACTTAGAAACGGCAGCCTGGGCTATTATCGGCTGGACACCCAAAACCAACTGCTGCATGAATTAGCCAAACCCAATCCGCAATTTTCCGCAGTATTTTTTGATGCCTACGTAATGGATCAAACCTATATTCCGTCTTTATATGCGCAGAATTTGGCGGATGTGATTCAGGTTTTTTATCACGCAACTAGTAAACATGTGGGTGTTTACGTACTCGATGAAAAAGGCGCATTGTTCGTCCATCAACACAGCAATGCCAATCCCGAGCACGTCGTCACCCACTACTCGGTGTTTTTGGAAACCCTGCTGGCGCGCGCGCAATTGCCGGATGGCTTGAGTGTCAAATTTTATGAAATTCAGCGAAACTCGGCGGGAGTGCTGTCTTGTCAGGCCGTGCCGGTCAAACTAGGCGGCAGTGTCATGGATCTAAGAGTCCGGATAGCGACTGAGGAAAACGGCGCTATCGCGATCTACTGTAACGAACACAAGTTTTCCGTCACCAACGCCGACAGCTTTAAACCGATTCGCGCCCACATACTGGGTTATCGGAAAAACCACGACGACTATCCGTTTCACATTACTGAAATAGACGTGCCTTGTCGTCTGTTGGGCACAGACCGAAATGAACAATTACAGGCCGCCCATTTCCTAAACTACAAACAAAAAATAGAAGACAAACTAAATATTTAATATTCCAGGCCGGCAGCCGATATTTAGCTCAAATCAGTCGAGCTATGGGGGTTGCCATGATTATCCAGAATTCCGCCGTCCACCTGCAAAGCCAACATCAAGCGCAACAGATTAGCCAACGCAGCGAATCGTTGCGGGTCTGGATCGATAAGCCGGAAGATAATCTCGATAAAGTGCGAAAGCACCGTTCCCAAACGGCACGCGAGGCAATTCAAGATAGCCTTGATCTAAGCCAATCGGCGCAAACGTCCGCGACCGCAACCCAAACCCTGGATACCGATACATCACTTAGTTCCAAAGATAATCTGTTGCTGCAAATCATTCGACGCATGGTCAAAGAGATCACCGGCCGGGATTTTGAATTATTCGCACCGGAGCAACTAAAGGCGCAAGCCGATTCAGTGACTATTCAGGCGCCGGAGCAAGCACCGGCAACACCCGCCCCGGAGCGTGAAGGGTATGGGCTGGTATATCAAAAATCCGAGTCTTATTTCGAAAGCGAAACGACCAGTTTTAGCGCCGAAGGCAGTATTACCACCAAGGATGGGCAAACGCTGAGTTTTTCGGTGTCCTTGTCCATGAGCCGCAGCTTTTACACCGAATCCAATCTGAGTATCCGCGCGGGCGATGCGGTGAAAACCGATCCATTGGTCATCAATTTCGACGGCACTGCCGCGGAACTAAGCGGAACCCGGTTTCAATTCGATATCGATGCCGATGGTAGTTTGGATCAAATTTCCGGCTTGAAAGCCGGCAGCGGTATGTTGGCATTGGACAAAAACCAGGATGGTCTCATTAACGACGGTTCGGAATTGTTCGGTCCGAGAAGCGGTAACGGCTTTGCGGATTTAGCGGCTTACGACGACGATAAAAATCAGTTTATCGATGCCGGCGATGCCATCTACAAGCAACTGCGAATCTGGCAACGTCATGATGACGGTTCGCAGCAATTATTGGCACTGGGCGATAAACATGTCGGCGCGATTTACTTAGGTCATTTGACTACGCCGTTTCAATTGAAAGATACGGCCAATCAAGCATTGGGAGAAATCGCGAGTAGCGGCATCTATTTAACTGAACAAGGCAAAGCCGGCAGCGTACAGCAGCTTAATTTCCTGGCCTGAATCAAAGATTCCACGTAATTTTCCGCCGGCTGAGTCGGCGCAATTTTTCCGGCTTGGCTGGGCACGGATGCCGGCGTATGCCACGCCTGCCTCATCATCTGTCCGAATTCAATAATTGAACTAGACTTGCCCATAGCTTAAGCGAATATCGAAACAGTCATTACACGCTAATTTTTATGCTTAACCCGGCCCTCAAATATTGCCGTTCCGCCGAATCCTAATTGGATTCTCGTCGTGGTCTATACGGCTCCCCAATCTGTGGGAATGTCCGTCGCTGTTGATTAAAGGCCGGTTGATAGTCAAAACCACCTATCGGAATCTAACCATTCTGAATTATTGGTTAATAGACATTGGATTACTAAAAGCGCTGCTCATATGCCCCCCTATGAAAAAATATATTGCCGGATTTTTATTGTTGACTAGTCACCCCTGCGCCTTGCAGGCCGCATCTGAAGACGTACTTGAGCTAAATGTAGAAGATTTGCTAAATGTTGAAGTCACTTCAGTTTCCAAGAAAGCGCAAGCCTTAAACGATTCCGCGGCTGCTATATTTGTGATTACTCACGATGACATCAAACGCACCGGTGCGACCAGCATCCCGGAAGCGTTACGGATGGCGCCGGGTTTGGATGTGGCAAGAATAGACTCAAATAAATGGGCGGTGAGCGCGCGCGGCTTTAACAGTCGATTTGCCAATAAGCTATTGGTGTTAATCGATGGCCGCAATACTTATACCCGTTCCTTTTCCGGCGTTTATTGGGAAAACCAGGATGTAATGCTGGAAGATGTGGAAAGAATAGAGGTGATCAGAGGACCAGGAGCAACGCTTTGGGGTGCGAACGCGGTCAATGGTGTTATCAACATCATCACCAAGCATTCCTCAAAAACCGAAGGCGGCTTGCTGACAGGAGGCGGCGGTACCGAGGAGCAAGGCTTTGGGGCTTTACGCTATGGTGCGCAGTTAGGCGAAGATACCACTGGAAGGGCTTACGTTAAAGGCTTCAAACGCGACGAGAACACCAACGCCCTTGGCGCCGGCGCCGGCGACGATTGGGACAAAGCCCAAGGCGGTTTTCGAATAGATTCCAATTTGACATTAAAAGACGAACTAAAACTACAAGGCGACTTGTATCACAGCCATCTCAATCAAACGATAACGATTCCGCAGATTGCAGCTCCATATACCGATACTTTTCGCGACAAAGCTGAAACGTACGGTGGCAATATTCTTGGCCGTTGGCAACACACTGTTTCAACCAGCTCGGATTATTCCCTACAACTCTATTACGATTACTACCGGCGCAACGAGGCTTGGTTCAGCGAGGGCAGGAATACCCTGGACTTGGATTTTCAGCACCGATTTAGCTTGCTTGATAACAACGAAGTCATCTGGGGCTTCGGTTATCAGTACACCCACGACGACACGCGCGCAGGCAGATTGCTGAGCCTGAGCCCTACAAGTCGTAACGATCAATTATTCAGCACCTTCGTGCAGGATGAAATGGAGTTGATCGATCAAAAATTGTGGTTAACCTTAGGCACCAAACTCGAACATAACGACTACAGCGGATTTGAGGGGCAACCTACCGCACGCTTAATGTGGACACCTCATTCTCAACATCGTATATGGGGAGCGGTGTCACGGGCGGTGCGGACACCGTCACGCGCCGAGCACAATATGACCTTACTGCAAACAGTGGTGCCGCCTTCCGCGTTGAACCCGTTCCCAACCGAGGTGAATTTGCAAGGAACCCGTAATTTTCGCACGGAGGATGTGATTGCTTACGAACTGGGTTATCGAACGACGTTTATAAAATCGTTGTCGATCGATATTACCGGATTTTATAACGATTACAAAAACTTGCGTTATCCAACCCCAGTTGCTTATTACTTCGACCCCACGCGCTTCGTCGTGGTACAGCCGGTACCCTTGGGCAACGACTATAAAGCCAAGACCTATGGATTTGAGGTAGCCACCGTTTGGCAAATGCTGGATTGGTGGCGTTGGGATGCCAATTACAGTTTATTGAAAACCGATATGCAAGATACATCGCCCCCATTCGGCACTAGTCCGCAACAGCGGGTGAGCCTACGCAGTGCATTATCGGTAAGCAAGGACTTGGATTTTGATTTGTGGTTAAAGTATGTTGACGAAAATACCAGTGCGACAGTCTATGGTATGAACCACATTAAGAATTACGTGACGATGGATGCTCGCCTGGCTTGGCGGCCGGTTCATGAGGTGGAGTTGTCATTAGTAGGGCAAAATTTGTTTACATCAAGCCATTTGGAATATCAACAAGAAAATATGGTTATGCCAACATTAATCGATCGTGGTATGTACGGTAAAGTCAGTTGGAGTTTTTGAATCATTTAAATTAGTAGGTATACATAAATCTTGATGCCGGCTGAATAATATTT
This sequence comes from Methylomonas methanica, assembly GCF_001644035.1. Classification (GTDB taxonomy): domain Bacteria; phylum Pseudomonadota; class Gammaproteobacteria; order Methylococcales; family Methylomonadaceae; genus Methylomonas; species Methylomonas methanica_A. The sequence continues at coordinate 16,546 of NZ_LUUG01000062.1, forward strand.
TGCAAACCAATCTAATAAGTTTGAATGTTACCTTGCCGCACGAATAACATGGAAAAGCTGATTCGATATTTAGCGGTTTCGGTATGTTTAGTTACTGCGCCTATAGCTATTGCCGCACCACAGGCAATGGAACAATATACGGTGTTGGCCGCACTAACGTTAAACTTTGCCAGATTCACCCAATGGCCGGAGCAGACATTTGCAGAATCGGGCGATTCGTTGAATGTATGTTTGGTAGGCGATAATGTTGTGCAGCAATCCTTTGAGTCTATCAACGGCAAAAATGTTGGAGTTAGGACGATTAAAATTATCTACGCCGACCGATTGCGTAATTTAACGCAATGTCATGTGTTATTTATCAGTGAATTAGCGAAAAACTTACTGTTACAAGTTTTTATCGATATAAAATCACACCCTGTTTTGACTATGGGGGAAGATCAAGAATTTCTGGATTCAGGCGGTTTGGTAAGCATGATTAATAAGGACGGTAAGATTCAGCTATACGTTAATTTAGCCGCGGCGAAGGCTGCGCGGTTGAATATAAGCTCAAATCTGCTGCGGCTTGCAAAAATTGTCGGCGATAATTAGGAGAGATAATCGCATGTTTAAATGGTTTAATAATGCGCCTATCAAGATCAAGTTAGTATTTATTATGACTTTGATTGCCATGTTGACGCTATTTTCGGCAAGCACTGCGATTGTTGTGAATGAATATTATGCTAAAAAGAACGATACCGAGCAGCAATTGATATTGATCGCCAATATTATTGCCTCGAATATCTCGGCGGCACTGGTTTTTGACGATACAGTGTCGGCTAATACTATGCTGAATAGCCTGAAAACCCGGGATAGTATATTAAATGCCGAGTTATACGATAAACAAGGCAAGTTATTTGCCGACTATCACTCGCAAAAACTCGGTGTTAGTCATTGGGATGCGGAAAAAGCTTCCGCGCTTTTAAGCGATGCGCAATCTATTCCTAGCTCTGAAGGCATATTTGATGTTTTAGGCGAAGTTTTAGCTAGCTGGTATGACCGCCTGTTTCCTTATACCAATAATATCGTCGGTAAAGCCGGAGAAAAAAACGTATTCAAATACGATGAGGAAAACAATCTGCATTTTGTCCGTTCGATAGAACTGGATGGCGATGTGGTGGGTGTATTGCATTTGGTGGATGACCAAAGCGGTTTCTACGCCATATTAAAAGCTTTTTATTCGACTATGGGTTTGATCGTGGTGTTTACCATGATCTTAATCGGTATTTTGACCACCAAATTGCAGCAAATATTTTTGGCGCCCTTACTTAAACTGATGGACGCGATGCAATCGGTGGGGCATGAGAAGAGTTTTTCGCATCGAATTAACAAGACCAGCAACGATGAATTCGGCGATCTAGCCGATGTGTACAATGCCATGCTTGCCGAAATCCAGTTTCGAGACGATCAGCTGGCCATGCACCGCAATTCTCTTGAGCAGCAGGTTGTCGAACGTACCCAGCAATTGGAAGAAAAAAATCAAGAACTGAGTATCAGCATCGCCGAAGCACTATCCGCTAAAGAGCAAGCCGAACAAGCCAGTAAAGCCAAGTCGCAATTTTTGGCAACCATGAGCCACGAGATAAGAACGCCAATGAACGGCGTGTTGGGCATGACCGAGTTATTAATGTCGTCCGGTTTGGACGACAGGCAACGCCGCTTTGCCGATACCGCCTATCGTTCCGCTAATTCGCTATTGAGCATCATCAATAATATTCTCGATTTTTCCAAAATCGAAGCCGGCAAATTACAGTTGATCGTTCAGGAATTCGATCTGCGCCGCTTACTGGAAGACACCGTGGAAATGATGGCGGAACAAGCCCACCGTAAAGGCCTGGAATTGATACTGAATCTTCCGCACCAAATGCACTTCATTGTGCAAGGGGATGCGGAAAGATTAAGGCAAGTGCTGGTTAACCTGCTGAGCAATGCCATCAAATTTACCGAACAAGGCGATGTGCAGCTTAAGGTGAGCTTTCCGGAAAATTCGGCCCGAGATAAAGTCAGCTTATTATTCGAAGTAATCGACACCGGCATAGGTGTTGCCGCTGAGCGTCAGGCGGAAATCTTCGATAGCTTTACGCAGTCCGACGGCAGCATCACCCGGCGCTATGGCGGTACCGGTTTAGGTTTGACCATTTCCAAGCAATTAGTCGAATTAATGGGCGGCAGCCTGGGGCTGGAAAGTAATATCGGTCGAGGCTCCCGGTTTTACTTTGACTTGGAATTTGGTTTAGGCATCCAGACCAACATCGAACGTGCCGATACCAGTGCTTTGGAAGGTCTGCACATCCTGGTAGTGGATGACAATGCGATAAACCGCGACATACTCCACGATCAGGTTTCGCTGTGGGGCGCCCATGTCACGACTGTCGATAGCGGCCCCAGGGCGCTGAAAATATTGGTCGAGGCGGCTACTTTAAATAATCCGTTTCAAGTAGCGCTGCTGGATTGGCATTTGCCGGTTATGGACGGCTTGACCCTGGCTAAGGCCATTCAACGCGACCAGCGTATTCCCAAACTGCCTTTGATCATGCTCAGCTCAGAAAATGTCAGCATTAAAACCGGTCTAACCCACGAATACGGTATCAGCTTTTATTTGAACAAGCCGGTTTTCCAACAACGTCTGCTGAATTGTTTGCTGGAAATCGCCACGTTCGCACCCGTGGAACAAGGGGCTTCTTCCGCCATCACTGCCGAACAAATCAGGCTATCAGGGCGCATTTTGGTGGCGGAAGATAACTTGGTAAATCAGGAAGTGGTGAAAAGCTTTCTGGAAAGCATGGGGTGCGTTGCGGATGTGGTGAATAACGGACAGGAAGCGCTGCAAGCCGCTTGTCGGCGTCGTTACGACTTGATATTGATGGATTGTCATATGCCGGTTATGGACGGTTTTTCGGCAACCGCCAAAATTCGCGAGCATGAGCAAGCCACGGCCTCGACCAGAATTCCAATTATCGCCTTAACCGCCGATGTGCAAAAAGGCATACACGACCAATGTGAAATGGTCGGCATGGATGGCTATTTGAGCAAACCGTTCAGCAAGGAACAGCTGCGCCAACTTTTGGTAAATTGGCTGCCAAACTTAGCGGATACGGCAGTAAACCCAGCTCCGCTCCCACATCCGGATACGGTATCTCCGGGCGACACCACCCCCGGCCCGATTTGCCAGGCCGATCTAGCTCAGCTTAGGGATATTTACGATGCCAATGGGGTAAGTTTATTAAACAAAGCCGTAGCGCTCTATCTGCAAACCGCTCCGGAAACAGCGGAAAAACTTAGGCAAGCCGCTGCCGATGGGCAAGCGGATTTGTTAGCCGATATGGCTCATGCCCTAAAGTCGTCCAGCGCCAATCTGGGGGCCAAGGAGCTATCTAAAACCTGCCTAATGCTGGAAACCGCCGGTCGCCAAGCCGATCTCGAGGAAGTTCCGGCGCTGCTGGCGGTATTCGAGACGCAATTGGCGGCGGCTTTAGCGGAGTTGCGCGCTATTGCCAACACAGCGCTGCCCGATATAGGGCAGGCCAGCACCGACAATCGAATAGCCGACCTGTCGCTGGAAGCCAAGCGAATTTTACTGATAGACGACGATCCGAATTTCAGATTGATTACCGGCGAGCAGTTAAAAGCCTCGGGCTTCGACGTCGTGGAGGCGGAGAGCGGAGAAGCGGCACTGGAGCTGTTGGCAGCGGCAATTCCCGATCTGGTCATAGTCGATGCGATTATGCCCGGTATCGACGGTTTTGAAACCTGCCGGCGCATGTCGGCCAATCCTGCCATGACCGACGTGCCCATCATTATGTCTACCGGTCTGGAAGACATTGAATCGATAAATCGGGCATTTAAGGTAGGCGCTACCGACTTTATTATCAAACCGCTTAATCATGTGGTGTTAATCCATCACATCCGTTTTCTGCTGCGTTCCAGCCACGACACCGCTGAACTACGCAATAGTAAGCAGCAACTTTCCGCCGCGCAACGCATCGCGGGCTTGGGCTATTGGACCTGGGATCCGAAGCAGGATAAATTCGAGATTTCGCCATTTTTAGCGGAAATGTGCCAAATGCCTGCCGACTATTTCCGGGGCGAACTGAGCAACTATCTGAATTTGATAGAGGCGGCGGACCGCAAGATAGTGCAGACCTTGATCGAAGCGGCTGCCCAGGGCGAACAAGTAGAGTATGTCGAGTACAGGTTGCGGCCGGATCTGGAAACCCCAATCAGCGTCCGTCAGGATACCGCCTTGATCAGCAGCGGCCAGCTGAGTTTCGTCACCGGTACGGTTCAGGATATTTCCAAGCAAAAGCAATCGGAACAAATCATCCACCAGTTGGCGTATTTCGATGAGTTGACCGGTCTGGCCAGCCGCGTTCATTATCACAAACGGATTCAGCAAACCATCAAGGCCTCGGCGCGCGGCAAACTTGAGTTTGCGTTTTTATTCCTGGACCTGGACGAGTTCAAGTATGTCAACGACAGCTTCGGGCACAACATCGGCGACCAGTTCCTGAAAGCCATAGCGCAACGCATTCAAAGCGTGGTTCGCGAAGAGGATTTTGCCGCCCGATTGGGCGGCGACGAATTTTGTATTATCGCCAGCAGCATTACCGACGAATTTCAGGCCATGGAAATTGCCGAACGTTGTTTGCAGGAAATCAACCGGCCTTTAATTCTCGACACGCACCATTTAAAACCCCGCGTCAGTATCGGTATTGCTATTTATCCAAAGGATGGCGAGAACGAACACGATCTAATGAAAGCCGCCGATACCGCCATGTACTCAGCCAAAAGCGCAGGCAAACAGCGCTACGCTTACTATCGGCCGGAGATGACGGGGTTAGCGATTAAGCGGATGCAAGACGAGCAAACCTTACGGGATGCGCTGGAATATCAACAGCTTGAACTGTATTACCAGCCGCAGGTAAGTATGTTGGACGGGCGGATGATAGGTATCGAAGCTTTGGTGCGCTGGCGCCATCCGTTGCGCGGATTGCTGGGGCCCAGCGAGTTTATTCCTTTGGCCGAGGCCTTGGGTTTGATCGGTAAAATTAGCGACTGGGCTATTCAACTGGCCTGCGAGCAATTAATCGCCTGGCAAAAACAAGGGCTGCCGCTACTCACCACGGCTGTCAACGTGTCGGCCAGTCATTTCCGCGATCCGCAATTTCCGTTCACCTTGCGGGAAATTCTCAAACATACACAATTGCCGGCTCACTATTTGCAAATCGAAGTCACGGAAAGTGCCATGCAAACCGCGGCGGACTTGGAGATTTTTAAAAAACTGAAGGCGATGGGGGTGAAAATCGCGATAGACGATTTCGGTACCGGCTTTTCGTCGCTGGCTTCGCTGAAGCAGTTGCCGGTGGATTGTTTGAAAATCGACCGCACCTTTGTTCAGGATGTGTTGTTCAACCCGCAAACCCCAATTCTGCTCGGTACGATTATCGGCATGGCCAACGCGATGGATTTCTCGCTGGTGGCGGAAGGCGTCGAGACGATAGAGCAGGCCATGGTGATGAGCGGTTTGGGTTGTCAGGTGGTTCAAGGCTATTTGTTTAGCCAACCTTTGACCGCAGCAGAATTGCCGGCAATGTTTGACAAAGATTTCCGGCTGGAATTTATTCAGGCAAAACAAGCCGCTAACGACAGACAAGTAAACGATTATGACTGATCTTGAATTGCCGGAACGGTTCGCGGACATTAAGCGGCTACCTTCTTTGCCGCATGATGTTCATCAAGTCGTCAAAGCCTTGTCCGACGATAATCTGGATTATGCCCGGTTAGCGAAGATTCTGGCGGGGCACGCAACGATCACATCCCGACTGATTGCCTTGGCCAATTCGGCCTGGTTTAACAACTCCAGCGAGCCGGTGACGTCGCTGGAAAGAACCTGTTTAAAACTGGGTTTGAATATTGTCCGGGGCGTCGGTATCGGTCTGGCAGTGATGAAGCCGTTTAATGTCAGGGAGTGCCGAAGTTTCGATATTAAACGCTATTGGATTAGTACCATGCTGGTCGCGCACGCTGCTCGTGCGCTAGCAGACGAGCTTGTGGCAGAGCGGGGTAACGAGCAATTGGCGCAAACCGTGCACACCGGCGGCATACTGCACAACATCGGCTTGCTGTGCATGGCCGACATCATGCCCGAGGAAACCCACCAAGCCCTGCGTTTTAAACTAGCCAATCCCGAATTGGATTTGAATCAGGCCTTACGCAAAGTGCTGCATACCGATTATTGCGAAGTAGGCGCGCATCTGACTATTTCCTGGGGCATACCCGAAGCGTTGGTGGCGATTATTCGTTACCATCGTAATCCGGTGTATGAAGGCAGCTATTGGCGACACGCGGCTTTGGTCGGCGCTGCGGCGCAAATGGTGGGTAGTGTTTTCGACAATAAAGACACATGGCCGGTTGCGGCCTTCGAGAAACTGGCCATCAGCCCGGCTTGTCAGACCGAGATATTTGCCGACCTGCAAACCCAATATTTAAAAACCCAGGAACTAGCAAAAGTGCTATTTCGTTAATCGTCTCAGAAACACGCCTCACATAACTACTTTAGTCGTTTTATCCGTCTGATTCGACCATACATCTTTTGCAAAACGCTGTTTACAGCAGGTATCGCCACCTTAAATATAGCCCTGGCCGCGCATTCTGACGCCGTTATGCAAGCAGCTATTGCCGCTGCTGTTGCCCGTTTCAGGTCTACTTTTCGATCCGCGACAAATCCATGCCGGTACAACCAATGAATTAAGCCACTCAAAAAGAGGAGGGCCGGCGTCAATCCCACAAAAAACCACAGCAAGCGACCGCTTTCGCCAAAGGCTTCTCCGGTATGGAGCGGCCAAAGCCAGGTAGTAAACGTTTGTCCGGCCGAGAATTTGCTGGGGTTTTGCACATCGCGAATCTGCCCGCTCCAGCGGTCCACCCAGACCGTAGTGAACGGATGGTGTTGATTGATCTCGTTAAGTTGGCGCAAATTGATCCGATACGTACCCAGCTCGCCGACCGGTGTGGTAATACGCCGGACTTCCGAGCTGGGAAACGGCCCGCGCGCCACTAAGATTGCTTCCGACAGACTGGTCGGCCGATCATTGGGTATTGCTGTGCTGCGCACATTGGGGCCGGCGTCACCATGTCCCATGCCGGACGCGGCGGTCAGGTTTTCCAGCAGAGTAGGGTAAGCCAGATGAAAACCGGTAAAGGCTAGCAAGATTAAAAATCCCGAACTGGCTACTCCCAGTAGCCGGTGCGAATCAAACAATAGCCGCATCAAGCCAGTGTTTGGACTTACCGAAAAGGCGCGGGGCAACGCTCGCCAGCCTGGCCACCACAAGTACAAGCCACTAAATACCGACAACATCAATAAACCGCCCAAAACCGCTAGCGCATTCCGGCCAAAGCCGTCCAATTGCAATTGGGTGTGCAGATCCAATAACCAGGTAGTTAGCGTATGTCCCCATAGCCGGCTGTCGACAACCTGGCCGGTGTAAGGGTTGACGGAAACCATCAACGGCGCATAAAAAGCGTCCACGCTTTCCTTAGGCTTTTCAAACCACGCGGTGATCATGCCGTCCGGCGTACGCGGCATCTCCAAGGTCCAGGCACCGTGCCGATCCGGATGGGCCACGCGCACCGCAGCGACGATCTTGTCAGGAGACAAAGCAGGGGTTTGGGGGGCATCGACGCGTAATTGCGGGTTGAACAAGCTATCCAATTCTTCCCGGTAAATACTCAAACTGCCGGTCAAGCCTATCAGCGCAAATATCAACCCCAGACTCAGCGCCAGATAAACATGGCACAAGCGCCACCATTTGCGGGCATTGAGGATAAAGCGCGGGCGGACAATCAGCGGGTAATGGGTCTCTGGCATTTGGTTAACAATTGGCGTTTTAGCGACAGTCCGCCTGCGAAGCAGTCTTAGGCGCTATAAGTTAAAAAAGAAAATTCGCCAGGCACGGCAACCGGCTATTTTGCAGGATTAATTCGATAACAACCAGCTTGTGACACCTGTTGATCCGGGGATAAGTTTAAAAATTCGACTAGACTGCGTTAATTACGCCTGGCGGCGTAGTTTATCTGGTAGATAAGATGGGATGTTTAGTAAAGGATAAAGTTGGGTCGGAGACACAATGAATGTGACCAGTTTAATGTTTCTGGCAGGGATTGTTACCGTACAACAATTCAGTCGCTTACCCAGTACGTTCGAATTGTTCGGTATGAGCATTTGCTGTTTGCTCTTGGTTTATTTACGTAACTGGCGAGTTTTCGCGTTTGTTGTCGGCGTGTTTTGGGCGAGTTTATATGGCAGCTGGCGGCTGTCCCAGCAATTGCCTGACGCTTATCAAAACAGGGAAATCAAGGTACAAGGATATATTGCCAATCTGCCGCAACAACAAGAGCAGCGAACCAATTTCGATTTTATCGTCACGGCGCCGTCCGGCGATTTTCCGGATAAAATTCGTCTGAGCTGGTATTACCCGCAATTTAACTTGGCTGCCGGGCAGAGCTGGGAGTTCCAGGTAAAACTGCGCAAACCGCACGGCCGCCTCAATCCCGGCGGCTTTGATTTCGAAGCCTGGTTATTTGCCAACCATATTGGTGCAACGGGTTATGTGCGCGACAAACCTGTGCCGCAAATTGTGAGTATTTCGCCAAGTATCGGTCAATATTTTGCCCAATGTCGGCAAGCGATTGCTGACCGACTGGACGCTGCTTTGCCCGGCAGCGCGCAGTTGGGCATCATAAAAGCACTGACTATCGGCAGCCAAAACGCGATTACCCAAGAGCAATGGCAAGTGTTCAGAATCACGGGTGTTGTGCATTTAATCGTGATTTCCGGTTCGCATATTAGTTTGATCGCCGGCCTGATTTATCTTTGGACGAGAAGGTTTTGGGCCTGGACTGGGGTGCTCAGAATCTCGCCGCAACGCGCGGCGGCTTTATGCGCCTGGCTGGCTGCGGTGTTTTACGCCGGTTTGGCGGGATACTCGGTGCCAACTCTGCGTGCGGTGATTATGCTCAGCGTGGCGCTAGCGGCAATCGCCTGGCAACGTAACACCGGGCCGATGCGAATTTTGTTATTGGCGTTGCTGGCCGTATTACTGTTCGATCCATTGGCCGTGTTATCGGTCGGCTTTTGGTTGTCATTCGTGGCAGTGGCGCTATTGATTTACGTGTCGGCGGGCCGATTGGGGAGACCCTCGTACTGGCGAGAAGCCGGTGGTGCGCAATTGGCTACGGCGGTGGGCTTATCGCCCTTATTGATCGTGTTTTTTCAGCAGGTATCGTTGATATCGCCTGTCGCTAATTGGTTGGCCGTGCCGGTTATCGGCATATTGATCGTACCGCCGGCATTGCTGGCGGTGTTGTTACTGTTCATCTGGCCCGCGCTGGGTGCTCTGTTGCTACAACTCCTGGACTATATACTGCAAGGGTTGTGGTGGTTGCTCTCGCACATGTCCGAATTGCCCTTAGCCAGCATCTATTGCCTCCCGCCGCCGTGGTATGCGGTTGGATTGGCGGCCTTCGGTGTGCTCCTGCTGTTAGCGCCAAGCGGCTTTCCATGCCGGTATTTAAGTCCGTTACTATTTTTACCACTGATAATCGTGCAGGTGGAAAAACCGAAACCCGGTGAAGCCTGGCTGACTGTGCTGGACGTGGGCCAAGGTTTAGCGGCCGTGGTACAAACGGCGGAACATACTCTGGTATTCGATACCGGTGCGCGTTATTCGGAATATTCCGATATGGGCGATTCAGTGATTTTGCCGTTTTTACGCGAGCAGGGTATCGCTAAGGTCGATAGCTTGGTGATTAGTCATGGCGACAACGATCATAGCGGCGGCGCGGAGTCGATATTTGCCGAATTGCCGGTAGACAAAGTCATCAGCAGCGTTTCGGAATGGGCCGCACGCGAACACGGGGAGTATTGCCGGAACGGACAAATCTGGCGCTGGGACGAGGTAACTTTTAAGGTACTGTCGCCGCCGGAAAGCGGCTTTGTCGGCGATAACGATAACTCCTGCGTAGTACAAATAAGTAGCGCACGGCAGCGATTTTTGCTGACCGGCGACATCGAACAAGCGGCCGAAACCTGGCTGGTGCGCGAGTACGGTGACGAACTTGCCAGCGATGTATTATTGGCACCGCATCATGGCAGTAAAACATCTTCAAGTCGTGCTTTGCTTGAAAAAGTTAATCCCACGCTTATTTTGGTCCCTGCCGGATATCAAAACCGCTTTGGTTTTCCGCACCGGCAGATTATCGAACGCTATCGCCAACTTGGTATCGCTTGGTTGAATACGGCCGAGCAGGGCGCTATTTCAGTGCGTAGTGGACTTGAAGGGATTCAGCCGACAGCGGAACGAGCGAAACGGCAACGCTATTGGCGGGCACCCGTGCCGAATCGGCAGAGTATTGATGTCAGATAAATTTTGCCGTGTCGGCGTTTCTGCCTATACTCTCAGGACCAAAATATGGAGCATTACAGTGGAGAATGAAAACCGTACCAGAATACGTTTTAATCCGGAAGGACTCGTGGCACACATCATCATCGAACCGCCACCGCCCGGCGGTGAAATCATCATCGACGGCCAGGTCGTGGATATGAGTTACAGCGGTATTAAAATTCGTTTGAAAGAACCCCTGGGGCAAGCGGTGGACGAGGCCGAATTGCGGATTTCCATCATCCTGCCGGAATCGCGGGTGGCCATGTCGATACACGGCAACATCAAACATATCCGCGAAGACCGCGAATGCGGCTTGCAATATAACCCGAACAAACACAGCGAAGACGAATTTGACGATCTGATGTTCGAATGCGTCAAGTTGGTTCCGCAGCGTAAAGATTAATTGGACTGTGTAATGAGCGCGTTCATTCTGAGTTTGCGATCATTCTGGCGCCACCTCAACGGCGATGCCGCTTATGAACGCTATCTACGACACTGGCACGAGCATCACGCGGAACAGCTTCCGCCGTTAAGTCGAAAAGCGTTTTTTGCGGCTGAAACACAGCGTAAATGGAATGGCGTGAAGCGGTGTTGCTGAATTTAATTGTGGCTTGAAATTACTCGCGCCAAAAGTTATAGGACTACTTTACGACCCGAGCCGGTAATTACAGCCATGGAAATCCAGTTCAATTCGATCAACTTGTATCGAACACAATTTTGGTATGGCGAGCCGCAAGGCAATAAAAAAGGCCTAGGTTTTTCAACCTAGGCCTTTGGTAGTAAGACGCAACCCACTAGTTATAAATATCAAATTTACATTTAGAATTTTTATCAAACTAACGTCTGGCAATGTCGGCCGCAATAAAAACAGTACCAATAAATCTATTTTTAGTTATCGCCGACATATATTAGCTACGGCAACCAACAACTGACTGAAATCATTTCTCTGAACAACAAAACTAAATTCACCATCTCTTCGTGGGGTCAAGCCATATTTGCACATTGACTCTTGAAGAGGTGAACTTTTTTGCCACTAAACGCGAGCAGCGAAAATGACCCCACAATTAGCAACAACAATATCTCTGGCTCAGGAATCACTTGAAGGTATACGCCCCCTACGGACTCACCTGGAACCCCCGTTATGTTACCCCAGCCTTCAACCGCAGCGGATGAAGGTCTAAAATTGCCGAGTAAATCTATCTCGTCACCATAACTTTTCTGATTCGCTGTTGAACCTGGAGCCCCTGTTTTAAGTATAAAAGTGCTACCAGTGTCAGTACTCGAAGTGATATCCAGTAAATAGGCATTTTGAATACTACCGAAATAATATTCCGCAGGGGTACTAAAGTAAAATAGGTTCGTTGTCAAATTCAAGAGTTCACCGTTAGCCCGTTCATTAATAGTAAAAAGCGGATTAAGCCTCGGATCACCGTTGGGAAGGTTCACCATTGGGTTAACGTGGTAGTCACCCTGGATACTACCGTTTCCGAAAGCTGCAGTCTGATAATCCGGAGGATTGTTCGGAGGGCTAAATGGATCCTTACACCCCGCTTCATTGCCCGAGCATTGAAAGCTAACTATAGGCGCCCCAGGATTTGAAATATCAATTTGAAACCTATAGTTACTCGCCGATGCACTGCCTGTTGCCAGAAACAATACCATTATGCCAAATAATTTCTTATACATATTATTTACCTATTCAATAAATATTAATTTAATTCCCTATCACATACTAATTTTGTCCTGCAACTCTTTGTTCCTTTTGTACAGCCATATTCAACTTTGTTTACTATGCCTCCTATAAAATTTAAGACCTTTCTATTCGTCAAATTACAAATGACAACAGAAGCATAATGTCGAGTATTTTTGCGTAGTAGATCACGGAATTTATGAATTATCTACTGAGTATTTATGTAGGAATATTTTGTTTTATTGTCATCGGCCTGCATTCAACAGGAGGAAGCCACCGGGTCGGCGAAGCGGCGCCATCCAGGCAGGAAATCCCTGTGGCAATGCCGTTAAGTGAAGGTTTCACCGTTCGCCCTGAGTTTGTCGACGGGGATGGGCGGTTAAGCCGTTTATAGTTCGACAAGGTCAGCACGAACGGCTTAACGTAACGCCATTGGGGTGGCCTCTATAGAGAGAAATATTTTCGTAACTATTCTGCAAATCGCAAAACCCGGCAAGTCGCTGAAAGCTTGCCCCCTCTCGTGATTGAGAGGGCTGGGGTGAGGAGAATTAAACTCGCAAGTGCCTTATTTTGATTCCCCTCACCCTGCCTCTCCCGCTGGAGAGTTGTTGTGCTTCGTGTTGAATAATGACAAATTTTCAAAGCAGATTTGTCAGTGGAGTCCGGCTGCTACGATTTAGCTACGGCAATAAAAAAGGCCTAAGTGAAAAACACCTAGGCCTTTGTTAGTTACCGATCTGGCGCGGTGGCAATCGAACCGCGACCTTATTTATTCCGCTTGGTCTTTGTTTTTGCCGCGTCTTGACGGTGAACCGACCCGTTTTTTGCTTTTGTCTTTTTTTACCAAATCAGGGTCGAATTTGGAAATATCCAAGGGTTTGCCAACTACCCGGACTTTTTTCAGAGCCTGGAACAAGTCTTTGGGCATGCCGGCAGGCAACTCTACGGTGCTGTAGTGCTCCTCGATTTTGATGCGGGCGATGTGGTCGCCGTCTATACCGGTTTCGTTGGCGATGGCGCCGACGATATTGCCGGGTTTTACGCCGTCGCTATGGCCCACTTCGATACGGAAGGTTTCCATTTCCACCGCGCCGGCGCGGCCTTTTTCCCGTCTCGGGCCTCGTTCACCACGATCATTGCGGTCGGAACGGCCTTTTTCTTCCGCGTCTTTACGTGGTTTCTTGCTGGGCTCTTTCATTAACAAAGGCGTATCGCCTTGTAACAATTTGGCCAGGGCCGCCGCAACGTCCAATGCCGGTACGTTATGCTCAACCTGATATTGGTTGATCAATTGGTTGTAAAAGCTGAGTTCCTCGCCGGCCAGGGTGTCGGTAATCCGCTGTTTGAAACGGTTGATGCGCGCGTTGTTAATAAAGTCGGTGGAAGGCAATTGCATTTCTTCGACTTTTTGTTTAGTGGCTTGCTCGATATTGGCCAGCAGGCGTTTTTCGCGCGGTGAAACAAACAAAATCGCGTCGCCGGTGCGGCCGGCGCGACCGGTACGGCCGATACGATGGATATATGATTCGGTGTCGTAAGGGATGTCGTAGTTGACGACATGGGTGATACGATCGACGTCCAGGCCGCGAGCGGCGACGTCAGTGGCGATCAGAATATCCAGTTTGCCGCTTTTCAGATTATCGATGGCGCGCTCGCGCAGGGCTTGCGACATGTCGCCGTTGATGGCCGAGGCGGAAAAACCGCGCGCTTCCAATTTTTCGGCTACTTCGATGGTAGCGGTTTTGGTTCTGACGAAAATAATCATGCCGTCGAAGTTTTCCGCTTCCAAAATCCGGGTCAGGGCGTCCATTTTGTGCACACCGCTGACAAACCAGTAGCGTTGGCGAATATTGGCGGCGGTGGCTGTTTTGACCTTGATCGTAACTTGTTCGGGATTGTTCAGGTATTTCTGCGCAATTTTGCGAATCTCGGTCGGCATGGTGGCCGAGAACAGCGCGGTTTGACGTGTGGATGGGGTCTGTTCCAGAATCCATTCCACATCGTCGATAAAACCCATCCGCAACATTTCATCGGCTTCGTCCAGTACCAGTGTGGTGAGTTGGTCCAGCTTAAGTGTGCCGCGACGCATATGGTCCATAACCCGGCCGGGTGTGCCGACCACGACATGGGCGCCGCGACTCAACTGGCGCAACTGGCTGGTGTAATCCTGGCCGCCGTAGATTGGTAATACGTGAAAGCCTTTAATATGCGCGGCATAACTTTGAAACGCCTCGGCAACCTGTATCGCTAACTCGCGGGTTGGGGCTAGCACCAAAGCTTGCGGGTCTTTTTGATTAAGATTGATACGTGACAAAATCGGTAAGGCGAATGCGGCGGTTTTGCCGGTACCGGTTTGCGCTTGGCCCAACACATCGCGACCAGCCATCACGAACGGAATAATCTGTGCTTGAATCGGAGAAGGCGTTTCGTAACCGACACTTTCCAGCGCTTTTAATATGGGGTCTGAAAGCGATAAATCTTTAAAGGAAGGCGTGGCGGAGGAGGGGGTGTCGGACATTAATAATACCTGTAGAAAAAAAGAGAGTTGCCGGCCATGGGCTAGCTATGCCCGGCATTGTATCGCAACTTGGCTCGATATTGCTTAACTTATTGATAATTACCGTAAAATCCTGGCTTGTCTAGCTTGCTTTCCGGGAAGAGTAATTTAAGCAAATAAAGATGAAAAATTGCGCGCCAAAAATCAGATTAGCCATTAACAGATGTACCGGTTGAGCGACGGCGGGAAAACCCAGTCTGTCGAGGCTGACGCCTGCCAAAATGGCGGTAACGATCAATCCCATTAACACATAAGCGGTGCGCAACAGCAGGCTACGTTTGTCGGCTTGCTGATAAATTTTCCAGGCCAGCCAGAGGTTGGTAAACAAAATGATCGATGAAAAAGACCGGTGAATATAAAAAATGATCGGAAAACTATCACGCCAATATTGCCTGTCGATGTAGCTGTGCTCATGGGCGATGTAATCCACTGCTTCCCTGACTTGGGTGCCCATTGCCACTTGCAACAAGGTCATGGCCATGGCAATTTTTAACACCAAAGCAAAGCGCGGTGTCAGCCAATGGCTGTCGATGGCTTCCAGGAGTGGTTTTTGCGATCTGGCAATGGCGTAGATGAGTAGCGCAACGATAAACAGGGCCAGCAGCATGTGCAGCGTTATCATTAATGGCTTCAGGTTGCTTGCTACCACGGCTGAACCCAGCCAACCCTGAAACCCGACCAGCAGAAAGACCGATAACGCTAAATAAAAAATCGCTTTGTCGGCTTTCAGATAAACCCGCGATGTCCAGGCGGTGAGAAAAATCAGAAAACCGATAGTCACGCCGACCAGGCGATTAGTGTATTCGGTCCAGGTTTTTACAGGGTTGAAGGCGGTGCTTTCATAACCGCGCGCAGCATAAATTTCGTGGTAGTTGGGTGGCAGTTGTGATTCGTGAGTGGGGGGAACCCATTGCCCGAAGCAGGTCGGCCAGTCCGGACAACCCATACCGGCTCCTGAGGCCCGGACAATGCCGCCGACCAGAATCACAAAATACACGGCAAAGATGGTAAGCGTACCTAAGCGGCGAAAACGGGCGGCGTCTTGGGCGTCTATCATATGGTTTTTTTGTCTCAAAGGAACATTGAGTGGGCGAGTTCGATCTCTTCCGAGACTCCTTCAATTTCCAAAATTTCGGTATCGGGTTGGATACCCAACTTAACGAAGGCAGGTACGGTGTTCCAATCGACGCGGCAGGCAGGGTGATCGGTGCCGGCGATGCTTTGCAGAAACGCGACTTGCACTAAATCGACATAATCGGCTTTAGAGCCTGAGTCGCGCTGAAAATCCACATACTCGGAAGGCACCAGTTTAAGTTCTTCCGGGAAATTCCAGGTATTCATGATCAACTTACCGACATGCGGGTGGGCTTTTTCCAGCAGCTTGTCTAATCGGGATGGGCTGTCTCTAAACTCCGGAATTTTCTCGACCAGTGTGAGTATCGGCAATTTACCGATTTGATGGATCAGGCCGGCCAGCATGGCTTCATCGGCGTTTAAATGCGGCACGAATGCAGCCAACGCGCGGCTGATCGCGGAGACATTGACGCCTTGCTCCCAGGTGCTGCGGAAATAGCCTTCCAGCAACGCCGTGGTAGGGGTAAACATTTGCTGCATGATCAAACTGGTGATCAGTGTGCGAATGGTGTTATTGCCGAGCCGGGTTACGGCCATTTGAATATTTTTGATTTCCATGGTGCCGCGATACAACGGGCTGTTGGCAACTTGTATCAAACGGGCGGAAATGGCGGCGTCGGTCGCGATGATCTCGGCCAAACTTTGCGCAGTGGCATCGCCTTTACTGACAGCATCGCGGACTTTGATGGCTACATCCGGCAAGGTAGGCAGGATTAATCGGTTGGCGTCCAGTTCCGCTTGCACATGGACTAAAAAGTCTTGAACAGATTTGAATTGCATGGATTAAATTTCCGCTATTGATCCGAAATTATCGCGATAGGCGTACGATAGTCGTCATCAAGTATAAGGTGTTTTGGCAGTCCATCAACTATTTGCAGGACGAGCAGCGCACGGTTTATTCCGGTCCAGACAGCGTGAGTCAGTACGCACCCCATATTTTGCTGAGAACTGCCGTTCAACACCTTACAGCCGTTAATGATACCGTTCGGTGATTGTTGGCATTCGGCAATAAACAGCGCGCGTTTGACTTTGCCCAAATAGTGACTGCGGGCCACGATTTCCTGGCCTGTATAACAGCCTTTACTAAAACTGATGCCGCCAAGCTGGTCAATACCCAACATCTGCGGAATATGTTGTTCCGATTGGCTAATATCGAACCAAGGCAGGGCAGTGGAGATGTCCTGATAGCGCCACTCGTCCAGGCTGCCGGATTCGAAATCGTGTCGGCTGCGTAGTAATCCGGTAAATTCATTAATCTGATCAGACGTACCCAGCATCAGGTGACGCGGTGCCCCTGGTAACTTAATGGTCGTTAACGGTATTTGCCCGATTGCAAAATTGTCTGTTGGAACGTCAAATTCAGGCGAAAGACCCGATATGCCCAGGATATGCAGGTTTCCGGTTTGATCATGCAATTTTGCATCGGCTCGCAACACGTACATCCGCAATTTTTTTAACACGGTGTCGAGCAAGTCCGCAGGCAGTATCAGGTAAAAAGACGCTAGCGATTTAACCACCAACAGCGTACTGATGACACGGCCTTTGGCGTTACAGAATCCGGCTATACTGGCTTGCGATGCCGATAAATCGTTAATATTGCATGTTAACTGGCCTTGTAAGAGTTTTGCGGCATCCTGACCGTAAACTTCTATGAGGCTCAGGCCGGTGGATGCGAATACTTTTCTGGGTAAAGCAAATGCACTGGGTTCGCTAAAAGCGTTAGTGTTATCTGTCCGGTCTTCAAGCATGGCGGCAAGGTTTGTAGGAATACATGAACATAATTTAGCAGGGTAGTTTACCTTAGCGCGAAAAAGGTGCGGCGATTGTGTCGAAAAATCTTGAACAGAGCATGAATTTTACAGTGGGGCGATCAGGGATGCTGATATTCATCGTTAGCGCCATCCACGCGGTGACGCTGGTGGCATGTTGGTTAAACGCGCTACCGATACCTTACAAAGGCTTGCTAACGATGGCAGTATTATTAAGCTGGCGAAGCAATATGGCATCCGGCGAAATTGGCATCGCTTATCTGCGCTATACTCCTAAGCATGGATGGTCGCTGCTTGGAAATGGCGATCATTACCAGTCTATCGAGATTCAAGCGTCAACTGTGGTAACCGGATTACTAATCGCGCTGCATTGGGTGCATGATAAAGGGAGGCGTCAATCGATGATAATTCCAAAAGATGCAATGAGTAACAACGATTACCGCAAACTCTCGGTTTGTTTAATTATTTCAGGTCATGGTCATGGTTGATGAATGCCGATGTAAAGCAAACAATTGAACTGCAAATGAGTTCGCTGAAAAACTTGCCGGTTTTGCCCGAGGCGAGTTTGCGAATTCTGGATGCTATTAACACGCCGGACATACCCATAGAAAAACTGGCGGATGCCTTATCGTTATCACCTAGTTTAGTCGCCAGATTGCTTGGATTAGCGAATTCGGCCTATTTTGCCCGAGGCAGAAATGTCTCCGACATTCGTACTGCCATTTTTCAGGTCCTGGGCCTGGATTTAGTTAAAGCCTTGGCAATGGCAATTATTTTTAATGTCCAATTTGATACGCGTAAATGCCAAGGATTCGACGCCGAGTATTTTTGGATACGCTCATTAACAACAGCGGTATCCGCGCAAAAATTGGCAGCTGAAGTCCCGCAATTGCGCGAGTTTACGCCATCGACTATTTATTCAGGCGGGTTGTTGCTGAATATCGGCATACTGGTGCTCGGCTATTTGCAACCCGAAGAGCTGCATGACATCTTTGTCGAGAGCAAAAAGACTCGCTTGTCGGTGAGCGAGGGAATTTCTCGACAAATGAGGCAGAGCCATTATCAAATAGGTCATTTTTTATTGCATAAATGGCATTTGCCGGCTTTGTATCAGCTTCTATTACAAAATTATGAAAATAAGGATTTTGAGGGTACAGAGCTGCCCTTATTGATTTTATTGAGGATTTGTGAGCGGCTAAGCGCAATCGTGATTGCCGGCGAGCCTATTAATCTGCAAGAGATTGAGCCGGAATGTCGGAAAATTGAGTTACCCTTGGAAAATATACGTGAGCTAGCCGAACAACTGGCAGAAAATCAGCCTGCCATGCAAAAACTTGCAGCCATCATGGGGAATTGATGAATCAGCACAGCGCAGACAGTCAAGATGCCAAACTAGCGGGCTTCGGCATGCAGGATTTGCTGATCGACCTCGTCAATGCGCTGTCCGCAGTCAAACAATTATCCGAAATCGACTATCAAGTCGATGACGAAAAAGCCCTTATCAGGCAAGCTTTGGCAAGCCTTATCCAATATCAAGATATGGAACGCTGCTCTTTTTTCATCGTGGACAGTGAAGGTTTGTTAAGCAATGTTGCCGGCATTAGCGTGCGCGAGCTTGGCAATGCTGAACCAAATATTGATAGGCCTTTGCGCTTTAAAGTCGGGGAAGGCTTGATTGGCGCAGCAGCCGCCACCGGTGTTTTGCAGCATTGTCAAAATTGCCATGAAGATAAGCGATTTGAAAAAACTGGAAACTTCAATCAATCACCCGGCTCAATTATCAGCGTACCGGTATTTACCTTCAATCGCACCCTGATTGGCGTTTTAAACGTATCGCATCCGCAAGCACATTATTTCAGCGATTGGCATATCCGTTTATTGGAAGTCTATAAAAACATTCTTGGTCAGCTCATCACCACTCGCCGCCTGGTTCAGCAAATGGAACAGCAAATTGCGTCCAGGACTGCCGAGCTGGAGAGCTTGGTCGCGGAAACCAACCAGCTGAAAGATCATTTTGCCAGTATGTCCATGCATGACCAGTTGACGGGCCTGCATAATCGGCGATTTTTTTACGACCAAGTCGAAGTTGTTATCGCTCATCATAAGCGCTACAAAACTAGTTTTTGTCTGCTGGTTATGGACATCGATCATTTCAAAGTGATTAATGATCGCTTTGGGCATTTGTTCGGTGATCAAGTACTAACCGGTGTCGCTAATGCGTTAAAACGGCAAGTGCGCAATACCGATATTTTGGTGCGTTTTGGTGGCGAAGAGTTTGTAGCGATTTTTACCAACACCCGCTGTGATAGCGGTAAAACATTTGCGGAACGTATTCGGCAGGAAATTAAAAACCTGGAATGGTCTGTCAATAAAGAGGTGGTTAAATTGACCCTGAGTATTGGCTTATATTGCTTAAATAGCGATTTAATTCAATCCGAACAAACGCCTGACATCGACCAAATGATTAATTACGCCGACGCCGCCTTGTATCAAGCTAAAGCCAGCGGCCGAGATAAGACGATAGTATTCGGTGAAGCCCGATCAGATTAGCGTTAAATATCTGAATTTCCCACTAAGTATAAAACCTGGAATTGTTGTCAGTCCCGTACTTGATTTTATGTAATGACGTATCTTGGTCTGTTTAGATTAATACAAATACCAGCGCCCGGTTCCCCAGTACCAATTGTAGCGATAGCCGGTATGCCAGCTGTTGTAAAAAATCTGTTGCCATCGCCTCCGCCACTGATAATCTGCTTGCTCCGATTGGCGGGCTTTTACAGCCTCTTTAAGCAAGGTATTGGCTTCCTTGTCGCCTTTACTGGCCGTGATGGATAACCATTTTTCAGCCTCGCCCGGATCGGATCCCATTTCACCAAGACCCGTCAGATAAACCCTACCCAAAGCTTTCTGAGCATCGAAGTTGCCTTTCTCGGCGGATTCACGCATCCATTTGATCGACTTATAGGTATCTTGGCGAACACCGTCAGCTCTAAAGAAACGCAGAGCCAAATCATAAGCGGCACGGGGGTCGTTTGCGGCCAGCTCTTCAAGCGCTTTGATTTTTGCAGCGTCTTCAGCGGACATCGCCGGTTCCGGCTGAAAAGAGGCATAGTCTTTAGGGCGATCCGCACACCCATTCTCGTCGCAAATTCTAATGGTGTCTGACTTAACTTGTTTTTCTTGATGTGTACACGCTACCAGGCCAAACGCTACGAATAATACAAACATCGTTGGCAAAAAAGGCTTTTTTAAAAGCATGAGTATTTCCTTTTTCTTTTTATAAGTTTTGGTCTATTATCGCTCGAATTTTTTAGTTTGCTAGGCGTTATTAACTGAATGGCAATTTTTTGGAGTTTTTTGGATGAGCGTTAAATCAATTCGAGATTTATCAATACTAGTCTCTGTTTTTGCTTTTGCCGGCTGCGCGCAACAGCCTGGTTTGCAGACAGGTGGTAGTTCAAATTTAGTCTCCGGCTCTGCCGGCGGAGCGACCAGCGTCAATGCCAATAAGTCGTTGGAACGTTGCGCTAGCCCGTTGGGTACCTTAGCGGTTAGCGATGGTCGTTTTTCTGGAGCATCCGGTGTAACCACAGTTGATCCGTTAATCCGGTTAGCGGTACAGCAATCCAACTGTTTTATTATCACTGGTATCGGCAATATGAGTACCAGCGCCATGTTGGATAGAATAACCGACCAACAAAGAAACTCCGGAGAATATCGGTCAGGTTCAAAACAACATAAAGGCCAACGTGTTGCCGCCGACTATTTACTTGACCCGCAGATTATCGTCGCTAACGAATCGACAGGCGGACAAGGAGGCTCCATCGGGGCCGGATTAATCGGTGCCGGCTTAGGTGCTGCCGGTTTAGGCGGTCTGGGCGCCATTGCCGGAGCGGTTTCGCATGCCGTGGAAACTAGAACTACCGATGTGGCTCTGACACTGACCGATATTCGTTCAACCGTACAGATAGCTATTTCCCAAGGCAGTGCCACCGCCAATAATATGAGTACATCGGGCGGCGGCGCGTTTGGCGGTTGGGGTGGGCTTTTTGCCGGCGCGGCAGGCGGTAGTATCGGCATGTACAGCAGAACACCGGAAGGTATAGCCACTGCAGCAGCCTTCTTTGATGCTTATAACAATATGGTCCAATCGCTCAGAAATTATAAGGCACAAGAAGTACAAGGCGGTGCGGGCAGTGGTCAAGGCGGTGTTTTGCAAGTCAAATAAGCAACCGATAGCGCATCGTTCGCAAGCGATGCGTTTCTCCTTGTGTCGGCGCGGTCGTATCCCTAAATACTCTGTATAATCGCGCCCGCACTCTGCCGGTTTATCCGGTTCCTGTTAAATTAATCCTTCTGTATAAAATTCATGGCACTACACTGCGGAATCGTTGGGCTGCCCAACGTCGGTAAATCAACTCTATTCAACGCGCTGACCAAAGCCACCATTGCGGCTGAAAACTATCCTTTTTGCACGATAGACCCAAACGTGGGTGTGGTGCCAGTTCCGGATCCGCGCATGGATAAACTGGCGGCAATCGTCAATCCCGAGCGCGTATTACCGACCACTATTGAGTTCGTCGACATCGCCGGTTTAGTGGCTGGTGCTTCGAAAGGAGAGGGCTTGGGCAATCAGTTTCTGGGTAATATCCGCGAAACGGATGCCGTCGTGCATGTCGTGCGCTGTTTCGATGACGACAATGTGATTCACGTTGCCGGCAAAGTCGATCCGATCAACGATATCGAAGTCATCAATACCGAATTGGCTCTCGCCGACATGTCTTCTGTCGAAAGAGCGTTGCAAAAAGCCGCAAAAGCGTCAAAGTCGGGTAATAAGGACGAACTGGCGAGAAAGGAAGTTCTGGAACGGGTGCTGGAACACCTCAATGCCGGTGAAGCCGTGCGTACTTTAGGTTTAACCGAAGATGAAGCCAAGCTTATCAAGGAATTGTGCCTGATCACGATCAAGCCCACTCTGTATGTTGCCAATGTGCAAGACGACGGTTTTGAGAACAATCCGATGCTGGACAAAGTCAAAGCGTTTGCCGAAAAGGAAGGCTCCAAGGTCGTCGCTGTCTGCGCGGCCATAGAAGCGGAAATCGTGCAACTCGATGAAGACGAAAAGAAAGAATTTCTCGAAGACTTGGGTCTGGAAGAGCCAGGCTTGAATAGAGTCGTGCGTGCCGGCTATGAGCTGTTGAATCTCTCGACTTATTTTACGGCCGGCGTCAAAGAAGTCAGAGCTTGGACCATTCCAGTCAACGCCACCGCTCCGCAAGCTGCGGGAGTAATTCATTCCGATTTCGAAAAGGGGTTCATCCGCGCCGAAGTTGTGTCTTATGCGGATTTTATAGCTTACAACGGCGAACAAGGAGCCAAAGACGCCGGTAAATGGCGGTTGGAAGGCAAGGAGTACAAAGTCCAGGATGGTGACGTGATGCACTTTCGTTTCAACGTTTGACAATAGTAAAGACGCGTCCTATAATGCGCGTCTTTTCAAAGCTGTTCCCAGTGGCGATATAGCTCAATCCGGTTAGAGCGCGGGATTCATAACCCCGAGGTTCCAGGTTCGATCCCCGGTATCGCCACCATTTACAGCTGTCGCAGTACAGAGAATAACCATAGGCTTTAAACACAAGAGCTTATGGTTTTTTTATGCGCGTAGCTTTTGTCACATTCTCAGCATTACCGGGCAAAGCTACGGTTAGGCCTCTTGAGGCAAAGATATTCATTTTTAACCCCCCTCGATGGCCTAGTCAAAAGTGGCGATAATAGCTACACCGCTCTCCTAAACTATTTCTGCCTATCATGCCTGCATCAGGTCACGCACATTCCCTAGATAACGGCATTGCCGTGATCCACTCCAATCAACTAGAAGAACTCCGCGATGTGGTCGAGTACTGGCTACGACAGCATCCGTTGCTGCCCTTGGAAAACGAAATTTTTCTGGTGCAGAGCAATGGCATGGGGCATTGGTTAAAGCAAAGTCTGGCGCACAATTCCTCGTTGGGCATTGCCGCTGCGATGAAAATGCAGTTACCGTCTTTGTTTATCTGGAGCATTTATCGTTCGGTATTGGGCGAGCAGATTCCCACCGAGCAACCGTTAGCCAAGGACCCGTTGATCTGGCGTTTATATCGATTGTTGCCACAGTTGCTGAAACAACCCGGCTTCGAAACGCTGGCCAGTTTTTTGACCGATGATAGTAATTGCCGTAAACGTCATCAACTGGCCGAACAACTGGCGGATCTGTTTGATCAATACCAGGTGTATCGTTCCGATTGGGTGTCGGATTGGGCGGTGGGGCTGGATGTGTTGCGCAACGGGCATGGCGAGAGCAAACCGCTGCCGAGTTCGCAACTCTGGCAAGCCGCGTTGTGGCGGGCGGTGCTCGATGATTTGGGTGCGGAATCCTCGCCGTTTGCCAGCAGGGCGGCGGTACACGCGCAATTCATGACTCGGATCGATACATTAACGGAACGGCCGGCCAATTTACCGCGCCGGGTCGTATTATTTGGCCTATCGTCCCTGCCGCAGCAGTCACTGGAAGTGCTGGCTAAGTTGGGCCGATTTTGTCAGATCGTGTTGTTTGTGCATAACCCTTGTCAGCACTATTGGGCCGACATCATCGAAGATAAGGAATTGCTCAAAGCTGAACGCCGCCGTCACTCGTACAAATCGGCTATGAGCGCCACATTAAGCGATGCGGAATTGCATTTACAGGCCCCGCCATTATTGGCGGCCTGGGGCAAACAGGGCCGGGATTATATCCGCTTGCTGGATCATTTCGATGAAACTCAAGCCTACGCCAACTGGCATTGGCCAGACAGCAAAATAGACATGTTCAAAGACTACGGGGACGCAGGACAGCGCAGTTTGCTGCAACATCTGCAACAATCGATTCTGGATCTGGAACCGTTACCCGAGCAACCCGTTTTGCTGGCAAATGCCGACGAGTCGATTCAGTTTCATATCGCTCACAGCCCACAGCGCGAAGTCGAAATTTTGCACGATCAGTTGTTGGCGCGTTTCGATAGCGCCCAACGACACGGTAATCCTTTGTATCCGCGCAATATCATTGTGATGGTTCCGGACATCAATACCTACGCACCGCATATCCACGCGGTATTCGGGCAAATTCAAAGCGACGATCCGCGTTATATTCCCTACAGCCTGGCCGATCAGCAGCAGCGCGGACAAAATCCGCTATTGCTGGCAGTGGAAGCGTTGCTGAATTTACCGGAGTCGCGGTTTGCGGTCAGCGAGTTTTTGGGTTTGCTGGAAGTGCCGGCCTTGCGGGCGCGGTTTGAGATTGACGAAACCGCGATACCTAAACTGCATCAGTGGATAGAAGAATCCGGGATACGCTGGGGCTTGAACGCCCTGCAACGCGCACAACGGGTCAATATGCCCGGTGACTTGCAGGCCAATACCTGGCAGTTTGGGCTGAAGCGGATGTTGCTGGGGTATGCGGTCGGTGCCGGGGCGGCTTTTGATGAGATTCAGCCTTACGAAGAAATCGGCGGCCTGGATGCGCAATGGCTAGGCGGTTTGGCGTTTCTCTTAGAAACCCTGGAAAAATACGCAGAGCTGTTGCGACAGGAATATGCACCTAGCGAATGGCTGCAAATATTATCCGAATTGCTGGACGATTTTTTTCAAGTAAGCGACGAGCGCGAACGAAAAACCCTGGAAATCCTTACCAGTTCGCTGGCTAGTTGGTCCAGGTACTGCGGACAAGCTGGTTTAAGCAGCGCGGATTTATTGCCCATTCATGTGGTACGCGAGGCCTGGTTGGCTGGCGTCGACGAACCTTCCTTGCATCAACGCTTTCTCAGCGGCCGGGTGAATTTTTGTACATTGATGCCGATGCGCGCGATCCCATTCAGACTGATTTGCCTATTGGGTATGAACGACGGCGACTATCCGCGCAACCAGCAAGCGCACAGTTTCGATTTGATGAGCCAGCGCGGCCAATACCGGCCAGGCGACCGCTCGCGCCGGCAAGACGATCAATATCTGTTTCTGGAAGCATTGTTGTCGGCACGCGAACAGCTTTATATCAGCTGGGTTGGGCGCAGTATCCGCGATAACAGCGAGCGGCCGCCTTCGGTGCTGATTAGTCAATTACGCGATGTGCTGGCGCAGGGCTGGGTGCTTGCCGATAAGCCCAACTTGTTGGAGACAATTACCGTCGCGCATCCTTTGCAACCGTTTAGCGAAGCCTATGTCCGGAAAAATCGCGATCAACGGCTTTTTACCTATGCCCGGGAATGGTTTACACCTGCCGCAGCTCAGCAGTTTAGCGGGCGGATCGTGTCAGGCCCGGACGATAAAACCTATGCCTTGACCTTGGAATCGCTGGCGCGGTTTTTGCGGGCGCCGGTAAAAAGTTTTTGCAATCAAACCCTGAAGTTTGGTTTCGATGGTCAAACGGTCACTAGTGAAGACTGCGAACCGTTTGGAATCGATAGTCTGCAAGCCTATTTATTCAGCGATGAACTGCTGCAAGGTTTAACCGCAGAGCATCCGGACGACACGGAAGAATTCCTGTCGCGGCAGCTAGCCGCGATGATGCAGAAAGGACAACTGCCCTTGGGCGGTTTCGCCCAGGCGAGTTTCGCGGCCATGGCCGAACCGGTCAAGTCGGCTTGGGAGCGCTATCGGACGCTGGTGTCGGAGTGGCCAGAAACTTTAGAACCGCATTTGCTGCAATTTGCGCCTTTTGCGTTGGCCGGCGGCGTTACGGTGCAAGTGACCGGCGATCTCAGTCTATTGCGCCGCCAATCCCAGCAAGAACAAGCCGGTCTGTTGCATCTGACGGCGCAAAATCTGTTGAACAAGGACAAATCCATCAAATACCAAAATCTATTGTTGCAGTGGTTACAGCATTTGGCGGCATGCGCCGATAATTTGCCGGTTAAGACCTTAGTTATCGGTGCCGACACGGTGATTGAAATGCCCGTTGTCGAGCAAGACGACGCCTATCAGCACTTGCAAAACCTGGTTGCCGCTTTTCACCACGGCATGCAAGCACCGTTGCCGGTCGCGTGCAGAACCGCATTTTGCTGGCTTGCCGCCCCCTCGGAAAGCGCGCTGGAAAAAGCCCAAGCCAGATATTACGGAGACGAATGGAATGCCGGCGAAATCCATTACGATGCCTATCTGGCCCGCTTCTTTCCAAACTTTGCCAGTTTGACTGCCTTTAACGCGGATAAGGATTTTTACTATTGGGCACATAGCTTGTATCGGCCGATGTTTGCGCATATCCGGGAATTGCCTGGGGCAGGGGAGGCGTCGGCATGACCAGTGCCATTCCGCTCAACCCCATCGAATTTCCGTTGTCCGGGACACGCCTGATCGAAGCCAGCGCCGGCACCGGTAAGACTTACACCATCGCCGCCCTATATGTACGGTTAATCCTGGGACACAATCCCAATTGTGCTGAACCAAGCCGATATCTATTGCCGCCGGATATTCTGGTAGTGACCTTCACCGAGGCCGCCACCAAGGAATTGCGCGAGCGGATTCGCGAGCGCTTGAGTCAGGCTGCGCGATTTTTTCGTCAGCAATTAGCGACTACGGACTCATTCTTACAAGACATCCGCGACTGTTATGTAGAGCAAGACTGGCCGGCATGCGCCTGCCGTCTGGAGTTGGCGGCTAACTGGATGGACGAATCAGCCGTTTACACCATCCACAGTTGGTGTAACCGCATGCTGCAACAACATGCTTTCGATAGCGGCAGCTTGTTTAGGCAGGAGGTCAATACCGACGATACTGAATTGTTAAATGAGGTGGTGCGGGACTATTGGCGGAGTTTCTATTACGAAATATCTAATGACGCCGATTTTCCAAGCGTGTATTCGGTGTTCAAACATCCGGACGAGTTACTGCTAGCAGTGCGTTCATTGCTGGGCAACGCCGAGCCGATACCATTTAGCCTTGCCGACGGTCAGCCCATCAAGGACTTGATTTATGCGGTGGTGTCCATTAGGCAGGCTGAGCTACAGGCCATAAAAGCGCCTTGGCTAAATTGGTTGCCTGAAGTACGCGAACTACTGGAGGCGGCCATAGAATCCAAAGTGCTGCCGGCAAAAAATTACAACTCGGCTAACCGCCGCAACTGGCTGGACAAAATCGAGGCATGGAGTTTGGATCCATTGCAAGACACGCTGGACATAGGCAAGGGTTTTGAGAATCTGTCGCCGGACGGCATGGCAAAGTTAGCCAATCCCGGACAAACACCGCCGCACCATCCCGGTTTTGCCGCGATAGGCAGATTACCTGCGCAACTCGCGGCGCAGCCGAGTTTAAAAGTCGAGCTAATCAAACACGCCGTGCATTGGATAAGGCAGCGTTACGATTTTGAAAAACAGCGCATCGCCAGAATGACTTTCGACGACATGTTGATTCGTCTGGATAACGCGCTGCAAGGCCGTAACGGCGAAAGATTGGCGGAAGTGATTCGCCAACAATATCCCATCGCGTTGATAGACGAGTTTCAGGATACCGACCCGGTGCAATACCGGATTTTTTCTACGCTCTATGCCACGCCAGCTGCTGGTGATTCCGCTTGTTTAATGATCGGCGACCCGAAACAAGCCATCTATTCGTTCCGGGGCGCGGATATTTACACCTATCTGAAAGCGCACCGTGATACCCAAGGCCGGCATTACACCTTGGGCACCAATTACCGCTCCACCCAGGCACTGGTCGACGCGGTCAATCAGACGTTTTTGCAAGCTGATCAGCAAGAGCGTGGCGCGTTTTGGTTTAAAACTCCACAAGATAATCCTTTACCCTTTCTGCCGGTCAAGGCTCAGGGGCGCGACGAGGTTTGGGTTATCGATAATCAAGCCGCCCCGGCGCTAACGCTATGGCATTGGGAAAGCGAGGATGCGGTGGGCATGCCGGCTTATCGGGAAACGCTGGCCGAGGTAACGGCCAGTCAGATTGTCAAATTGTTGAGCGCGGCTGATGCGGGGCAAACCGGGTTCAAATCGGCATCTGGTTTTCAAGTCTTGCAACCCGGGGACATCGCTATCCTGGTCCGTAGCGGCAGCGAAGCCAGGGCAATTCGCAACGCTTTGGCGCAGCGGCGCTTGCGTAGCGTATATCTTTCCGAACGCGATTCCATCTTTGCCAGCGCCGAAGCGGTTGACATGTTGCTTTGGTTAAATGCCTTAGCCGAGCCGCGTAACGAGCGCAAGGTGAGGGCGGCGATAAGTTCCGCAACCTTCGGCTGGTCTTACCAAGCGCTGCATGAACTGGCCTTGGACGAACCCGGCTGGGAATCGCATCTGGAACGTTTTTTGGTTTATCAACAACGCTGGCAACAGGACGGCATTTTGCCGGCCCTGCGGCAGCTGATTAATGATTACGGTTTGCATGCCCGCCTTTCTGCCGACAGCGACGGCGAGCGCAGCATCACCAATCTGCTGCATCTCGCCGAATTGTTGCAACAAGCCAGCATGCAGATGGAAGGCGAGCAAGCCCTAATCCGGCATCTGGCCGAAGCGATAGAGGCCGGCGGCAGTCAGGCCGGCGACGACGGCATCATCAGGCTGGAAAGCGATGCCAACCTGATTAAAGTCGTGACCATTCATAAATCCAAAGGCCTGGAATACCCGCTGGTGTTTTTGCCGTTTATTTGCAGTTTTCGGGAAGTGGGTGGTCGCTTCAATACCTATTACCGTTATCACGACGAGAATCAGGATTTACAAATCGACCTGCATAAACAAGAGCGTATCAAAACCATCAGCGAAGAAGAAAGGTTGCAGGAGGATTTGCGTTTACTGTATGTGGCGATGACCCGCGCCCGCCATGCTTGTTGGTTGGGTATAGCGCCGGTCAAGTCGGGTAGTACCAAGGATTGCCAGTTGGAAAAATCCGCGTTGGGCGCGTTGCTCAATTGGCGGACCAAGCAGCCGATCAGCGAATTAGCATCGCAACTGCTCGAGCTGAAAGGCAGCTGTGAAGCGATTTCGATAGCGCCTTTACCGGAAAGTGACGATGCACGCTACAGCCTGGTCTTGGCAAACGACGGCTGCGACGATGCGCGCGTTCCGCTCAGCAAAGTAGCCAGCAATTGGTGGATAGCCAGTTACAGCGCCTTGCACATCGCGGACCGACCGACGCTGGCAGAAGATCAGCCTCGGCTGTTGCCGGAGTTGGAAACTGCCCATGACGATAAGCAAAGCGACGAAGCTCAAACTGTTGCGGCGGCAGTCAGCACACCGCCACTGTCCGGTGTCCACGGTTTGCCCAGGGGCGCCGGCCCCGGCGTGTTAATTCATGACCTGCTTGAGGAATGCGCGCAACTGGGTTTTGCCAGCGTGTCGGCAACTCCTGCCCTAAGACAGGAGTTGATCCAAAAGCGTTTTACCAGTAGTGAATGGGAGAATAAACAGGCCATCATCGGTTCGGCCCTGGCGAATTGGTTGAGCATGCCCTTGCTGGAGGGCAACAATCTCAGCTTGTCTACCCTAGACGCCCATGCCTATCAAGCCGAACTGGAATTTCTGCTGGGTGCCGAGACGGTTGACACTGTGGAACTGGACCGCTTGGTCAGCCGCCACACCTTCGGCGGACAAGTCCGTCCCGGCTTACTGCCCGGCCAAGTAAATGGGCTGTTAAAAGGTTTTATCGACTTGGTGTTCGTGCACGATCGGCAGTACTACGTGGTCGATTATAAATTCAACAGCTTGGGTGTCGACGACGCGGCGTATACCCAGGACGCCTTGACTGCGGCCATGTTGACTAAGCGTTACGATTTGCAAGCCAGCCTGTATTTGCTGGCTTTACATCGCTTGCTGAAAGTAAGGCTGGGCAATGCTTACGATTACGATATGCACATCGGCGGGGCACTGTATTTGTTCTTAAGAGGCACCCAAGGTCCGACGGCGGGGCGTGTATACGATAAGCCGCCCAGGATCTTGATCGACAGCTTGGATATGTTGTTTTCGGCGTCAAAAGACGGAGCTTATGCATGATTCGGCAAGCAGCGGTAATAGACATCATGCAGCACTGGATTGCAAAAGGTTGGTTGAGTCATTTGAATCGGGCCTTCGTTGGCTTTTTGTTGGAACTTGAGCCTGACGCAACCGAAGCCGTGCTGTGGGCGGGAGCCTTGGTCAGCCATCAACTGGATAGAGGCGAAGTCTATCTGGACTTAAAAAAACTCTGCGAGCAGCCCGGTATGACGCTGGCTATTCCCGCTGATGATGCTTGGGTGGTCGAGCAGGATGAGGCTGCGGCCGAATTGGCGCGCTTAAAAGTGTATAACCTTGAGGTCTGGAAAGCTGCGCTAACGCAATCAAGGCTTGTGTCGTTTGGAGAGGGCGTTACGCCGCTGGTTTTGGCTGGCAATCGATTGTATTTGCGGCGTTACTGGCACTATGAACAGATCACACAAGCCTGCATTATGCAACGTTTGCAACCGGTGCGGGATAGCTTGCCGGAGTCTTTGTCGGAACGATTGCAACGTTTGTTTCCAACGAGCTCGGAAAGCCCGGATTGGCAGAAAATCTCTTGTGTCCTGGCTTTGCGGGCGCGATTTGCCATTATCACCGGCGGACCGGGTACCGGTAAAACCACAACGTTAACCAAGTTGTTGGCCTTGTTGATCCATTTAGCGCAAGAAGATAGTGAGAACCCCAAAACACTGAATATTTTACTGGCGGCGCCAACCGGTAAAGCGGCGGCCAGAGTCAGCGAGTCGATTGCCAAAGCCCTAGACAATTTGGCTGTCGATGAAAGCATCAAGCAATCTATTCCCAGAAAAGCCAGCACTTTGCACCGTTTACTGGGCAGCCGGCACGATTCGCGGCGCTTTCTGCATAATCGCCACAATCCGATTGTCGCCGACATTGTGATTGTCGATGAGGCGTCGATGATAGATCTGGAAATGATGGCATCGCTGTTGGAGGCCTTACCGGCAAACGCTCAGTTGATCTTGTTGGGCGACAAGGATCAATTGGCGTCGGTCGAGGCCGGCTCGGTGATGGGCGATTTATGTCGTGGCGCCGAACAGGCCGCTTATGATTCGGCTACTTTGGCCTGGATTGCTGACTATGCCGGAGAACGGCTTAAGCCTGCCGCAGCATTAGGTTCTGCTATCAATCAACAAACTATCATGTTGCGTCATAGTCATCGTTTCGATGAGCACAGCGGCATAGGACAATTGGCTAAAGCCGTGAATCAGGGCGATGCCTTGCAGGCTCAGGCGATCTTAACCGACACGGAACGCTACCCGGATTTGCGACCCGAACCGCATGCAGAATACATGGCCTTACGGCAACACCCAAGCCCGGATGCCGCCAATAGCCTGTTAAGAAAGTTGGTGATTAATGAGGGTGGCCTGGGTTATGGATATTATTTGGCGCAAATCTGCGATTGCCGGCCAAAAACTGCGGAGCGATGCGACGAGTGGGCCCTGCAAGTGTTGGCAGCCTTCGATGCCTTTCAGGTGTTGTCGGCATTGCGACGAGGGCCGTGGGGCGTAGAAGGGCTAAATCAGCGTATCGAAGAGTGGCTGTTTGCGAGATCCAAACAGGCGCTCTGGTATGAAGGCCGGCCGGTCATGATCACTCGCAACGATTACAATCTGGGATTGATGAACGGCGACATAGGGATCGCACTGCGAGACAGCAGCGGCAAAATGAAGGTGGCCTTTCCGAATACCGATCCATTGGCGGCGCTGAAGATTCGTTGGGTATCGCCGATGCGTTTGCCCGATGTGGAAACGGCGTTTGCTATTACCGTGCACAAGTCACAAGGTTCGGAATTTAACCATGTGGCCTTGGTGTTGCCGGAAAATATCAGCCCGGTGATCACACGCGAATTGATTTATACCGGCATCACACGCGCCAAAGAAAGTTTCACTTTGCTGGAAAGCAGCGACGGGGTTTTTTCTAAAGCTATTTTGACCTGCCGTAAATAGTGATTGGGGTTTGGTGGCAATCCTAGAACGTCAAAGGGCTAGTATTTACCACCTGCCATCAATGCGCTACTAGGGCGCCAGTTTTTGCCTGCAAATATTGATTGATTTGTTCCAAGTCCTCTTCATTCAGACTACCGGCGGCTTCCTTGAGTTTTATGCCGTTAATCAGATAGTCGTAACGGCTTCTGGCGTGATCGCTCTTGGCTTTGTATAAATTACGTTGTTCGGTGAGCACATCCACCATGGTTCGGGTGCCCACTTCAAAGCCGGCTTCAGCGGCTTCTACCGCCATTTCTGCGGATTTACTGGTAGCGTCTAACGCTTTGACCCTGCTAATACTGGAAACCACACCCCGAAACGCGTCTTTAACGCCGCGATTGATGCTGCGTTTTACTTTAGTTAAATCTTCCTTGGCTGCTTCATACTCATAAGCTGCCTGGCGACTGCGGGATGAGGTGCCGCCGCCTTCGTATAAAGGCAGGTTTAGTTGTAATCCGAAACTTTCATTGTCACCGCGCAAACCGTATTGGTTACCTGTGTCCATTTCGTTGTATTGAGCAACGATGTCAAGGGTTGGCAGATGTTTGGATTGTTGTAACTCGACGTTTTTACGCACGTATTCGGCTTGATTGATCTGAGCCACAATAGAGAAATTGTTGTTCTCGGCGGTATTCGCCCACGATGACAAATCCTCTGGTGCCGGTGGGCTGAGCGGGATTTGTGGTTGTAGACTGCTCAGTTCGGCGGCATTATCGCCTATGATTTCCCGCAAGGCTTCCTTGCTGTTATCCAAAAGGTTTTCCGCTTCGATCTCGCTTGCCAGAGCCCTATCGTAACCGGCTTGGGCTTCATAAACGTCAGTAATAGCGATGATACCGACGTCGAAACGCTGTTTGGCCTGTTCTAATTGCTTTTCGATGGATTTTTTTTCCGAGTTGGCAAATTCCAGATTGTCTTGCGCGGCCAATATATTGAAATAAGCCTCGGCGGTTCTGCGGATCAAGCTTTGTTGTTTGGCCTGGAATTGCGCTTCCGCCTGAGCAATTTTGTTATCGGCCTGATCGAGTTGTACCCAATGGTCCCAGTGAAACACGGGTTGCTTCAAATTAATACCCAATTTGCTGTCCCAGTAATGCTGCAAGGTGGTTCCCAAAAAGCTGGTACTTTCCAAGCGATTGCGGCTGCTATTGGCACTAAAGGAAAGATTTGGCAACATTTGCGCGATACTTTGTGACTTGATCTCTGCGGTTGCGAGTTTATTAATGTCCGAGCTTTTAAATTCTGGGTCATTGGCTTTCGCCAGCTGATAGGTTTCCAGTAAATCCTGGCAAAAAGCGGGGCTTCCCCATATCAGAGCTACCAAAAACGTGAGTAACAGTTTTGTCATTGAGAAATCTTGCGAGGAGAGTTGAAAATAAACTTTAATTATCGCCTAAAATAACTAGCGTGCCGCGATAATTTAAGACTGACGTCAGCTTGTGTGCGCAGACTTGATTAGCTAGCAGTCAATTTTAACCTTAGGGTACCTCTAATAATAATCCAATAATAATTGTTTGCGAGGTTTAAAACGGCCTCAAAAGCCAACTTTTCCAAACAATCATCTTCCCATAGGAGCCTTTTCGGCCCCTATGGGCGGCATCAAGACGCAGCTACCCTGCGAATAGCGCAAAAACGCCTCATGTTGTAAACCAAGTTCATGAAACCGATACGCACTTCGGAGCGAGCCAGGCCGATGCAACGGACTGACTTTCCGCTCCATTGCACCATCCAGGCAAACACGTGTTCGACCCGGCAACGGGTTTTGGAGCGGGAGCTGCTGCCTTGTTTTTCCCGGTCGGTCAGCGGTTTGCCGCGCACCTTACTTAGTGTCCTGGTGTCGTTGCACATGCATTCTTGAGAAAAGTCAGCATTACATTGGCAGGAACTGGCTGATTGTGTTGAAAATGGCTATTGTTGGAAAATTGGGTTAAAGCAGAAAAGTAATTAAGAAGAAAAGCAATAACTTACAATTTGCTTAAACCGCAAAAGTAGTTGGAATTCGAGAAAAACAGGTTTTTTCAACACAATCGACCATAAGCAGTCAATCATGATATAGAATTTCTGTTTAGCTCCAAAGCCGATGCATTGTTGCCATATGAATATAATGAAGAATTATGCCGAACGGTAACTCATACGGGAATCAATCGGATATCAGTGTTTTTCTAAAGTGGGGATGATTTTGGTAAAGACTACGTAGTCGGATATCACACCACAATCCCCACTGTGGGCAGATCAATGCCCTTTTTCGGCGGCAAGAAGCTTTCTATGATCATGGCGGGTATCAGCAGCATTGGGTTGCCGCTTTTTTCCCATCGGATGGTTTTTTCGAGGTGGCCAAATGTAGCCGTACTTTTGGCGTTTAATTGTATAGATACATATAACAAAATTTACAACATCAAAAATTATAACATCATGCTATCAAACAACGATTTACAGCAAATTAGCGAAAAATGTATTTCAGAATCACAAATTGTTCATCAGCTTAAATGTTTTGAAACTGGTTTCCCGTTTTTGGAAATTATTAATGCTGCATCAACAGAGCAGGGTATTACCATTGTTTCGGATGCACAAATTAATGATTTGTTGGAAACATGGGATGCTTATTTGAAAAGTAATGCTTCAATACTCAAATTTGTTCCGGCATCGGGTGCGGCCAGCCGTATGTTTAAAGATTTATATGAGTTTTTGGATGCCGATTATGCCGAACCAACAAAACCTGCTGAAATTAAATTTATTACTGAAATTAAAAACTTCGCTTTTTACGATGTTTTGAACGAATGTTGTTTAAAAAATAATAATAAAAGCATTGATGATTTGATTAAAAGTGGGGAGACGAAAGCTATTGTATCTAATTTATTAAACAGTAATGGCTTGAATTATGGTGCGTTGCCTAAAGGCTTGCTTTTATTTCACACGTATAACAATGAAAAACGCACTTCGCTACAGGAGCATTTGGTGGAAGGTGGATTGTATGCTTCTAATGCATCGAATGAAGTAAATATTCATTTCACAGTTTCAACTGAACACCGTCAACTGTTTGAAAATCATGTAAATGATACGCTTTCTGAATACGAAAATGTACTGGGCAAAAAATTCAACATCAGTTTCTCAGAACAAAAAACATCGACTGACACTATAGCTGTCGACGAACAAAATCAACCATTTCGCGAAAATGGAAAATTAGTTTTTCGCCCCGGAGGGCACGGTGCTCTTATTGAAAATCTGAACGATTTGAATGCAGATGTTATTTTTATTAAAAATATTGATAATGTGGTCCCTGATTCGCTTAAAAATCAAACAGTTAAATACAAGAAAGCTATTGCTGGTTTATTGATTAAACTTCAACAAAAAGCGTTTGAAAATCTTCAATTATTGGAGAAAGATAACATCTCTATTTCAAGCTTACATGAAATTGCTCTGTTTTGCGAAAAGGAACTTAATAACATTCACCCTGGAATTAATAAATTGAATGAAAGTGAATTAAAACAATATCTGAAATCAAAACTAAATCGTCCGATTAGGGTTTGTGGTATGGTTAAAAATACCGGAGAGCCTGGTGGTGGTCCTTTTCTTACTGTAAATGCAGATGGAACAGTGTCTACTCAAATTCTCGAAAGTTCGCAAATTGATTTATCAAATCCGGCTGAAAAAGCTAAAATGATGCATTCAACTCATTTTAATCCTGTTGATTTGGTATGTGGAGTGAAAAACTATAAAGGCGAAAAATTTAATCTTTTACAGTATGTCGATAAGCAAACCGGATTTATTTCATTGAAATCGAAGGGTGGTAAAGCATTGAAAGCTTTAGAGTTGCCCGGACTTTGGAATGGAGCCATGAGCGATTGGAATACAATTTTTGTTGAAGTTCCTATCGAAACATTCAATCCGGTAAAAACAGTGAACGATTTGCTTCGTCCTGAGCATCAGCAAATAAGATAATTTTTTTATAATTAAACACAGCTACTATTTTTGAAACAATCGAAAACACCGGGAGCGGCGCAGGAGGTGAAATTCAGCTAACTGATGCAATTGCGACGTTAATGAAAGATGAGCAAGTGCTGTCTTTTGAATTTGCCGGAAATCGCTACGATTGCGGATCGAAGTTCGGCTTCTTGCTGGCTGATGTCGAGTAAGTTTTATTGCATCAAGAAATTAACGCCGAATTCGCTGCGTATCAAAACAACGCGTCAGCAAGATCTAACGCTAAGACAACGGAATGGCGATTACATGCCATTCCGTTGTTGACGGCGATTGACGATCTCGTAAATCAAAAGGGCACACATAATCAGACTGGTGCCAGCAATCGTTTTCAATGTCAATGGTTCGTGATTGACGCTGTATCCCAGGAATAATGACATGATGGGTGTCATCAGATTCATCATCGCCACGTTGGTGGCTTCCATGTTGTTCAAAACAAAATAATACAAAGCAAAGCCCAAGGTGGTCGCAACGACGCCCAGATAGGCAATTGAGTAAAGGGTTTGCTGCGGAATAGTATCAGGCAATACGCCATCATCCAGCCAATACCAAGTGCAGAAATACAATGGCACCGAGATTAACAATCCGCCCGTGACTAATTGTAAAGCCGACAAGCGCGCATCAATTTGTTTGACCCACACCGCGCTGGCCGCGTGTATAAAGGTTGCCACCAGCACGCCGATCACGCCTTGTAGAGCCATCTCATCCAATTCCAGCGCAGAACTGAACATCACTACTAAACCGCCCACACCCAAGCTATATGCAAATAACTTACCCCAGCCCAGACTGCGCTCTTTTAAGTATGCGGCAGCCATAAAGGCGGTCATAAAGGGGCTTAAGCCAAAAATTACTGAGATCCAGCCGGACGGCACAAATTGCGCGGACCAATAAGTAATCAACATACTGCCGTAGAGTTGAATTGCCACCGCTAGATAGGTAAGTAACGCCAGCCGATTGAGCGGCAAGCGTCGACGCAACAACAGCAGTAGCAACAGCAAACAGGTCAGGCCGGTGGTCATCCGCGCCGTTGCGCCGAACACGAAGCTGACGCCGAGACTACTCCATTTGATGGCTAGCGGCGTCGTCGTCCAGACCAGCACCACACCAATATATGCTAAAGCCAGGCGAATTTTCACCTTAAGGCAGTTTCAAGCGATTGGCGATTAATTGCTCGACCACTGACGGATCGGCCAGTGTGGATGTATCTCCCAGATCGTGGAATTCGTTGGCGGCTATTTTGCGCAAGATGCGGCGCATGATCTTGCCGGAGCGCGTTTTGGGCAGGCCGGGTGCCCATTGAATCAAGTCGGGTAGAGCGATAGCGCTGATTTCTTCGCGTACCAAGTCTTTTAATTCGCCTTTCAGGCTGCTGTTGCCCTCAATGCCGACGTTTAAAGTCACATAAGCATAAATCCCTTGCCCTTTGATCGGATGCGGAAAACCGACCACAGCGGCCTCGGCTACCAGGTCGTGTAATACCAACGCGCTTTCGATCTCTGCGGTACCCAAACGGTGGCCGCACACATTCAACACGTCATCGATGCGACCGGTAATCCAGTAATAGCCGTCCTTGTCGCGGCGGGCGCCGTCGCCGGCGAAATAATAGCCGGGGAACTTGGCGAAATAAGTGTCGATAAAGCGCGCGTGATCGCCGTAAACCGTGCGTGCTTGGCCCGGCCATGGGTAAGTTAGCACCAATACGCCTTCGGCTTCGCCTTCCATGATATTTCCATCCGGATCGAGTATCGCAGGTTTTACCCCGAAAAACGGCAGCGAGGCCGATCCCGGTTTTAACGGCGTCGCGCCAGGTAATGGTGTGATGAGAATGCCGCCGGTTTCGGTTTGCCACCAGGTGTCCACCAGCGGACAGCGTTTGTTGCCGACCACCTGGTAATACCATTCCCAGGCTTCCGGATTGATAGGTTCGCCGACGCTGCCTAGAATGCGAAGCGAACTGCGTTTGGTGCGGGTGACAAAATCGTCGCCCTGCGCCATCAGTGCGCGGATTGCAGTCGGCGCGGTGTAAAAAATATTGACTTGATGTTTGTCGATGACTTGCCAGAAACGATCGGGATGCGGGTAGGTCGGTACGCCCTCGAACATCAAGCTGGTGGCGCCATTACATAATGGGCCGTACAGCACGTAGGAATGGCCGGTGATCCAGCCTATGTCGGCGGTGCACCAATAGACATCGCCTTCCTGATAATCGAATACGTATTTATGCGTCATTGCCGTATACAGCAAGTAACCGCCGGTGGTGTGCAGCACACCCTTCGGTTGGCCGGTGGAACCGGAGGTGTACAGAATAAACAAGGGGTCTTCCGCGTCCATCATCACCGGCTCGCAGTCACTTGATGCGGTTTGCATGGCTTCGTGGTAGCAAATGTCGCGGCCCTCAGTCCAGGGAATGTCGTGGCCGGTATGCTTGATGACGATCACGGTATTCAGGTTGGGGCATTGGTTGGCGGCCTTATCGACATTCAATTTGGAATGTACAATTTTGCCGCCGCGATAGCTCTCGTCGGCGCAGATCAAAACCCTGCAATCGGCATCGATCACACGATCGCGCAACGCATCAGCCGAAAAGCCGCCAAACACTATGGAATGCACCGCGCCAATCCGCGCGCAAGCCAAAATTACCACCGCCGCTTCGGCGATCATCGGCAGATAGACACAGACTCTGTCGCCTTTTTGTACGCCATTGGCTTTCAGGACATTCGCGAATTGGCAGACTTGGGCGTGCAACTCGCGGTAGGTCAATTTGCGATCATGCGCCGGGTCGTCTCCTTCCCAAATGATCGCAACCTGGTCGCCGCGCTTTTCAAGGTGTCTGTCCAGACAGTTGACGGTGACATTAAGTTTGCCGCCCAGAAACCACTGTATTTCGCCCTTGGGGTAGTCGTATTGCAGTACCTGCTGCCAAGGCTGATGCCAGTCCAAAAATTCGGTGGCCTGTTCAGCCCAAAATGCTTCCGGTTCGGTTATCGATTGTTGGTAGAGACGCTGATAAGCAGCGCTATCGATATGTGCGCCGGCGGCAATCTGCGGATTAACCGGATAAATTTTTTGGTCTGACATAACGTAACCTCCTTCTTTGAACGTTATTAATTGTGTTGTAAGGCTGAGACGGCTTGGGTGTTCGTCAAGCGTTCGGTTTGCCAATGTTCGATGGCCCATTCCAGAATACTGTCGATTGCAGCCAGCCGCAAATCGGGCGGTGGATTTTGCTTGAGTAAGGTTAGCAGCAGAAACAAGGTTGGTCCGGCTTGATTTGGACTCACGGCTTCGGCGCGGGTTTGCTTACTCAGCTTATTGCCTTCCGAGTCGACAATCAATGGAATATGCATGTACAGCGGCGACGGGTAACCCAGCAAATGCTGTAAATACTGCTGTTTGGGGGTCGAATCCAATAAATCGTAACCTCTTACTACCCGATTGACCTTTTGCCGCTGATCGTCGACGACACAAGCCAATTGATAAGCGATGATGCCATCCTTGCGCTTGACGATAAAGTCGCCGTGCTCGCTTGCCAGATTTTGGGTTATGTCACCCTGCAAGGCATCAATAAAGTGAATCGAAATATCTGCCGATTTTACCCGCAGCGCATGTGGCGCATCAGTCGATTGTGCCTTTGCGCGGCAATAGCCCGGATAAATCAAAGGCGAATTCGCCAGTGAGCTGCGGCTGCACGTGCAAGGGTAAAGCGCATGCCGATTTTGCAATTCGACAAGGGCTTGCTCGTATTGATCGAGATGCTGGCTTTGGTAATCCACCTCGCCGTCCCAATGCAAACCAAAGCTTTGCAGGCAATCCAGGATGTCATCGCTGGCGCCTGACATGTTGCGCGGCGTATCGAGATCGTCTATGCGCAGCAGCCATAGCCCATTATGCTGACGGGCATCCAGATAGCTGGCGAGAGCGGTGTATAAAGAACCGAGATGAAGCGGGCCGGTAGGCGAGGGCGCAAACCGGCCGATATACGGTGCGGACTTGGGCAGAATTAACCCAATTGCTTTTCCCTGATTTCATCGAGCGTTTTGCAATCGATGCACAGGTTTGCGGTGGGGCGCGCCTCCAGGCGGCGAATGCCAATCTCGATACCGCACGTTTCGCAGTAGCCGTAGTTACCCGACTCGATTTCCTTCAAGGATTCGTCTATCTTCTTGATCAATTTGCGTTCGCGGTCGCGGGTGCGCAGTTCCAGGCTGAACTCTGATTCCTGCGTGGCCCGGTCGTTGGGGTCCGGAAAGTTGGCCGCTTCGTCCTGCATGTGGTGGACGGTACGATCCACTTCCATCATTAGTTCGGATTTCCATTTATTTAAGATGGCGGAAAAATGGCTCAACTGCGCCTCGTTCATGTACTCTTCGCCTTCTTTTTCCTCATAAGGCTTAAAAGTAAATTCCGATGCGGCAGGGTTAGTATTGTTCATCCAATGACTCCTGACGGTCTATAAAAAAATCGGGGCTTTTTAACAGAATAGCCGGGGGCAAGCAAGAAGTTTGTTATGATGCAGGCGCTTTCTACTAACGGAATTTGGACATGAAACACCACGTCGCCGAGCGAATGCGCGGCATCAGCTCATTTTATGTGATGGAATTATTACAACGCGCCAAGCAACTCGAACAGCAAGGTCGCGACATCATTCACATGGAAATCGGCGAGCCGGATTTCGAGACGCCACCGGCAATATTGGCAGCTGGAAATACTTTCATGCAGGGCAGGGAAGTCAAATATACCGCCGCGGCCGGTTTGCCGGAATTGCGCCAAAGCATCGCCGATTATTATCAGTTGCAATACGGCGTCAATCTGGACCCAAAACGGGTTTTCATCACACCCGGCGCTTCCGGCGCGTTTTTGCTGGCGTTTGGCATTAGCTTAAATCCCGGCGAACAAATTTTGATGGCTGATCCGTGTTACCCCTGTAACGACAATTTCGTGCAATTGTTCGACGGTAAAACGCGATTCGTGAATGTCGGTGCCGAAACGGCTTACCAGCTCAATGCAGAACTGATTCGGCAGCACTGGCAGCCGGCCAGCAAGGGCGTATTAATCGCTTCGCCGTCCAATCCTACCGGTACCATCATCGGCAACGATGCGCTACGCGCCGCGATTCAACAGACG
Source organism: Methylomonas methanica (assembly GCF_001644035.1). Taxonomy (GTDB): domain Bacteria; phylum Pseudomonadota; class Gammaproteobacteria; order Methylococcales; family Methylomonadaceae; genus Methylomonas; species Methylomonas methanica_A. The sequence continues at coordinate 58,262 of NZ_LUUG01000062.1, forward strand.
CATGCCTTAGGGGGCTGCTTTTATTCGGACGAGATTTACCATGGCCTGGTTTACGGCGAAACAGTCAGCAGCGCCTTGGAATTCAGCGACGATGTATTTGTCATCAACAGTTTTTCCAAGTTTTTTGGCATGACCGGTTGGCGCATCGGCTGGTTGATAGTGCCGGAAGATTTCATCGATGCCGTGGAAAAATTGGCGCAAAACATATTTATCTCCACTCCTACTCATTCTCAGTACGCAGCATTGGCCTGTTTCAGCGCCGAAAATATGACCGAATTGTATCGACGCCGCGACGAGTTTAAAAAACGCCGGGATTTTCTTTACGATAATTTGTTACGGCTGGGTTTTAAAATTGCCTGCAAACCACAGGGGGCATTTTATATTTATGCCGATTGCAGTGCGTTTACCGACGACAGTTTTGAGTTTGCCAAGCAACTGCTCGAACAAGAAGGGGTAGCGGTAACGCCTGGCAAAGACTTTGGTCAATACTTGGCTAATCAGCACATTCGATTTGCATATACCGCCTCAATCGATAGAATGGCCGCCGCGCTTCAAAGACTGGAAAGATTCATATGCCGATAAGCCAATATACACCGCAACAGTTACAACAACATTTACAGGACGACCCGTCGGTATTTTTACTGGATGTAAGGGAGCCTCACGAGTTTGCCTACGCCAAGATAGCCGGTAGCGTATTAATACCGCTGCAACAAATCCCCGCGCGCTTCGATGAAGTGCCTGCTGACCGAGACGTGGTGGTTATTTGTCATCACGGCATGCGTAGCCAACAAGCTTGCAATTTTTTGCAGCATTCCGGGCTGCAAAGGTTGTTCAATTTGAAGGGCGGCATCGACGCCTGGTCCGTCATTTGCGATCCGTCTGTTCCACGTTACTAAAATAATCAATAAAAGCTATGTTTCTAAAAGAATACTATGACATTCAGGATGGCAGTGTCGCTATCAGCGCCACCCAGGCCAGCATGTTTGCCAAGGAAGTCGCCCATGACTTCAACCCCTTGCACGACGAAGACGCAAAACGATTTTGCGTGCCGGGAGATTTGTTATTCTCGCTAGTGTTGGACAAATACGGTCTTAGCCGAAACATGCACTTCATCTTCTCTGGAATGGTCGGTCACGGCGTGTTGTTGAATTTTCCCGATGACGACGCCGAAAAAATCGATGTCACCGACAACCAAGGTAAGACTTATTTACAGATCGAGCGTTCCGGCGATGTGATCCGCGACCCAGCTTTAATCGAGGCATTGATCCGCGACTATGTGGCTTTTTCCGGGCAGAACTTTCCTTATGTGTTGGTGCCTTTGTTGGCCAAAGAGCGGGTCATGTTCAATATAGACCGGCCTTTGGTGATCTATGAAAGCATGACCTTGAGCTTAAACCGGATGGACTTTCACGAACCGCGTCTGGAAATGCTGGAACCGAAAATGGAAGTCAACGGCAAGCGTGCCACCGCGTATCTTTATTTCCAAATCAAATGCGGTGAAGACGTGGTCGGTTCCGGCTTCAAAAAACTGGCGGTCAGCGGTTTGCGAGATTATGAAGCTGAGCCGATGCAGGCATTCGTAGATGAGTATCTGGCCAGAAAGCATGGTTATTTAGGGAATCTTGCAGAAGCAACTGCATAATCAGATATTGTGCCGTTCGCGCAAGTGGACTGGCAGCTAATTTGATTTTCGAGTTTTCCAGCCGTGTTACCTAGGTACGGCTATTTAGCTATCTATAGCACCGCAGCAAACGGCTCGACTGTCACCATTTCTCCCGCATCGATACCAGTGTTGTCGGCATCCAGCACAATAAAACAGTTGGATTGACTGGCTACTTTCAGTTGATGAGAATCTTGTTGACCAGCGAGCCGGACGGCTAACTCGCCGTCGGCCGATTGGCAAAGGATGCCACGTTGATATTCCTGGCGCCCGGGCGATTTTTTTAGCCGGCTGTCGCAACGAACGCGCAAGCGCAAGGCTTGCGTGGGCGGCGCGCCGGCAAGTTGTTCTAAGGCTGGTTTTACGAATTTCTCGTAAGTGACCAGGACAGCAACCGGATTGCCGGGTAAACCGAAAAACCAGCAGTCGCCGATTTTGCCAAAAGCTAGGGGTTTGCCAGGTTTGATTGCCAATTTCCAGAAGTTCACCTGTCCGCATTTTTCCAACGTTTGTTTGACAAAATCCGCATCGCCAACCGAGGCGCCGCCGGTGGAAATGATGACGTCGTGTTGCTGGGCAGCGTTCTTGAAAGTTTGTTCGAGTTTCAGCTGATCGTCTGCGACGATGCCCAAGTCCGAGACTGTATGGTTCGGGTCGGATAACAGTCCTGCTAATAGATAGCGGTTGCTATCATAGATTTGGCCGATAGCTAGCGGTTCTCCCAGTGCTACCAATTCGTCGCCAGTCGAGAAAAAGCCAATTTTGAGTTTGCGTTTCACGCTGATTTGTTCAACACCTGCGGCAGCCAGTAGACTGAGATCGCGGGCGGAGAGCTTTTTCGGGGCGGTAACCAACTCCTCATGCTGTTTAACATCGCTGCCGGCTGCGCGAATATTTTTATACGGCTGCCAGTCCGCGGGAAGTGATACAGTGTCGCCATTAATTTCAATTTGTTCTTGGGCGATAACGCTGTCCGCAAATTCCGGGACCACCGCTCCGGTAAATATTCTGACGCATTGGCCCTGGGCTTGTTGTGCCAAGAACGGTTTGCCGGCCCATGCAATGCCGATCACTTGCAGTTCAGCCTGCCGCCCGTCGGCCAGATCACCAGCGGCAAACGCATAACCGTCCATTGCCGCAGTACGTTGTGGCGGAACGTCGATGGGTGAGCTGATGCAGTCGGCTAATATTCTACCTAAGGCCTGTGGCAAAGCTATCAGCTCTTGCCCAGTGATGGCCTTGATGGCTTGGCGGATTTCTAATAGAGCCTGTTCGACGCTCAATAAATCGTGTTTGTTGGGGTAGCAGATGTTAGTCACGTTGGCGCTTCAAAAAGATTTCGATAATGAATTTGGCTATAGCTTGTGTATCGTTTAGATCAAGGCAAGGTAAGCCGGGTGGTGTTGATAGGGGGTGATCGCTTGCTATCGCGATGATCGACTGATCTTCAGGATAAAGCAGCGGTTTGCCTAGGCTCGGTCGGCAGAGCTCTATTTTGGGGTAGCTCTCGTGCCTGAATCCTTCCACTAAAATCAAATCCAGGCCCGCATTAGGAAACAAGGCAAGTTGTTCAGTCAGCGAAATATCGGCATCTGCCGGCAATTCGCTGATTACCGCACGCCGGTATCGGGAGACCAGCATAACGGGCGTGGCGCCCGCTTTCCGCAGCCGAAAACTGTCTTTGCCGGGATGGTCAATCTCAAAGTCGTGATGACTGTGTTTAATGATACCGATTTGCAGATTCTGTGCTTTCAGCATCGGGATAAGTTGTGTCAGTAAACTGGTTTTACCGGTGCCGCTGGCGGCCGCGAAGCCGAGGACTGGTGGGTTGAACATTGACGACCTCTACATTTGTCGAACTGCCGGTATTCTAAGTTATTATGCCGTTCGTTGGTTGAAGCGTTTGGAGAGTCGGTGATACGTGTATTGATGTTGTTGGCATTGGTATTGGTAATTTTGATGCTGCCTGGGTTTATGAAGGCACCAGCCGAATTGCGCGGCAAGCGACTTAAGCAGCTGGCCTGGGTTGCGGTTGCGCTGATTTTGATTGCATTGATGCTGAGTGGAAAACTTAGCGGCCTGCTCGCATTATTCGGCGTAATATTCGCGTTTTTAGTGCGCTCGATGCCTCTGATACTAAGATATGCCCCGCAACTTCATAGCATTTGGTTACGGTTCAAAGTCGGCAATCCGCAATATGGTAAGCCAGGTCATGAGTCCTCTCGGCAAGCAGGCATGACAACAACGGAGGCTTTAGAAGTTTTGGGACTTAAGCCAGGCGCAACGGAAGAACAAATTGTTCAGGCGCACCGTAAGCTCATTTCGCGTTTTCATCCTGATCGAGGTGGTTCAGATTATTTGGCGGCTCAAATTAATCAGGCAAAAAAAACATTGCTGGGCCGTTGAAAACGCGCACCCAGAAAACTCCTTTCAGAATTGTATATTTATGCAGTTCTTTTAAATATATGTGATACGCATCACTTTCTTATTGTCATATTTTAGAAGTGGTTCGAATTTTAGTTTGATCTTACTGATTTTAGCCATCCAAAAGGGTCAAAAGGCTGCCCTGAATAAAAATCAAAAAAGAGATGTGGACCACAAAAATATCAGTAAATTCAATTTATAAGACAAATCTTTTAAAGTTATACTGGCACTCGCCGTTAAGGTTAGTGCCTTCGATTAGATCAGATCGAAAATAAAAGAAAAGGCATGATGTCGTTAAGATTGGTCCAATGACTTAAGTGGTTTTGATAGTGAGCAACTTAGGTGCCGTTGTTGGGTTTCAATCTTATCTGCATTTAAATAGTTTTAAGGGATTAATAGTTATCGGGCGAGACACTTACCAATAAAAATAAACGATTCAGCAAGCCAAAATACCTGGGAGATTAATCATGATGGAAGAAACGATAGATGTAACCTGAATCCGTGACTTA
>NZ_LUUG01000063.1 GCF_001644035.1 Methylomonas methanica
ACTTCAATAACAGTATCTACATCTTGAATGACAGCTTTTTTACCCTTTCTTGTCATTTCAAATTAATTCATATTGGCAGCTCGGGGTCGGATTTACCCGATCAATCCTGACTGAGCAAGTTCAGCCAATCTGCATCTACTGGGGTGCTAACATATCCAAGCAGATTGCTGCAGTCGATCAAGGACCACTGCCACCAACCAAACATCGGCCTGCCAACACCGTCTTCTTTGTTATAAACCCGACATATAAGATCAAACTTTTTCGTAAATTAATCAATCACTTAAAAGTTGGTGCAAAATATGAATTAAGCAAGCTATACAAAAATCAACGCTACGTCCGGTTGCTCATCATTTTACGGTGCTTATGTCTGAAATCATCCCGTTTCCCGTTCCCAACAAACAACAAAAGTCAGATCTTGATGCGGTTATCGATGAAGCGCTAAAGGCCATCCCGAGGCAAGACCGAGAAAAGCTCAGGTTTGAGTTGATTAAAACGATAGACAGCTACGATGCCTTTTTTTCTGAATGGTCTTTGAGTCTACCCGAGGATAGTAACGAAACACTCAGGAAACAAATTTACGAGATTGCGCATCAGGAACATGACCGAAAAATACAAATGCTGAAAGACATTATGCGGCTAAAGATTAAAGTGCTGGTTGCGGAATACCAGCACCGCAAGTAGCGCGGTTTGTACTGAGCAATCCGGCGCCATGCCCAGGATTCAGCGGGGCGCGCGTTAATAACACCAAAGACCATCGATTTTAAGACCCAGCCTTAGTCGTCCTTTGGTCCAACTATTTTTTGAGGAGTGTCATATGAGTCAACTTGCCGATGTAAACAGTGTCGCGGAGCTTGAAGTCGATGCAAATAAACTGATCGTGGCTTTTGCGAGTTCCGATGGGGAAATGGTCAACCAGCATTTCGGATCATCCTTGGGGTTTCATGTTTATGCTATCGATGGCACTACCGCTACACCTTTGGCGGCCAAGTCGTTTGGTAAGGAACAACGTGACGGGAATGAAGAGAAATTAAAGCCCAAGCTGGCCTGGTTAACAGGCTGCGATATGGTGTATTGCGGTTCCGTCGGCGGCACGGCGACCAATGAGTTGATCAAATTGGGCGCTCATCCTGTCATTGTTAAAGGCGGTCCCGACATTGAAGACATCATTACCGAGTTACAACAAGACATTACCGCAGCCAATTCACCGCTGCTGGAACGCATTTTTAAACAAAAAACCGGTAAAGATAGCAGCCGTTTTGCAGAGATGGCTGACGAAGACTGGAATGAATAAGGATGCCCGGCAATTTTGCCTAAATGCAATCCAAGCATTCCTCTTCCTGCCCGGCCTTCTCTCGGCTCGGTTTCGCTAGCCGACACTGAGGAAGTTCGCCGTCACATACCGCCGAATCCGGCTGGTTAGCCTACGCCCTGCTCTAACGCGTCCAGTGTTTACCCACCCCGCCTCACCGCGACACGGGTACACACTGCACTTTTTGTGCTCGCGCCCAGCATTGGCGCCACTGTCGCCGCCGCTCAATTACCTTTTTCTAAACTCAGGATTTTCGGTCTTTACTCCCACGATATCCAATCACCAGCCTTTAGGCCCCTAGGCGATGCCGTTTGTGACGGATTTATGACCAATTTTTAGACTGCCGTTTCATCTATACTATGGCGTGATTTATTGCTTCTCGCACACGGATGAAATTTAAAAACTTTTTATCGTTAAAGTCCCTGATCGTCCTGGGCTTTGTCATTGCGGTGATTCCGCTATTTCTGGCCGTGATGTACGCCGCTTTCGGCATGCGCGAAACCTCCGCACTAGGCCGCACGGTGAACACCCATGTCTTCGAACAAACCAAAACTATTCGCCTGGTTTTACAAAAAGCCTCCGATATAGAACGCAAGGCCAAGCTGTTTGTGTTGCTGTCCGACCCGACGCTGCGCCAACCCTACGAACGGCAATCCTACGAGACGGTGCGGGCCTCGTTTAAACAGGCGTTAAGCGATTTGCTGAAATTGCATGTCGACAACAAAATCGCGCTACTGGTTAACGAATTATCCGAAAAAGAAAACCTGATTTATCAACAAATCATCGGCTCGGACGACGAGAATAATCTGGAATTACCGATAGACGAGGCCTTCCAGGGCTTGCGCGAATCCGCCGCCACCCTATCGCGCGAGTTTGAAAACCATGTCGATCACGAATTTAACGAACTGCATCAATTGTCAGAATCGCTGGAGCACGGTTTGTTGGTCAAGGGCGCGGTATTGCTGGCAATTTCGTTCAGCGTGATTGCCACGCTTTTGATCGTGCTGTCGCGTTCGATGCGGCAACTCGACGTATCGATACGCCGCTTGGGCGCCGGCGAGCTTGCCGAACCGATTCTGGTCAACGGCCCGTCGGATTTGCGTTATCTGGGCAATCGTCTGGAGTGGCTGCGCACCCACTTACTGGAACTGGAAGTGTCCAAGCAACAGTTCATGCAAAACGTCGCCCGCGAGATAGAACTGCCGTTGGCAAGCCTGCGCCAGGATGCCGACCTGCTGGCCGGCGAAACCGACTACGACCCCAACAGCAAACGGCAAGCCACGGTACTGCATTTATGCGCCAATATCGAAAAGTTAAACAGCGTCTCCGAGGAACTGCTGCGCTACAGCCGGATCAATTCCCTGCCCGATATCAAACGCAAGGAAAGTGTAAACATCAAAGACTTGCTGGAAACCATGATTGAAGATTTCCAACCGGTTTTAAGCAGTAAAGCCATCGCCATCCGCATGCTGGCCCGGCCGGTGGAAGTTTCCGGCTTTCCCGAGCAATTGCGTGCGATCATCGAACAATTGCTGACCAACGCCGTGAAATTTTCGCCGGAAGGCGGCGAAATTCGCGTCATATTGCGCGACGCCGGCACCTTGATGGAACTGGAAGTGGAAGACGAAGGCCCCGGTATCGCCGCCGACGAACGCGATCATATCTTCGAACCGTTTTATCGCGGCAAGGCTGGCGAAACAGGTGATAGCGATGGCCCCGGCCTGGGCTTGGCCATCGTCAAGGAATACGTCGCCAATCATCAAGGCAAAGTGGAAGTCATCGATGCCCGTCAAGACCAACAAGGAGCCCGTATCCGGGTTCAAATTCCGTTAAACGGGGAGAATTAAGCAACATGCAGTCACTATTTATGCGCGTATTGACGCTGATCGCATCATTGTTGGTAATCAGCGGCTGCGCCGAGGTGGATTCCAGCGTCAGGGAACATTTTCCAACCATTCACAGCACCCCGGTGGTGCATTCCGACATAGACGAGCTGCTGGAATTCGGCAACAACCTGGCCAACATGACCACGGCGAGTCGCTCCGAGACTTGCAGGTCTTTAGTGAAACGCCAAAAAGACGAACCCGAGATTGGGGTGTTACTGCATTTGATGGTAGGCCGCCTGTTATCAGATGCCTGCGGCGATATTCCCAAAATTCTGGATGAAATTGCCGGCATCCCACCCTCGGGCTTGAGCGACGAACGGATGCGCCATCTGGTTGCCATTAATACCGAAGCCTTAAAGCGCATCAACAGTGCCTCGAAAAGACTCGGCTCATTGGAACGCAAACAAAAAACCGTGCAAAACGTCCTGGAAACCAAAGACGCCACCGGTTCCAAGAAAGAAGAATCAAGATTGCTGCGCGAAAAACTGGAAGCCATCCGCTCGATGGAAAAGCAATTGGACGAGACTAGCGAAGGCAAATAGCGCCAATGTTTCGGTTCCGCTTGGCGATAGTCATTGTTGTTTCTTTCTGCTTTGTGTTGAGTTTGGGCATTGCCTTGTATTGGGGAGCCAACGAAGTGGCTCGCTATTTTCAGCACAGCCAAACCGCTTACGAGACCTTCGACGATTACGAACAGCTGTCGCAAGAAGCCTATCGCCATTTCAAACAACGCATGGACCGGCTGATCACGGCCAACCCCAATTCGGAAACCGGCGTGGAATCTTCCAAACGCCGCCTTTACGAGGCGATGCAAACGCTACGCGATACCGCCGTCAAAACGCCGGGCACAGACAGCGCCAGCGAAGACTGGACCAATAAACCTGCGGAATTGGAGAAAGTCGCCCATCTCACTGCGTTCCTGGAAGCCAGCGAATATCGCTTCGAAGAAGTGGAACGGCTGCGTTTGCAAGGCAAGCTGACCACCGCCGTACAGGCGTTAGCCAAGTTCACCGAGGAAGAAATCGACGGTAAATTTCAGCCCTTGATCGACGCCGCCATTAACGCCGAGCGGCAAAAAGCCAGGAAAGCCAAAAAAGAACTGGAAATTTTGGTCGAAAAATCGCGCTGGACGGCCATTCTGGCCTCGTTAACCGCCGCGCTGTTCAGCCTGGTAGCCGGCGTCATGCTGCTCCGCGCCTTTAAAAAGCCCATCGAAGCATTGATGAAAGGCACGGACGAAATCGCCTCAGGCAACCTGAATTACCGGATCGCCTTGGACAGCCGGGACGAATTTGCGTATTTGGCCAGCCACTTTAATCAAATGGCCAAGGAACTGGAAGTTCAACAAGATAAGCTGCGCGAAGGCCGTGCCGTGTTGGAGGAGCGGGTGACCGAGCGGACTTTTGAACTTAATCTGTTGAACGAGGAATTAAAGCGCATGGATAATGCCCGCCGCGAGTTTTTGGCGGACATCAGTCATGAGCTGCGCACGCCCATCACGGTGATTCGCGGCGAGGCGGAAGTAACGCTACGCGGTCAGGACCGCGATGCCGAAGAATATAAAGACGCATTGCAGCGCATCGTCGAACTATCGATGCAGTTGGGTAAATACGTCAACGATTTACTGTTTCTGGCCCGCGCTGACACGGCCAATCTGCAATTTGAATGGAATAAAGTGGACTTGGCGGATTTGGTCGCCAGCAGCGTTGAGGACTTTCAGGTGATGGCGCAAGAGTATTCAATTTCCGTTAGTCTGGAGGCGCCGTCCGGGCCGCTGTTGGTGCGCGGCGATAAGCAACGGTTACGGCAAGTGTTGTTCATTCTGGGCGAAAATGCCTGCCGCTATTCCAAACCGCTCGGTCATATCGCCGTGGCTTTATGGCGCGACGGCAAACAGGCCTGTTTCAGCCTGACCGACCAGGGCATAGGCATACCAAGCGAGGATCTGGAGCGGATTTTCGAACGCCACTTCCGCAGCAGCAACGCCCAGCATTCGCGGGACGACGGGTCCGGCCTGGGTTTACCGATGGCCAAATCCATCCTGCAAGCCCATGGTGGGCAGATAGCCGTGCGTAGTGTCGAGAACGCCGGATCGACATTTACGGTTACACTACCCCTGCTTACGGTAGCATAGGACAGATTTTCATATAATTGAGAAATACATGACAACCAATACTCTGACGGGGATAGGCTATATGCGGGTGCTGATGGTTGAAGACGACGAGCGCATCATCGATTTCGTACAACGCGGCTTAAAAGCCGAAGGCTATGCCGTGGAGGTGGCCCGCAGCGGGCAAGAGGCCATTGCCTTGGGTACCGAGGGCAGTTTTCAGGTCATCATTCTGGATCTGGGTCTGCCGGACATGAACGGCCGGCAGATTTGCGAACGCTTGCGTAGCAACGGCATCGACACCCCGATTTTGATGCTGACCGCGCGCGATACCGTGCAAGACAAAGTGGCCGGCCTGCGCTCCGGCGCCGACGACTATATGACCAAACCGTTCGCATTTGAAGAATTGCTGGCCCGTATCGAAGTCTTACTCAGGCGGCGCGGCGGCGAAGTGAAGCAGGACGACAAAGAATTGCGTATCGAAGATCTGGTGCTTAACGGCGAAACCCATGAAGTACGGCGCGGCGATACGATAATCGATTTGACGCCCAAGGAGTTCGCGTTATTGGAATGCTTTATGCGCATGCCCGGTAAAGTGTTGAGCCGCACCCGAATTCTGGAACAAGTATGGGGTTACAGCGCCGATCCGCTGACCAATGTGGTGGACGTTTATGTCCGCCAACTGCGGCGTAAAATCGACGATGATTACGAGCTTAAATTACTGAAAACCGTACGCGGATTTGGTTACAAAATGGATGCGTCTTGAGTTAGACATGCGAGATATTGCGCCTCCGTACCGTTAACAACAGTCACGCCGGCCATCGCCTGCAAACATTTGCCGGCCTAAGTCACTCAACAAACCAGCGCCAACCCGGACATCACGCGCCTCCTATGCAACTGACCTTGCTCGACCCTGATCATCCTCACCAAGCCTTTCCGCCGCTGCACAAGGCCTTGAAACAACCCAACGGCTTACTGGCCTTTGGCGGTTGTCTATCGCCGCAGCGCATCGTCAATGCCTACCGGCACGGGGTATTTCCCTGGTTCAATCCCGGCGAGCCCATTTTGTGGTGGTCGCCCGATCCGCGCTTGGTATTGTTTCCGGAACATCTGAACATTTCCCGCAGCCTGGCAAAAACCCTGCGCAAACAACTGTTCGAGATTCGTTACGACAGCGCCTTTCGCCAGGTTATCGACGCTTGCGCGGCCCCACGTAGCGAAGACGGCGGCACCTGGATTACCGACGACATCCGCCAGGCCTATATCACTCTGCACCACCTGGGTATTGCGCATAGCTGCGAAGCCTGGCTGGACGGCCAACTGGTGGGCGGCCTGTACGGTATTGCGATAGGCCAGGTATTTTTCGGCGAATCGATGTTCCATCGTAAAACCGACGCATCCAAAGTAGTGTTTGTGCACCTGGTGCGGCAACTAACGGCCTGGGGCTATCAACTCCTCGATTGCCAAGTCAGCAGCGAACACTTACTCAGCCTTGGCGCGGCGGAAATCCCCCGCAGCCGCTTCGTAGAACTGTTGGACAGACTCTGCGATCAATCACCGAGCGCCGACGCTTGGCAAGCATGAGTTCCATCCCGATTTGGCTGGACAGCGGCCATGCCTGCGGCTACCTGGAGGATCGCCAAGCGCGTTCCGGCTTCGTGCATCCGTCGGTGGAGATGGATACGCCGCTTTACTCGCAATTGATAGCCCAGGGCTTTCGGCGCAGCGGCGATTATGTTTATAAACCCTATTGCGAAGCTTGCCAGGCTTGCGTGCCGACCCGCTTGCCAGTGATGGCATTTCAGCCGGACCGCAAACAAAAGCGCTGCATCAAGCGCAATGCGCAAACCCGGGTAGTCGTCAAAAACGCCGAATTCGATGCGCGCCATTTCCGGCTTTATCAACGTTATCTGAGCGCCCGCCACGACAAACCCGGTGAAGATGCCGAAACTACGCCGGATGACTACATCAACTTCCTCGGTAGCAGTTGGTGCGACACGCTGTTTGTGGAGTTTTTGATCGGCGGTCAATTGGCGGCGGTCGCCATAGTAGATGTGGTAAGCGACGGACTATCGGCGGTGTATACCTTTTTCGACCCGGATTTTGCCGGCTACAGCCTCGGCGTTTACGCGGTGTTGTGGCAAATCGAAACCGCCAAACAATGGGGCCTGACCTATCTTTATCTGGGCTACTGGATCAAAGACTGTCGTAAAATGCGCTACAAAATCGATTATCAACCGCTGACCGGCCTCATCGACGGCCAGTGGCAAGCCATTTCAAATCATACATTTACAGAGGATTAAGCCGTGCCGAAAGCCAACGAATTGAAACAGGGAACCGCCATCGAAATCAACGGCGAACCGTATGTGGTGAAACACATCGACGTGCGTAACCCCACTTCGCGCGGCGCGACCACGCTTTACAAAGTCCGCTTCACGCACATGAAAACCAAGCAAAAGCTGGACGAAACTTACAAAAGCGACGAGATGCTGAAAGCCGCCGATTGCTCACGTTGCAACGTGCAGTATTCCTATCAGGACGGCGACACCTATTACTTCATGAACACCGAGACCTACGAGCAATACAGCTTGTCGGCCGATGATCTGGAAGGCCAAACCGAGTATTTGTCCGACGGTCTGGAAGGCATCATCATGCTGCTGATGGACGACGCCGCGCTGGGTATCCAGTTGCCGACCACCATCACGCTGCAAATCGTCGAAACCCCGCCCGCCATGAAAGGCGCCAGCGCCACCAACCGCACCAAACCCGCCAAATTGACCACCGGCCTAGAAATCCAGGTACCGGAATATATCGAAAGCGGCGAGATGGTGAAGATTAATACCGAGACCGGCAAGTATTCTTCCAGGGCTTAGACGCAGCTACCCTTGCCGGATTGCGGCGGGCATCACCCCCCGTCCGCGGCGGAATCCGGCAAATCGTTCTCGTTATCCGCACATTGTGCCGCCACTCTCTCACCAACACCCTCGGTAACGTGCTCGCGCACTTGCCAGCCTTGGACACCACGATCCGCTGCAAAGCGGATCTTAAATCGCAAAGCTTATGCCGCTATCCATCACCCGCCCAATTTTTTCCAACTCACCAACTCAGCCTACCCATTCCTCGGCTAAATCTGCCAATTTCCCCGCCTGCGGTGCTTAATTCACCACATCTGTTAGATAAATCACGAAATTTGTCGAACAGCCCCAAAACTGTCATCTAACCGTAATGAAACTGGATTAACTTCTAACCTTAGTCAACATTCCGCCGAAAACAACGCATGAAAATCAGCCAAATTTCCAAGCTCGTGACGCTGGCGCTGCTCATTGTGATCATTAGCTTCGGGATTACGGTCAGCTGGTCGTTAAATCATCTGAACAAAGCATTTGCCACAGTCGCGTTCTTTGGCCAACAAAAGGATAAGATTTACCTCGAAATCAGTCAGCCGATTTTTACCTATTTGCAGAATGGCGACGCCACTTTACTGACTGATTTGACCAACAATCTCAATCGGCTGAATAACGACATTAACGCCAATACCGCGCTCTCAGAGACAATAAAGACCGCGCTGACACAACTAATCGTCGACATTCAACAAACCGCATTACCCGAATTGAGCGCAGCTGGAAAGCTCGCGGACCCGCAGATTCTGCTGGTCAACAACGAACAACAACTTTCGGCGCATTTGCGAACCTTGCAGAACTATGTAGAGAAAGCCAGCAGCGCCGGACTCAGCGAGCAACGAAGCTACCTCATGGCGATTAGCCAGGGCCAACTCGCTTTACAAAATCTATCCCGCACCCGACAAAGCTTCTTTTCAGAGCGGAAACAGGCATCGACTGACAACGTCCTGAATTATTTAAAACTACTTTCTGACGCGGCTACAACCATCGAGCATTTGCCACTGCTCGGGGTAATGAAAACTCAGGCTAGCGAGGATCAAGAGTTTACGCTTGGCAATCAAACGACTACGGCCAAAGCAGAAGATATGGCGCTCGAACCCATCGCCGAAATGCGCTACTTGTTGAGTCGTTACGAAAAAGATCTGGCTAATGCCCGGAATGTCGTCAAACAAAAGCAGCTCACCCAGGGCAACATCAATCAACAAATGCAGGCATTTCAAGAAAAACTCCTGGGCTTGGAGGACAATATCAACCGGGAGTATCAAGACTATGAACACCTGCTGTATGCCGTCATGATCGCCTGCACGGTGTTGATACTGGTAACGAGCGGCATCACCCTGTTGGTCAAGCACCATCTGGCTACCATCATCAGCCGGTTCTCGATCTACGTCGATAAATTGGCGAATGGCGACTTAAGTTCGAAATTTACCTTGGAAAGTCGGATCGCGGAAATTGTGCAATTGCGCACATCGCTGGAGAAACTGCACGCGTATTTCACTTCGTTGATTGACAACATCAACCGAGAATCGCATGCGTTGAAAGAATACGGCAGAAACATTGAGGCGGTAGCCCAGAATTTGAATAGCATCATCGCTGATCAACAGCAAGCCACCGAAGTCGCCGCCCGGCAGATGGCTGATCTATCCAAATCTTTCAACGGTGTAGCCTATCATGCGGCAGAATCGCAGAACTGCACCACAGAAGCAAAAAACCTTATCGAGCTTGGCGTTCGACATATCGTCCATACCAACCAGCAAGTCACCGAGCTTGAACAAGTCATCAATAAAACCGCAGACGCCTTGTTGTTGTTGCAACGCGACGCTTCGGCAATTGAGGGCGTCCTGGGCATGATTCAAAGCTTTGCCGAACAGACCAATCTGTTGGCGCTAAATGCCGCTATCGAGGCGGCACGTGCGGGCGAGCATGGTCGCGGCTTTGCGGTCGTGGCAGATGAGGTCAGAAGCCTGGCTGGAAACACCGCCAAGTCCGCCAGTCAGATTCAAGCGTTGGTCGAAAAACTCAGCTCAGCCACGAAAACGACGGTCTCAATGATGAACAATCAGCAAGCCGCGGCCACCCGCACTACTCAAGCAGTAAAGCAAGTGAACGACGCAATAAAGGGTATCAATTTATCCATCGACCACATTTACGATAAAAGCTCGCAGATTTCCGAGGCAACCATCCAGCAATCGAAAGCCACTGAGCGAATCGCCGACAATTTCGAACAAACCGCCGAACTGGCAAAGAAAACCACGGAGGCGGCAAAAACCAATATGTTAAGCGCATCCTCCTTGACCGGCGTCAGCCAGAACCTGGAACGATTGGTCGTGCAGTTCAAGCTTGAATAGGCTCACAGGTATATAGCAAACGATTCGACCATTCGTTGCGCCCAGTAATTTTCATCATTTGCCCGGAATGCGCTGCTGATATTTCAATCAGCAGGTGATGAAGAGTGACTGCATACTTCACTCTTTGCATCCCTTTTCTCTCTCCGTGTGAAGGCTTAGTCCCTACATGGGCATGTTCGGTCCCAGCACAATCGACACTTAAAATTTGGATTGCATCCTCCTGCGACCTTACGTTGTTCATTCCAGAGCAACGGACAGGTGCGCACATAAGGCGCATCGCCGCACGCCGATCAAGACGCTGGCACAAACAACACCCGCCTGTCTAACGGAAAACTCCACACTAGGCATCCAGTTGCCAGCCTACGACTGAACCTGTCATCGACGGTAACCGCTTCACTAAAATACCCCGCCGCTTGCGCAACCCGATCTCAAATTACTACGGTGGTTTGACCAATATCCTCGGAGTTGGAACCTCCAAAGCCCACCCGATTGCAAAGGGCTTGCCCAACTGCAATTGATGGTGACAATGTATGACTATATACTGTGATCGACTTTACATATTTTTACTTTACTCACGCTTCGACTGATGTCTTTCAGTTATTTCCAGCCATTTAGCAAATCAAACTTGACGCCGCCGAAATCGCTAATGGCACTTGGTATGGTAATCGTGCTGCTATCCTTGGTTCTCGGTTATCAATTCATCAACCTGGAAAATAGCGGCTTAAGCCATGGTTTCAGCCACCCGCTGAACGGTTGGGACCACTTACTCACCATGCTGGCTGTGGGGGTCTGGGCCGCACAATTACGCGGACGGGCAATTTGGATGCTGCCGCTGGCGTTTGTCAGTGTGATGAGTTTGGGCGGCCTCGCCGGCGCTGCGGGTTTATCGATTCCTAGCGTGGAAGGCCTAATTCTGCTGTCTTGCGGCATTTTTGCGGTTCTGGTTACCCGCAACATTCGTTTCAGCAATAAGATCAATGTATTGATAGTGGCATTTTTCGGTTTTTTCCATGGTTTCGCCCACGGCCAGGAAATATCGACATCCGCCAGTCTGATTTCATACACCGTGGGTTTCATCCTTGCTACGCTGTTATTACACGGCGCGGGAATCTTGTTAGTGAAGCTCGTGCTAGTGTGCATAACTTGCATTTTGACGATGGTATTCGCCGGTCCGCGGCATGCTGTCTCAGCCACTACTACGATCCATACCGCCCCTATCATCGTCGCCGATTTCGAGCATTTGCCCAGTCCTTGGCAAGCCGAGGGTTTATCACGACAGCAGGCTTCGACGCCCCAACTCAACGACTCATCCGGCCAGATTCTTTGCAAAAGTAAGCAGCCGGCGGACTTACAAGTCTTGCTGCCCGCCAGCCGGTGGGCTGTAACGCCGCGTCTTAAACATCCAGAGGCCGAATCCAAGGCAAATGTTAACTTGCATTTGCTAGGCTTTTCGCATTACTACCCCAGTATCAATTATTCTCCAGGTATCGATTTGCTTGGTAACGGCGTCGGACGCACTTCGCCGCCATTGGCTGTCGCCGCAATCTCGAACCCCTCTCCTCAGAAATTTTTACCGCTTTACCGCAAACTTGAAGCAATCGGCCTTCAATTTGTTTTATCTGCTCGCCCACCTCAATCGAGCACACCTCACATTATTCAGCCAACCCCAGCTACTCCGGATGCTCCGCTCGGACTGAGCTTGTTGCAGCCACACTTGGCGCGCGCTTCGACAAACTCGCAGCGAACGGTCTGGACTCATCCCCTAGCCGTACTTGTCTGGCCACGCTCTCTGCAACACACTGGTCGACACGGCCACACTTCCAGCATCGCAAGCTCGAACCTCACACCCAAACATGCGCTTAGCAGTGCCAAGACCACTGCTAGCATGCGCGCTCACCGCTATTTCAGGCATTTAGCCACGGGCGACCTAAACACGGTCGTTTGGCCACACTCGCCGAAAAACCGCCAATTCCGTTCCACCAACCCTTCAACAATAACAATATAACCATGAAGCAATTACTAAAACCTCACAAACCGCAACCGCCACTAATAATCCTGTTGCTCTGCTCAATGCACAGCCAAGGCTATGCGGATCCCTCGAACAAGCCCGCCGCCTCCCCAAAAAGCCAAGAATTGGAGAATGTCGTGGTAAACGCCGGCAAAAGACCCGAGTATTTTCCGGATACCGCCAAAGCATCGCCAAGCTATCACGTCAGTGGCGAGGACGTTGAAACCAAGGTGAACGCCACCACGGTCGAAGACGCCTTACGCTACATTCCCGGCGTGAACGTGCGGCGGCGCTATATAGGCGACAGCAACGCACCGATGGCGATGCGCGGTTCCAATATCACCCAATCGGCACATAGCATGGTATTTGCGGACGGCATGCCCTTGTACAACATGGTCAATGCCGGCCACACCGCTGCGCCGCGCTGGTCCATGGTCGCTCCCAGCGAAATCGAATCGGTAGACGTTTTATTCGGCCCGTTTTCATCGCAATACGATGGCCACTCCTTTGGCGGCGCGGTGAATTTAATCACCAAAATGCCGGATAAATTCGAAGCGCAAATGGATGCCACCGGCATGTTTCAGGACATGCATCGCGGCGGTCGCAATCAGTTGCTGCAAGGCTTTAGGACATTTGTATCCGGCGGCGACAGGATCGACAAATTCAGCATCTACGCGTTTTACAATCATTTAGAAAACGAAGGTCAGCCGATGGACCCGATCGGCACTACGGCGGCAACCACCCGATTACCTGCCAATTTAGCAGCCGGTGCTACCGCCATCCCGGTTACCGGCGCTCATTTGATTTCTAGCCCAATCGCCGGCGAGAGAAACTTTATCTTTGGCGATTCCGGCATCGATCGAGCCACCACCGATTTGTTTAAGCTAAAGATGGCTTACGACTTGGCGCCAGACCTACAGACCCGTTTTACGATAGCTTACGAAGAAAGGATCAAGAGTAACGACGACCCCTTGGTGCTAGCCAAAAACGCCTTAACCGGACAAACGCTGTATAGCAATGCCACCAACAACGCCGGTCGCTTCACCAACTATTACACCCAAGACGGCTTTAACTTTACCGTACCCAGGAATGGCTTTCGCCTGCAGGAACAAAATCGCCAAGCGCTGAACTACGGATGGAGTTTAAAAGGCAAGATTTCCGATAACTGGAATATCGATACCACAGCCAGTTATTACGACGCCTTTAAAGACCGCACAGTGCAATCGACAGGCTTAGGCCAAGACCGTCTGGCTTTGGTAAACAACCAGTTACCAGGCCAGATTACCGATGTCGACAACTGGTGGGCTACCTACGATCTAAAATTGGCAACCGACGCCTTTCTGGGCAGAAACGATTTGTCATTCATGGGCGGTTATCAAATCGTCCACGGTAACAATAACAATAAGGTCTATAACACCAACAATTTCTCAGCCGCCAACCTCGGTAGCGCAGTTAGCGACTCCGGCGGGCAAACCCAAACCAACAGTCTGTTTTCGCAAGTGGAATGGCGATTTCTGCCGGACTGGAGCCTGATGGCCGGCCTGCGTTTCGACCATTTTCAAGCCCTGGAAGGCCACTTTTACAATTTCAACCGCGCCGTCGGCGATAGCCGACGCATTCAAGATTATCAGGACCGCGATCAGTCCCGCATTTCACCGAAAGCGTCGTTGGAATTTTCGCCGGATAATTGGACGTTCCGCTATTCGTTCGCCAAGGCCTATCGCTTTCCGGTAGCCGAAGAGCTATTTGCCAGCAGAAACACTGTGGCCGGCACCACCTTCGCCGATCCCAATCTGGGGCCGGAAAACGGCTATTTTCATAACTTGATGGCTCAGTACGACATTCCACAAGGCTATGTCCGCGCCAATTTGTTTTACGATCTGATTAACGATGAAATTTTTTCGTACAACCCGCTGTTAGCCGGCGGTAACGGCCCCAACACCTATTTGGCAATCGGCCAAACTGAAACCATCGGTGTCGATGTAACCTATCAACAATATGGCATTTTTGATTTGCCGCTCGATTTTATGGCCAACACCGTATTTTTAAACAAGCAGATCACGCAAAACCGCGACGCTACCGGCCTCATCGGTAACGAATGGCCGCGCACACCAAAATTGCAAGCTAACGTCACCGCCACCTACCATCTGTCCTCGGCATGGAATGCCACCGCCGGCGTGCGCTACCGCAGCGATATGTTCCATCAGATCACCAACGTCGATACCGTCGCCAATGTCTTCAACGGATCCGACGAATATACCTTGGTGGATTTCAAAACCAACTATGCGCTGCCGACGTTTCACAAACTGAAAAGTACGGTGTCGGCCGGTATAGACAATATCCTGGATCAGGACGTCTATGAAAATAACCCATTGGCTCAGCGCACCTATTATGTCAGTTTGTCGCTAAAATACTGACGCTGCCGGGGGCGACGGCGGCTGATCCAGTCGACCGTCGCCGATCATTACCCTAACCCTCATACCTAATATGAACTCTGTCTCCCCTGTTTTAGCCGCCCAAAACCTGGTTGTCGAATACCGGCAGCACCGCGCGGTCGATAATTTAAATTTACAAATTCCCCAAGGCTGCGTGTATGCACTGCTAGGCGGCAATGGTGCCGGCAAGTCTACGACCATCAGCACTTTTTTGACTTTCAATCGCCCCAGTAGCGGGCAGGTGCTGATCGAAGGCGAATCGCCGCACGCCAATGCCGAACTGGTGCGGGCGAAACTGGCCTATCTGCCGGAAAACGTCGCGCTTTACGAGGTGATGAGCGGCCTGGAGAATCTGACCTATTTTTGCACCTTGGCCAATATTCGCCTGAGCAGCGACCAAGCTCACAGCTTGTTGCTGGATAGCGGTTTACAAGCCGATGCCCATCAGAAACGGGTGGCGGCCTATTCCAAAGGTATGCGCCAAAAAGTCGGCTTAGCCATCGCCTCCGCCAAACAGGCCAAAGCCATGTTGCTGGACGAACCCACTTCGGGCCTGGACCCCAGCGCCGCCAATGACTTTGCCCAACGCATCCGCGCCGCCGCCGATCGCGGCATGGCAGTGCTGATGGCGACTCACGATTTGTTCAATGCCAAACAAGTCGCCGACCGTATCGGCATCATGAAAAACGGCCGCCTGGTGGAAGAATTCGACGCCCACACCGTGCAACACGACGAACTGGAACAAAAATATCTGGCTCACGCCCGGGGCTTGGCATGATCAAGACCATCATTCGCAAAGAATTTCTCGCCACGCTGCGCGACGGCCGCTTGCTGACTTTGGGCATTACCCTGCTGGTGTTGTTTGTCGGTTTTTTTCTGACTTCAATGTACGAATTGCAGCAGTTGCGTGCCGAAAAACACAGCGTCGGCACCACCGCCAAAGAACAGTGGAATACCCAGAGCGTGAAAAATCCACATTCCGCTGCGCATTACGGCATCTATGTGTTTAAACAGGATACGCCGGTGGCGGCACTGGATCCGGGCTTGCGTCCGTATATCGGCCAATCCTTGTGGCTGGAACCGCACAAACGCAACCTCACCCGTTTTAACCCGGCGGCAGACCAAGTGTTGGCTGGCCGCTTCGGCCAAGCCACCACCAGTTTTGTGTTGACCGCACTGTTGCCGCTATTGATTGTGGCCTTGACCTTCAACTCGGTCAGCCAGGAACGCGAATCGGGCACCTTACGCATGCTGCATAGTTTAGGCGTGGACGCCGGGCAATTGTTATTCGGCAAATTACTGGGCTTGATGACCGCGTTTTCGGTAGTGTTGGCACCGGCGCTATTGCTGGCAGCCGTCATCTTGTTGGGAAATTTCGCCTTTACGCTGGACGATGCGCTGCGCCTGCTGGTGTTGATGCTGGTATTAAATCTGTATTACGGCACCTTCGCCGCGCTGGCGATTTCCGCTTCGGCGTATTTCAACACCAGCCGCACGACCTTGTTTTGTCTGCTGGGCTTTTGGCTGGCGAGCGTATTTATCGCCCCGCGCCTGGGCGCGGTAAGCGCCGAAATACTGGCACCCAACCCCAATGCCAGCCAATTTTGGCGCGAGATCAAGGACGATATCGATCATGGTCTGGAGCACGACGGCGATCATGAGGAGCGCGCCAAGGCCTTCGAAGCGCAAGTGTTGGCTCAATACGGCGTGTCTCGCAAAGAAGATTTGCCGGTCGGTTTTGTGTCTTTAAATCGCCAGCACAACGATGCCTATTCCGTTAAGGTCCACGCCCTGCGCTTCGACGCTTTACGCGACAACTTTGTCAGGCAACAGCACCTCAGTCACCTCGGTTCCTGGCTAGGCCCCAGCCTGGCGCTCCGTTCGTTGTCCATGACCCTCGCCGGCATGGATTTGGCGCATCAACGGCATTTTGAAGACGCCGCCGAACAGTACCGGCAATATTTTATCAATCTCACCGAAGACTGGGACCGCGAACGCAGTCGTGGCACGGAGCGCAAGGCCACCGGCGAGGAAACCGATTGGCGCAGCGTGGCGGATTTTAGTTATCAAGCACCGAACATCGGCTTCGCACTGCGAACCGCCGAAGTGGATTTGTTGGTGTTGTTGCTGTGGCTGGGCTTATCGGTTGGCCTATTGAAAATTTCCGCACGGAGGCTGGCGCCATGATGCAACTGCTTGCTATGGAATGGCTGCGTTTTAAACGCAACCGCTTAAATCTGTGGGTGACCGGGTTGTTTCTCAGCGTGATGCTGGCTAGCGCCGCCTGGTCGGGCTTGGCCGCCCGCGAATTTCGCTTGCACGGCAACGCATCACCACACTCTGTCAATGCAACGTCCAATCAAGCGGAGATGCACGATGCGCCCAAAGCCGCTGGCAATGCCAGCAAAGCCAGCGCTTTTTCCGCGAGTGCCGCCGCGCCACCCTTGCGCTTGCCGGCCCTGGGCGGCTTGGCCTTGAGTGTGCGGCAATTGGATTTTTTAAGCACCGGCATCAAAATCTCCACCCGCAGCCGCCACACCGACGGTCGCAACAGTGATCAGTTGTTCAACCCGATGCTACACGAGTTAGGCATGCTGGATTTTGCCACCGTGTTCGCCTTACTGACGCCGCTGATGGTGATTGCCTTGAGCTACGGCTTGGTGCAGGAGGACCGGGAAAGCGGGGTCTGGCGGCTGGTCTGCACACAAATGTCGGCACCCTGGCACTTGGTGTGTGCTGCGCTATGCGTGCGTTATGTTGTGGTCCTACTGGTAATTGTCGGCAGCTCGCTGCTGGCGCTATTGCTCGATCCGGGCGCTAGTTTGGATAGCGTGGCGTATTGGCTGGGATTTGGCGGACTTTATGCGCTGGTCTGGTTCGGTATTGCCGGCTTGTTCCTGTTGCTGCCCTTCTCGTCCGGCGCGTCCGCTATCGGCATGCTCGGGGTCTGGTTGATATTGACCTTCGCCAGCCCGGCCTTGCTGGCATGGGCCGCTGATCGGCATGCGCCGATGCCATCCCGGCTGGATAGCATCATCGCCATCCGCCAGTTTCAGGAGCAAAACAATCAACAACGCCAGGTGCTGCTCGCTGACTGGTACAGCACCCATCCCGACCTGAAGATGCCGCAGACCGGCAAGGAGTTACCCCGCGAAATTACCGGTTTACCGGCAGGTTTGGTTCTGGACCAACAGATCCGGCCGTTGATGTACCGCTTCGACAGTGCCCGTAAGGCACAATTCGAGTTTCTGGAATCCTGGTCGTGGCTATCGCCGGCTATGGCGGCGCTGCAAATGGCCGATAGGTTGGCGGGAATCGATGCGCCGCGCTACGCCGAGTATGTTGAGGCGGTTAATCGCTTTGAAGATCAATGGCGCGACTATTTCGTGCCCAAGATCATGACCGACACCACCTGGAGCGATGAATATAGTCGCGATCAACCACGCTTTGCATTTGCGCATCCGGCAGACTTGGCGGCCTGTCAAAGCTTGATTGCCGGCCAAGCGGCGCTTGCGTCTCTATTGCTGGCTGTACTATTCGGCTCACGCCGGCGCTTTGCCAAAGCCTGAAGCCCTTGCCTCCAAAGACGTCCTGGACGGCTCTAGCCGTCCGGATTGTCTGACCAACTTTAAGCCACTATATTCCTGACGCATTGCCGGGCAAAAACATTGATGGGTACGCTGCTGTTCAGATAACGGTTGAACAATTCGTTAATAGTGACCGGATTGAGGTATACATAAATGCCGCAACCAGTGATGGCTATAAACTGCCTGCTTAAGGTTTCGATAAACACGATACGCAGTGTACTGATTTCGTTGACTTCATTGCTTGTTTTCATGACGCTCTCCCGAACATGCCGATTTGACTCATTTCATCTTAAGCATAAGTGACGCCAACAAACTAAAGCCTATAAAAATCATAGCCATAACATTTCCTAACTATCTCTGACATCAGGCTTTAACTAAATATTGACGTTGAGTTTAATTTATCCCAAACAATGCCCCCCTGTCGGTGGTCGATGCCACGAAGAATCAGTGAATTATTTCACTCTCGCACTCCCCGCATCTTAGGCCTCGCCCTTGGATAGAGACAATTCGGTCAAATACCTAAAGCCCTGCGGCGCCACCCAAAACCATGGACTTCTGCGCGGCCTGTATTGCCTGACACCGCTTTATAGTACAATTTCCGTCACTTTTAAGCCGACGCGGCGCAGCACCAATCATTAAACAATACAGGTTCAGACGATGACAACGATGGATGATAGAGACGGGTTTATATGGCTAGACGGAAAATGGGTTGATTGGCGCGATGCGAAAGTCCATGTATTGACTCACACCCTGCATTACGGCTGCGGCGTCTTCGAGGGCTTACGCGCGTATAAAACCGAAAACGGCACCGCGATTTTCAAACTGGCCGAGCATACAGATCGTCTGTTTCGTTCCGCGCATATCATGAATATGAAAATGCCGTTTTCGAAAGAAGAAATCAATCAAGCCCATCGTGATGCCGTCGCTAAAAACAATCTGGACAGCGCCTACATCCGCAGCATGGTGTTCTTCGGCTCTGAAGGCATGGGCCTGCGCGCAGATAATTTGAAAGTACACGTCATGGTCGCGGCCTGGACCTGGGGCGCGTATCTCGGCGCGGAAAACATGGAAAAAGGCATCCGCATCCGCACCTCGTCTTACACCCGTAACCACGTCAACAGCACGATGTGCAAAGCCAAGGCCAACGGTAATTACATCAACTCGATCCTGGCCTTGCAGGAAGCCTTATCCACCGGTTACGACGAAGCACTATTGTTAGACCACGAAGGTTTCTGTGCGGAAGGCAGCGGCGAGAATCTATTCATCGTCCGTAACGGTAAAATTTACACGCCGGAGACAACCTCGGCTCTGGAAGGCATTACCCGCGATACCTTGATCACCATCGCCCGTGAACAAGGCTATGAAGTGATCGAAAAACGTATTACCCGCGACGAAGTCTACGTTGCAGACGAAGCTTTCTTCACCGGTTCCGCCGCCGAAGTCACGCCGATTCGTCAATACGACAACCGCGACATCGGTTCCGGCAGCCGCGGCCCTATCACCGAAAAACTGCAAGCACTGTATTTCGACTACGTTCAGGGCCGTCGCGCCGACCATAAGGAATGGTTGACGCTCGTTTCTTAAGTGACGGCGCAGCCTTATAAAATCCTGGTCGTCGGCCCGTCCTGGGTCGGCGACATGGTGATGGCGCAAAGCCTGTTCATCGCCCTCAAGCAACAACGCCCCGATTGCCATATCGACGTGCTGGCCCCGGCTTGGTCCTTGCCGCTACTGGAACGCATGCCGGAAGTTAATAAAGGTCTGACGATGCCGCAGGGACACGGGCAGTTTGATTTGCGCGGGCGTATCCGTATCGGCCGGCAATTGCAAAGTCATCATTACGATCAGGCGATTGTGCTGCCTAACTCCTGGAAATCGGCGCTGATTCCGTTTTTTGCGCACGTTCCCAAACGGACCGGTTTTCTCGGCGAACTGCGCCGGGGTTTGTTGAACGATGTGCGCACGCTCGATAAGACAGTGCTGACCATGACCGTACAGCGTTTTGTGGCACTGGGTTTACCGGACGAAGCACCTCAGCCGCCAACTTACGACGTTCCAAAGTTGATGATCACGACCGAGCAACAATTAAACGTCTGCCGGAAATTCGAGATTACCGGTGCGGATTTAATCGAAATCCCCCCGCCCAGCGCTCTGCTTGAGGGGGCGGGGGAACTACGCCCTATTGTCAGTAAAATCCTGGCACTTTGTCCGGGCGCGGAATACGGTCCGGCCAAGCGCTGGCCGAGCGAACATTACGCTACTGTCGCCCGGCAAAAGGAAGAACAAGGCTGGCAAGTCTGGTTATTCGGTTCCGATAAGGACAAAGCCGTTGCGGAGCACATTAATGATTTATCGGGTGGTATTTGCCGCAATTTCGCCGGCATTACCTCACTGGCCGATGCGGTCGATTTACTGTCCCTGGCCGATGCGGTCGTCAGCAACGATTCCGGTCTGATGCACGTCGCTGCCGCACTGGATAAAAAATTAATTGCGGTATACGGCTCTTCCGACCCCGGTTTTACCCCGCCGCTGCATCCCAAGGCAGAGATCCTGGATTTACATCTGGATTGTTCGCCGTGTTTTAAGCGTGAGTGTCCGTTGGGCCATACTCGCTGCTTAACGGAAATCCGGCCGGAGCAGGTTCTGGCAGCGCTGGACGCCTAATCGATGAAAATTGCCATCGTCAAGCTCTCGGCGCTGGGCGACATCGTCCATGCGATGGCAGCGTTGCAATTCATCAAAGCCGCGTTGCCGCTGGCGCAAATCGACTGGATCGTCGAGGAACGCTTCGCCGGCGTACTAGCCGACAATCCGCATCTGAACAACGTGTTGGGTGTGAATTTAAAAGCCCTGAAAACCGACAAATGGCGCATCTTTGCCGAGATAAACAAAATACGCGGTTATGCCGAGCAGGTATACGACTTAGTCATCGATGCACAAGGTTTAATTAAATCCGCGTTGGTCTCGCGTTTGCTGTCGGCAAACTGCGTGGGGTTCGATCAGGACTCGATCCGGGAAAAATGGGCCGCCTTATTTTACAACCGGCATGTGGCCTACCCTTACGACGCCAACACTATTGATCGCAATGTCGCCGTGCTGACCCAACCGCTGGGGCTGAATGTGACACCCGCGCAAATTCAGGAAAAGCAGCCGTTTTTGTTTTTTCAGCCGCCGCAAACGCCGTTGGATGAGTATTTTCCAGCCGGTCAACCCAACGTCATTCTGGTGATAGGCTCGACCTGGCCCAGCCGTAACTACCCCTTAGAAAAATTTCTTCAGGTAATCTTTGGACTGGAAGCCAACTTTCTGATCTGCTGGGGCAACGAGAAAGAACACTGGATGGCGCAGTGGCTGGCCGAACGTAGTCTGGCGCGGGTATTACCGCAATTAAGCCTCAACGATTTGAAAGCCGCGCTCGCCAGGGCCGACTTAGTGATCGGTAACGATACCGGGCCGACGCATATGGCTTGGGGTTTGAATCGGCCGTCGATTACCTTGTTTGGACCAACGCCGGTCAGCCGGATTTACCAAACCGACATCAATAAGGCGTTGAAGTCGCCTTCACAGGTCAATCCGTTCAAACTGGATAAAAACGATTTCTCCATTGCAGAAATCGACCCGCGCGCCGTGATTGCCCTAAGCAACGAGCTGTTCGGCAAGACTCAGCAGTATGCCTAAGTTTTTGGCTGGCTAAGTTTTTTCCAGTTCGACAAACATTTTCAGCAATTCGATAATCGGTTCGTCGCTAGCCAATACCCTGACTATCTTGATCTGATTTTGCTGCTCATTGGCCAGATCGAGCAAACGCTCTTGAAACAGCAATTGTTTCTGCGGATTGGTGATCACCTTCACTAGCGGGCTTTGGGGAACTTGTGAATGTCCCTGGACCACCACTGCCAGTTCGCCAGTCTGTAGTTCGACGATGCAATTAACAGGGTAAGCAGAATCATTTTCCTCGGCGCGGCTGCGCATCTCCGTAGCCGCAGAACCGCCGGAATCGATTATGTCGGTTTCAGCGGGCTTATCCACGTCGATACCTTTACCGGTATCGATAGAAACAGTTTGGCAATACTCTTTTAAAGTATTAATTTGTTTATCTGATGAAATCAGAAATTTAGTACGGAAAAAAGGTGTATCTATCCATTTCCGATCAGTGCCGCAAACAAACATACCTTTTCTGAGCTGGTTAATATTAATTTTTTTAACCATTGTTAAAAACAATATCCAGGGAATTTTATTTAAAGAACTAAAACCTTAGCCAACTACCGCATATTCTTTAGTAAACTTGCCATCTTGATAATACTTGGCCAAATCGACACCGCAGTCCTGAGGCCTTATTACTTGTTTGACACCATAGCGTTTACCGCTTGCATCGGCAAGATTCAGCGATAAATCAAGTATTTTTTCTTCGATAGGGTTTTTATTCCCATCCTGAATTAGCAAGATTTTCGGCTTAAGCCGATCAGCTTTATTTTGCTCAACTATCAAGCCAATCTCGCCACTACTTAATTCGACTAAATTACCTTGCGGATAAAAGCCGATGCAGTTGATAAATTGAGTGACATAATTAGCTTCAAATTGATGATTCATACCTTTCACCAAAATTCCCAACGCCATAAGATGCGGCTTACCTCGCTGATACACCCGGTCGCTGGTAATGGCATCGTAGGTATCGACAACCGCTACCATCTTGGTAAATATCGACAGCGTCGTTTTGTTCAAACCTCTCGGATAACCGGTACCGGCCAAATGCTCGTGATGGTCGTAGGCAACGTCTACAGCACCGGGATATACATTACGAGCGGACATTAAAACGTTGCGCCCGTATAGCGTGTGCTTACGCATGATGTCCATCTCGTAGTCTTCTAAAGAGCCGGGCTTATTGAGTATTTCCAGCGGCACTTTCATTTTGCCGACATCGTGCATCAAGCCGCAAAAACCCAGTTTATTCAGTTCTTCCACTGATAAATTTAACTCACGGCCTAACAGAATCGACAAGATGCAAACATTCATACTATGTTGCGCGGTATATTGATCCTGATCTTTAATTTGAGTCAGCAGCAGCATCGTATCAGGGTTTTCCAATACTTTATCCACACACTCGGAAACGGCTTGTTTAACTGCGCTGACACTAAATTGATTACCGAAACGAATATCGTCCATCACCGTTTTAATTAAATTACCGGTGCGTTGATAAGTATTAGCGGTTTGATTGAACGACCTGGCAAAACTCAAATGTTTCCGCGCTTCAGTATTTCTGGTTGGAATCGCACCAGAAAAAGACTTTTGATATTTAACGTCGATATAGACATAATCGCAAATCGCCTGAATGGCCTGGATATCCGCATGGCTTTCAATAACGATTCTATCCAATAAAAAAGGTGAATCTTCCGTCGGCGCTTCCAGACGGCTTACGCACATACCCACTCTCAGTTCATACACATGAATTCTGAGTATTCCATCCTCTTTATCTGCCATACCAATCCAATCGGGGATTTGTGGAAATCCAAAAATTTGAAAAATAGCCGCAAAACGGCATCTGAGGAAATTGCGCCCGACTCGCCTAGGACGTCAGTCTGCAAGGATACATAGAACGCTCGGTCTTGTCCGAACAAAAAGCCGGCAAACCGGCGAGGGATCACAAATCCAATTGGAGTTTTAGTATAGGCGAAGCATATTTTATCGTGGCTTAATATCTCGGATTTGAAGGCTACTCCTACAACCGATTTGCTAATCACTTTCGGTTCAGGTAAAGGGCTTTGGTAAGCGCGCCTTCGGTTATTAATCCGACATAATGTCGGACTGGAGGCCAGCCTTTACAGCCGTTAGCAAATTTAGAATTGCTTGATTTTTGGATTGGTTTAAACTGGCAGCTCGCCGATATTTACTGTTTAGGCACCAGAGCAGACCAGCCAGCGCGGATCTTGGGCTCTACGGCCTGAAATGGGCTATCAATTAAGTCTTGAGCAAGCAAGACTCCCACTGAAGTTAGCAGTCAGTATCGACAATACTAAACCCGACATTCGTTTAATTGCCCGTAACCGAAGCTGACTGACACAGCCTTCGCCTCGGCGTTAAAAATTTTCTAAAAATCCGCAAAGCGGACTACAACAAAAACTATAACCTGCGGACTTAGCGCCAGGGAGAAAATCGTGATGTTTCCATATCGCCATGATTTGCACATCGTCGGAGACGATTTTTACCGTTCCAATCCAACGCCTTGGCCACGCCGCTTAAGGCGCAGAACCTTATTTTTACTGGTACTTCTGCCTTTGCTGTTGATTACCGAAACCTATGTCTTTCTACAGCCGGCCATTTTTGAAAGCCAAGCCTTGGTATTGACCACCGCAGCAACCGACATTGATCAAACTCATGCGGAAGCGGATCTGGAGCACGTCAACATTCAAAAGCAGGTCTTGCTGGGCCAACCGGTATTGGAAAAAACCGCCGAGACGCTAAAACAACAGAAAGATATCGACCACCCCACTGTCAACCAATTGAAAGCACTATTCCAAGTAAAACCGGTAGTGGAAACCAATCTGGTGCAATTAGCCGCGGAAGGTAATCATCCGCAATTTCTGCAGCTGGCCTTGAATACCTGGATCAAAACCTACCAGCAAATTCGCGCGGAGTACATCGCCGACATCACCGATAAAGCCAGTACCACGATTAATTCGGAATTGACTCGCATAGAACAGCAAGTGCGCGACAAACGTCAGGAGATTGAATCGTTTAGATTGCAGCACGACATCCTCTCCCTGGAAAGTACCGATAACGAGGCCCACGCCCGCTTACAAGGTTTAAATAATTCCTTGAATGCGGCGTTGGAAGAAGAAGCCAAAGCCAAGGCCAAACTGGACGCCATTCGTGCGGCCATCGCCGAAGGCAAAGCCGTGGTGCCGGAAGCCGATTCGCAAAGTCTGGCGGTGTTAACCCAGCAAGCCGAGCGCCTGCGCGAACGCCTGGAAGCGCAAAGAAGCCAATACACCGACGAATACATCGAATTTCACCCCAGCTTGCGCAACTTAAAAACCCAACTGGCCGAGCTGGATGAAAAAATCGCCAGCAAGGAGCAAGCGGGCTCGACCTATGCGACGCAAGAAGCCGAAAACGCTTACGGCGCCGCGCATCGCACCGTGCTGACCATTCAAAAACAAATGGCCGAGCACAAACAAAAAGCTGCCGAATACACCAATCAATTCGCCAAACACAAAGCCATGCAGGAAGAGCTGGTTAAATTGGAGGAATTATTACAGCAAACTAAACAACGACTGGTGGAGATCGACGTCAAACAGCGCCAAAGCAATCCGCAACTGGACGTGGTGGATTGGGCCTCACTACCCGACAAGCCGGTGAGACCCGATTACGGCCAAGACGCCAGCATTGCCTGCATCGCCAGCCTGGTAATCGCGCTAATCGTGGTCTGGCTTAACGATTATCTGAACAAGGAACCGACCCTAACCACTATCAATTCCGTTACCGAATTTAAACTCTACCAAGGGAACGAGTCCAAACTGGAAAACGGGGCAAGCAAGGAACCCCTGGGATTTGAGCGGGTAAACAGGCTGCGCCGCGCTGACGATCCCAAGCAATTACCGGACGAAACCACCGACTCATAGCTGCGACGCGGCAACAATGCTAAAATCCGCCGTTCGATCAACTTCATTCAAACAGGAAACCAATGAGCCAAATTACCGTTGAACATAACCCTAGCGAGGAACGTTTACAGGAGCTGGGCGTATCAAGCTGGCCTATCTGGGAAAAAGAAATTTCCACGTTCACCATCGATTTCGACGAAACCGAAACCGCTTATGTACTGGAAGGCGAAATTATTGTTACCCCAGTCGGCGGCGAGCCGGTGCGGATTTTACCG
This sequence comes from Methylomonas methanica, assembly GCF_001644035.1. Taxonomy (GTDB): domain Bacteria; phylum Pseudomonadota; class Gammaproteobacteria; order Methylococcales; family Methylomonadaceae; genus Methylomonas; species Methylomonas methanica_A. The sequence continues at coordinate 26,457 of NZ_LUUG01000063.1, forward strand.
GGCGACTTGGTGATGTTTCATGAAGGCCTGGATAGCCATTGGGAAGTGGTTAAACCCTTGCGCAAACACTACCACTACGATTGAGCGTCGCCACATCGGCCGACAATCCGAAAAAAGGCATCTTCAGGATGCCTTTTTTAGTTGTGCCGGTAGACTTGGCTGACCGGCATGACGCCAGAACCCACTTACTGATATTCGCATGGCTATGAACAAGGATCAGGATTATTCCGCATTACCGCGGAGGCCGCGCTGGCGCTGGGCAACCATACTTGCGTTGCTTGCCGCAGCAGGCGGGTATTATTTTTACCAAGCCGGACGGCAACATCAGGAGAACGCGGATTCCCGCCCCAACCAATACGAAAACACCCCGGTCAGTGTCGCAGTCGCTTTAACTCGGCAGGGCGATCTGCCGATTTACTTGAACGGCCTGGGCACGGTCACCCCTCTGCACACCGTCACGGTGCGCTCGCGGGTCGATGGCGAACTGATCCGGGTGGCATTTACCGAGGGTCAAGCGGTTAGGCAAGGCGAACTGCTCGCCGAAATCGACCCCCGCCCTTATCAAGTGGCGGTGCAACAAGCCGAAGGCCAATTGCTGCGCGACGAAGCGCTGCTGAAAAACGCCGAAATCGACCAGGACCGCTACCAAACCTTGCTGGAGCAAGATTCCATCGCCGCCCAGCAAACCGCCACTCAGGCCGCATTGGTCAAGCAATATCGCGGCACCGTCGAGATCGACCGCGCCCAACTCGACAATGCCAAGCTGCAACTCAGTTACGCCCGCATCACCGCGCCGGTCAGCGGCCGCATCGGTTTGCGACTGGTCGATCAGGGCAACATGGTCCGCGCCGGCGACGTGAATGGCCTGGCGGTGATTACCCAAGTCCAGCCCATTTCGGTGGTATTCAGCCTGCCGGAAGACGACATACCGGCAGTGATGCGCCGCTGGCGCTCCGGCGACACGCTGGTCATCGACGCTTACGACCGGGCCGGCCAGCAAAAACTGGCCAGCGGCAAACTGCTGGCGGTAGACAACCAGATCGACGCCAGTACCGGCACGCTGAAATTAAAAGCTCAGTTCGATAACGAAGACCGCACCCTGTTCGCCAACCAGTTCGTCAACATCAAAATGCGTCTGGACACCTTGCGAGCGGCGACCTTGGCGCCTAGCGCAGCGATCCAGCACGGCGCCAACGGTGCGTTCGTGTATCTGGTGAAGGACGACAACAGCGTCACGGTACGGCGGGTAAAACCCGGACCGGCGGATGGCGAAACCGTCGCGATTCTGGAAGGTCTGGCTTCGAACGACAAGCTGGTGATCGACGGTGCCGACAAACTGCGCGAAGGCAGCCAAGTTAAGGTCATCGATAAAACCAAAGCAGCCGCTCCTGCCACCGGCAAAGCCGCCAACTGAACATGGCTGCCGCGCAAAACCCGCTTCCCGGCTTCAACCCTTCGCGACACTTTATCCTGCGCCCGGTCGCGACCTCCTTGCTGATGGTGGCGCTGCTGCTGGCCGGGATTTTGACTTACCGTTTGTTGCCGATTTCGGCATTGCCGCAAGTCGACTACCCGACCATCCAGGTTACTACGCTCTACCCCGGCGCCAGCCCGGAAGTGATGACTTCGGCAATCACCGCCCCGCTGGAACGCCAGTTCGGGCAAATGCCAGGTTTGCGACAGATGTCCTCAACCAGCTCCGGCGGCGCCTCGGTCGTGACGCTGCAATTCGATCTGGAGTTGGATCTGGACGTCGCCGAACAAACCGTGCAAGCCGCGATTAATGCCGCCAACAATTTCCTACCCAACGACCTGCCGCTGCCGCCAATCTACAACAAAGTCAACCCGGCGGACGCGCCAATTTTGACCCTGGCAGTCACCTCGTCCAGCCTGCCCTTGCCCAAGGTACAAGATTTGGTCGATACCCGTCTGGCGCAGAAAATTGCCCAGCTGCCGGGCGTCGGCTTGGTCAGCATCAGCGGCGGCCAACGGCCGGCGGTCAGGATTCAGGCCAACCACCAAGCGCTCGCCGCCTATGGTCTGAGCCTGGAAGATCTGCGCAGCGCAATCGCCGCCGCCAACGTCAATCAACCCAAGGGCATGTTCGACGGCCCGCAACGCTCGGCGATTATCGACAACAACGATCAACTCCGCTCGGCAGCCGAATACCGCGATTTAGTCGTTGCTTACCGCAACGGCGCGCCGGTGCGCCTTGCAGAAGTGGCCGATGCGGTGGACGCGGCGGAAAACGTCAAGCTGGCGGCCTGGGCCAACGACAGCGCCGCCGTCATCGTCAATATCCAGCGCCAACCCGGCGCCAATGTCATCGAGGTGGTGGATCGCATCAACAAGTTGCTGCCGCAGCTGCGCGCGACATTGCCCAGTGCGGTCGAAGTGCTGCCGCTGACTGACCGCACCATCACCATCCGCGCCTCGGTGCACGATGTGCAGTTCGAGTTGCTGCTGGCCGTGGCCTTGGTGGTGATGGTGATTTTTCTATTCCTGCGCAACCTGCCGGCCACGCTGATCCCCGCAGTCGCGGTGCCGCTGTCGCTGGTCGGCACCTTTGCGGTGATGCATCTGGCCGGATTCAGTATCAACAACCTGACCTTGATGGCTCTGACCATCGCCAGCGGCTTTGTGGTGGACGACGCCATCGTCGTCATCGAAAACATCTCCCGCTACCTGGAACGCGGCGAATCTGCCTTACAGGCCGCTTTGAAAGGCTCCGAACAGATCGGCTTTACCATCATCTCCTTGACTGTCTCGCTGGTGGCGGTATTGATTCCGTTGCTGTTCATGGGCGACGTGGTCGGCCGTTTGTTCCGCGAGTTTGCGATCACCCTGGCCGTGGCGATTCTGATCTCGGCGGTGGTTTCGCTAACCTTGACGCCGATGATGTGCGCAAAGCTGTTACGACCCACCGCAACCAACCATGACGGAAGCACTGACTTGCTCGGCAAAATCATTGCCGGTTATGGCCGCAGCCTGGAATGGGTTCTGAAACGGCAAGGCCTGACCTTGCTGGTCGCCATCGCCACGCTGGCGTTGACCGTGTTGCTATACATAGCCATGCCGAAAGGCCTGTTCCCCATCCAGGACACCGGCCTGATTCAAGGCATCTCAGAAGCACCGCCCAGCATTTCCTTTGCGGCGATGGCCGAACGCCAGCAAGCCATGGCCAAGCAGATATTGGCGGACCCGGCAGTCGCCAGCTTGTCATCATTCATTGGTGTGGACGGCAGTAACTCGACATTGAACAGCGGCCGTTTCCTGATCAACCTCAAGCCCCAAGCCCAACGCGACAGTGCCACGGCGGTGATCGAACGTTTACGGCCACGTCTGGCCGAAGTGCCGGGTATCTCGGTCTATCTGCAACCGGTGCAAGACATGACCTTGGAAAACAAGATCAGCCGCACCCAATTTCAATTGTCCTTGCAGACCGTCGATCTGGCGGAACTGAACCGTTGGACCCAGCGCCTGGTCGAGCGCATCCGCCAGGTTCCCGGCATCGTCGACGCCGCCAGCGACGTGCAGGATCAAGGCCTGCAAGCGTATATCGAAATCGACCGGGCCAGCGCCAGCCGCTTGGGCGTCAGTACCGCCGACATCGACAACGCCTTATACAACGCCTTTGGTCAGCGCCTGGTGTCGACCATCTTCACCCAGTCCAATCAATACCGGGTGGTGCTGGAAGTGAACCCAAAGCAGCAAAGCGGCCCGGAAGCCTTACAGCAATTGCGCATTCCTTCCAGCAACGGCACTCAGGTACCGCTATCGGCCTTGGCGACCGTATCCGAGAGGCAAACCGCGCTGGCCATCAATCACCTGGATCAGTTTCCCGCCGCGACCATTTCCTTCAACCTGGCGCCGGGCGCCGCCTTGGGCGATGCGATTAAAGCCATCGAGCAAGCCAAGCAAGACATCGGTTTACCGCTGGCAGTGCAAGCCGATTACCAAGGCGCGGCCTTGGCATTTAACGCGTCGCTGAGCGGCACGCTCTGGTTGATCCTGGCCGCCATCGTCACGGTGTATATCGTGCTAGGCGTGCTTTACGAAAGCTATATTCATCCCATCACCATTCTGTCCACACTGCCGTCGGCCGGGGTCGGCGCGCTGCTGGCCCTGCAACTGTCCGGTAACGATCTGGGCATCATCGCGGTGATCGGCATCGTGCTGCTGATCGGCATTGTGAAGAAGAACGCGATCATGATGATAGACTTTGCCTTGGAAGCCGAGCGCAAGCAAGGCCTGCCGCCGCGCGAGGCGATTTTCCAGGCCTGCCTACTGCGCTTTCGGCCCATCCTGATGACCACGCTGGCGGCCTTGCTGGGCGCCCTGCCCTTGATGCTGGGCAGCGGCGTCGGCTCGGAATTACGCCACCCTTTGGGGATTAGCATGGTCGGCGGCCTGCTGCTCAGCCAGTTGCTGACGCTGTACACCACGCCGGTGATCTACTTAAGCCTGGATCGGCTGGCTCGCAAGCTTCGCGGCGCATCAGAAGCGACTTTAGCCGATCAATGAACCTGTCGGCACTGTTCATCTACCGGCCCGTCGCCACCACCCTGCTGACCCTGGGTCTGGCGCTGGCCGGCATCATCGCCTTCCTGCAACTGCCGGTCGCTCCCTTGCCGCAAGTGGACTTCCCGACTATTTCAGTATCCGCCAATCTGCCCGGCGCTAGCCCGGAGACCATGGCCGCCACGGTCGCTACCCCGTTGGAACGGGCGCTGGGCCGCATCGCCGGCATCACCGAAATGACTTCGGCCAGTTCGCTGGGTTCGACCCGGATCACCTTGCAGTTTGATTTGAATCGCGACATCGACGGCGCAGCCCGCGACGTACAAGCCGCGATCAATGCTGCCAGCAGCTTGCTGCCCAGCAATCTGCCCAATCGGCCCAACTACCGCAAAGTCAATCCGGCCGATTCGCCGATTCTGATTCTGGCGCTAACCTCCACCACCCTCAGTCGCGGCCAGATGTACGACGCCGCCTCGACCATCTTGGCGCAGAAAATCAGCCAACTGCCCGGCATCGGTCAGGTCAATGTCGGCGGCAGTTCCTTACCGGCGGTAAGGGTGGAACTGAATCCCGGCGCATTGGCGCAATACGGTATCGGCCTGGATCAGGTTGCCAAGACCATCAACGCCAGCAACGCCAACCGGCCGAAAGGTGCGCTGGAGGGCGGCGAGCGGCACTGGCAAATCCATGCCAACGATCAGGCCGAACACGCCGCCGATTACCTGCCGCTGATCGTGGCTTACCGCAATGGCGCACCGGTACGCATCGCCGACCTGGGTACCGCGGTCGATTCGGTGGAAGATTTGCGCAGCACCGGCCTGAAAAACGGCCAACCGGCGGTATTGCTGATCATCAATAAACAGCCCGGCGCCAATATCATCGACACCGTCGAACACGTCAAAGCCATGCTGCCGCAATTACGAGCGCTGTTGCCGGCAGCGATGGAACTGTCGATCACCTCAGATCGCTCGCAAACCATCCGCGCCTCGGTCGATGAAGTCGAGCGCAGCCTGTTAATCGCGGTGGTGCTGGTGATTCTGGTGGTATTGCTGTTTCTGCGCCGGCTGCGTTCGACTTTGATCCCGATTATCGCCGTGCCGGTATCGCTGATCGGCGCCTGCGCGGTGATGTATTTGTGCGATTACAGTTTGGATAATTTATCGTTGATGGCCTTGACCATCGCCACCGGTTTTGTCGTGGATGACGCCATCGTGGTACTGGAAAACAGCAGCCGGCATATCGAAAACGGCGTGCCGCCGTTCCAGGCCGCGTTGCGCGGCGCCGGCGAGGTTGGTTTTACCGTGCTGGCGATGAGTTTGTCGCTGATCGCGGTGTTCACGCCGATTTTATTGATGGGCGGCATCGTCGGCCGGCTGTTTCGGGAGTTTGCCGTGACCTTATCGGCGGCAGTGCTGGTGTCGCTGGTGGTGTCCTTGACCGTGACGCCGATGCTGTGCGCGCGCTGGCTGGAGCCGGAAGCACAACGCCGGCCCAACCGGTTGTCGGCTTGGATCGAATGCCAGTTCCAGCGCCTGCATAACGGCTACCGTCGCAGTTTAGGCTGGGCCCTGCACCATCCCAAATTGATGCTGACCGTGCTGTTGGCGTGCATCGGTTTGAATGTTTATCTGTATATCATCGTCCCGAAAGGCTTTTTCCCGGTGCAGGACAATGGCCGGCTCAGCGGCACCATCCAGGCCGACCAGAGCATTTCTTTCCAGGCCATGCAGACCAAGTTGCATGATTTTGTCGATATTTTACGGCAAGACTCGGCCGTCACTGCGGTGGTCGGCTTCGCCGGCGGCATGCAAAACACCAATTCCGGTTTGATGTTTGCGGTGCTGAAACCGCCCGAGCAACGCGACGCGCCGATAGCCGAAATCACCCAGCGGCTGCGAGAAAAACTGGCCGACGAACCCGGCGCCAGCCTGTTTTTGCAGCCGGTACAAGATTTACGTATCGGCGGTCGCGGCTCCGCGGCAATGTACGAATTTGCCTTGCAATCCGAAGACTTGAGCCTGCTGCGCGAATGGACGCCCAAAATTGTGGCGGCGCTGCGCAAGCGGCCGGAACTGACCGACGTCAACACCAATCAGCAAGACAAGGGCCAGCAAATATCGCTGGTAGTCGATAGAGACAAAGCATCTAGTTTGGGCGTTAGCCAAGCGGCCATCGATACCGCGTTAAACAACGCCTTCGGTCAACGCCAAGTCTCGGTGATTTACAAGCCGCTGAACCAATACCGGGTAGTGATGGAACTGGCGCCGGAATACTGGCAAGACCCGCGCACCCTGCAACAACTTTACGTCAGCGCCAGCAACGGCAAGCAGATTCCACTGGCAACGCTGGCCAGCTTCCGCACCAGCAACGCGCCGCTGACCATCAATCATCAGGGCCAGTTTGCCGCCGCCACCGTGTCGTTTAATTTAATGCCCGGCACCTCGCTGTCCACCGCCACGCAACTGATCGAACAAACCCTGCGCGACCTGGGTACGCCGGCCGCGGTGCGCGGCAGCTTCCAGGGTTCGGCCAAAGCCTTTCAGGAATCGCTACGTAACCAACCCTGGCTGATTGCCGCGGCACTTCTCAGCATTTACATCGTGCTGGGCATACTCTACGAAAGCTATATTCATCCACTGACGATCTTGTCCACCCTGCCCTCGGCCGGGGTAGGCGCTTTGTTGGCCTTGCTGGCCTGCGACACCGAGTTCAGCATCATCGCCTTGATCGGGGTGATTTTGCTGATCGGCATCGTCAAGAAGAACGCGATCATGATGATCGATTTTGCGCTGGACGCCGAACGCCAACGTGGCCTAAGCGCCGAGGAAGCCATCTTCCAAGCCTGTTTATTGCGTTTTAGGCCGATCATGATGACCACGCTGGCGGCAATGCTGGGGGCGCTGCCGTTGGCTTTGGGCTCGGGTTACGGCGCGGAACTGCGCCAGCCCTTGGGAATTTCCATCGTCGGCGGTTTGATTTTCAGTCAATTACTGACGCTGTATACCACGCCGGTGGTGTATCTGTATTTGGATGGTGTAAGCGCCTGGGGCCGCCGCTTGTTTCGGCAAAACCAAGATAGCCGGCAGTCTGAATAACTTGGTCAGCAATTCAAGAAGCAGCCGGCTGTGCCGTGCCACGCTTGAGCGCGTCGGCCTGCAACAAGCTTAAAAACTCGTCTTTAGGTACGGGCCGGCTGAAAAAATAGCCCTGAAATAAGCCACAGTGATGTTGTTTCAACAACTCAAGTTGCGCCGTAGTTTCCACGCCCTCGGCGATGGTCTCCATACCCAAACCGTCGGCAAGCGCCAGAATTGCACGGACGATGGCCGCGCTACTGCCATCGGTTTCCAGCTGCCGGACAAACGATTGATCGATCTTCAGCACATCCAATGGCAATTCTTTTAGGTAGGACAGCGACGAGAAACCGGTGCCGAAATCGTCCATGGACAAGGTAAGGCCTAGTTCTTTCAATTGATGCATGCGCTCGATACACGCTTTGATATTGCCGATAGCCACCGATTCGGTGAGTTCCAATTCGATGAATTTTGGATCTGTGCCGGTTTTGGTCAACACCGCCGCGATTTTCTCGACTAATTCCGGGTGCTTAAAATCGACAGCGGAAAGATTAACGGAAATCCGCAACGGCCCGAGGCCTTGTGCGTGGCAAGCATTAACCCACAAGCAGGTTTGCTCCAACACCCAATCGCTGATTTCCACGATCAAACTGGTCTGCTCGGCCAGCGGGATGAATTTGGCGGGCGAGATCATGCCCAACTCGGTGTGCCGCCAGCGGATCAAGGCTTCAGCGCCGACAATATGCCCGTCCCAATCAACCTTGGGTTGGTAGAACACCAACAATTCATTTCTACCGATTGCACCGCGTAACTCTTGTTCCAACTTGATATTTTCCAAGGCCGCCGCATTCAGCTCCGGCGAATAAAACCGGAAATTGGCGCGCCCCTCGCTCTTGGCGTGATACATGGCAGCGTCGGCATTCTTCAGTAAATCCTGCACGTTGTCGGCATCGTCGGGAAACAATGCAATACCGACGCTCGTAGTCACGGTCATCGGCAGACCTGCCACCGTGACGGGTTGCTTCAGCGCGGAAAGGATTTTTTCAGCAACGCCGCTGACGAACGCAGCCGGATTATGCTGAGTATGCAATTCACCGATCACGATCACGAACTCGTCGCCGCCCAATCTGACCACCAGGTCGGTGGCTCTGACGCAATTCAGGAATATGCCAGCCACCTGGCGCAGTAATTCGTCGCCAGCCGAGTGTCCCAAGGAATCGTTGACGTTTTTGAAGCGGTCCAAGTCCATAAAAAATACCGCCAGTTGCGCATTATCGCGTCTGGCCCGCGCCATTTCTTGCCCCAATCTGTCATGCAGCACCAAGCGGTTGGGCAGCCCGGTCAAGGAATCGTAATGGGCATGCTGGTACAGCTTTTCTTCCCAAGCAGCATTGGACAGCGCGACGGCGATGCGGTCGCCAAAACTGATTGCCGCGTTGCGCGATTCCGGCGGAATCTGTTTAGGTGCCTGATAACCCAAGCAAATAATCGACGCCAATGTGCCGTTAACATGAACGGGTACGACCAAATAGCGCCAGGTACCGGAAACGCCGAGCACATGCAAATACTCGGACATTTGCTCGTCATCGTTACCAATCTCGAGGGCGCTATTTCGCATATCGCGCAAATCCGCCACATCCTGTTGGTTCAAAATCACCGGCTCGGCTAATACTTCGCTATTTTGTCCACGGCGTCGCACGCGAATGTCGTTGGCGATACCGATATCGGGATTGACGGCAGCGATGGAAATCAAATCGCAAAACAATATGCTGGGCAGGCGATTCAGCGCAGTGTCGATAATATCTTCGGCATTCAACGCGGAGAGAATATTGCGGTCGATTTCCGCCATGGTGGCGAGAATGTTGAACTGGCTGCGCAAGCGGCGCGTCATTTCGTTAAACGAATCCGCCAACTCTTCAAATTCGTCATGGCTATCAATAGTGACGCGGCATTCCAGATCGCCCTCGGCGACCCTATGGGTGCCTAGTTTCAGGCGTTCAAGCGGGGTCAGATATTTAACAATTAAGCGGCTGCTCAAATACACGACAATCAGCACCGCAAGCAGAATGACCGGCGGGTAAATTGCACTAAATTGCCTCATTGCCCCGAATGCCAGCGATTCAGGCTGACTTTGTACGATGATCAAGTCCGGACCGAAAAACAGGGTCGCGACCGGCAGTTTCCAATACGCGCCGAGATACTCTTCTTCGTCTTTTTGCCACGAGAAGCGGCCGCTATTGGCTTGCGCGACTTGCGCTCTGAGCTCGGGGGATGGCTCAAAATCTTGCTCCAGTGCGAACAACATCCGCACCGAATCGGCAGCCATCACCCACAGCAGGTTGTTGGGATCGATGGTTTCGGAATTCCATAACAACTCGGGTTTCAACTCGGCCATCAGAATGCCGGCTTTCGGCGAGTTTTCGACCAAGTTGATGGCCATCCATAAGCGGCTATCCTCAAGCCGTTGACCGCTAACCGGTTTTAAGAGCGTTTTGCCGGCTACAATCTGCGCGAGCTCCTGTTCCGTCAGCGCGGGTATCGCCGCATTATCTTGGGACAATGTGGATGGTTGTCCGTCAGCACGAAGCACGGCTAACCCGGTGAACTGGCCTTGCAACCATTGTTCGCCGGCCAGCGCGACTGGCTTATCATTCTTGTTGGATTTATGAATTTTCAACGCCGCCAGTCGCAGAGAACTTTCGGCAAACAACAAACGACTGACCAGTCCGTAGGCGTAATCCTTGCACCCTCTTTGCAAGGCCTTGGCCGTCTGCTCTTGCAGCTGCTGCTTCACTTGTTGAAAGGAAAGTACCCCCAGAATACCAATAGGAATCAGCGCGGCCAGTACGAAAGAAAACAGAATGCGGCGGGCAACCTTACTGCCGCTTAAAGATAGCCTGGGATCCATCGTTAGGGGGTCACTCAGAAATCCGCGGCCAGACCGACGAAACCGCCGTCGCGGGCCAGGATAATATCGTCCAGACTGTCCTTCTGGCTGATCTGTTTTTTGGTGACGCCATTTTTACCTAGGCTGTACAAATCGTATTTGGTATTGATTGGATTGAGCGCGTGATCCTTGCGTACATCCCCGTGGGTACCGGGACCGCCTTCGATAATGTTTAAATAGACATAATCTCTACCCCAAGGGTCTTTGCCGTTGTTGGGAAGAGTGGACGTGATATCGCCAAGCGCGTCCGGGTAGTGAAATTCGCGGGTGTAGTAGCGTTCTATTTCCATCTGTATAGCTAACAGATAGCTAATAGCAAGGTCGTTCTTGGTCTTGTCTATGTAGCCGTTGTAGGCAGGTACGGCAATTGCCGTCAATACCCCCACAATAGCAACCGCCAAAAGCATCTCCATCAGCGTAAATCCGTGTCCCACCATGTTTTTTCTGTACATTTATCCAATAGGCCTCGAGAAAATTTGTAGCCGTGGCAAGGCAAGGCAAGGCAAGGCAAAAGAATACGACGATTAAAACCAGGAACAAACCATTCCATGGCAATCATCAGGTTCATGATTTTAGCAGGATTGTGCGAGATGTCCGGTTATGTAAAGTACCCTAGCGTTTGTCGTTAGCAAATCCCTTTTGTAACACGCCCTGTTGATAATATTTTTTGATGTCGATGTCGTAATCTTGCGCTTTGACAATGCCTTTGATAGTCAGCACCTTGCCGTGTTCGTCCAGCAACATATCCGCAAGATTGACGATTCTTTCCAGGATCCGCTGTTTCTGGGCATCGAGCAACATGATGACTTTCGGTCGGAGCTTCTGCAATTCGTTCACTTCCACCACAATCGCGATGTAACCGTTGGTCATCTTGACGATGCTGCCGGGCGGATAAACCCCCAGACATTCTATAAATTTGATCACCAAGCGCTCGTCCAGCTGAGAACCGGCCATATTTGCCAGGATATTGGTCGCCTCCAGATGAGTGCGACCTTTCTGATACACCCTATCGCTGGTGATGGCATCGTACATATCAACGATGGTGACCATTCTGGTAAATAGCGAAATACCTCTTTCGCCGATTTGCCGGGGATAACCCTTGCCGTCCAGGGTTTCATGATGAGAATACGCGGTGTCTATCGCACCCGGATACATTTGGTCGCTGGATTTCAGCAGTTCGTAGCCCAGCGCGGCATGCGAGCGCATAATCAATAATTCATCCGGCTCCAACTTGCCCGGCTTATTCAGGATATCCAGAGGCACTAACATTTTACCCATGTCGTGCATCATCCCGCACAAGCCGACATTGTTCAGGTTGGCTACCGAAAAATTTAGATATCTGCCCAACACAATCGCCAGCGCGCACACGTTCAAGCTATGTTGTGCGGTGTATTTGTCTTTGTTTTTTAGCTGATTCAGCCACAAAAAAGCATCCGGCGAATGCAAAATACTGTTGACGCATTGCGCGACCGCTTCTTTGGCGGCCTTGGTGTCTATGCCTTCGCCATTGGCGATGCGCTCCATAAAGTTGGATACCAATTGACCGACTTCTTTATGGAGATGTTCGGCGCGGGCGAACTCTCTCTCGAAAACGCTTAGCTTGGGCGGCGGCGGCGCGCCAAAATCAATATTACTTTCGCTCAGCAAGCTGTCTTGCGCTATTTTAGTTTGGACCGGGCGCTTTCTTTTACGGGTGGCGTCGATGTAGACGTACTGGCAAACGTCTTTTACCGCGCGAATATCGGCTTCGTTTTCCAGTTCAAATCCTTGAAACAGGAACGGGCTCTCCAGCCAAGGCCGGTCCAATTCGATGACGTACATGCCAACGGTCAACTGGCTAACCGGCGTGTAGATCCGCTGATTGACATCAAAGGAATCGTCTTTCTTCGCCTGATTTTTCCGCTTGCGGCGGAAAGGCCACCAATTCTTAAAGAACATACAAAGACACTATCATTAACAAATATGAGAAATACAACATGGGTAACCGTTCCCAGGTAAAAAATGCGCCTGTAAACAGGCGCTTACACGGCCCATGGTAAAACCGGGTACGCGTCTCCCTATGCTCGGTGCGCAGGATTGGCATCAATTATAGATGCCTGTAGCCGATTATTCTCCGGGGTCGTCCGTGCAAAACAACAAATCCCCATTGTAGGCAAGCCCAATCTATACACAGCGTGTCCTCAAGCCGCGATCACGGACACGCCGACTTATTTATCCACCCTCCCTATGGCCGTCATACCGGCGAAAGCGCGAGCCGTTCAGACCGCGCGGCGAATCCATTGTAGCAACGGGGCTCCCGCCTGCGCCGGAGGGACGACATTTAAGGGCCGGGCTCATAATCCAAGGCCGATATACACCTGCACACCCCTCCCAATACAAAAACCCCGTGGTTTATGTTGGTTAGATAACAGGCCTTACAAAGAATGTTGCTAATCCGACTATCCAAAAAGCCGGAAATATTATTTTTAATCTTTATTTTTCAACAACTTGAAGACAATTAAAACTTTGGCACGGCCATTGCTGTTATCAGGTTGTTATTAACAACACCTACTCAAGAGGAGAAGATCATGGCGAGATTACGTCAATGTGCTATTTACGGTAAAGGTGGTATCGGTAAATCTACCACCACGCAAAACCTGGTTGCTGGCTTGGCAGAGCTTGGCAAAAAAGTAATGATCGTCGGCTGCGACCCTAAAGCCGATTCTACTCGTTTGATCCTGCATGCGAAAGCTCAAAACTCTATCATGCAAATGGCAGCTGACGCTGGCAGCGTTGAAGATTTGGAACTGGAAGACGTATTGAAAGTGGGTTACCGCGACATCAAATGCGTTGAGTCCGGCGGCCCAGAGCCAGGCGTTGGTTGTGCTGGCCGTGGTGTTATCACCGCGATCAACTTCTTGGAAGAAGAAGGCGCTTACACCGAAGACCTCGACTTCGTATTCTACGATGTATTAGGTGACGTTGTTTGCGGCGGTTTCGCGATGCCAATTCGTGAAAACAAAGCACAAGAAATTTATATCGTTTGCTCAGGCGAAATGATGGCTATGTATGCTGCCAACAACATCGCTAAAGGTATCGTGAAATACGCCAACTCAGGCGGCGTACGTTTAGCCGGCTTGATCTGCAACTCGCGTCAAACAGCTCGTGAAGACGAACTGATTATGCAATTGGCAGAAAAAATGGGCACTCACATGATCCATTTCGTACCACGCGACAACGTTGTACAACGTGCGGAAATCCGCCGTATGACTGTTATCGAGTACGAACCACAAGCTAAACAAGCGCAAGAATACCGCGATTTGGCTAACAAAATCATCAACAACACCAACCTGGTCATCCCAACTCCAATCACTATGGACGAATTGGAAGACCTGTTGATGGAATTTGGCGTCATGGAAGAAGTTGACGAAAGCGTTGTCGGCATCACCGCAGCGGCAGAAGCTACAGCTTAATCAAGACGTAGGTTGGGCTGGTTTTTTAGCCGGCTCAGCCTGCTTTCGCATAGTTCCTAACAGGTCTGTGGGGGATTACCCACGACTACCAGGAGGATTTCATCATGGCAGCCATGACAAGAGAAGAGACCGAAGCGCTTATTCAAGAAGTGCTGGAAGTCTATCCCGAAAAAGCCAAAGCCGATCGCGCCAAACATTTGGCCATCAACGATCAAAGCTTGGAAAAATCAAATAAATGTATTACGTCCAACCGTAAATCCCTACCAGGTGTTATGACCATTCGTGGTTGCGCATACGCTGGTTCCAAAGGGGTGGTTTGGGGTCCTATTAAGGACATGATCCATATTTCTCACGGCCCAGTCGGTTGCGGACAATATTCCCGCGCCGGTCGCCGTAACTATTACGTTGGTACCACAGGCGTCAACACCTTCGGTACGATGAACTTTACTTCGGACTTTACCGAAAAAGACATCGTCTTCGGCGGTGACAAAAAACTGGCCAAATGTATCGACGAAATCGAATTGTTGTTCCCATTGAATAAAGGTATCTCGATTCAATCCGAGTGCCCAATCGGTCTGATCGGCGACGACATCGAAGCGGTTTCCAAAGTTAAAAACAAAGAACACAACAAAACCATCGTACCTGTACGTTGCGAAGGTTTCCGCGGTGTTTCGCAATCGCTGGGTCACCATATCGCCAACGACGCAATCCGTGATTGGGTGTTGGAAAACCGTGACGGCGACGAAAGCTTCCCAACCACTCCATACGACGTAGCCGTTATCGGCGACTACAACATCGGCGGCGATGCCTGGGCATCACGTACTTTGTTGGAAGAAATGGGTCTGCGCGTGGTTGCTCAATGGTCCGGCGACGGCACCATTGCCGAGATCGAAAAAACCCCAAAAGTTAAACTGAACTTGATTCACTGCTACCGTTCGATGAACTACATCGCGCGCCATATGGAAGAAAAATACAACATCCCTTGGATCGAGTACAACTTCTTTGGCCCGACCAAAATCGCCGAGTCATTGCGCAGAATCGCCGCTCACTTCGATGACACCATCAAAGAAGGCGCAGAACGTGTGATCAAACGTTATGAAGCGGAATACGAAGCGGTAATTGCTAAATACAAACCACGTCTGGAAGGCAAACGCGTGATGTTGTACATCGGCGGCTTGCGCCCTCGCCACGTTATCGGTGCCTACGAAGACTTGGGCATGGAAGTGGTCGGTACCGGTTACGAGTTCGGTCACAACGACGACTACGACCGTACTATCAAGGAAATGGGCAACGCCACCTTGTTGTATGACGACGTCACCGGCTACGAATTCGAAGAGTTCGTAAAAAGAGTCCAACCTGACTTGGTCGGCTCCGGCATCAAGGAAAAATACATTTTCCAAAAAATGGGTGTGCCTTTCCGCCAAATGCACTCCTGGGATTACTCAGGCCCTTATCACGGCTACGACGGTTTTGCCATCTTCGCCCGCGATATGGACATGACCATCAACAACCCTTGCTGGAAAAGCTTTAAAGCACCTTGGAAAACCGAGGCTACTGAAAGCGAACCAGTCAAAGCGGTTGCGTAATCCGTAAGGTGGGCAAAAGCCCACCTTAATTCCCGGAAGGGTGGGCTTGTGCCCACCTTACCAGGTGCCAAAATGTCGGTCGGGATTTCATTCCCGGCAAAATCCAATCAACGCCGGACCACAGATTAGTGGCGCGTTAGGAGATTATCATGAGCCAAAATGTCGATAAAATTGAACCAAGTTATCCTTTATTCAGAACTGACGAATACAAGGAAAATCTGGCCAACAAACGTGAACAGTACGAAGAACGTCATCCGCAAGACACGATAGACGAAGTATTCCAATGGACGACTACCAAGGAATACCAAGAACTGAACTTTCAACGTGAAGCGATCACTGTAAACCCTGCAAAAGCTTGCCAACCTCTGGGCGCGGTACTGTGCGCACTGGGTTTCGAAAAAACCATGCCTTATGTGCACGGTTCGCAAGGTTGCGTCGCTTATTTCCGTACTTACTTCAACCGTCATTTCAAAGAGCCTATCTCTTGCGTTTCCGACTCGATGACTGAAGACGCGGCGGTATTCGGCGGTCAGAAAAATATGTTTGCCGGCTTGGAAAACGCCAAAGCCCTGTACAAACCAACCATGATTGCGGTTTCGACCACTTGCATGGCGGAAGTGATCGGTGACGACTTGAACGCGTTCATCAACAACGCCAAAAAAGAAGGCCACGTTGATCAAGACTACCCTGTGCCATTCGCGCATACTCCTAGCTTCGTCGGTAGCCACACCACCGGCTGGGATAATATGTTCGAAGGTATTGCCCGCTACTTCACGCTGAACTACATGGAAGGCAAAGAAGTAGGCTCAAACGGCAAAATCAACCTGGTACCAGGCTTTGAAACCTATTTGGGCAACTTCCGCGTGATTCACCGGATGTTGAACGAAATGGGCGTCGATCACACCTTGTTGAGCGATCCAACTGAAGTTCTGGATACACCTGCTGACGGTCACTTCAACATGTACGCCGGTGGCACCACCATCGACGAAGTCAAAGATGCACCGAATGCGATTACCACCATTCTGTTGCAACCTTGGCAATTGGAAAAAACCAAAAAATTCGTCGAAACCACTTGGAAACACGACGCGCCTAAACTGAACATTCCGATGGGCTTGGAATGGACCGACCAATTCCTGATGAAAATCTCCGAGCTGACCGGCAAACCGATTCCAAAATCACTGGAAGTGGAACGCGGCCGTTATGTTGACATGATGACCGACTCCCACGCTTGGTTACACGGCAAAAAGTTTGCCCTGTACGGCGACGCGGACTTTGCTTTGGGCATGACCAAATTCCTGCTGGAAATGGGCGCCGAGGTAACAGACGTGTTAGTCAACCACGCGAACAAACGTTACAAAAAAGCTGTTGAAGAAGTGTTGAAAGCCTCGCCTTACGGTCAAACCGCGACTGTACACATCGGTAAAGACTTGTGGCACTTCCGTTCATTGATGTTCACCAACAAACCGGACTTCATGATCGGCAACTCCTACGGCAAATTTATCCAACGCGACACCTTCTACAAAGGCGAAGAATTCGAAGTACCGTTGATCCGCATCGGCTTCCCAATCTTCGATCGTCACCATCTGCACCGGATGACGACTCTGGGTTACGAAGGCGGTATGTATCTGCTGACCACCATCGTCAACGCCTTGTTGGAACAGCTGGATAAAGAAACCAAAGGTATGGGCACCACCGACTACAACTACGATTTGATTCGTTAATCGTAGGGTGGGCACCCGCTAAGGTGCCCACCGCTTCTTAAGCTAGTCAACCACATCGTGTCGGGTTACGGCGAATGCTTAACCCGACCTACACTTGTCTGGAGAATCCCAATGCCTAGCGTCATGCTCAGGAAACGCGAAGACGGCAAATTGCTGTTCTACATCGCCAAAAAAGACCTTGAAGAAACCATCGAATCCTTAGAGTTCGACAGCCCAAACAGATGGGGCGGCGAAGTCGTCTTAGGCGACGGCTCAAAATATTACTTCGAGCCTATGGATACTCCCCCTAAAATCCCGATGACCTTACAAGCAAAACGTTTATCGGAATGAGGTAGTTATGACTTTATATATTGTTGCTGAAGAATGCATCTCCTGCGGCGATTGCCTGCCGGTCTGTCCAACAGACTCCATTAAGGAAGGCGCGATTGTTTTTGAAATCAACAAAAAAACCTGCACCGAGTGCAATGGCGATTACGACGAACCGCAATGCGTCAAGGTTTGCCCGATCGACAACTGCATTCTGCCTTTAGTGGCGTGACACCATGAGCCAGTCTACCTTATCCCGGGAACTGGCGCTGCGCATCGGGCTAGCGGCACGCGCCCTGCCCGATACCCAACCCAAATTGTATATCTCCGTGTTACGTGCCTGTACCGGGACGGTTTTAAACGACAAAAGCCTGACCGAACTCGGCAAAGCGCAGTTCCAGCAAGCGCTGAACAATTTCGGTATCGTCGCCGACGCCGATAGCATCCGCGAATCATTGCGCATTCTGCAAAACGCCGAGGAACAAGCGCCAAAAGCCGATCCCTCTCAGGCAATTGAATCGACCAGCTCGCTCCGTATTGCGATCGGCAGCGATGACCCGCAGCACATTAGCGGACATTTCGGCTCGTGCAGACAGTTCTTGATTTACCAAATAGCCGCAGACGACGCCCGTCTCATCGATGTGCGCAGCATCGATAGCGACGCGCAACGACAGCATGATGACAAGAATGTTTATCGCGCGGAACTGATAGCCGATTGCCAAGTGCTGTATATTGCTTCTATCGGCGGCCCGGCGGCGGCCAAAATTATCAAATACGGTATTCATCCGGTCAAAGCCGATCAGGGCGAAGCCATAACTCAAATTATCAAGCAGCTGCAAATCGTTTTAGCGCATGCTCCGCCACCGTGGCTAGCTAAATCGATGGGCATCCAGCCCGTGCAACGCGTTTGTTTCGAACAGGAATCCTAGCGATGATTAGTCCAGAGCAACTGCAAACCATAGCCGAGAAAATTAACGGCCAAGCCTTGAACGAAACCGTGGTGAGTGGACTGCGCGGCGAATACCCCGGCGTCCATTTCACCTATTGCATGGACGACGACCTGCCCAACAACGAACCTTTACTGGAAGGTGCAGGCTTCAACCTTTACCTGGTCGATGGCCGGGAACATTGCTTACGGATTACCGATAATTACGAGAATGCCTCAGGCATTGTGATCGCAGAAGTTATCGGCGAATAAGGCGATAACATGGCGGAACAAGACAGCCCTGTTACCCTGCCCGTCGCCGATTGCAGCCTCTGTCCATTCCGGGGGAAAACCCTGCTGATGGGCCGGTGCATGCCTGGCGATACCTGCGTCTTCATTAATAGCGGCCGGCAAATCGACCGCTTCTTTCGGGTTAATCCGGCCTATGCCGCGCACTATCTGCAAGACCCGTTCTGGGAACGCCGGGCTATCGCCGTGCGCTACGCCCCTTTAAAAGCCTTGTCGGCGCTAATCACCGACGAAGACGAAGTGGTGCGCCGCGCCGTGGCTTTTCGGCTGCCGGCCCAGCAATTAAGCGCCCTGATCGACGATCCGGACCGTGAAGTACGTATGACGGTCGCGGACCGCATCGATCCGGAACACCTGGAATTGCTGGCTGACGACCCCGACTATATCGTGCGCTTGATGGTTGCCAAACGCTTGGCACCAGGCCGCTTGTTTCGTTTCATTAAAGACGAAGACTTACAAGTACGCAAACGCGTTGCCGAAAGGCTGCCGGAAGTCAGCCTCGGGCTGATGGCCACCGACCATTCGCCGGATGTACGCCGCATCGTCGCGGAACGCATGGCGCCGGAAGACGCCACCATGCTGTTAAACGACAGCGATTGGGTAGTGCGCTACACCGCGGCCTTAAAGGTCGATCCCGCGCATTTGGCCGGACTAGCCGACGATCCCGAACCGGATGTCCGCGAACTAGTGCAGCAACGCTTAAATTCAAACTCCACTCCTGAAGCCGATCATGACTGAATCACGACTCAATCTTGCCGGACAAGACATTACCGATTGCTGTAAAAAAATCATCCCCGGTCAGACCGACGATTTACTGCTCAGCAAACTACAGGCGCTAATACCCGACCACCCCATCCGTCTGGCCTTAACCGGCGACGAATGGTACCGGCTGGGCGGCGTGGTGGACATGGACGGCAAACGCATCGCCAACGACTTGATCGAATGGGTGGAGCGCACCTATCTGGAATGCGGGCAAAACCTGCAAACCCTGATCGATTACACGCTGGAACAAAAACTGATCGCCACCAAACAGACCGGTAAGACCCTGTACTTTGTGGTGCAGACCGGCACCAAAGCCGAAGATTTCACGCTGATCGAAATCGATAAAACCCACGAGGTCTCGGACCGGATGCTGGTAGACGAAAACAATCCGCCCGACGACCTGGAAGAGTTCATCGACCCGCTGCAACCCTTTTGTATCGAGAGCTTCGGCTTCGGTCATTCGCGGTATACCTACCGGCGCAAAACCGATGTCAAACTGTTCATGGAAGTCATTAACGAGCGCCATCCCGGCGAACACCCGGTACAACGCTTCATGGAAGACTGGAACCGCAGCAGCGCCGGCCAAAAACACAGCATGTCCGAAGACTGGATCATCCGCCCTTACCGCCATACCGGCCGCTTCGGCGAACAAATCGTCAACGTGGAAATCGTCAACACCCACAAAAACAACCTGCCGCATCTGGAAGACTTCGCCGGCAAGAAAGGCAGCGCCTTGAGCAATGTGTTGAGTCGGTTTGACCGCCAGGCCGGCTATCCGTTTGCCTGGTTTTTCTATATGGTCAAAGGTAAGTTGGTTTCGACCTATAGCGCGGAGTCGGTTTATAAGGATATTTCCGGGGATTTTGCTTATTTGCCGGAGCGGGATGAGGCGGTGTTGAGGGATTGGATTTCTACGCCTTATAACGTATGAGATTTTGTTAAGGTCATTTTGAATTGGCCGTCTTCCTCGCGAATGCGGGGATCCAGGTTTTTATTGTGTCGCTGACGCGACGGTTATTTTGTATGTCGGGTCTCGGCCCGACAGCCGAGATACTTTCTTTTGCTTGGCCAAAAGAAAGTATCCAAAGAAAAAGCCACCCGAATGCCGCTTATTCCCTGCGCTCCTCGCTTTTGAACGGGGTTGCCGAAAGGGGCTTCCTGCCCCTTCGGCAACGCGCCGCCCCTGCGGCGCCCCTACGGGCAGATCCGTTCAAAAGCTCCGGTGCTCGGCGCGGCATAGAGGGCCAAAACCCTCTCGGGATTCAAAATATCATCGAAAAATCTGATTGAGAGCCGTGAATTTTTACAATGGAATACGTTTGCGATCCCTTAGCCTAGTTCCAATACGGAAAGAACG
Organism: Methylomonas methanica; assembly: GCF_001644035.1. Classification (GTDB taxonomy): domain Bacteria; phylum Pseudomonadota; class Gammaproteobacteria; order Methylococcales; family Methylomonadaceae; genus Methylomonas; species Methylomonas methanica_A. Next base: position 47,417 of record NZ_LUUG01000063.1, read on the forward strand.
GATCAATTTAACGACTTCGTCCATTTCAGTACTGTTCTCAATTTTTGCAGCAAACGCCATTCGCCGTACTACAGCAGGCAAGGAAAAAGTCCAATACAAACTCATCAGTGGATTTATAAATAATTCGCTTCCGCTAGTTCGAGATGTCACTTGATGATCCCCAAATTCACCTTTTATCGCGCTAGCAACCGAATTTGTAACAATAGAATGCCTAACACGCATATTTTGATTGAGGTAATCAACCAACTCCAGGTACCCTCTGCCCTCATACATATCCTTGGTTAAGGAAAAAGCTCCCAAATAGCCATCGTCCTTGATTAGCGTCGCGATATTCTCAAGACAGGCGTGGTGATTGACATCGTGGAAATGATCTATTCCAAAACCTACCACCGCCATCAAACTTTGTTTTACGGCTACGCCGCTAGCAGCAATCATCGAACATGCATCTTCAACAACCGTACCTATCCCCGGCTCATCTCCAAAAATCAAACTATCGGTGCCCCCATCTACCAATACCAGCGTATCGATTTGATGACGCTCGACTATTTCGGCATATGCACTCCTCAAGGGTAATACGCCTATCTCATTCGAAAACGCATACATTGCGGGCTCTTCTCCAAAAGACGACAACCAATTCAAAATGTGTCTCTCTGGAAAATATGGCAAATCGGTAGATTGTTTAGTCACAAGAAAAGCGCCAGGGCGAATTTCTTCACATTTAGAAAAACCCAACGCTGTGAAAGAAAGATTGGCCATCGCCACTTGCTTACCAAGGCGGCGCAAATATAGGTAAATGGGGACGCCACTGACAATGTCGAATCCGCCGCCAACCCCAGCAATTAAAAAGCGTTGCCCATTTGCCAACGCATCGAAAAATGGAATGTTCACGTAAAACCTTTAGCTTAGTGATGTAGGTCCGTCAGATTAGCGCAGCGTAATCGGACGCATATTGGCAAAATCTTTGGGACGTGAGCTATCTCGCAAACGGTCTAAACGATGTTTGGAATATCCCTCGTTCCTCCGAATACGCTTCACGATTCGGAGCTGCTCCACAAAGTCCAAAAGAATCGTCAAAGCCTTTCAAGCTCGAGACGGGGTTACTCACGTATGCCGCGCCGAGCACCGGGGCTTTTATCGAGATCAAGGCCGTAAGTTGCAATGGGTAGGGCGCCAATAGGCGTAGCCGTATTGCGCCGTATGTTGGCTTTAAATTATACGGCGCATTACGCTATCGCTAATGCGCCCTACAAAACTATAAAACTATAAAACTTCGTAAATAAGAAGCTGTCGGATTTGGCGCAGGGTTTCTCCCGTATGCCGCGCCGAGCACCGACATTAAAACCAGCCGTCGCACCAGCGACACATAAACTTCAACCCGCGCCCACCCGACAAATCCAATCTAATCACTAACCGTCTTAAACCGCGCCGCCGCCCCCAGCAACCCGGTAACAAAAAACGCCGTCCCCACCAAGGTAAACCGCAGATTCAACTTCTCAATTGCTAAATCGTCCGTCGCATACAGCATAAAAATAACCGCAATCCCACCCCAGGCCATAAACCTCAACACAGCGGAAAGAGCACTCTTGCTCAAGGCTTCCGCTTCGCTGACCGGAGCGTCCATCCGATAGGCGACGAAACCGCAAATCAGCGCCGGCATAATCCCCCAGCGGGCATGGTCGAGGAAACTGTCCAGGAAATTAAAATCATCCCGACGGTAAAAGGTTAACTCCAGGATAAACGTCGATATGGTGGTACTGACCAGGAAGCAGACGAACATGATTGCCATGTAAAAGCCGTAATTCTGTTCGGCGGGTTCCTGTTGATGCCGGAATGCGACACTCCGCAAAGCGAAAACCAGCGTGATCGGCACCACGTAAATCGCGATTGAATAAGCTATCCAGCGCAAGGTGGTATAGCTAAAGTGCGGCAACGGCTTATCCGGGAACAAAAACACATTGTGCAGCGCCACCGACACTTCGCGCCCCAAAATCACCCCAAACGCCGTCGCGGCGGCAAATATCAGCAAGTATTTATAGGTATGTTTCAAGCGTGCTTCATGGACATTGCCGCCGAGTTTCTTCACGGTGCTCCACAGTTCATCCTCGCTGGGACTGCCGAATACCACAGCCGCCGCCAGCAATCGGCACAGAAGACTGGTCAGCCGGTCCAAGTCCTTCAACAAGTTGACGGTCTTGGTGTAATGCGGCTCGGCTTCTTTCCAAATATTCACTTTTTCCGACATGGCATTATAGGAAATGCAGATTTCCCCCCATTTCAGCGAGGGCTCGCTGAACAGGCGTCGATACGAGGATTGATCGGCGTAATGTTGGATCTGATCGAACAGCAGGCTGTTATGCGCCCATTTATATTCGACTGTGGCACCGGATTTATCGAAATCGCCGGCATCTATGCTTTGCACCAACAGGCGATCAGCGATTTGGGCTTTTATTTTGTCGTCCACCGCCGACAGCCGGGATTTGATCAACGCGTTGTACACTTCGACGGCTTTGGTCGGTATCGCAAAAGCGTCGTGGATGCTGTCCCGCAATATCAACAACGGGTTAAACGGGCTCTCCCAGGCGACGAAAAACAACATGATGCCGGCGGCTATCAGCGGCAACAGTTTATTGCCGTCCAAACCGTACAGCAGATTCACCAATTCGCCGGCGCGCAAATGGCTGACGATCAGCGTTATCAGAGGCTCTAAAGGTAACCACTGCCAGGTCAGCAAATAGAATAAAGCTGCCATTAACGCGCAGTAAAGGACAATCCCGCTCCAGTACGTGCCGCGCCGGATAAAATACTGCGGCAAAGTGGGTTCCGTACCGAGTTGAATCCGGCGTTTCTGAAAGGCGCGATAGGCCAAAAACGCGGCGGCAGCGGCACCGAGAAGTTGAATCGCAAAATTAATCAGGGATTCGATAGTCATTGTTCCAAGTTATTTGTTTAAGTTTTGGGGCTCTGGCTAGAGACACTAAGGCTTAATCCGCAAGGCGTCAAGGTGATAGCCATATTGTGTTGCATACGCGCGGTAACCGGTAGACGGGTACGCTACCGCAGCTAAGTCTTATGATCCATGGGACAAGTTCCCCGCATGCCAATTCGCAGCATCGGGCACATTAGTCACGAGCATGTCGATGTATTTGAGACATAACGGTATTTGAGTAATTTATGTTGCGCACTCAAAAAGTCGCATACCCGAAGCTACAAAATACGGGGCTACTAAAACGCCAAATCGATTAAAACAGCCGGCAAGCTCAAAGCAGAAATACCTACTCTGCAAATCAAGCTTGTGAATAAAGAGAGGAAAAAAGAAGAGATCTCCCGCCTGCGCCGTCTGATACTTTCGTCCTTGAACCGAAGGTTCAAGTGGAAACCAAATCCAATCAATCAGGCTTCCTGAATAAACAGGCATGCGCACCATGAAAGGCAAAAAGTTTCCGGGGTAAAAACAGGTTCAGGAAACACCCAGTACTGCTCGAACGCCGCAGGAGATTGGACTTATAGTCTACCGGGGAATTACGGGTTTTCCAAAACGTTTTCTATTTTGTTGCGCAAATCGGCCAAGCGCTCACAAATATCCAAATTGCCATTGACTTCGGTCTTATTGGATGCCACCAAATCGTGGGCCAAATTCAAGGCGGCCAGTACCGCGATGCGGTCGGTGCTGCTGACCTTGCCGGTGTCGCGGATTTTGCGCATTTGTCTGTCCAGCTCGCGCGCGGAGCTGATCAAGGTATCTTTTTCGTCGGCGGCACAGGCGATTTTGTATTCCTTATCCAGAATATTCAGCGAAACGGGCTGGACGGCTTTACTCACGAATCATGCTCCATGGCTTTCAAACGGGCAATCATCGCTTCCACTCGGGTTTTGGCCAAGGTGGTTTTCTCCAGCAATTTGGCTTTTTCCCTAACCAAGGCATCCTGTTTAACTTTCAAGGACTTATTCTCGCTTTTGACTTGATTGAATTGGGCTATGAGCGTATCTAGTTTCGCTTCCAAGGCTTCCAGTTCGGTTGACGGATCTTTTTCTGTTTCAGACATAGCAAGAGTATGGGCCGATATGACGTTATAATCATCGTAGATGGCTAAGAATGTTAGCATAAGCCATGTTATTAAACAGCTTTAATAGGAAACACAGCCCAGATGACCTACCGTTCGGTTGAAGCAATTTTAGAGCAACAAGACGCCGATATCGGGGCCGCCGAGGCGCACGGTATCGCCACCGGCATGCTCTGTGTCGAAATCCGCGCCGATGCGGAAAATTGGCTGCGCGAACTGATCGACGACGAACAACAACTGATCGACGAAGACAAAGCGTTGCTGCACGGCATATTCGAAAAAACCAGGGTCCTTCTGGAAAACCAGAATGAGGATTTTGCTTTCGACTTGCTAATGCCTGAAGACGACGACCCGCTGGACGAGCAAGTAGAAGCGCTGCGCTGTTGGTGCCAGGGCTTCTTGTTCGGCGTGGGTTACGCGCAAACCGGATCGGACTGGCCGGGCGATACCGCCGAAGTGATGCGCGACATGATAGAGCTGACCAAAATCGACACCGATGTCGGCGACGAAGACGACGAAAATGCCTTGGTCGAACTGCGCGAATATGTGCGCGCCGCAGTGTTTACCGTCCGCGACCAATTTGCCGAACTCGGCCAATCGCAACCGCATTAATCAAGCAGATCGACCATGAAACAAAGCGAATTCAAAAAACGCCGCGCCAGCCTGATGAAGCAAATCGGCAAGGGCAATATCGCCATCATTGCCAGCGCCCCGCAGCGCACCCGCAACCGCGACGTGCATTACCCGTTCCGCCAGGACAGCGACTTTTACTACCTGACCGGCTTTAACGAAGCCGAGTCGATGGCGGTGTTCATCCCCGGTCGCGAGCAAGGCGAGTACATTCTGTTCTGTCGCGAGTTCGACGAGAAAAAAGCCTTGTGGGAAGGCGCCCATGCCGGCCTGGAAGGCGCGACCAAACACTACGAAGCCGACGACTCTTTCCCGATCGATGATCTGGACGACATCCTGCCCGGCATGCTGGAAAACAAAAGCAAAGTATTCTACCCGATGGGCAAGGACAGCGATTTGGACCACAAGCTGCTGGAGTGGATCAACCACATCCGCAAACAATCCCGGAGCGGCGTGACCGCGCCGGGCGAACTGGTGTCGCTGGAACACATCCTCCACGAAATGCGCTTGTTCAAAAGCGCGGAAGAATTGAAATTGATGCGCCGCGCCGGCGAAGTGTCGGCCAAGGCGCATGTCCGCGCCATGCAGGCCTGCAAACCCGGTTTGTACGAATATCAAATCGAAGCCGAGCTGATCCACGAATTTATCCAGGACGGCCTGCGCGCGGTGGCCTACCCGTCCATCGTCGCCGGCGGCAAGAACGCTTGCGTGCTGCATTACGTTGAAAACAAAGACAAACTCAATAAAGGCGATTTGCTGCTGATCGACGCCGGCGTGGAATGCGACCATTACGCCGCCGACATCACCCGCACTTTTCCAGTGTCCGGCAAATTCAGCGAGCCGCAAAGATTGTTGTACCAATTGGTACTGGATGCCCAAGCTGCCGCGCTGACCGAGATCAAACCCGGCAATCCCTGGAATAAAGCCCACGACGCCTCAGTAGAAACCCTGACCAAGGGCCTGATCGAGTTGGGCCTGTTAAAAGGCAAACCCAAAAAATTGATCAAAGACGAAAAATACAAACAGTTTTACATGCACCGCATCGGCCATTGGTTGGGCATGGACGTACACGATGTCGGCGATTACAAGATCAAGGACGAATGGCGATTGCTGGAGCCCGGCATGGTGTTAACCGTGGAGCCCGGCCTCTACGTGCCGGCCGACTGCGAAACAGTGGACAAACAATGGCGCGGCATCGGCATCCGCATCGAAGACGATGTCTTGGTGACGAAAGACGGCCATGAAATTCTCACTCATGGCGTGCCCAAAGCGGTTGCCGACATCGAAGCGCTGATGGCAGGCTAAGCCATGCAGCACGATTTCGATCTGATCATCGTCGGCGCCGGCCTGGCCGGCAACTGTCTGGCCCTGGCGCTAAAAAACAGCGGCTTGAAGATCGCCCTGGTCGAAGCCAATAGCCGAGAACAACTGCGTCATTCACCGGCCGGCGACCGCGCGTTGGCTTTGGCGGCCGGCACAGTGGAACTGCTCAATGATTTGGGCGCCTGGCGCGGCGTGGCCGATAAAGCCACCGCAATCAAACACATCCACGTCTCGGATCGCGGCCATTTCGGGAAAACCCGGCTAGCCGCTGAAGATCAGGGCGTGGAAGCTTTGGGTTATGTGATCGTCGCCCGCGACATCGAACAACACATGGCCGATCTGGTCGAAAAAACCGACACGGTTTGTCTGTATCAAACTCGGGTGGCCGGTTTAATGTCAGGCCGCGACGCCGTGAACGTCAGTTTGAAACAACACGACGGCAGTTCTTTGAATGTCAGCGCGCAATTGCTGGTCGGTGCGGACGGCGGCAACTCCACCGTGCGCAAGCTGCTGGAAATTCCGCAGCAAGTCACCGAATATGGGCAGACCGCGCTGGTCACCACCGTGCAATCGGCGCTGCCGCACCGCAACATCGCCTTCGAACGTTTTACCGAATTCGGTCCGCTGGCCTTGCTGCCGGTGGCCGGTAAACAATCGGCGGTGGTATGGACGCGCACTCACGAGCAAGCCGAAACCCTGATTAACGTCAGCTACCGCGAATTTCTCGCCGAACTGCAAAACTGCTTTGGCTACCGTTTGGGCGAACTAAAACTTGCCGCACCCCGGCGGGCGTTTCCCTTAAGCCTGATCCGCGCCGAAAGCATGGTCTCCGGCCGCACCGTCATCATCGGCAACGCCGTGCATCAACTGCATCCGGTGGCCGGCCAAGGCTTTAACCTGGGGATTCGTGATGTGGCCTTACTGGCGGAAATGCTGCTCGATCAGCACGAGCAGCATGGCGATTTGGGCGACGCCCGCCTGCTAAAAAACTACAGCCGGCAACGTCAGCAAGATCACGGCAAAACCATCGGTTTTACCAATAGCGTGGTCAAGCTGTTCTCCAACGACAATCTACCGCTGGCCGCCGTCCGCAACGCCGGCCTGACCTTGCTGGACCACCTGCCCTTTGCCAAACAACTACTGACGCGGCATGCGATGGGTTTGGCGGATCGGCTGCCTAAAATCGGCGAACGCAAATAAACCAAAACCGCTCCACCTCACGCAAAGAAACTTAGCCAAATCGCCGCCGCCAGACCCGCCAAACTCAAGACAGCCGCAATAACTCGGGCACTGGGCCTTGGACGTACAGCCGTCCATACCAACAGCGTCCAATACGCCACTGCCGGCAGTAAGAAGCTCAGCAAAATCATCATTAACGACCGCCCCGGCGCACAAGCTTCGTTGCAAATTAATGTCCACTGCTTCCACAAGCCGACGCCCAAAGCGACCGCGAGAATGGCACCCGCTAGGTGCAACAGCCGTCTGAAACTGATTTAAACCTCCCGGAACAAAATTTCGCGCTTGATGCCAATAGGGAATTCGGCTTTCGCTTTTCGTGCGAATCGTAGCTTTAGGTCACATTGCCGCTTAAGCGGTTATGTGACATTTCAATACTATCTTTTGGATATGTCAGGGAACGCTAACGCGCACCATGACCTACGAGGCTTCCGCTCGACGGAATCCGGTAAACCGGTTCCGGCTTACTTGGATAAAGCGTTAGCATGCTCACTGCGGTTGAGTGCTCGGGCAATGAAGCCAACCGGAATCATTAGGATTAGGTAGGACAGTATCTGGTACCAGAAACCTTGAACTTCAATTCTCTCCAAAAACATTTGAAGCGCTATCACACCTGGAAACACTGCAACTATACCGACAAATGCTGCCGCCCTTCGTCGCAGAAAAATTCCTTTTGGCTCGACCATAAAGTCGCTCATAAGTGAAGAGCTAACGAATGAAAGAATTGAACCAAAAAGAAGTAATGTTAGCTTTATTCTATTTGGTTTTTTCTCCGCTCCGTCCTCCAGTACAACATTTGAAATCCCAACTATCCGTGCCTTTGACTCGAAAATAGGGGGCGCGCCAGATGTAATTACGGTTACAGAAATGGTGTCGCCTGGGTTTAGTAACGTTGGCTTTAGTGTAATACCCTGTCGCTCATTCAATAGTGTGGCTTCAATGTCTTTCGGCTCTTTGCCTGATACATTTGCGCGGGCCACAGTGGTTTCAGAAACTAACTGAATACTGACTGGAGACTCAAAGTCTGCAGCAGGAATTGGTTTGCTACCGTCATTTCGTATTTCGAAGACAACCAGATGTGGGTGTTCTAAATACACCCCATCTGCTGATATTTCTATTCCTGCGATTACATCCTGCCCGCCAGGTTGAAGCGATATCATTGTTTCCAACTGAATCGTGAGAGACTTTGAGCTCTGGTCGGCTTGCCATAGCAAGACAGGCACACCTACCCCTGCAACACTAAATAGCAAGGTTAGGACAAATTTCCAATCGTGTTTCATGCCGAACTGAGTATGCAGAATACCTGAATCCGTGACTC
>NZ_LUUG01000064.1 GCF_001644035.1 Methylomonas methanica
CCAGATTTAGTTATAACTCCACACCCTCGCCTAACATCTGCAAAATATCGCTGACGCGGATGCGCATACCCCGGATACACGGTTTACCGCCGCACTGTAACGGATTGAACGTAATTCTATTGACTAAATCCATACGCTGATTCCTAGTAAGTTCGGATGGTGCAAATGTCACCAAACTATCAATAGTTTTCATTTTAGCAAATTCCCTTTGTGCTTCTCACGAATTTACTCTAGTGGTTTAGAGCTGTTGTGAAGCTGCTACGGATGTTAGACCCTAACCGAATTGCCATCAAAGTTTAAAGCTGGCCTTTAAATACAACACTGCCAGCAGTAAATACACCACAAAACTCAACCCCAACAGCCAGGGCTTACCCTTAGGTCTGGCCCATGCCGGCAGATGCGGCGGCAGCATTTTGTGGTTGATCAAATACAAAGCCACCGGAAACATGATAGTGCCGACAAAGCCGATAATGGCGCTGGTCAGGATCAGCGGGCCGGGAGCGTCGAGTTGCATGGTCAGCGAAGTGATGACGGTCAACAAACCCAGAAAGATGTAATACCAGCGCCGAGCCGGCAAGCGGCGGCTTTTCGGGAACAAGGTCAACACGATGTCGGCCTGGATGCGGCTCACCGCGTCTGCGGTCGCCAGCCAGGTGTCCGTTAAGAAAGCCGCCGCGACCACTAAAAACAATAGACGGCCTATCTCCCCCCAACTCACGGCAAAAAACTGGCTTTGCACCACCGCCAATTCGTATTCCTGCGGCAATAAGCCCTTGGGAAACAACAAGGCATAAGCCAGCAAACAGGTCATCAAGGTGGTCAGCAGGTTGCCGATAATGCCGACCAAAATATCCGCGCTTAAAAAACGTCGCCAAGTTAACCAGTTCTTGGCGCTTTCCGGTTCGTCAGCCGGCAGAAAACCATCACTCAGAACGGCCTCCTCGGAGCCGCCCAAGCCAGTAATGCGGCCCACCAGTCCGGCCATACCGGCACCTTTGTCGCGCAACCAGTAGGAATAAAACAAAATCCAAAAGCCGCCCAGCCCGGCAAATGTAATCGCGGTTAATAGTTTGCTGGCATCGCCGCTGTCCCACGGGCGGGGCATCTCGCCAACCGGGCCGAGCAGGCCCAGGCTAAATGCCGGCAGAGCCTTAAGCACATCGCTTTGCATACAAGCGGATAAAAGCCCCACCACCGTGACGACCGCGACCAGTTTCATGAAGCGTTCTATCAGCGTGTAAACCACGCCGCTGGCCAGAATAGCGGTGACGAACACGGCAATCGAGGCATAGCCCCAAAACAGGCTTTGCCCGCGCTGGGTCCAGCCGGTAGGCCAGTGGGTCAGCTCAGCCATTGCCGTACCTCCGGCCGAGGCAAAGGCACCAAACCACAAGAACGAGACCGTCATCAGCAGCCAAAGAAATATGCCAAAACCCCGATGCAGGCGGATGAAACCGTGGAAGATGCTTTCGCCGGTCAACATCGTGTAGCGGCCGATTTCCAGGTTTAACGGATATTGCAGCAAACAGGCCGGCACCAACAGCCACAGAAACGTCAGACCGTATTTGGCAATCATGTACGGCCACCATATCAACTCGCCGCTACCTTGCGCCAATGCCATCCACACCACGCCTGGCCCCAATGCGGCCCACCAGCCGGGGAAAGCGGGGACATTGTGACGGGGGAGGGAGTGCAAGTCGGTGTTGTTCATATTAAAAAAAGCAAGCCGCTGTTGAAAAAGCCGTCATTTGCGCAAATTTGCCCGGTTTTGGCAAATCCGCTCCTGATTATAAAGGTGCTTAAGCCATATCAAGAATCGTCATCTCGGCATGGATTGCCGAGATCCAGGAGCCAAGGATGGCAAGCGTCGAACACATCCATGTACTCTGGATTCCGGCAATCCATGCCGGAATGACGTTGTTGCTGAAGCAGCTTTATAATCAGGAATCCGCTTAACGATGCACTGATGGTTACAGGTGGGCTCTCGAATTGGGATGGCAGTGTTTTTTCAACGTTTCTTGGAAATTTGTTTGGGTGAGACGCCGAAATATTTACTAAAAGCCAGGCTGAAGTTGCTGGCATGTCTGTAACCTACCAGCTCCGCTACTAGGCTGATAGGTTGCAGAGTTGACGCCAGTGCGCGATAAGCATGCTGCATTCTGATCTCGGTCACGACGCCGTATGGGGTGTTATTAAAATAATGTTGGAACAGATTTTTTAACTTGAATGGGGTGATGCCCAGGGTTTTTGCCAGGTTTTCCAGCGATGGCGGATCTTGGTAATGCAGTACGAGAATCTCGCGGGCCTGATCCGCCATGTGCCTGCTGGCTTGATCGAATCTGGAATAGGCGTATTTTTCAGGTCGGCAGAGTCCGTTAAGTTCGTTAGCCAGTATGGTCATGACATGGCCGTTTAATGTTAGCGGTGCTAAAGGGGCGCTTAGGTCGCATACGAGCAATTGCCGGGCAGCGGTCACGCTTTGATTATGGCTTGGCCGGCAGCTTAAAAGTTGCAAGGCATTTTTCCGGAAGAAACACGCCGATTCATTTTCGCCCAAATAGCGGTCCATCCAGCGCTTCCCAATTGAAAAACGCAATTGCTTTATGGGGTTATTCGCTTGGTACTGGCGTTCGCCGCTACTGCTGTCGAAACTGGTAATCGTGGTATTACCTTCGCTGAAATTCAGCTCATGCCGCTCGCTGTCGATGAAACGGGTGTGACCGCTTATCCCCAGAGTTACTACCAGGCGCGGTTCGCCGAAATCGATTTTGCTGGCTATCGCCAGATCGTGCAGCGGTTGATAGGTCGTTTCTATGTAAGTTAGGGAGGGATCGAGCTGGAAAATCAGCGATCTACCCTCGCCGAGCTGAGCGGGTAAGGATTGATGCCAGCAATGTTGCTGCGGAACGTGCTGCAAAGATAGTTCGTCACTGTTCAGCCTTTTGTATCCCGCCTTTTTTGTGTCGGTCATGTCCTGAAGATTCCTTGGCCTGGAGGGTTTGCCCACCTCGGTTGGGCATACGACTTACTTTTACAATAATTTGTGACATAACACTAACTTTTAGCATAAATCAGTTTGAAATGGCCTGCTTTACCAGACCAATTGAACGGATAGGTCTTCATATCGTGTTGTTTTATATGATTTATTAAATCTGTGGCATAAGGATTGATTGTTGTTTTTTGGGTTGCTTCCCTATTTAAATCTTAGCTGGCGCGGAATCGGATTCTGCAGGAATGGTTAGGGGGTATTCACCAATCACAAAATAACTAACAAGATCTTCAAGAGGACACGATGAAAAACGTTAAATTTCTATTGCTCGCTGCCACGCTGGGACTGTCTAGCCAGGTTCAAGCCGCGCCAGGTTGTAGCGCCGCTAATTTGAACGGCAGCTATGTGCTATATCAAAACAGCGTGGCACTGGCTAATCTGCATACCGGACGCTGCGAAATTACGGTTCTGAACGGCGTAGTTGGCGGTTCTTGCGCATTCACTACCTCGCAAAGCGGGGTGATCACGCCGGGTTTCGCCGGCCCGGTCAGCGGCACCGCAACCATGAACACCGATTGCTCGGCCGTTGCGCAATTAGATTTCTCGCCGGCACCTAACGTCACCGTGCAATCATTCTTTGATTTGCAATTTACCCCGGACAAACAATCGTTCATCGGGCAATGGACCAATAATTTCGGCTTGCTGGGCACTTCCGCCGGTACCCGTTTCTCGCCGTTCCTTCCCTCCACGCCCGCGCAATAAGGTTTGCTTATCATGACAACTAAATCTTTAAAGCTGGCCTTGGCAGTCGCTGCCGCGCTATTGGCACCCGGCGCTAACGCGGCGGTTTACAATTTTGTGCAAACCGGTTTCGACGACGGGGCGACTATTTCCGGTAGTTTTACCGTTAATGATGCCAATAACTCAGGGCAGATTAACGTGGGAAGCGCCAATTTCGGTATGAATTTCAATGAAATATCGGCATTTTCTTTATCGTTCTCGGGTAACTCTATCGTCGCAGCGTTTACTCATAACCTGGCCGATTTGTCGGCGATGGTCTACAACCTGGGCAGCCCTCATCTTGGCGACGAGATTCACGGCGCTCAGCAGGAACTGATCGCCACCAACTACTTCGGCATCACTGGTTTTGATTACTACAGTGGCATGGGCTTTGGCGGTTTCGGCGGCGCGGTATTCGATAAAGCCGCCAATGCGACCTCTTATAGTTACGAATTGGTGTCGGTCACGCCGGCCGCCGTGCCGGTACCTGGCGCGCTCTGGTTGTTTGGATCGGTGCTGGCGGGGTTTGTCGGTATGAAGAAGCGTAAAGCTTGATTGTAAGTTGCGATAAGCCTGGATAGCAAAAACGCCCGTTAAGGGCGTTTTTTTTAGTTATTGACCGGCTCTTGCCGAAGTGGGTCGCGATTAATTCGCAACTGTCAGGCGGGTTTTTGCAGCTTTTTCAGTACGCTTTTGCTGATTTTCGCCACAAAGTCCTCAGGGTTTTCGTAGTCGTGCTCTCGGATAAACTCCACGACCGATGTCACCAATTTTTTGGTGTCGGTAATTTCCTGGTGCGATCTGCCGCAACCTTCGCAGTGAGTGCCTTCGGATGTGCATTGGTCGATACAAGGTTGATATTTCATAGAGTGTTCTCGAAGGTTAATTGCTAAATGATGATTATTGTAAGTTGCGGCAGCGAGTTACCGCAAAACTTAACGCCGACATCGGGTCTTTCGATTCTGATGTTTGGCAAATTGCTGCTGACGCTGTTTTGATAATTATCGTCATTACAAGGTAACAGATTGAAATTCATCAATTATTCAGTTAAATAACATAGTTCAATAACTTGAATTAAATAATTCTAATATTACAATATAGTTCGCTTTAATTTGCTATAGCTAGTTGACCCGCTGAGGCCTTCGTCCGGAGCCGATCTTAAAATGGTTTCATCACTTCAGAGAGTTCCAGCTTTTTTGACGGTTTCAAGGGCGGAAAGGTCTTAATCATCGTTGCTCGGAGCAATAGCAAATTGACGTTATTTTTGACTTTCGAAAGGCGAATTATGAAAAAAATCTGCGCAGACAATCAGCAAAAGGTCCGGCATGCCCACCCTTCAGCAAAAGCAGAACTTGGATTGCTTTGCTTGCTGGGCACTGGCGTGCTTTTCGGGTTTACGACGGTGGTTAACGCCGATGAAGAGATCCCGGAAAATGTGAGCGGCGATGTGGTTTTGGAAAAAATCATCGTCACCGACAAGTTTCCGGGGGTTAAGGCCCTAAACGCTTCAGACATGGAAGCGGATATTGTTACCAGCAAACGCGCGGCGGTTAGCGATACCGCCAAATTATTGGAAGACACGCCGGGGGTGAGTTTATACGGTGCCGGCGGCGTCTCCAGTTTGCCGGTGATCCACGGCTTGAACGACGACCGGGTGAAAATCGACATCAATGGCATGACGCTGACCTCGGCTTGCGCCAACCACATGAATCCGCCACTGTCGTATATCGACCGCAGCAATATCGGCAAGATCACCATATTAACTGGCGTGACGCCGGTCAGCTTGGGCGGCGACAGTATCGGCGGTACGATTTCGGTGCAAACGCCCGATCCGGTGTTTGCCGAGCCGGGCAAGGATATTTTGCTGGACGGCAGCGTGTCGTCGTTTTACCGCAGCAATGGCGACGCGTTTGGCGGCAGCATCGCCGCCGGCGTGGCCACACAAAACGTGCGGCTGGACTATACCGGTTCGCACACCGAAAGCATGAACTACAATGACGGCAACGGCCAGATCGTCAAATCCACCGCTTACGAAAATCAAAACCATTCGGCGGCCTTATCCTTCAAAACCGACAAGCACTTGGTCGTGATCCGCGGCGGTCAGCAGCATATACCGTTCCAGGGCTTTCCGAATCAACGGATGGACTTGACCAATAACGACAGCATCTTCGGCAATATCATGCACAAAGGCAGTTTCGATTGGGGTTCGCTGGAGAGCAAGTTCTATTTCGAAAGCACGCAGCACAGCATGGATATCGGCGAGGACAAGCACAGTCAGTATCTCGATGGCACGGCTAGCGGCGGTACATTTGCGCCGCCCAACGATCAAATGCCGATGGAAACCCGTGGCCGCAACCTGGGTTATAAAATCCAAGCGGAAATTCCGTTCAACAAACGCGACACTTTCCGCGTCGGTAACGAATATCACAGCAACAAAATCAACGACTACTGGCCGGCGGTACACACCAATACCAGCATCGCCGCCAACAATACCGATGCCCGCAGTGCTTACTGGATGATGGCGCCGGAAGCCTATCTGAACATCAACAACGGCGAACGCGACCGGGTGGGATTTTTTGGCGAGTGGGAAGCCAATTGGGATGCGAAGTGGCGCAGTTTGTTAGGTCTACGTTACGACCACACCACGGCCAATACTGGCGCTGTCCAACCCTATAACCCCGATTTAATCAACACCGGTCCGACACGTACGGTGGATAGAGCTGGGGCGATTACGGCGCTCAATGCGGCTAATGCTTTCAACGCCCGCGACCGTGAGCGCAGCAACGACACCTTTGACGTGACAGCATTGGTGCAATTTACGCCAAACGACATGAGCCAATACGAATTGGGTTACGCGCGGAAAAACCGGGCGCCCAATTTATACGAGCGCTATGTCTGGGGCGCGCGCAATATGGATATGGCGATGATAGGCTGGCACGGCGATGGCAACGGCTACGTCGGCAATATGGATTTGACCGAGGAAACCGCGCATACCGTCAGCTTGACCGGCGCATTCCACGAGCCGAAAAACAATCTGTGGGAGTTCAACGTCACGCCATATTTCACCTACGTGAATAACTTTATCGATGCCGACCGCTGCGTCAGTGCCTCGAATGCAGCGGCCAGCGGTTGCAAAGCCACGCCGCAAACCGCTACTAACAGCTTCGTCTATTTGCAATACGCCAATCACGATGCCAGGCTGTGGGGTATGGATGTGTCCGGTCGAGCGCGGATTTATAAAGACCAAACCGTCGGCGAATTTGCGACGCATACCACCATGAGTTACGTGCGCGGCGAGCGCATGGACGGCGGCAATCTGTATCACATGATGCCTTTCAACATGAAACTGAGCCTGGACCACCGTCTGCATGACTGGCAAAGCGCGATAGAAATGCAGTTTGTCGATGGCAAAGACGATGTGCAGGCCATTCGCAACGAAACCGAGACGGCGTCGTATATTCTGTTAAATGCCAGAACCGGCTATGAATGGGGCAAAGTGCGTTTTGATGTGGGCCTGGATAACGTGCTGGATAAGCAGTATTACCATCCCTTGGCGGGCGCGTATTTGGGCGATCGTTATGGTATGAATCCAACTGCGCCAGCCAACGTTACGGTGCCCTGGGGCAGAAACATCGCCGGGATGGGACGTTCGGCGTTCGTGGGCTTGACCATCAAGTTCTAAATACACACAACCCATCAAATACCCCGGTTTAGGCCGGGGTTTTTGTGTCTGGGGATTAGGCCGATTGCGGGTTGGAAGATTGTGCTTCCGCTAAACGGTAGACATAGATCGTCGCACCGATCACCGCTGCCTGACCCATCAACAAGTTGACGATAGGCAAAGTCAGACCCAAACCGGTCAAGCCACCGAAGCTTATCACCCCCCAGCGTGTCTGTTTCATGAATTGTTTCTGCTCAGGAAACGGCATTCCGCGTTCTTCCAGAGGATAAGCCAAAAACTCCATTGCGATACCCCACGCCGCAAACACCGCCCATAGCAACGGTGCGATTAGATTGACCACCGGAATCAAAAACAGCAGCAGTAAAGGCAATACCCGCAGTAACAAATAGCCGACCCGGCGCAATTCCCCGAAAAACACCTTATCCCAAGGCAGATCGGCTTTGACCACGCTGCCGCCGCTAATCAATTGCAGCGTCTTGGCGGCCAACTGGCTGTAATACGGCGCGGCGATCAGATTGGCGAACAGGGTAAAGGTAAAAAAGCCAATTATCAAAAAGCTTACAAAAAACAGCGGCCATAAAATCCATTTCAGCCAGGATAACCAGTCCGGGATAAAGGAATGAATCAAAGCCGATACCGAATGGTAGCCCAGCACAAAAGCGCCGGTGTACAACACCATATTGATGAACAAGGGAATTAATAGATATTTGCGCAATTCGGGATGGGTGAGCATTTTGACCCCTTCCCACAAACAGCCAAGCGCAAATATAGGGTTGTTGCCGCGCGGTAAATTTAACATGCTGCCAAGCTCCTTACCCCGTGTAGACCGGGATCGATAACCACGCCGCGTTCGGTAACGATGGCGCTAATTAAGGCGGCCGGGGTGACGTCGAACACCGGGTTCCACGCGTTCACCAGCGAGCCTTCGTTCAAATAACAGTCCGCCAACAGTTCTTTGGGATTGCGTTCTTCGATTTCAATACTGTCACCAGTTTCCATACTGAAATCGAAAGTGGAAGAGGGCGCTGCCACCATCATTCTTACGCCATGTTGTTTGGCCAACACCGCCAGCGAATACGTGCCGATCTTATTGGCGACGTCGCCGTTGGCGGCGATCCGGTCGGCGCCCACGATGATCCAGTCTAGCTTGCCCGATTTCATCAGCCAAGCCGCCGCCGAATCGGCAATCAGCGTGGCTGGGATGCCGTCCTGCGCTAACTCCCACACCGTCAAGCGCGCGCCTTGCAGCCAGGGCCGGGTTTCATCGGCATAGACGTTTTGCAATTGACCGCGCTTGTGTAAGCTGCGAATCACGCCCAGCGCGGTGCCGTAGCCGCCAGTGGCTAAGGCGCCGGCATTGCAATGGGTTAGCACCGCCTTAGCATTGCCGATCACATCGGCGCCGCGTTCGCCCATGGCGTGGTTGGCGGCGATGTCTTCGGCGTGAATTTGCTCGGCTAATTGAGTCAGCGCCGCGATGGGTTCCGGCAGATTTTGCGCTAAAAGAGCGCGCATTTTATCAAGCGCCCAGAACAGGTTTACTGCGGTCGGCCGGGATGCGGCCAGTTGCTGAATATCTTGTGCTACCGCCGATTGCCAATCGGCATTTGGATAGTGCCGCATAGCTGATAGCACGACACCGTAGGCGGCGGCGATGCCGATGGCTGGGGCGCCGCGCACCCGCATCGAGGCGATGGCTTCGGTGACGCCGGCTGCATCGCTGTATTCGTCGTAGGCTATGGTTCCCGGCAAGACGCGTTGGTCCAGCACTTTTAAGCTGTGTCCGCTCCATTGCAAAGCTTGTACGGAAAGTTTTTGGCTTGGGCTCATGATGATTCCGGTTAATTCGATAAAGTACTTTTTGGTGGTTTGCCCCGCAGCCGCTTGCTCGCCAAGAGCCGGGCCTGCGCGTTCAGCAGCTATTTTAAGTGTTTTATAGATTGTTGTCGGCGTTGTCGAGTGTTTCAGTCCGGCGCGTGGTTTTACTGTGTACTCGAGCTTGGCGGCTAACGCGGTATAATCGCCGATTTGCATGCCAGGAGCGCAGATGCAAGTCGATCTTCTCATTCAAGCCCGCTGGATCATTCCGGTTGAGCCGGTGTCCGCAATCCATGAGCACGCCAGTCTTGCGATAGACGACGGCAGAATTGTCGATTTGTTACCGACCGAGCAGGCAATTGCAAAGTACCAAGCGCGGCATGTCGAAGTGCTGGAGCGGCACGCGCTGATTCCGGGATTGATTAACTGTCATACGCATGCGGCGATGTCCTTGCTGCGCGGCATTGCCGACGACCTGCATCTGATGGACTGGCTGCAAAACCATATCTGGCCGGCCGAGCAAAAATGGGTCAGCGAGGCGTTTGTCAGGGATGGCACCGACTTGGCGATTGCCGAAATGCTGCGCTGCGGCACCACCTGCTTTAACGATATGTATTTTTTTCCGGAAATCGTCGCCCAACAAGCCTTACAACACGGCATGCGCGCCAATATCGGTTTGATCGTATTTGATTTTCCGACCGTTTGGGCGGAAAACGCGGACGCGTATCTGACCAAGGGCTTGGCGCTGCATGAGCAACTCCGGCATGAAACATTGATCAGCACCTCGTTTGCGCCGCACGCGCCGTATACGGTGTCGGACGGGCCGTTACGTAACGTGATTACCTATGCCGATGAGATGAATCTGACCGTGCATATGCATTTGCACGAAACCGCTCACGAAGTCGATGAGCAAAAAAGTAAAAACGGCCAAACCCCGCTACAGCGTTTGCACGAGTTGGGTTTACTGACACCGTCATTTATCGCGGTACACATGACGCAATTGTCTAGTGAAGACATCCGGTTTTACGCGGAGACCGGCGGCCACATCGTGCACTGTCCGGAATCCAATTTGAAGCTGGCCAGCGGATTTTGTCCGGTGGCTGAATGTCTGGCGGCCGGTATCAATGTGGCCTTGGGCACCGACGGCGCCGCCAGCAATAACGATCTGGATATGCTCTCGGAAATGCGTACAGCGGCCTTGCTGGGGAAGGGCGTTGCCGGCGATGCCAGTGCGGTGTCGGCGACGACGGCATTGCAAATGGCGACCATTAACGGCGCCAAGGCTTTAGGTCTGGATGCTGAAATCGGTTCGCTGGTTATCGGTAAAGCCGCGGACGTGGTGGCAATAGATCTAGGCGAACTGGAAACTCAACCCTTGTTCAATCCGCTGGCGCAGATCGTCTATGCCGCCGGTCGGCACCAAGTCACCGATGTGTGGGTAAACGGTAAGCAATTGCTGCGCAAACGCGAGTTGACGTCTTTCGATGTGCCGGCCCTCAGACAAAAAATCAAGCTTTGGCAAGAGCGTTTGCAGGAGCATCCCAATAGCTAGTGGCGTCTATGCCGCCGAATTTGCAGCCTCGATACCGATCATCGCACCAGTCACAGTGATGATTAGTTCGGGGTTGAAAGTTGGCGAATGACGAATAACCTAGTAATAAAGTAAACTATAGCCCTATGAACAGGTTGGCATTATGACAGCGACAGAAAACGTACATCCCCACGAAATTCATAAGTTCGGTTCGCAGGCCGAGCGCTGGTGGGATCCGAACGGCGAGTTTAAAACTTTGCATGACGTGAATCCCCTGCGCTTGCAGTTCATCCAGCAATACGCTGATTTGCAAGGCAAGCGGGTAGTGGATGTCGGCTGTGGCGGTGGGATTCTTACCGAAGGCTTGGCGAAAGCCGGCGCGGATGCCTTGGGTGTGGATTTAAGCGAAGACTTGCTGGATATTGCCGATTTGCATGGCTTGGAAACCGGGGTGAATGCCAGCTACCGGAAGATCAGCGCCGAACAGCTCGCCGAGGAACAGCCGGCCGGTTTCGACCATGTCACGTGCATGGAAATGCTTGAGCACGTACCCGATCCCGCATCCATCATCGCCGCGTGTGCGACGCTGGTTAAGCCCGGCGGCATGGTATTTTTTTCCACCTTGAATCGGGTGCCGAAAGCCTGGCTGCTGGCAATCGTCGCTGCCGAGCACGTGCTAAAAATGGTCCCCAAAGGCACTCACGACTATAAAACGTTTATCAAGCCATCCGAGCTCGGGCAAATGGCCAGAAGCGCGGGGCTTCAACTGCAAGGGATGGTCGGTATTGAATATAGCCCATTTAACAAGCGCTTTAATTTGGGTAAAGATATCGGCGTCAACTATATAGCAGCGTTTCAGCGCCCCGAGTAAGGCAGCATGAGCGGATTTAAACTGGATTGCGTATTGTTCGATCTCGACGGGACCCTGGTCGATACCGCGCCGGATCTGATTGCCTGTTTGAACAAGACGTTGCTTGCCCACGGCTTTTCCGAAGCGCCTGCCGAGACGGTGCGGCCCTTCATTTCCCACGGCGCCTTGCCGATGATCAAGCATTGTGTGAGCGTAGACGACAGTCTGGCGCAACAGATGCTGGCGTTTATGCTGGACACCTACGAACAGAATATCGCCGAACACAGCCGCTTCTTTCAGGGTATCGCCGATAGCTTGGCCGCCATAGAGCAACTCGGTTTGAAGTGGGGTGTAGTCACCAATAAAAAATCCCGTTTTACCGTGCCCTTGATGGATGCGATGCAACTTAGCGAACGGGCGGCCTGCATTATCAGCGGCGATACCACACCCAACAGCAAACCGCATCCGGAACCGATGCTGGCCGCCTGTCGCCAAGCCGGCGTATCGCCGGAAAACTGCGTGTATATCGGTGACGCAATACACGACATCACTGCCGGCAAACGTGCCAATATGAAAACCCTGGCGGCCTTGTACGGCTATTTGCAAAGCGACGACCAACCCCACACCTGGGGTGCAGACGCCTTAATCGAACAACCGCCACAATTGATGGAATGGATACACGCTAATTTATGTCATTAAGCAATAAGGTTTTACTCATCACCGGTGCCGGTGGTGGTCTGGGCGGTACGGCGGCGCTGGCTTTAGCCGGGCAGGGCGCGCAAATCATTCTGCTGGATAAAAGTATTCCCAAGCTGGAAAAAGTCTACGATGCCATTGTCGCTGCCGGCGGTCCCGAGCCGGTGATGTATCCTTTCGATCTGGCCGGTGCCAGCGAAGCGCAATATGAAGAAATGGCCGAGGCCATAGCGCAACGCTACGGTGCTTTGCATGGCGTATTGCATGCGGCGGTGGAATTTAGCGCCTACAGTCCTATCGCCAACTACAAGACTAAGGATTGGGGGCATGCGTTAAACGTCAATCTCAGCGCACCTTTCCTGTTATGCCGGGTGTTGTTGCCCTTGCTGCAACGCAGTGAGCATGCTTCCATCGTATTTATATCCGATTCGTCGGCGCGCAAAGTCCAGGCCTATTCCGGCGCTTACGGCGTAGCGAAAATCGCCCTGGAAGGTTTCGCCGGCATTCTGGCCGCCGAACTGGAAGCAGGACAAAAAATCCGTGTTAATACTCTGGTGCCGGGGCCGGTGGATTCGCCGTTGCGGAAGCGAGCCTATCCTGCTGAAGATAAGGCCGCGTTGCCCAGCATGAACAGCCTGAACCCGCTCTATGTTTACCTATTTAGCGATGCCAGTATCGGCAAGACCGGTCAAATTATTGACGCCCAAACTTTTAAACCTTAAGAATCTTATGGCAGACAGAGAAGTTGTATTTTTAACCCGCGACGTCAACATCGTCACTATTCCGGACGGCAATCACGGTACCTTGAACAAGGGCCAGGAAGTCACGATCCATCAGGCTTTGGGCAGCAATTACACTGTGTTTACCGATTACGGTCATATGGTGCGCATTGCCGGTATCGATGCCGATGCCTTGGGCAAGGAAACCCAGCATTTGCACACCTTGGTGTCGGAAACCGACAGCAAAGCCGTCGAAAAGAATTGTTGGGAAGTGATGAAAACCGTCTATGACCCGGAAATACCAGTCAATATCGTCGATTTGGGTTTGGTTTACCAATGTAGTGCCAGCCCCAATGCCGATGGCGGTAACGATGTGCATGTGCAGATGACCTTGACGGCGCCGGGTTGCGGCATGGGCCCGGTTATCCAAAGCGATGTCGAGAAATGCATTCGCGCCTTGCCTGGCGTCAGTTCGGTTGATGTCGAAGTGGTTTTGGACCCGCCCTGGTCGCGGGAAATGATGTCGGAAGTGGCGCAAGTGCAGTTGGGCTTGTTTTAACAGTCGGCAAAGTTAAACGGCGGCAGATAAGCGGCGGAAAATTGCCGCTTGCGAAGAAAATTTGGTGTTGTTTGTTTTTAAGTGTCTGTATTTTAATATAAAAAAATAATTGGCACGCTCTTGGCTTTATTCCCCTTGAAGTTTGATTCAAGACTCGGGGAACCGTCATGAAAGATAAAGCAGCCGATTTAGCAATAGTCAGTAATAAAACCTTTGAAGCCTCCACAGCGGTTAATTTGCATCACTACGACATTAGTAGTGCTTTGCAGACCACATTGGAATTCAATGAGCTGATCAGCATTTTCTGCAATAAAATTCAAAATACCATCCCGCACAACGGCGTTGAATATATCAACGAAGAGTTCGATTTAGAGTTCAAACGCGGCGTGATGGCCCGTCATTCTTGCAATTATGCCTTGAAAGTCGAAGAGCAACAGCTGGGTGAGTTGAAATTGACCCGCAGCAATCGTTTCAACAAAGACGAGTTGAAAATGCTGGAAAGCCTGTTGTGTTGCCTGATTTACCCATTAAGAAATGCCACCTTGTTTCAACAAGCATTGAAAATGGCGTTTACCGATCCTTTGACCAAAACCAACAACCGCACAGCGTTTAATGACTGTTTGATGCGCGAAATCAAACGCGCGCATCGTAATTCGCAGCATTTGTCGGTGATTTTCGTCGATGTCGATCACTTCAAGCATATCAACGACGATTACGGGCACGGTTGCGGCGATTTGGCGCTGTCTTCATTGGCGGGATGGTTGAAAGACAGCGTGCGCGGCAGCGACGCGGTGTTTCGTTACGGCGGCGAAGAGTTTGTGATTCTGCTGAGCGATACCGACATCGATGGCGCCATGGTGATAGGTGAACGCATCCGCGCGGATATTGAATCGCATACCCTGGCCTATGGCATGGACGTGTTGAATCTGACCGCAAGTTTGGGTGTTGCCGCCTTAAAAGGCAGCGATAGCCCCGAATCCTTGATCAAACGTGCCGACGCCGCGATGTACCAAGCTAAACAACACGGCAGAAACCGGGTAGAAGTTGGATATTGATTCGGTTTTCCGCACCCCGGCAGTCAGGTGGAGATTGTGGCTCAGCCCACTTTAAATCGATACCCCACGCCCGACTCGGTCAGCAGGTATTTGGGCTGAGTCGGATCGTTTTCCAGCTTTTGCCGCAATTGACTCATGTAAATCCGCAAATAATGCGGATTTTCCTGATACGACGGCCCCCAAACTTCCTTCAAAATCTGCTGATGCGTCAAAACTTTGCCGGCGTGCTTGATCAGCACGCATAGCAAGCGATATTGAATCGGCGTCAAATGAATTTCGCTGTCATTCACGCTCACTACCCGATTACGTAAATCCACTTTCAGCGCATCGACGATAAACACATCGTCCTGCGTATGTTCCGTCGGCCGACTCGCATGCCGCAAGGCTACCCGAATCCGCGCCAACAGCTCGCCAAAGCCGAACGGTTTGGTTAAATAATCGTCCGCGCCGGCGTCCAACGCGTCGATTTTTTGTTGTTCGTTGCTACGCGCCGACAGCACGATGATGGGCACGGCCGACCAGCCGCGCACACTCTTGATCACGTCGACGCCGTCCATATCCGGCAAGCCTAAATCCAGGATCAGTAAATCCGGTTTGCGCACACCGGCTTCGATCAGGCCTTGTTTGCCGGTCTCCGCTTCGAATACGGCAAAGTCGTGCGTCGCCAGACTGGTACGCAAAAAGCGCCTGATCGGCGGATCGTCTTCGATGACGACAATGACGGGATGAGTTTTAGCCATGGCCTAAAGCTAGCATAAGTGGGTTCATTCCTCCGCGTCCAAGCTGGGCGGCAGCTCGTCTATCGGTAAAGTGAAGGTAAATATCGCCCCGCCCCCCGGTTTATTTTTGGCACGAATCCGACCGCCATGCACTTCAACAATGGCCCGGCAAATCGCCAGTCCCAAGCCCACGCCGCTTTGTGCCGATTCATGACGTGCTTGGTAAAATTTTTCGAACAATCTATCCTCCAGGCCTTTGGGAATACCGGGGCCATGATCGGCGACCGATATTTCCATCGTCGTGCCCACGTTTTGGGCAAACACTTCAAGTTCGGACTCCGCAGCGGTATAGCGTAAGGCGTTTTCCAATAGATTGATCAGTACCTGTTCTATCATCACCGCATCGACAAACACCATTGCAATGCCCGGCGGCAGGCTGACGCTGACTTTTCGTCCGGCCAGGTGTTTCTGCAAGCGGGTCAGCACGGTGCCTATGATTTCTTCCACAGGATGCCACTGTTTGTTTAATTCCACCACGCCGGCGTCCAGTCTGGCCATGTCCAGAATGTTGTTCACCAAATTGGCCATCCGTTCGGCTTCATCATAGATGGCACGGCTGAGTTCCAGCCTGTGCCCGGATTGTAAATGGCCTTCGTCTTCGACCAGGGCACTGGCCGAGCCGATAATGGTGGCCAGCGGCGTGCGTAAATCATGGGAGATGGCACTGAGCAATGAGTTGCGCAACTGTTCCGCCTCGATTTGCATCTGCGACAGCTTGGCCTGTTCGGCAAACCGTAAACGCGCGACGGCTTGGCCAATCTGCCGCAAAAAGGTTTCCAACAATTTTTGTTGTTCCGGCAAGAACACCCGGCGTAAATTGACCGGTAGCAAGGCCAGTACGCCAATGGCCTTGTGTTCGTCTTGAATCGGAAAATAAATCGCGGCGCTGCCGGGTAAGGTATGGGTGCCGTGCCCCGCCATCTCGTTATGATCATACACCCACTGCGCCACG
This sequence comes from Methylomonas methanica, assembly GCF_001644035.1. Classification (GTDB taxonomy): domain Bacteria; phylum Pseudomonadota; class Gammaproteobacteria; order Methylococcales; family Methylomonadaceae; genus Methylomonas; species Methylomonas methanica_A. Next base: position 16,411 of record NZ_LUUG01000064.1, read on the forward strand.
CTCAAATCCGTGCCGCGCAAAGACTGGGGCAGGCTGTGTTGTTTGGGATAGATCAGACGTCCGGCGGCGTTGGCGAACAGGATGACATTCCTACTGCTGAATTCGGCGTATAGATGTTTAACCGCTGTCGCGACGATTTGCTGTTCGCTTTGCGCCACCGCCAGCTCTTTACTCATCGCGTATAAAGCAGCGGCGCGGCGTTCGCGATGCGCGGCAACCTTGGCCTGCGCGCGCACGTTAACCATCAGATTACTGATCACGATAGCCACCACCAGCATTGCCAGCAGAGTGATCAGATACTGGCTATCAGCTACCGACAGACTGTAGAAAGGCTGTACGAACAGCACGTCGAATACGCCGACGCTGAGCAAGGACGCCAAGACCGACGGCCCGCGCCCGAAGTGGGTGGCGACAAACACCACGCCAAGTAAATACACCATCACAACGTTGGCCAGTTCCACCTTGCCGAACAACATTTTGCCCACTGCCGTGCAGAGCAAGGTCACTGCCACCGCCCACAGATAGCCGCGATAGCGTCGGCGAGTTTTACTGGGGATGCGTTGCCGCAGGCCGGGCAGGGGTGTTTTCTTGAATAAAGACAGCTCGGCTTCCAGTTCCTCCCGCTCGCCCAGTTGCGGGCTACCCAGCAGATAAATATTAATATTGTGGGCATGGCTGATCAGCACATCCACCACGGACCCCAGCAGCCAACGCCGCCAGCCGCGTCGGCTGGGTTTACCCACCACAATCTTGTTGATATTGCGCTCGCGGGCGAAGCGGATAATCGCTTCGCTCATCTCCGGCGCGCTGAGGGTGACGGTCTCGGCACCGAGCTGTTCCGCCAACCGCAATACCCGCAAAATGCCGTCGCGCTTTTCCGCGGGCAAGCGCGCCAATTCCGGGGTTTCCACATACACCACGATCCAGGCTGTGCGCAGACTGGTCGCCAAGCGTTTGCCTGCTCTGACCAGGCGCTCGGCCAGCACGTTCGGGCCGATGCACACCATCAGCCGCTCGTTAACCTGCCAGACTTCGCGGATGGCATTGTCTTCCCGGTAATCCAGCATCTGCGCATCGACGCGGTTGGTGGTTTGCCGTAAAGCCAGTTCGCGCAGGGCAATCAGGTTGCCTTTACGAAAAAAATTCTGAATCGCGTGCTGGGCTTGCTGAGGTAGATAAACCTTGCCTTCCCTTAGCCGCAGCAATAATTCATCTGGCGGTAAATCGACCAGCTCGACTTCGTCGGCATCTTCAAATACCGTGTCCGGGACGGTTTCCCAGATGCGGACGCCGGCAATTTGCCCGACATCGTCATTCAGACTTTCCAGATGTTGCACATTCAGCGCGGTATACACATCAATCCCGGCTTCCAGCAGTTCGCGAATATCTTGCCAGCGTTTCGGGTGGCGCGAGCCAGGGGCGTTGGTGTGCGCCAACTCGTCAACCAGTATGATGGCGGGCCGGCGTTTCAAGGCCGCATCAATATCAAACTCCTGCAGCACGGCGCCTTTGTAATCGATTTTTCGGGTTGGCAGTATTTCCAGGCCCTCCAAGAGTGCCTGGGTTTCGCTACGGCCATGGGTTTCTATCAAGCCGACCACTACATCGAGATTTTCCGCGCGCCGCTCTCTGGCCGCCAGCAACATCGCATAGCTTTTACCGACCCCTGCGGCCGCGCCGAAAAAAATCTTCAGCCGGCCGCGTTTGGCCTTGGCTTTGTCGCGTTCCACGCGTGCCAGCAGTTGGTCGGGATCCAGGCGTTGCTCGTTCATGGCCGAGAAGTTTGCGCAGCTGCGTCCAAGGCCAGATTCAAGCCTAAGACATTCACTCTCGGTTCCCCGAATACTCGCCATTGTCTTGGCTCGATATGCGAATCGACCAAATCCCGAACTTTACTCTCCGGCAACCGGCGTGCTTCGGCCACTCGTTTAATTTGGTAATTGGCTGCCGCAATGCTAATTTGCGGATCCAGGCCACTGGCGGATGCGGTGACCAAATCCACCGGCACCGGCGCATGATTGTCGGGGTCGAGTTGCTGTAATGCCTGAATGCGTTGAGCTACCGCGTCGCGCAAAGCCGGATTGGTCGGGCCGAGATTCGAACCGCCGGAAGCCGTCGCATTGTAAGGATAGGGCGCGGTTGCCGATGGCCGGCCCCAAAAATAGCGGGCCTGGCTAAAGCCTTGACCTATCTGGGTGGAGCCAATCGCTTGGCCTTGCTTATCGCGTATCAGGCTGCCGTTGGCTTGGGCCGGAAAAACGCTTTGCGCCAGCAAAGTTACTAGCGCCGGATAGAAGCCGCCGGTGATGATCGTCATCAATAGCAGTAGTGTTGCAGCAGGTTTGAAGTAGCTCGTCATATTATTCTCCCTAGACCAGATTCATCGTAACCAATACTAAATCAATCGCCTTGATGCCTATGAACGGCACTATTAAGCCACCCACGCCATAGACCAGCAAATTGTTTTGCAGCAGTTTTTCGGCGCCCAATGGCTGATATTTGATGCCTTTCAAAGCCAGCGGGATTAAGGCGATGATGATCAGGGCATTAAAAATGACCGCCGATAAGATCGCGCTGGCCGGGGTTGCCAAGCCCATCACATTCAACACGTTCAACGCCGGATAGGTGGTAGCAAACGCCGCCGGGATAATGGCGAAATATTTTGCCACATCGTTGGCTACGCTAAAGGTGGTCAGCGCCCCGCGCGTCATCAACATCTGCTTGCCGGTTTCGACGATCTCGATCAGTTTGGTGGGGTTGGAATCCAGATCGACCATATTGCCGGCTTCCTTGGCGGCCTGAGTGCCGCTATTCATCGCCACCGCAACGTCGGCTTGTGCCAACGCCGGTGCGTCGTTGGTGCCGTCTCCGGTCATTGCCACTAATCGGCCGTCCGCCTGATGCTGTCTAATCAAGGCCAGCTTGGCTTCCGGGGTGGCTTCGGCTAAAAAGTCATCTACACCGGCTTCGGCAGCAATGGCCGCAGCGGTCAAACGGTTGTCACCGGTGATCATGATGGTTTTGATGCCCATTTGCCGTAGTTCGATAAAGCGCTCCTTGATCCCGCCTTTGACGATGTCTTTCAGTTCGATCACGCCCAGAGCCTGTTTGCCATCCGCCACCACCAGCGGGGTACTGCCGCGTCTGGCGACATCGACCACCATTTGTTTAATCTCGTCGGGAAAGCCGCCGCCTTGCTCGGTCACATACTGCCGAATCGCGTCCTCGGCGCCCTTGCGGATTTGCCGGCCCTGCAGATTGACCCCGCTCATCCGGGTTTGCGCGCTGAAGTGGATAAAGGTGGCGCCCAGGGATTGCACATCGCGCTCACGGAAGCCAAACTTTTGTTTAGCCAATACCACGATGCTGCGGCCCTCCGGGGTTTCGTCGGTCAGCGAGGCCAGTTGCGCGGCATCGGCCAGCTGTTTTTCACTAATGCCCTTGGCTGGTATGAAAGCCGCGGCCTGCCGATTGCCCAAAGTGATGGTGCCGGTTTTGTCCAATAACAGTACATCCACATCGCCGGCAGCTTCCACTGCCCGACCGGACGTAGCAATCACATTTTTCTGCATCATCCTGCCGATACCCGCTACACCGATCGCCGACAATAAGCCGCCTATGGTGGTGGGAATCAAACACACCAGCAAGGCCACGAGCACGGTGATCGAAATTGGGTGGCCCGCGCCGGACGTTTCCACGCTATATAACGAGAAGGGCAGCAAGGTTACTGTTGCCATTAAAAACACCAGCGTCAGCGCCACCAGCAAGATGGTCAAGGCGATCTCATTCGGGGTTTTCTGCCGCTTTGCGCCTTCCACCATGGAAATCATCCTGTCCAGAAAGGTCTCGCCGGGGTTAGCGGAAATCCGTACTACCAGCCAATCGGACAATACCCGGGTGCCGCCGGTAACCGAGCTGAAGTCACCGCCGGATTCGCGGATCACCGGCGCGCTTTCCCCGGTGATGGCGCTTTCGTCTACCGAGGCCACGCCTTCGATGACATCGCCATCACCGGGTACAAAATCCCCGGCTTCGATCAGAACAACATCGCCTTTCACCAGGCTGGAGCCGGCGATTTTCGAATAATCGCTGCCATAACGCGGTTCATCGAGCTTCTTGGCAGCAATATCGCGTTTGGCGGTGCGCAAGAAGGCGGCCTGCGCTTTGCTGCGGCCTTCCGCTGCCGCTTCGGCGAAATTGGCGAACAGCACGGTAAACCATAACCAGACCGTGATGGTTAAAATAAAACTGGCAGATTCCTCGCTCGCGCCGGCCAAGGCTTCTAACCACAAACCTGTTGTTAGCAAGCTGCCCAGATAGACTACAAACATCACCGGATTTTTCCATTGTTGTTGCGGTGTTAATTTTTTAAAGGCTTCCCAGGCCGCTTGCTTGAGCAGGTCGGAGTCGAATAAGGAAGTAGTGAGCGCTTTGTGATTCATAAACTTACCTGCAAGGAAATCAAGGATGAGCGAGCATGTGTAACTGCTCGACGATAGGACCCAAGGCCAGCGCCGGCACAAAGGTCAGCGCGCCGACCATTAGCACCGTGATAATCAGCAACACCGCGAACAAAGGTGTATGGGTTGGCAAGGTGCCGGGGCCGACGGGTACATGTTTTTTGGCGGCCAGCGAGCCGGCGATAGCTAATACCGGAATCATCAGTCCATAACGCGATACCAGCATCGCCAGGCCAAGCAGGTAGTTATAAAACGGCACATTGGCCGATAAGCCGGCGAAGGCGCTACCGTTGTTATTGCCTGCGGAAGACAGGGCATACAACACTTCACTAAACCCGTGGGCACCAGGATTGAGGATGGATGCCTTGCCGGCCTCGGTCATCACAGCCAATGCCGTGCCGCCCAACACCAATAGCGGGGGAATCAGAATAATCACCGCCGCCATCTGCATTTCAAAGGCTTCAATCTTTTTGCCTAGATATTCCGGGGTGCGGCCTATCATCAAACCAGCGATAAACACCGCCACCAGCGCGAACACAATCATGCCGTACAGGCCCGAACCGACGCCGCCGAATATCACTTCGCCCAGCTGTATCAACCACATCGGCATCATGCCGCCAATCGGGGTGAACGAATCGTGCATGGCGTTCACCGAGCCGTTGGAAGCGGCGGTGGTCGCTACCGCCCATAGCGCGGAATTGACGATACCGAACCGAGCTTCCTTGCCTTCCATATTGCCGCCGGGTTGTTGGTTAGAAGCGGTTTGATCGATACCCAAGCCTGTTAGTGCCGGATTGCCGTGTTGTTCGGCGGGCACGGTGACGAAAATCAAAGCCACAAACACCAGCGTCATCGCCGCCAACAGCGTCCAGCCTTGCCGGCTATCGCCGACCAAAAACCCAAAGGTATGGCAGAGCGCGGCCGGAATTAACAGGATGGCGAGCATTTCCAAAAAATTGCTCAGCGGTGTGGGGTTTTCGTAGGGATGCGCCGAGTTAGCATTGAAAAAACCGCCGCCGTTGGTGCCGAGCTGCTTAATGGCGATTTGTGAAGCAGCCGGTCCCAAGGCCAAGCTTTGTTCCTGGCTTTGTTGCGTTTGGGTGAGGGGTTGACCTTGCGCATCCAGCACGGTGTGTCCGTCTGCGTCGACGGCTGGCGTGGTGTAAGTCAGCGGTTCCTGGAGCTTAACGGTGGCGTAGGGATCAAAGGTCTGCACCACGCCTTGTCCCACCAGGGCGATGGCCAGCAGCAATGATAGCGGCAGCAGGATATACAAAGTGGTACGGGTCATATCCACCCAGAAATTGCCGATGCTGCTGGTGTTGCGCCGGCTGAAACCGCGTATCAATGCCACCAGCACCGCCATGCCGCTGGCCGCAGACAAAAAGTTCTGCACGGTTAAACCCAGCATTTGCGTGAGATAACTCATGCTGGCTTCGCCGGCATAGCCTTGCCAATTGGTATTGGTGGCAAAACTAATGGCGGTATTTAAAGCCGAGTCGCTGGCTAGCGCCGGCAAGGCCTGCGGATTTAGCGGCAATAGGTCTTGGCAAGTTTGCAAGCCATAAACGACCAGCAGACCTAGCAAGTTAAAGACCAGCAAAGCACCCGCGTATTGCTGCCAGCGCATGTCTTGCTTGTCTTGGATGCCGCACAGTCTATACAGCCCGCGCTCAAGCCCGGCAAACCAGGTGTTGGCCACGATGGATTCGTCTTGATACACCCTTGCCATGTAAACGCCTAGCGGCTTGCTGAGCACCAGCAGCGCAGTGAGGTAAATCAGGATTTGCAAAAAGCCGGCTTCGTTCATCAGAATTTCTCCGGATAGAACAAAGCGGCGACCAGATAGATAAACACCAGCAGCGCCAAGCCGCCGCTCAATAGATACAGTCCACTCATAACTATCTCCTACAAGATTGTGCAAGTATTCTTTCGAATTAGCGAGTACGCGGATCAGGCCGAGTTGGTGGTCGATGCGTCGCAGATCGCCTGGGACACAATCTACAGAGTGGCAGATAAAAAAGTCGTAAAAATTCTTGGGCTGTTCGTTAAGAAAACATAAAGCTCAATGGAATTTGTCGCTCAAGATTATTTTTATGTTTGGAAACTCGCGACTGCTTTGGCCAAGCTAATCCGAGATTTATGCGGCTGGCCGGCTTTGACTAGCTATTGTCAGAGGTGGTTCGTGGCCAAGGTAACGGTATTGCACCGAATGTTAACCGCTGCCAATGGGCGCAATATGCTTTTGCCTATTGTCGCCCATTGGATTTGGCCTTACGGCCTTGGAATAAGTACAATTTGATAAGTCAGATAAATAAGGTGGAGGTTAACGGATTCTGCGTAGTGTCTTGGCAATATTGCGTCGACTAATGAATCCCAATCCACCCATCAGCATCCATGCCGCGCCGGGAAGTGGCACTGACGAAATAGGCGACGCAATGCCCAGTTTGATATTGTCAACCTGAGCATACGTCGAGCTAAAAATAATTTTATTCAGGTTTTTGAAGGAATCGTTGAAGTAAAGCGTTTCCAGTGTATTTGTGGTCGCGTCAAGCAAGAATGACTGACTGACGAAGCTTCCGGCTTGCGGGTAGCCATAGACAGAGAATTGCCTGCCGCTGCTTATAGTCCAAAACGAAGCTGCGTCCATACTGAGCAAGTCAAACGTACCGCCATCCTGTTTTTCCAGTAAAAAGGCGCTACCATGATTTGTGACTACCCCGGAATATAAGCCGACACTACCGGTCCAATAAGGGCTGGAAGGCATGATCGCGTAAATGGTTCCACCACTTAACTGGAATGACACCCCGGCCAGCGTGGTCAATTTGAAACCGTCTTCCAGATAAGGTTTGGCTACTGAAATCACGGGGTTACTGGGATGTAAAGGAACACTGTTGAAATCTAGTGTGGTGACGGCGGCATTGCCTGAGTTTGCAAAACCGGCAAATAACATTGCGAAAGCACAAAACCGTGTTTCTTTCATTCAATTCTCCTAATTAATTGAGGTGTGGGTTTCATAAAGGCTTCAGTCTAACGAAACCGATTTTTTGTAGACACTGCACAAAGGGGTAAGGAAAAGGAGATTTTTTAATTTTTAGATATTTCCATGACTTGCCGCCCGAATGAGGAACGGGCGCAATCTTTATCAAGCGGGGTACAACAATATGGAGGGCTCAGCACTTGCCGGGCGGCTTCGCAGATTTCGGCGTTTTTTCACCAAGCAGGCGGATCCAAAACCACAATTCGAACAGACCACCCACAATAAACGCGAGATTGCCGGCCCCGGAGTATCCAGCAAAATATAACGCCAAAGCAAGGATCAAGATGATGACTGTAACCACATGATTTTGCATATGCCTTTCACTCCCGTACTCAATTTACTCATTATCTATCCCCAGCAGATTATTCTATCTCGGGCAAAATTCGCCAACTTAACGGTCACCAGACATCACTGGTATCCCGTTCGGGTCTATCGACAACTCAGGTTGAAGGCTCTTCGAGCAACAAGGCGAGCGATTCAAATTGATTTTGAGCGAGACTATGATGCGGAAAAGTCGAATTTCATTCACGCTAAGCCGGTCAAGCGCGCTTATGTGAATTTACCTCAGCATTGGTTCTATTCAAGTGCAAACAACTTGCGGGTAATACAGCGGTGATAGAGATTGGAGTTTGTTGATCGACGCTGAAGCCTCCGGTGCTTCGTTCCCAGTGCGAGGAAACGAAGAAAATGCGCCGAATGTTTTAAGGCCGACATGCGGCGCAATGCGGCTACGCCTCTTGAAGCCTGCTTTGCCGAGATAACGACTCCCGTAACTTCATGGATTTTTGCAAGTTCTTTAGAGGCACTTGCCAAGTGGGATTGCTCTTTACGGTCTTAAACAACTGGGGAGTTTTTACGCCAGAGAAGGCTGCATAGCCCCATAACGAACAAATAGATACTCCCTGGAAGTGGGACGGTGCCTATCGGTACTGCTGAACGTGTCCAATAACCACCATAGGAAGATGTGTCCACCGAGGTTGTTGTGGTTCGCTCTGAATTGCTCCAATGGTCTGTATCGGTTGTAATTACGGCATCCCAGCTTGGGTTGTTCTGAACATTAAAGATGCTTTGAATGGAGTAATACGAATCTCCACTGGGGCTAATGTAGTTGTCATTAGCTATTATTTTCCAGTCTTTTATGTCACCGGATGCGTCGATATCAAATGACACATTTAGTACTTTATGGAATCGGTTTCCATAAATCTCTGGATCGAGCCGAAAATCATCAATTGTCCTAGTACCATCCGTAATCCTAAAGCCATTAAATGGTGAAGTATCTGTCGTTAGATCGATATTTTTATCAAAATGGCCTGTATTAGAAATCAGAGCATCATTAATTTGAAAGTTAATCTGGACTTGGTACTTTCCATAATAAAATGGATTTCCAGTATAGGAGTAGTCAATAAGCTGAGCTGAGACTAGTGAGCTGTAAAAACTCAGCAGAATGACCACGGATGTTGGAAATAATAGTTCGGCTGGATTTTTCATAAATACTCCTCGGGCTAAAACGTAAGCAGTATCGATAATTAATGCATAAAGGTTCAATCGGTAGAAATACCTAATCAAGGCCAAGCAATACTCATATCTAAGGACGCATTAGTGGTAGTGGAATGCGCCGAATTTCTGGAAGCCAACCTGCGGTGCATTCGGCTAAGCCTATTGACGCCTGACGACTGGGCCTAACTGATAGATTGGGAAAATGCCTTGCACCTAAAAGCTGTATCAGTTCGCCATAGCTTTTTGAAGGTTGACGTCTGAATTTTAGCCCATCAAATAACGCCGACCACACTTCGAATGGCCGCGACCGGGCAGACACCGAAGTCGTTGGTGTATAAAACTATCCGGAAGGCATTCCCGGCCAGTCTGGCGGTACCTCCAATTCTTCCAGCTTTACCGCCGAACCTGCTGGCGTTGCCTTCCCGATTCCCGAAGGTGCGCTCGCCATATTGGGATACATGTTCCAGGGATTGTCATATACCGCCGGGACTTTTTACGATGCCCTCGCGGTGGCTGGTAGCGCGCACCGATGCTTCGGAAGTCTCTGCAACGCGATTGGCTATGACTTGCGCCCCGTCTTACTCCCAAAGGCTATCAATAAGATCATTGCTGCAAATGCCTATTTAGGAATGGCCGTAGCCAGCTCCAACGCCCGATCCAGTTCCGCCAATGTGTTGTAAAAATGCGGGGAGAATCTTATGCCACCGCCGCGCAGCGCGCAGACCACGCCATTTTTCTGTAAGTGTTTATAGAGCACGTCGTTGTCTATGCGCCGGTGTTTGAAGTTGACGATGCCGGATTTCAAACGGCTGTGTCGCTCAGACAGCAAAATCAGTTCGTCGTTGGCGTTGATGGCGTCGCGCAGGTAGTCGCTGCGTTCCAGAACCAGGGCTTCGACTGTTGCCATGCCGGTTTCCAGCAGCAAAGATAAGCTGGCGGACAAGGCGTGTATCCCCTGCATATTCGGACTGCCGCATTCGAAGCGTCGGGCGCCGGGGTGAATCTCCCAAGGTAGGTTTTCGTAGTTATGCGTGTCTTTCATCATATGCCAGCCGTATTGGCTGAGCTTGAGCCGGTCGCGGGTCGCCGGGTTGGTGTAAAACACCCCCAGGCCTTCCGGGCCGAATAGCCATTTATGGCCGTCGGCCATCACGAAGTCGGCGTGATAGGCTTGCACGTCGAACTGCACCGCGCCCAGACTTTGAATGGCATCGATGCAAAACAAAATGCCGCGCTGCCGACAAAAGTCGCCGATGCGTTCCAGGTCCATACGCAAGCCGGAAGCGAATTGAATGGAACTTATAGTCAGCAAACGGGTGGCGCTGTCCACCAGCGCAAACAAGGCGTCTTCAGGCGTGTCGGCGCTGTGCAAATCGGCTTCTCTAAATGCCACGCCGCGTTCGGCCAAGGCTTGCCAGGGCAGGCGGTTGGAGGGAAATTCCTGGTTGCTGGAGACAATGTTGTCGCCGGCCTGCCAGGGTAAGCCAAAAGCCACGAAAGACAACGCTTCCGAGGTGTTTTTCACCAGTGCGATGTCGTTGGCCGAAGGTGCATTGAGCAAGGTCTGCAATTGGCGGCGGATTTCATTTTCCTTTTTCAACCAATCCAGATAGTAATGCGAGCCGAATTGGCAGTTTTGTTCGGCAAATTGAATCACCGCCGCGCTGGTGCGTTTCGGCCAAGGGGCCACTGCAGCGTGGTTGAGGTAGATCAAGTCGTCGATTAGGGGGAATTCCGGATGTCTCATAAGTTTTACCGCGCCGCAATTTGAAGTGCGATCAGTATAATTTATCGACTGTTTCCCGGCTTGGCCGTTTTAGGCCTGATCGTGATCGGGACGAAGGCTATGTTTTTAGGTACCAACGCGAACGAAGCCAAAGGGAACCTGCAAAAAATCCCCTCATCCCAAGCTTCTCGAGGCGGGATAAGGTGTTTTCAATGCTTGGAAGTCCCTAAAAATAACTAAATCGCTTGGTTTGACGTTTGCAAAGTCAGGACTGTCTGGGTTGTATCAGCATCGTGCGCGCCAGTCTGTACCATTGCTTATTCTCTATGGTATCCAGTTCGGCGGATGTCGGCAGATTGTCGGTATCAAGATATTGCGCGGTGTAGCGGTGCGGCCTGCCGACGCAAAGATCCAGGGCTTTTCTGCAAGGATTTAGCTGGTAATTACCCCGGTGCAGCATTTGCGCGTCAAAAATCAAAATATCTCCCGGCTCCAGGCCGATTAGTACTGAGTTCGGCAGTGACTCGCTGTTGGTATGGCCGTTAAGTTCCAGTCTGACATTTCTTTCCAGTTCGGTATCCCAGCGTTGGTGGGTGCCGGGTATCAATTCGATGCCGGTTTCCGGTAACAGCGGTATCCGAATATGCAAAGCCAGGATATTGGGCTGCTCGGCTTGCAAATCGGCGTCGTCAATCGGGCTGTATTGCATATCCCGGTGCCAATAGGGCTGGCGGCTATTTTGGTGGGGGTTGAAGAAAAGCTGGGTGTTGTGGAAATAAATCTCCTCGCCAAATAGATCGGCTAACAGTGTCGTAAGCTGTTTGGCACTAAGGAGTTGAAAGAAGCGCAGTCTTTCGGCGTGATGTTGTTCGAAATAACGCGGATGGGTCAGCGAATGCATGTTGACCAGCCTTTGTTCGATGTAACTGCTATGGTTTTCTTTTAGCCATTGCCCATGAATTCGATCGACGATTTTGCTCAAGGCATCGACTTCCGAGGGGCTGAAAAGCGCTTTGACGACTAGATATCCTTGCTGCCGGTAGGTTTCCGCTGATTCCATGTTTTTACCGTTCATTGCTGAGAATGATTTAATCGCGGCAATCTACTTTGAGGTTTATGCCGATAAGCCATTCGCCGGTTTTTGGCTACAAATTGCATTGATTACCTATTTTATATCGCCGGCAATTCGATATTTCAATTGGGTTGTCAGTCTAGCCGGCGGTCTTCAGCGCTATCAACTGGTTAGCGTCAGCCGACAGTGCTGTGCTGGTTCAGCCTATTCGGCCAGAGAAATAAACCCAAAGGGCAGCGTCTATCCGCCGCAGCCGGAAAAAATGACCGGAAGGCTTTTAAAACAGGTTACGATCCTAATATATTAAACGGCGTTTTTATTTTGGTTGATGGATATGATGGAATTAATCTGGATTGGCACGGCATATATCGCTGGTTTGGTGGCCAGCCGCCTGTCTTTTCCGCCGCTGGTTGGTTACCTGGTGGCCGGTTATGTATTGCATGCTCTGGACATTGCGGTGCTCCCCGATCTTCACCATTTGGCTGAGATCGGTATCGAATTACTACTGTTTTCGGTCGGTTTGAAGCTCAAGCCCAGTTCGCTGATTCGCCGCGAGGTGCTTAGCGTCGGCGGCTCGCATTTGTTGTTAATGGCGATGACTTCCGCTTTGGTATTTTTTTGGCTGGACGAGCATATGACCGGCGGCTTGGTGCTGGGTATCAGTTTGGCGTTCTCCAGCACGGTGTTGGCTCTTAAGGTGCTGGAAGATAACGGCGAGTTGTCCTCGCTGCACGGCCGGGATGTGATGAGTATCCTGATCTTGCAGGACATCGTGGCGATCGGGCTGCTGGCGCTGGCCGAAGGCAAGCAGCCGACGCCTTGGGCCCTGGCTTTATTGTTATTACCGCTGTTGCGGCCGATTGCACATCGGGTGTTATCGGTCAGCCGCTCCTCTGAACTGAAGCTGTTGCTGGGCGTGACGCTGGCATTGGCGGGTGGCGTCGCAGCGGAAAGCGTAGGCATTGCCGCCGATATTGGCGCCTTGTTAACCGGCGTCATGTTGGCTAATCATCCCAGGATAAAGGAGTTAAGCGATAGGCTGTGGGGCTTGAAAGAGCTGTTTTTGGTCGCGTTTTTCTTGCAGATCGGCGTCAGCGATTTACCGAATCGCGAGCAGATCATAGATGCCTTGCAATTGCTGGCTTTGTTGCCGCTGCAAGGTGCACTGTTCTTTGGTTTATTTGTGGTGGCCGGACTCAGGGCGCGCACCGCATTCGTCTCGTCTTTGGCCTTGATGACCTACAGCGAGTTTGCGCTGATTACCACCGGTGCGGTGGTAAAAGCCCAACTATTGCCGGCGGAATGGAACGCCATTATCAGTCTGGCGGTGGCCGGTTCGTTGGCGATTGCCGCGCCGTTAAACCGTTATTCGCATAGGCTGTTCTCCTGGGCCGAGCCGGTATTGGTGCGCCTCGAACGAAAGTCCGACCATCCGGACCGCTTACCGGATTCATTCGGCGCCGCCGAATGGCTGGTGATAGGCATGGGACGGACCGGTGGGGTGGTGTATAAAACCTTGTGTCAGCAGGAGCAGCGCGTGGTTGGTTTGGATGCCGACCCTACTGTGTTGGAATATCATCTTGCCGCTGGTCGGCGAGTGGTCTACGGCGATGCCGAAGATACCGAATTATGGACCGGTTTACCCTTACATAAAGTCAAAGGCATTTTCCTCACCGTACCGGCTTTTGAAGTGCGCCTGACTGCCGTGGCCCAGCTTAGAAAGCGCGGTTTCACCGGGCAAATCAGCAGTATTTGTTATCACGGTGTGGAAGAGCAGCAATTATTAAGTATGGGGGCCAATGTTGTGATTCATCCTTTGATTGAGGCCGGTAACCGCCTGGCGCGTCTGATGTTGGAGAGTGACGAAGCAAGCCGGCTGAAATAAGCCAAAATAGAACCCTCTCCCCATGGGAGAGGGCAGGGTGAGGGATGTAAATAATTGATTTTAATACCCTCATCCCAACCTTCTCCCGAAGGGAGAAGGGGTTTTTTAATTTTCAGAAGTCCCGTGTGCTTATTCCGGCTTGCCGGAATCGGGCATATCGCCCAGCCGCTTGCCGACTTTAAATAAACTCCACGCCAGCACCAGCACCATCAAGCTGATCGCCAAACCGAGGAATAGGTGGCTATTCAATAGCTTGGCAAAATCGAACTTTTCCTCTTCAGGCGCCAGCGCGGTTTCCGGGCCCAAGCCGGCGAGCGTGCTTTGATAGCCTCGGCGCAGCAGCTCCTGGATCGGTGCGACATCGTAGCGCGGGGCCTCGACGTGATCGGCGCCATACTGCAAGCGATAACTTACGCCGGCTTGCGGCAGAAACAACAATTGATAACCAAGCCCGCTGCCGGTAATGGTGTTGATATGCAAGATAGGATTATCTTGATTGCGGATCAGGATACGGTAATGCGCCTGGCGTTGTTCCGGGAAGGAAATACCGGTTTGGTCGCGGTTGATGTCTTGATAATGCAAGGCTTCCAGCGTGGCGCTGCCGATGGTCTGCATTTGGGTGGTTATGCCTTGTTGAAGCGGGATTTGTACTTCCGCGCCCCGGCTGAAATTCGGCGTCATGATTTGCAGGTTAAAGCCGGTCAGCGGTTGCCGCAGGGTTTCGATGTCGACCACACTGGTTTTATGTTCCGCATCCTGGCTGATTTTGAAGCTGCTGACCGGGTAATCGAAGGCTTGATAGTCCGCCGCCAGCGTTTCGCTGTTGAGATGCCATAGGTCGATGCGCTCGACATGTAGCGCTTCGGTTTGCAATTGTGTTGACTCTTCGCGCTGCACTTCCTCGTTACCGCGTAGCGTGCGGGTCAATTCCAATAGTTCGGCAACGCGGGTTTGATTGGCTTTGGCGACGACGATTTTGAACTGGCGGAAGCTGTTGGCGGGTAAGGAGACGTCGCGGTTGCCGACGCTCATGTAGCGCGAGTAATCGTAAATCAGCGATTTATCTACCAATAGCTGCCAGTTTTCGCCGTCGTTGGAACCGTGGATTTGCAAGGCGTATTCAAAATCGTGTTGGCTGGTGACCAGACTCAAGCCGTCGGCGTTGGCCGCGTTTTTGTCCAGCTTTACGGTGATTACGAAGCCTTCGTCGCCGAATTTTTGCAAGTCCACCGTTTCGCTACGGGCCGGTTGGCGGCGGCTTACGGTTTTTTGGCCGGCGATTTTTTGCAGCAAATACGGGGTTTCGATGCCGTTTTGATCGGTCAGGCGCAGGTCGCGAAAATCGGCGGCGCTGTTGGCGTAAACCGCGCTGTCCAGCGGCACGGCCAGCAAGCTTTGTTGCGAGCTATCGGGCGTTAGCACGGGCCTGCTAAACCGGTAAGCGGGTGCTTCGTTGGCCTGCGCCTGAGCAAACAACAGGCAACCCAATACTGCAAATTTGGCGATCATGATCATGTTTTTTGGTCGGTATTGCCGATAAAAGTTTGTTGATAACGCATGTAAAAAAACGCGCCGCCCAGCGCCAGCATGCCCAGCACGATAAAGGCGACGATCCGGTAAATTTGTTCTAGTCGGGCGAGATCGATAAAAAACACCTTCCAGGCCACTAGCGCAAACAGCGCCAGACCGACCAGGCGCAAGCTGGAGATTTGCCGCTTGATGCCGTTAAACACCAGCGTCAACGCAAATATCGACCACAAGATCGACACACCGCCGGAGCGTAAACCCGGCACATATTGATACAGCAGCGAGTTAATTTCCAGGCTTAAAAAGGTAAACAGCAAGACCAGGGCCGCGCCGCCCAGCCAGTGGCGGATGTTGCCGGTGTCGGCTGTACTGTCCGATAAGCGGCGCAAGGCAAACAGCAAAAAGCCTATGGTCGCGGCAAAATCCAGCAAGCGCATCAAGGCCAGTTCGAACGAATAGCCGCCGCCGTAACGCAGGGTCCAAACGCTGTCGCCGACCGCGATATGGCCCAAAGTCAAATCCCAGGACGGCAGATCGAACAGCAGCATTTTAACGAACACGCCGATCAGGAACAGCCGCATCGCTTGTAGCAGCCAGTACCCGGCGCCGGCTACGTAGCGGGATAAAAGCAGCCAGCACAGCGCCAGCCAAATCAACGTCAATACCGGTAATTGCAAGGGCGGATAAAGATAGGCAAAGCTGCGGAACAACTCCAATTGCAGCACGATAAACAACAGGCCGCCGCCGACCAGCAGGATGATTTGCAGCAGCAGATTGTCTTTTAGCCATAGCGGTACATCGTTTCCGGCAGCGCAAGCCAGCGGTGAAGCAGGCGCCGGCTTTTCGATCAGCGTATAGGCCAATGCCAGCGACAATATCGGGATGCCGAAGCTGATTACCCGTTCCAGCAAGCCCAGCAAGAAGGTGCCGAACGATTGCTGGCTATCCATTTGCATGCCGTATTGGCCGGGCAAGTCGATGAAACAAAAACGCACCAGCACCAGGGCATACAGCAGATACGCCACTTGCTTTAAAAACGCGCTCCTTAGTTTGCCCGCCATCCATAGCATCACCAGGGCTTGTAGAGACCAACTGACAGTAATCCATTGATTGGACAACAGCAAGGGCAGGGTGATGGTCACAAAAAACGCCGCCAAACCAATGAAGCTGATCAACAGCTCTTTATCCGCCACCTTCCGCGCCAGACAGTAATAGACATGGCCGACATAAAATGCCGCTAGCGCCACGGTCAATAATGCAGTCCAGATTTGGCCGTAAGCGTCGTCGATCAAATGGTAAGCGGTGCCGAAGTAGATCGCGGCGTTGACGATCAAGCCGATTAAATCCAGCAGAGTCGATTTGGTTTGGTTGACCAGGCAAAACAAAAACACCGTGGTGGAATACAGCACAAAAAAGCCGGTCAAGAACGGCAATACCTGCCAAAAATACTCGACCTGATAATTCTGCATCGAGCCGAAGAACAACAGGTAATTAAAGAAAAAGCTCAGGAAATTTAATAAATGCCATTGCTTGTACCAGTTGATCGCCAGGATGCCGGTGCCCAGCAGTAACATGTAACTAAACAAACCGGGGAAATTGACCTGACCGGTGGAGAGCATGATGGGCGTGCAATAGCCGCCGATGATCGCAAAGATAGCGACCAACATGGAGTCCAGCTTGATCGCCAAAAACGCGGCGCAGGCGGTGACCAGTATCATCAGCGCGAAGGTGGGGTACACCTCAAGCAGATGGTAAAAACTATGCGCGGCGAACACGCTGAAATACAACACCGCGATACCGCCGCCCAGCAAACCCTGGCTGAACAAATGGTAGTTGCCGCCGACCAAGCGCACGCCGCCGATGATCATGCCCACACCGGCCAGCACCGATAGCGCCACCCGCGCCTGCTCGCCGAGCATGCCGTTATCGATGGAATATTTCAGGAAAAAGCCGATGCCGGTGACCAGAATCAACACGCCGATACGCAACAACCAATTGCTGGCGACCGCATATTCCATTGCCACGCCTTCCGGCCGATGGCCTTCGCCGACGATGATCCAGTTCCAGATTTCTTTGAGAATTTTCTGTGCGGCCAGCTCGAAACGGCTGGGCTCGGCGGGCTGCCAGCTAGCTTGATTCCAGGGATTTTCCTGGAGTGGCTCTACAGCAGGGCTTGGCGCTATTTCGGGTGTTGCCGGAGCCGGTTCGGCAGGGAGCTGGCTGGCGGTAATATCGAAAAGCACCTGTTCCGTTGCCGGCGTTTGCACTTCGAATAGCGCGGGTTGCGGCGGCGTTTCGGTAGTCGCAGTCGGCGCTTGTGGCCTCGCCAGCTCGCGCAGCAGTTTGCGGTCTTCGCGCAGCGCCGCTTCTATCTTACGCAAGGTTTGATTAATTTCATCCTGATTACGTTTTTGGCGGCCCATTAAAACGGCCAACATCGCGATCATTACGATGGGTACCAAAATCAGGATAAACGCGATAAAACCTAAAAAATCGTCCACGGCAACTCTCCAAGGCTGGGCAAACGGCGGGTTATTTGGGTATTGAGCAGGCTTTTCAGGTTACGGCCACGTTTTCTGCACAAAACCGGCGACGCGCTAGGTTAAGCGTCAATTTGCAAAAGTAGTCGTATTCGTGAGCGGCGTCACTATTCAGGATAACCGCTTGTTACTCTGATTGCTATATGTGGCCCGTGCGGCAAGGATTTGTTCTATGCTTGATGCATGGATTACAAGGGTAAGCTTAGGATTACATATAGATTTACCAGGAGCTGCCGACAACCCAAGATGTATAACCACACACTCCAATGCATTGGCTGATCTCATGAATAAGAACTCCACAATCCAATCCAAAATATTGCTGAGCATAGCCAGTGTGTTTTTATTGCTGATGTTTGTCAGTACGCTGTTTATGGCGGAAAGGCAAAAAGACATGATACAAACGCTGGCGACCGATAAAGCCCGGGATATTGCGAATAGTTATTTCGACGGCGTGAATACGCTGATGCTGACCGGCGCGATGGCGCAGGGTGAAGTATTGCGGGAAAAAGCCCTTTCGCATGCCAATGTCACGGAAGTGCGTTTAATTCGTGGCAAGGAGATTGCCGATTTTTACGGTCCCGGCAAAGCCGAGCAAAGAGCCGTTGATAATCTGGATGATCGAGCGCTGGCGGGTGAAAGCATCATTCAACCGGGTAACGACAAAAACGGACGCCTGATCACCGTGCTGGAGCCGGTTAAGGCTAGCGCCAATTTTCGCGGCACCAACTGCCTGACTTGTCATGCGGTGAGCGAGGGGACGGTGTTGGGTGCGGTGCGGGTGAGTTTTTCACTGGCAAATCTCGATGCGCAGATCAATCGCGATTTGGTGGTTGCGTCGGCTATCTCCTTGGTGATGTTTGCCGGCGGTCTGTTGCTGGTGAACATGTTGATGCGCAAGATTGTGGTCAATCCATTAGTGGCCATGCGCGATACGGTTAACGCCATTGCCGGACAGTCGGATTTACGGCAACGATTGCAAGTCGATTCCGGCGATGAAATCGGCCAGGTCAGCGTATCCTTCAATACCATGCTGGCTAATTTTGCCGGTAGCTTGGGGCAAGTGTCTTCTGTTAGCCAACAATTGGCGTCGGCGACCAACCAAATATCCGGAGTAGCCAGGCAAACCTCGCAAGCGGCCACGCAACAACGTAGCGAAACCGAGACGGTGATTCAAGCGATTCACGAACTGGAGAATTCTGTGCAGGACGTGCGCGGTGGTGCTACCGGTGCGGCTCAAGCTTCCGTGGAAGCCGATCAGGAGGCCGCGCAAGGCGCGGCGACGACTAAAAATGCCATCAATGGTATCAACGAACTGGTGAATGAAATCGACCGCGCCGCCGAAGTCATCAAGCGTCTGGATCAGAAAAGTAACGGTGTCGGCGCAGTGTTGGATGTGATCAAAGGCTTGGCCGAGCAAACCAACTTGTTAGCCTTGAACGCCGCCATCGAAGCCGCCAGGGCCGGCGAGCAAGGGCGCGGGTTTGCGGTGGTGGCCGACGAAGTTCGCACCTTGGCAACCCGTTCGCATAAGGCAACCGAGGAAATTCAAAGCATCATCGATCAATTGCAACGCGAAGCCAAAGACGCGGTGATGGTGATGAACAACGCCAAAAACAGCGCCGAGCAGCGCCGCGAACAAGTGCAAAGCGCCGACCAGGGTTTAAGCGCGATTGCCGAACGGGTCACACAGATTCGCCAATTGAACTCGCGGATGTCGCAAGCCGCCGACAATCAAAGCCGTGTTGCACAGCACGTGGGGCAAAGTATCACCAATATCGGCCAACTCACCGAGCGCACGGCTCAGGATGCCGCGCAGACTAATGCCGCCAGTAACGAGTTGGTGAAATTGGCCGTGCAATTGAATGAGTTGGTTAGTCAGTTTAAGCGATAGTCTTGCAAGATAGATTCAACGTGCCTTACTGATTGATGCGTGACATTTATCGGTGAGCACATTTCTCGGTCAATTGCCTATGTGTATCAGCAAGTCTCAGCCCGTGTTCAACGAGTCCAGCGGGCGTTAAGTGTGTCGAGTCTGCTTTTTGCAGACCGAGCATGGATGATCTGGCGACACATTCTTCCTGGTCTGCGAGAAACTGTTGTGCTGCCTGGACTTGCGGATTCATTTGCATGCTGGGATGCGCTTCGTCGGCGCCGAGTATGATGGGAACGCTATCACCTATGACTTCCTTGCGGAGGTGGCGAATAATTGAGTTCAGCCTGTCAAGGTAAAGTTTGGCGTTTTCGAGGGTTATTGCGTCATTCTCGCCTTGTATCCAAAACAGTCCACGGATCCGCACTGGCTCACCGCTCCCAGCTAATTTGGATATGGCGGATCTTAGATGTTTCACAAAATCGTCATATAAGCCATTTTGATTTGGCCCTAACCAGTCTTCAGCGAGGCTGGTCGATTCTTTGGAATACTTGAAAATTGCCGGGTTGAACCCTTGATCAGCCATCGATCTGGCAAAGCTGATTTCAGGGCCAAAATGCCCCTTGGGAAACCTTTTCCATTGTGGGCCTAAAAACGTCCACTCTTGGGAAGGTAAGGGCGGTGATGGACATTCAAAAACTCTGTTCAAACGCAACCGGAAATTACGCCAAGATTTTCCTAACGATGCAATGATTGACGTATTTGATTCGCTTGGGTGTTGAGTTTCCGCTTCAGCTTTTTCCGCTAGTTGGCGTTTGGAAACCGGTTGTATGTAATAAAAATCTATAGACAAGTCTTTAACGAACGAATCACAAGGAAATTTCTCAGCATTGCCCGCGTATCCTTGCATATTGCTCTGACCGACCATAACGAATAAATCAATATCGGCATTGGCAATACTTGGGAAACAACAAAGGATGAAGTAAAGCTTGAGTACGCCGAATCTCAAACTGCTTTTCCTATTGAGGATTCCCATTCTGCCCTCACCTAAACTAAATTTTACTGCTCGCTGCCCGCCGCGGACTCAAATAACGAAGTAACAGTTTTTGAGACGGGCGCTCAAAATAGTTAAATACCAAGTGTGCGGCCATCATGACAATAGCGGTGTAACAAACCAAACCTTCGCCCGAATTTAAAGCGATTGGTATCTTGAATCGAAATCCCCAAATTAAAATCAGCAGTGGAAAATGTATTAAATAAACCGCGTAAGAAATATCGCCCAGCCAGGTAAGGGGGCGAATTGACAAAATTCGGCCGACGATTTTCCCTCTGGAACACGCTATCACTAGTGTTGGCATCACTAAAGCCACGATCACGAATTGGGCTGGCATCAACGAGTTGACAGGCGTAGAGGAGAGAAAATAAATTAAAAAAACCGCATTGACGAGTGCTGCTAAGTCCCACCGCCCGTTAACTTGGGGTTGGAAATACATGACGATTTTGGCTGCTATAACGCCTACAAAAAAACCAAAACCCACGCGAAGTAGGCCGGTGTCCAGAAATCCGAAGGATAAGTGCAAATCTGTCAGCGATGGCTGACTAATGGCAAGCAGAACAACGGATCCAGCGGCTATTAAGATAGAGCAAGGCAATAGCAGTCTTGCCGAAAGCATTAAACCGAAAAATAGCAGGTTGACTACCCATTCCACGGAAATCGACCAAGAGGGGCCGTTGAACGAAAAGCCGGATTGCAAGCCGACCTGTTGAATCAAAAGCACGTTCAGTAAAAAATGATATGAGTCATTGATTTTGTACACGAATGGCTTGCCGTAAGCTTCCGCGAAAAAGTATTGCTCTATCGCAACCAACAACAGGGTGAGCCATTGCAAAGGGAACAACCGTGCCACGCGCCTTATCACCAGGCCACTGTAGCTGTGGTTATTAGAGTAGACCTGCGTCAACAAAAAACCCGATAGTACGAAAAACAGTTCGACCAGAAAATGAGAGCCGTTATAGACCGGCAACAATACAAGCAAGTCTGGGCCCGCGTTGTAATAATAGTGATAGTGGAATACGGCTACGCTGATTGCAGCCAGTCCACGCAAGGCGTCTAGTCCGGGGATGCGACCCTCTTTCGTGAAACCTAATCTTTCACCAGCCATCTGACCTTCCGTTTGCATATAGGGATTAAAAAATAATCTTTGTTGAGAAACTCTCTGAGATGCATAGGCCTAAAACCGGTTGGATCACGAGGATAGAGCCAACATCTCCCGCGCATGCGCCAAAGTGTTTTCGGTGATGGTGATGCCGCCCAGCATTCTGGCCACTTCGTTGACACGTTCCTCATCGCTCAAGCGGCGAACCGTCGAGGACGTCACCGCCGCTTTCTGATTTTTGGCGACAAACAAATGCTGATGCGCTTGTGAGGCGACTTGCGGTAAGTGGGTGACGCACAACACCTGCCGGTTCAAACTCAAGCGCCGTAGCTTTTGGCCGACGATTTCGGCAATGCCGCCGCCGATGCCGGAATCGACCTCGTCAAAAATCATGGTCGGTGTGGTTTTGTCGGTACTGGTAGTCACTTGTATCGCCAAACTAATCCGCGACAACTCACCGCCGGACGCCACTTTCGCCAGCGGCTTGGCGGGCAGGCCTGGGTTGGTACTCACTAAAAATTCAATGCTGTCCACACCGTTGCGCTGCGGTTCGACATCCTCCAATGAGCGCAGGTTGACGATGAATTCGCCGTGCGGCATGCCCAATTCCTTGATGGCGTTGGAAATGCGCTGTTGCAACTCCGCGCCGGCTTGACAGCGGCTTGCGGACAATTCGCCTGCCAGCTTGCGGTATTGGCTTAATAGCCGCTCGCAATCGGCATTGAGGCTTTCGATACGCTCGCTGCTATGGCTGAGGTTATCCAGCTCTGTAGCAAAGCGCGCGGCCAGTTCCGGCAATTCTTCCGGCTGGATTTTATGCTTGCGGCTTAGCGATTGAATCACGCCGATCTGATTTTCCAGCCAAGTCAGTTGTTGCGGGTCGGCTTCCTGATTTTCCAGGAAACGGCGCAATTGTTGGGTGGCCTCGCCAATCTGGATTTCCGCGTCGCTCAATAATTCGGAAACGCCATTCAACTCGCCAGCATATTGCGCCAACTCGTTGATGGCATGAATCACATGGCCCAGCATGTCCGTGACCGATTGCTGATCGTTGTCGTACAAAATATCCAGCTGCTGTTGGCCGACGCCGAGGATTTTGCCCAAGTTGGCCAGCTTGTGATGCTCGTCGGCCAAGGCTTGGTAATCGAAATTTTCCAAATCCAATTGCTGCAACTCGTCGAGTTGGTAACGCAGCAATTCTTCACGTTCGGCCTGGTCGCTGCCGGCTTTTAATAATTGCTGTAGTTGTTTATGTGCCTGTTTCCAGCTTTGGTAACAGCTATTCAAGTTATCCAACAAGGTCTGATTGCCGGCGAAACCGTCCAGCAACCGGCGTTGTTCTTCGCTGTCCAGCAGCGTCAGATGGGCGTGTTGGCCGTGGATTTCCACCAATTGCCGGCTCAAGCCTTGCAAGGTTTGCAGATTGACCGGGCGGTTGTTGATATAAGCCTTGGAACGGCCGTCGTCGCTGATGGTGCGGCGGATCATGCACTGGCCGTCGTCGTCCAGTTCGTTATCGATCAACCATTGTTTAACCAGCGGCGCTTTGGCTAAATCGAATTCGATGTTCACTTCGGCGCGCTTGCTGCCGGGCCGCACATAGCCGGAATCGGCGCGGTCGCCCAAGGCCAGGCCCAAGGCGGTCAGTAGAATCGATTTGCCGGCGCCGGTTTCGCCGGTCAGCACCGACATGCCTGGGTCCAGGTCCAGGTCCAAGGCGTCGACGACGGCGAGGTCGATAATGTTCAGGTTTAACAGCATGGCCTTAGGCGGGGTAGCCGCTCCAGTTAAGTTTGCTTCTTAAAGTATGGAAAAAATCGTGATCTGCGGGATGCAAAATTTTAATCGGTTTGGCCGCTTTTTTAATGACGATTTTGTCGTTGATCCGCACGTCCGGAATCTCCATATGATCGCAGGTCACCAGCGCATTGATCTGTTTGGTCTGGCTGAAACGGATCTCGATGACGACATTGTCGTCGATGACGATAGGGCGATTGGATAAGGTATGCGGGTTTAATGGCACCAACACCAGGGCATTTAGCGCCGGATGCAGAATCGGGCCGCCGGCCGACAAGGAATACGCGGTCGAGCCGGTCGGGGTAGCGACGATCAGGCCGTCCGAACGCTGGGTATTCAGATAAACGCCGTCGATGCTGGTGACGATCTCGATCATGCTCGGCGTTACCCAGCGATGCACCACCACCTCGTTGACGGCGGTTTGCTGATGGATGATTTCGTGGTCGCGGATGATATGGGTGCTGAGTAATTGGCGCTGCTCGCTCTTGAATTCCCCGGCCAATATCTTATCCAGGCGGCTGGACAACTGTTCCGGTGAAATATCCACCAAAAAGCCCAGCCTGCCAAGGTTAACGCCCAACAGCGGCGTCTCGAAATCCGCGGCAGCGCGGGCTGCGGCCAGAAAGGTGCCGTCGCCGCCCACGGCGATAATCAAGTCGCACAGTTCCGGCAGGCGCTCGATATGTGCGCCCTTTATGTCGGCGTTTTCGATCAATTCCGCGCTTTGGCTATCTACGAAGATGTCGTGACCACGGGTTTTTAGGTAACGGAAAAGTTCGTTCAGCGTCGCGGCAATACCGGGATCGCCGCACTTGCCGATGATACCGATACGCTGGAAGGGGGTTGGCATGGTTGGGGTGTTGTTTTTGAGTAAGTTCGATTATAGGGGATTGTGTTTTTATTCGGTAGCGTTGAATTGTTTTGTGTCGCTGGCGCGACGGCTGTTTTTTTATGCCGGGTCTCGGCCCGACAGCCGAGTGACTTTTCTTTGTTTGGCCAAAGAAAGTCACCAAAAGAAACGCCACCAGGATGCCGCTTGTTCCCTGCGCTCCGAAGCTTTCGCCGGGGGTTGACGAAAGGGGCTTCCTGCCCCTCCGCCGACGCACCGCATCCATACGGTGCCCCTCCGGGCTGATCTCGATAAAAGCTCCGGTGCTCGGCGCGGCATGCGGGATTCACTCATCCCACTATCGAAGATATGCCAAAATTAGGCGATTTCTTTATTCGTCCACGAAGCTCATTTACAGCCAAACAAATTGCACGCTGAAATGTTCTTCAAGCTAGAAAGTTATATAAATTAGCAGAAAAAGAATGTCACCCGATTCAGGAAGTTATACTGAAACCATCTAATCATTTGTTATTTTTTTTAACCATGCGCGAGTTACACGAACAAGCCCTATCACTTCAGAACCTGCTTATTTCGCATGCCACTGGCAATGCCGAAGACGATGGCGAGTTTCTGCGGCTCAGGCAGGTTGTTCTTTCGCAGCCGTCGATTGATGCAGTTGTTCCGAGGTTCGTCAAAACTTGCCGTAACCTCGCTCAGTTTTGGCAGTTCATCAAGGTTGAGTACGGCACGTATGCTGAACGGCGGCAGTTCATCTGGAACGAATTCAGGCCAATGCTTGAAGTTCTTGAGCGCAGCGGACTTGCCCCATCGGATGGAGTAGTTTCATTTGCTATTGAAAAATTTGATTCGTCAAATGTTCAGGCCGCATGGTCGAAGGCACTTGACCGAAGGTCGACCGACCCAGAAGGTGCCATTACTGCAGCCCGTTCGCTGCTTGAGTCAGTTTGCAAACATATCCTTGATGATGTCAATGTCGAGTACGGGGACGCACCTGATCTCACCAGACTTTATAGACTGACTGCTGAGCAACTCAAGCTTGCTCCGTCGCAACACACAGAGCAAGTGTTCAAGCAGATTCTTGGCGGTTGTACTGCTGTAGTGGAAGGGTTGGGCGCGTTAAGGAATCGGCTCAGTGACTCACATGGCAAAGGAAAGGTTGCAGCAAAGCCCGCATCTCGACATGCTGAGTTGGCTGTCAATCTAGCAGGAGCACTTGCCTTATATTTGCTTGCAACACATTCAGCACGAAATGAAGCAGAAACCTAGCCCTTCAGTGGCATAAGGTGGGCATTGTCTTTGTGCCCTCACGGATTCAATTCGTGGGCAGAAAAGCATTAGTCGCCTACGTTGGCGATGCCAGAATATAAACAAGGTCTATTTTAACGTTCGGTATGGTTCTCTCCCGTATGCCGCGCCGAGCACCGGAGCTTTTGAACGGATCAGCCCGTAGGGGCGCCGCAGGGATGCGGCGCGTTGCATGCAGGGGCTGGGAAGCCCCTTCAGGCAACCCCGTTCAAAAGCGAGGAGCGCAGGAAACAAGCGGTGTTCGGGTGGCTTTTTCTTTGGATACTTTCTTTTGGCCAAACAAAAGAAAGTATCGCGGCTGTCGGTCCGCGAACCGACATTAAAACAACCCGTCGCGCCAGCGACACAACTACAAGCCAATGCCCAACTATCAAGAAATCCTAAAATTCTGGTTCGAAGAAACACCCCCAAACTCTGGTGGTCAGTCGCGTAGGATGGGCACGGCTTTTATGCCCAAGCGGAATCAAACGGTGGGCAGAAAAGCTTTGCCCACCCTACGCCTACGCCTGTGCTATCAGAAAATAAACCAGGTTTCTTTGAAATTGTGGACGGATTTTCTCCCGTATGCCACGCCGAGCACCGGCGCTTTTGAACGGACAAATCGGCAGGATTGCCGATTTGTATGCGCAGTACTCGAAAGGCGAGGTATACGGATGTATCGAGTGAGCAGTCCTTGGAGCGTCGCAGGGCGAAAACCAGGGATGGCTTTCGTAGTGAAAGTATCTCGGCTGTCGGTCCGAGACCCGACATAAAAATCAGCCGTCGCGCCGGCGACACAATCAATCAGTGGAACTTTTGTACCCTGAACGGCGGAAAAGAAGCTTGTACGTTTCGCGACAATAATGCCAAGCTCAGTTTTGCGTCGGCTCAGACTTGGCCGGGGCCGGGTTGGCGCTTCGTTTTGCCGTGAATTCAATAGGCACATGCGCCGAATAACCGCCTTCGGTTTGCATCACGAATGTAATTTCATCGCCGACCATTTTGCCTTGATAACGATGGATAGCCTCTTGTATGGGGCCTGAACCCAGCGATTCCGGGGTTTTGGTAATAAAGCGCAAGCTATCTCCCCTGATCTCGCCTTCCAAGATGCCGTTTAGGCTGCCGGTAAATGTCGCGCTGCCATATAGCTGCGTATCGCTGCCGGCGAACTTGAAACTCTCTTGATAATTGGCGTTGGGCCAGTCATAGCTGACTTGGGCTTGCCATAGTCCGTTGATTGCCGGCCGCTGCTCGGCGCCGTTCAACAGATCCATCAGGTTGCGGGTGGCATTGGTAAATGTCGAAAGACCGATAACCAGTGTGCTGACTGCGATCAACAATGACAGCACCGGGTTGTTTCTGATCCGGGTATTGATTTTGTCCAGGCGGGTTCTTGAGTCGTTCATGGTTTTAGTATCCGCGGCATTGGGCGTTTCGGTAGAGGGGAATACGCTGGCTAGGTTAACGTTTTAGCTGCTACAGAATAAGCGTTTTGGCTGAGGTTTTCTAACTGTTAACGTTTAAGGCGGTGATGCTTCTATAGTGTTCATCACCAAGGGCTGGTTTCCCGCCTGCCCGGGATCTATGTTAATTATGGGTTGGCTTAATGAGTAGACAGCTTTCGCTTCACGCGCTGCCAGCCGATCACTATGCCGCTTACGCTAATCAACAGGCCGCCGGCGCTAAACGCTAGCAACAAAATATCCCAGATAGGCCGATTGTTCAGCAACGGCAGCCAGTCCCAACTGTGCAGAAAGGCAAACAGCCAACGGCTGAGGCGTCTACCGGCATCGAGTGTACTGAAGTTGCCGGTGTAGGGATCCAGATGCAGCCAGGTGCTGGCCGGGTCGGTAAACTCCAGACGCAGGATCGGCAAGCGTTTGTCGATGTGTCCGGTCATGGTGTGCGCGGCGCGGCTGTAGTAGTAAAAATCGTATTCGCTTAACACGCGTTGCCCGACGACTTTACTTTGACCCATAAGCCGTTCCGCTGCGTTTTGCAGCTCCGGCCAGCCTAATTTCTCGAAAACCCGGCCATTAGCCTGTGCCGTCAGGATGCGGCTGCGGCCCAGGCCGTCAAAGGCGATGTAATAGCCCTGACTGTTTAGTAAGCGCCATTCTATTTCCCGCGCTTGAAAGCCTGCTTCTTGAAAGCGCGCCAAGGCCTCCGCTACGGATAATGGGAAATAGTGCGGCGAAATTTCTCCGCCCATGTAGGTCTGGAGGTTGGGTTTGGCGGCGGTGGAGTCGAATATTTTCCAAGGATTCATGGAAAATAATCCGCTCAATATCCAGGTGAAAGCGAT
This sequence comes from Methylomonas methanica, assembly GCF_001644035.1. Classification (GTDB taxonomy): domain Bacteria; phylum Pseudomonadota; class Gammaproteobacteria; order Methylococcales; family Methylomonadaceae; genus Methylomonas; species Methylomonas methanica_A. Next base: position 44,420 of record NZ_LUUG01000064.1, read on the forward strand.
CACACCGAATCCTAAACCCAACAAATGATGCCAACGCATCCAGCCGTTGCGGTATGGGGTTTTCGCACCGTGCTTGTAATAGCCCTTAAACCGCCAACGCAGTAGGCCAACCGCGATGCCAAGCAGGCTCAATATCGAACCGGCCAGCGCGGTGTAAATGATGATGTCGGCAGCGTAGTGGTCGAGTGCGCCGCCGCGAAACGGGTACAACCAGTGAATCCAGGCGCCCAGCCAGTTCCAGATGCGTTCGTTGTGATTGGCATCGCGTACCACTTCGCCGGTAGTGTTGGAAATATAAAGCAGCGTGCCTTGCTCGTCGTCCATTTGCACGCGGTGTAGCGGGCGATATTCGTCCAACGCTTTGGAATGCGTCCAGGCATCTTCATTGATACTGTCCAGATAATGGCCGCCGGCTGTCGTCAGAAAACTCGCGGCTGATGCCAGCGCCTGGGCCGGCGTGACGTGATCGATACGGTTCCCGGTTTCGGCATCGACGGCGATTTTCATTTTGCCGTAAGCAAATATATAACGCGGCGCGCCAGCCACGCTGGTCAAGCGCACGCTATCCGGGCTTTTGGCTTGGCCAGTAGCGGCCAGTGCTTGCGCCAGGCTGATATGGCAGCGCTCCGCGGCCAAACCAGGCAAGCCGCCGAGTTTTTCCATCGGTGTAAGTTTGGGGTAGCCGATATACATCATCACTACCCCGGATACGAACCACATAGCCATAAACAGGCATAGCACTATACCGATCCAGCGATGGCTCAGGTATAGATAGCGCTTGAGCCTGGTGAGCATTAAAAGTCTACTTTCAATTCCATCATGAAGGTACGTGGCGCCGCGACAAAGAATAGTGGGGCGTTACCGCCATTACCCCATTCGACGTATTGTTCGTCGGACAGGTTTTTAACCCGCGCGGTGACCGTGGCCTTTGGATTAAATTTCCAGGACAGTTGGGTATCGAATACCGCATAGGCCGGGGCTTTGATCAGGTTGGCGGTATCCACGAAGCGGTCGCCGACATAGCGTGAGCCGAAATTCCATTGCCAATCGGCATCGAAATCCCAGGTCAGCCAGGCGTTGGCCACCCATTTGGCGACGTTGGTGGGTCGATTGCCTTTTCTGGACACCGTGCTGGTGCCGACGGTTTGCAGGAATTTGTCGTATTGGGCATCGACATAGGCCATGTTGCCTTGTACGCTCCATTCATCGGTGAGTTGCACGCCGATATTGGCTTCCACGCCGCCGGAGGATTGTGCACCTATGGGTAACTGCCGATTACGGTCCGTTGGATCGGTCATCGATAGGTTTTTGCGTTCGATGTAATAACCTGCCAGCGTTGCCGAGCCTCTGCCGTCCCAGAAATCGAATTTGGTGCCCACCTCCGCCTGCCGGCCCGTGGTGAGATCGAAGTCTTGCAGCGCAGCGAAGGTGCCGGTGGTCAAAATGCCGGACGGCGGATCGGCTGCGGTGCTGTATTGGGCATACACATTAAAGGTGGAAGTGATGTCATACATCAACGCCGCCCGCCAGGTCACAGCAGTCCAGCGCCGACCGAAAGCGGCAGGGTTGGTGGCGGTCGGCGGCACGAACGAGGTACGTAGATTTTTTGCATCCAGACGAATATCGTCAACCCGCACGCCGGTGATCAGATTAAGATCGGGCACCAGGGTCAGGCGGTTTTCGGCATAGCCGGCCACGGTATACAGCTCGTTGCGGGCGTTGGAGATTGGTCCGGTGGCTAAAGGGTTGTCGTAGTAGGTGCCGGTGCTGAAATTATATGGATCGACGACACTCACAGTGCCAGACGAGCTTTCCATGCTGGGGGCGCGAGTTTGTTTGTTGTAGGCGATATCGACGCCGGCGGATATTTTGGAGGGTAGGCTAAACCAATTGGTGCTGTGCACGATTTCGAAACGGTTGCCGACCAAGGCTTGGTCGTGATTCACTGCAAACGACAGGTTGCGGGTGATCCGGGAGTTGGTGCTGTTCCAATCGTAACCTTCAACGTTCAGGTATTGGCGATCCGCTTTGTAATAATAAAAGGTGTTTTTGAATTGGGTGTTATCGGATAGCTGATAATCGACAATATCGCGTAACCAGAACACCTGCTGATCGAATACCGAGCCGGTGGCGTTATAGTTTTTAAAGCGGGTGCCAGGGTCTGTCTGGCCTTCCATAGGCCCTAAGCCCTCGCTGCCCCAAGGGACGATTCTGCCGTTCACAACCGGATTGAGTACCGGCGTGCCCCAGTAAGAGTCCCGGTCTTCCATCTGATGCTCAAAGGCGATGGTATGCGACAGTTTGGAGGTGATGTCGCTCAACAAGGAAAACGACATCACGCCGGAATCGGCTTCCGTGTTGTCGATATAACCCTCGGACCCCAAATAGCTGATGTCGGCTTGCAGCCAGTTATCGGTATTGCCCAGTTGGCCATTGAAACCATAGGAAGCTCGGCGGTTTAAATACTCACCAAGTGAGACCAATCCGTGGTGTTCATCCGGACCGCGATGCGCGATTTTGCTGACATAGTTGACCGAGCCGCCTACCGCACCTTGACCGTATAAGAATGTAGACGGTCCGCCCAACACCTCCACTCTGTCGGTAATCCAGCTGTCGATGGGCCGAGCGGCAACCACATCGTATTGCACGGTAATGCCGTTAAATAACTGGGTGATTTGCGCGCCGGTAAAGCCGCGCATCGACACAGAACCTGCCGAGCCGGGTTGTGAAGACACCAGAATACCCGGTGCTTTTTCCAAGGCTTCCTGCGTAGTCTGTGCGCCGCGTTTTTCGAAAGTAGCTCTATCAATGATGGTGATCGAAGCCGGCGTCTCGCGGGGCGTCAGACCCAAGCGGCTGCCGGTGGCGGCTTCGGTATCGAGCTGCGGTTTTTGGTTGGGCGGATTTAGCGGCACCGAGCCGGCTACGGTTACGGTGTCCAGCGTAGTGGCTGAGTCGCTGGTTTGTGTTTGGCTAACGGCTTTGGTGGTTTTGTTTTTGCTGCTTGTTTCGCCAGCCTTTAGATCGTCGATTGGCGATGGCTCAGCGGCGTGAGCGATGCCGTGCAGCGTCAAAAGCAACGCGGCGACGCCGGCCAGTTGGCTGGTTTGCGTAACTGGAAAATCCTGTAACTTGGTTTTTTTCATTGTTTATAGTCAGGTATTTAAAAGTGATAAGGCTTTTCCGAGTCAGCAAGTAGTGTGCCCATATCCGAAGCACTGGAATGGCAGGGAGCGCGGTAGCTAGGGTACTAATTTTTTAATTAAACTATGTTTGGTAAGTGAGGTGGTTTGCGGCATATGGCTTAATTCGCAAGCTTGAAGCTAATTCGGTGAGTGAGTGTGGGGAATGAGGCTTGGCCGATATTGGATTTAAAGCCTGCCGGCCGGCAATGCTAAAATGTCGCTCAGGCCGGCGCTGTGGTAAAACGCCAATATCTAAAATTTAGCTAAACCTCGGATTCAAGCATGTCGGGATTTTTTTCCAAACAACATAGCGTCGCTCAGCCCGGCTATAGCCGTTGGTTGGTGCCGCCGGCGGCTCTGTCGGTGCATTTGTGCATCGGCCAAGCCTACGCATTTAGTGTGTTTAACGATCCGTTGACGCGAGTGATAGGTGTCGCTAGTTCCGCGCCGGACGATTGGAAGCTGACTACCTTGGGCTGGATCTTCAGCTTGGCGATTGTGTTTTTAGGTTTGTCGGCGGCATTCGGCGGTAAATGGCTGGAAAAAGTCGGGCCACGCTTGACCATGTTCGTCGCGGCTTGCTGCTTTGGCGGCGGCTTTTTGATCTCCGCGCTGGGTGTGCACCTGCACGAAATCTGGTTGATTTATCTGGGTTACGGGGTCATCGGCGGTATCGGTTTGGGTTTGGGCTATGTGTCGCCGGTATCGACTTTGATCAAATGGTTTCCGGATCGGCGCGGTATGGCGACCGGGATGGCCATCATGGGTTTCGGCGGCGGCGCGATGATAGGCGCGCCCTTGTCGGTGCTGCTGATGGATCATTTCAAATCGGCCGAATCGGTCGGGGTCGTGCAAACTTTTCTGGTGATGGGCGGGCTGTATTTTTGTTCGATGCTGATAGGCGCGCTGACCATCCGTATCCCCCCGCCGAATTGGCAACCGGCGGGATGGACGCCGCCGCTGGTGCAAAACAAAATGATCACCGACAAGCATGTGCATATCGACCAAGCCCTGAAAACCCCGCAATTTTATTTGCTGTGGCTGGTGTTGTGCCTGAATGTGACGGCCGGCATTGGCGTGTTGGGGCAGGCCTCGGTGATGATACAAGAGATGTTTAAAGGTTCGGTAACGCCGGCTTCGGCGGCCGGTTTCGTCGGTTTGCTGAGCTTGTTTAACATGGGTGGGCGGTTTTTCTGGTCGTCGGCTTCGGATTACCTAGGCCGTAAAAACACCTACTTTATTTTTTTCGCAGTCGGCGCTGGCTTGTATTCCACGATACCCACCATGGGTATGACCGGCAATATGGCGTTGTTCGTGCTCTTGTACGCCTTGATCATGAGCATGTACGGCGGCGGTTTTTCGACGATTCCGGCTTATTTGGCGGATATTTTCGGCACCCGTTTCGTTGGCGGCATACACGGCCGCTTGCTGACGGCCTGGTCCACCGCCGGGGTGTTGGGGCCGGTGTTGGTCAATTACATCCGCGAATATCAAATAAGCCAGGGCGTAGCAAAGGCCGATGCCTACAACGTGACCATGTACATCATGGCCGGACTATTGGTGGTGGGCTTTATCGCCAATCTGTCGATCCGCCCGGTACATGAGAAACATCATATGAAACACGGCGATTTCGACGAGCTGGATGGTATTTATCCGGCCGATGATGCCGATCATTAAGCAAGGCAGGGGCAATCCATGAATAACTCTGAATCGAGTAAATCTTCCAGCCCCTGGCTGTTGGCTGTATTTTGGCTTTATGTGCTGATTCCGCTCAGTTGGGGCGTGTGGTCTACGTTGAAAAAAGCCTTGGCCTTGTTCGGCTGAGGTTTAATCCGGCTGTTTGGTGATAAATTCGTAGGCACCCACATCAAGCGCTCCTTGTTGCCGGCGTTTTTCGCTGCCGTACGGATGACGGTAAACAAATTGCGGATCAAGTGGAAACCCGTTGGCGGCAAATCCGGGCGAGATGCCTTGATCGATTGCCGGGGCGTCTGACTTCAGGCGGTAATCGTAACTTGCCGGATCGCTTAACACATTTGTCGTAGCCCTTAGGTCGTGGTTTTCCAGGTTGGGACCAAGCAGTTCGGTGGCTTCGCCTATCAACAGATTGTTGATTAACATCGCTGTCGCAATACTGTGATTATTCAGAAACGAGCCGCCGGGGTGGTCGTTGACGAAGGTGTTGTTTATTAGATACAGCTGTTGATTCGGCTGGGTTTGATTGTGTTCGGCGGCAAATGCCAGCATCGCCGTATTTTCGGTGTTTGCACCTTGATGAAACAGATTGCCGATCAGATAGCCAACGCCGCCATCGGGTAAATCCACCAGATAGCTGGAGCCGTTACGCTCGTCGGTTATGCGATTGTAAAGAATATAGTTTTCCCTGGCCCGCGATTTGACGTTATGGCCGGTACTGGCATCGTGGACATAAGAGTTCCGCAGGGTAAAACGGCGGATATTGCCGATGTAGATGTTATGGCCCAGTTTGCCGTAGCGCGGATAATCGACGGTATTGTCGTTAAACTCCGAATATTCAATCAGAATCGCGCTGTTTGCATTGAAGCCGGTCAAGATGCCCATCTGGTTGTGATGGAAATGACAGTTCTTCATAGTCAGATTAGTACCCTCGAATCGAATGCCGGCAGCATTCAGAGCCGGCGCGGTGGCGCCTGAGAGTTCGATATTCTCAACGACGATGTCGTTGCCTTTTAATACCCAAATAGCTTTGTCTTCCGCTGATTTGCCGAGCGCATCCAGATGGGCGGCGCCTCCCACACCGCGTAGGGTCAGGCCATGCTGCGGCCAGCTGCCGACATCGCCCTGATATAGCCCGGCATCGATGCTGACTATATCGCCGTCTTTGGCCAGTTTCGCAGCAGCGCTAGGCAGTTTAAGCGCGCGCTGCGGGCCGACTTGCCATTCGGTGCTGTGCGCAGGGAGGGCCAGCAGCAAACTAAAAACACCTATCAAACACCCCGAAAAAATCAAGCGATGCATGCCGGCTCCTGGTGTGGACACCTCTAAAGTTGATTAAACCTAAGCTGTATATTCTGTCCGGTCGCGTGGCCCGTTACAAATGTGCAGGACTGAACTTGAAATATTTAAAGTAATACTTGACCCAGATGAGAGTATTATCCTGCCATCAGGCATATTTGCCAGACCTACGACTTGATTATAAGAATAGCTAGACGCTACTGGAGGACACATGGCTTCACTTGATATGCAAGGGGCTTACGATTTGAGCAATGCCAAAATCAACGAACTAATCACCGAAAGCGCCGAGGGCAATTACGCCTTGGGCATCATCAATCAGAAAACCAATAAATTTGTCGTCAAATACGTCGGCCGTTCGGAAACCGATTTGAATGCCCGCTTGAAACAACATGTGGGCAGGTATCCCAAATTTAAGTTTAGTTATGCCGCATCGCCCAAGGCCGCGTTCGAAAAAGTTTGCCGAAACTACCATGATTTCGGCGGCTCGAAAAAACTGCTGAATCACGTACACCCGACGCGGCCAGCGGATGTCGATTGGAAGTGCCCTTGCTGCAACGCGTTCGATTGAGCTTTTGCGCCGAGTATTTTCAAACCGTGGCTAATATGTCGCGGAGTTGTTGAAAAAGGCGAAACAGGCTTTTAAGCTCTGTGCTGTTTCCGGTGGCATGAATTCGTTGAATTTGACACCGTAGTGGTGTTCGCCATCCACGGGTTTGTGCCAGACTAGGGTGCATGTAAGCTCCAGCGGCAGTTGGGATTCGTATTGCTGAATATTGTCGTACGGAATGCGCAGCTGAATAGTAATGGAGCTGTTTAGCGGGCAGGGCAGTGCCACTGGCAGGCGCAGACAGGCGCCGGACATGCTGAAATCGGCGGTGACCCCGTCAAGCACCAAATCGTTGATTTCGATATGCGCCAGCAAATAGTGGCTGCTGCGTGGGAATTTGCGATGTTCGTTGGCGGCGGGCTTGGCGGTCCACTGCGCATCGAAACTGAAGTGCTCGAGCATGGTGCGCATTTTTTCGGTGACCACGTAGAGATCGTCGCTGATAGTTCGGGTGATGTGCACCTTGGATTCGTTTTGGCCCAACGCCTCGAACAAGGCTTGTACTCTGGCTTGTAACTGGTTGACATTGTCCAGTTGGTGTTGAGCGACCGTGGAAATTTGTTGCGCGGTACCCGCATTTTCTTCTATCTGACCAACAATCTCGTTTATGACTATGCTGGTGGTTTCGGCTTTTTCCATACCTTGTTTGGTGGTCTGGATGATAGAGCCCATCGCGAGCGTGTTTTCTTCGATGATTTTGGTTAATTCGCCAATAATGCTGGCGATTTCGGCGGTAGCGCTGGAGGCGTTTTGTGCCAGTTTTCGCACTTCATCGGCTACCACCGCAAAGCCTCTGCCGTATTCCCCGGCTCTGGCCGCTTCGATGGCGGCGTTTAAGGCCAATAGATTGGTTTGCTCGGTGATGTTACGGATGGTGGTAGTAATATCCTGAATTTGTCGATTGGCTTGGCGTAGCGCCAGGGTTTTCGCTTCCGCGCTTTCCACTTCTTTCACAACCCGGCGCATTTCATCCAGATTTTCGTTAACGGCGACGATGCCTTTTTGCGCGGTGTTTTGCGTTTCCTGGGTGCGGTGGCGGATTTCTACGGAAAAGCGTTCGACTTCTTCGGTGGTGTTACGTAATTGTTCCGTAGCGGTTTTGACGTCGGAAGATCGAGCCTGTTCCGAGCGGTTGGCATTGGAAATGCCGCCGGAGATATTGGATATTTGGTAGGAAGACTGGCCGATTTGCTTGCTAACCGCGTTGATCTCGCGCATATGACTGGTCAGTTCCTGGCCCATCAGCTTCATAATCGCCAAGAGACTGCTGGTATCGTTTTTCTCGGTGGCGACGTTGATGTCTAGCTGGCCCTTGGCGATACTGCCGGCAATTTTCGACGCATAGCTGGGTTCGCCGCCCAGTACGGTAAATAATTTTCGCATCAGCCAGACATTGGCGGACACGATCAATAACAAAGCCAGGCCGGCAACCGTGGCGCTGACCGTAAACATTTGGCTTTGCATCTGGTTTTGCTGCTGCGAGGCGGCGTTGGCTTGTTGTTCCAAGGTGCCGGCTAGCTGATTGAGTTTGTTGGCCAGAATTTCCGAGGCCGCATCGAAGCCATTCTCCGGAGCTTTCATGATCAGGTTGCCGGCTTCCCGACCTTGCTGAAAATAAGCATCTGCCATGCGTTCGCCGGTGGCGTAAAGCTCACTCACGGCGTTATCGGCGTCTTTAATCGCCAGTTTCATGTCCGGCATCATCGTCAGTAAACTCGTCAGTTCCGCATGAGCGGCGTTTTTTTCCGCCAAGGCTTCGCTGTAATCGTCTTCACCTACCGCTGACGCATCAGTAAGAAATTGCTGGATTTGCACCACGTGATAGCGAACATTTTTAAAAGCCAGGGTAGCGTTTATCAGACGCTGTTTTTCGGCTTCCGCTGTTTGTAGTTTGTCGTGGCTGATCCAAACAAATAGATTACCGACCACCAGTAGTAGAGCTACCGTGGCAGTCAATACGGTCAATAGCTTGCGTAAGGAAAAATCCTGGGGGCCGGAGTGATTACTAAGGGGATCAAGCATAAGCGGTATCCATTTTCAGTAGAAACGTCAATGTGCGGTTTGACAAGTTTAGACTGATACGCAAGTTGTACAGTCATTTTGTCGCTTATTCGCCCGACCCTTGAAAGTTGTGTTCCCGCGCGGGTGGGAACACAACATTCAAGGGTCGGGTAAGCACTCCCGCGTTCTTGGAAATAGCCGTTGCTTCCATGTTGCCGGGAATAATAAAGCTAGCTAGTGCGGGGAATATTTATAATAATCGCATAGGGCAGAAGTTAGCTGATCGCTGAACCGGTCGCTTGCATGGCTGTCCAAACGTAGAATAAAAAATAATAACAGGAGGTACACCATGCTAGCCAAAATAGCTGTAGTCGATTATATGTCGACCAAAATCGTTACCGTTACCCCCGATACCGAAATTTCTCAGGCGGTTAAAATCTTACTGGACCACAAAGTGACTAGCGTGCCGGTTGTGGACCAGCAAGGTAAGTTGGTGGGGATATTTTCCGAAAAAGACGGCATGAAGGTGTTTGTTGAATCCGCTTACAACCAAAGCATGGCCGGAAAAGTCGGGGAGTTCATGAGCAAAGACCCGCAATTTGTTAATGCCGATGCCAGTCTCGTGGATGTTGCCAGCAAATTTCAGGAATCGCCGACCAGGAGTTTTCCGGTTTTTCAGAACGATCAGTTTGTCGGCATGATTAGCCGGGTCGACGTGTTAAGAGCGTTGTTAGCCATTCGTTAGATGTTTTAGTTCAAGGACAGACAGCCATTCCCCGCGAGTCGTTGTCTGTGCCTTGTCCAGCTTATTGCCGCACGCCGGCGGACACATAGGTACCCATGATGGTATCGGTGCAAGTCGCGGTAATCTTCGCGCCGTTTGGCGTTACCGTACCGGTACAATTACCCTTCGATACCCAGCCGTTTTGGTACTGTGCAGTGTAATCGTAAGTCAGGGTTTGATTGATCAGATTACCGCTACCCTTTGATGTGTAGCCTATGCCTTGCGCTAGTATCCCCCACCCCTGGAATTCAAAACTGTCGCTCTGTTGGTCGATGTGGGTGCCGCCTGCAGTCGGCGCGGCGGGGTTATACCAGTCGCCGCTGATGTCGATGACCGGCAAAGACTCGACAACTGCGGGTTTTGTCTTGTCAATCGGTGGATAAATTGCCGTCGCGATTTGCTGAGTCGGGGGCGATTCGGCGGTCTTTTGTTGTCCAGTCAATTTATCCCAGTTAGTGATGATGGCGACGCTGATAGAGCCGATTACACCAATGATCGCGGCGGCGATAGCGGGATTTTGATTGGATTCGGCCATGAGGTCCTCTATTGCTGAATAAAATTGTCTGACGGCCTGTTGTGGCCTAATTTGAGAATTTAGCGCAGATATTAGCCATTCGGCAATCTAAAAGATGCACTTGTCGGCTGTTGAATAAGTTGGCGGCGGTTGGCGGCTAGTCTAGCCGTCCGGAGAAGCGTGGTATTGGACTTTTTGAGGAGCTAGGGTAAGCCCGAAGAGCGGGATTTGTTTGATCGGGCTTAACTGCGGATGGTGTAGTCGCCGCAGTTAAACCCGAATCTGATCTGAGATTACAAACTACTTATCACATTTATGTGCGGAACCGCAGCAGTCGGCCATGTCGCCGCCGTGTTTTTTGCAATGATCCGCGCTGCAATCATGGGCTGCGCCACCTTGATGATGGGCGCAATGTTGGCTGCTGCAATTGGCGGCAGCGGCGGCTTCGTGATGCGCACAATGCTCGGTGCCGCATTGGTGGGCGCTGGCATTGGCATCTTGCGCGCAATGTTGGGCGCAGACTTTATCCTTAGCACCTGGGTGATCGGCGCAATGTTTCGCGCAATCGTGTTCGGCCGCGGCTTTATCGGCGCAATGTTTCAGGCAGGCTTTGCCTTTTTTACCTTTGTGTTTGGCGCAATGCTCAACGCAATTGTGCGCTGCGGCATCGGCTTTATGTTTAGCGCAATGTTCCGGGGACATGGCGGGTGCCGCTGGTGCCGGGGCGGCGGTTTCAGCTGGTGCGGCGGTTACGGGCGCCACTACCGCTGGCTCAGCAGTTGCTTCGACCGGTTTTGCGGATTCGCAGCCTGTCAGGGTCAGCAAAGCCGGCAAGGTTAAGGCGATTAGCAAATGTTGAATTTTCATATGTATTTCTCGTTTGGTGATTAAGGTGGCGCAATTGTAGGGGCAAGATACACGTTAGGCAAATAAATTGTGTTATTTAACACAGTTTATTTGTGTCTCTGAAAGTTTGGTATGGGGTGTTTGCTTGCGATGGATCAGCGAGGAGGCAGGAGAATCGATGCCAAAATTTGGTTGCCGAGCTATTTTTCCTGGCAACGTAACGTAAAAGTTACCGGGCCGTCGTTGATCAATGCTACTTTCATATCTGCGCCGAACTCGCCGAACTGGCAGGTCGGGTAGATATCCAACGCACGATTTTGCAAATACGCGAATAATTCCCGGCCCAATTCCGGCGGGGCCGCCGAAGCAAAGCTAGGCCGGTTGCCGGTATCGGTATTGGCTGCCAGGGTAAATTGCGGTACCAGCAGCAGGCCGCCCTCAATATCGCGCAAACTGAGATTCATTTTGTCATCTGCATCCGCAAAGATGCGGTAATTCAAAATCCGCTCCAGCAAACGGTCGGCTTGCTTGGGTGTATCGGCTTTCTCGACTGCTACCAAGGCCATGATACCGGTGCCGATAACGCCGATGTCGCTCCCGTCTACCGTGACTTTGGCTTGGGTCACGCGCTGGATGATGCTGATCATGAGTGTTCCTGCAATTAGTTTAGGTAGTCGCCGTCGTCGATACGTATCAATCCGTCCAGCGGCCGATTGTAAAGATAGGTCCAAGCCGAAACGGTTTGCCCATCCGGCAAACTTACCTGTAGTTCACGGCGGATGTATTCGTGCGGCTGCGGGAAATGCGCGGCGCATTCTTCGTAAATATCCAGTGCCGACAGCGTTTGTTCGGGGTTTTGCATTAGATACAGTTCGCCTTTGACCAGCTTTGTCCCGCCAGTAATAGCGCCCGGATAAGCCTCAATTTCGTAAAGCTCTCCGGGCATGGACGCGTCGCTGAGGTAATCACAAGCTTCGAGAAATGCGTGTTGGCTTTGACTTTGACGGTTTCGGCGCAGTGTGCCGTAGACAAACAGGTATTGCGGTTTTGTCATGAATAAATGCGGTCGACCAATTCCTTGAACCAGCGTGGACGGAACGCCACGATATACAGCATGGTCAAGCCCATTAGCGGAATCGGACCGATTTCGACAATAGTCAGCAGCAGGATGATCACGAACCATTTCAAACGTGTAAACGAGGCTTGCGTGCTCATAGGTTTTCAGTAACGGATTGCGGTAATGTAATAACGCGTTTCCTGCTCGGCGTGACGGACAGTTATTTCGTCATCCAGATTTTTCTTCAATAATGCCTTAGCCAGCGGCGAATCCAGGCTGATCAAGCCGCCCGTGGTATCGATTTCATCTGCGCCGACGATGCGATAAGTGATTTCGTCGCCGTCCATGGTTTCCAAGGTCACCCAGGCGCCGAAAAACACCTGATCACGATTGCTCGGCTTTTCGGACACCACCGTCAACGACGGCAAACGTTTTTGCAGGTAATGAATGCGCCGGTCGATTTCCCGCAGTTCTTTTTTCCGGTAGATATACTCTGCGTTTTCGCTGCGATCGCCTTCCGCTGCGGCCGCTGACAAGGCTATGGTCACATCTTTGCGCCGTTCCCAGAGCTGTTTCAGCTCGGTTTCCAGGGTGCGATAGCCTTCGGCGGTGATGTACGGCGAAGATTTGGGGCGGGGCGGTCGCCAGCGTGACATGTTTTTTCGGGGAAAAGGTTATATGATGTCGGCTTTTTTCATCCAGCGAAGACGCTTATGCAAATCACAGACAAAACAGCTGTTTCCATCCATTATACCTTAACCAACCAAGACGGTGAGCAGCTGGACAGTTCCAGAGGCGAAGAGCCCTTGTTATATTTGCATGGCGCGGGCAACATCATTGCCGGACTGGAAGCGGCGTTAAACGGCAAGCAAGCCGGCGACAAATTCAACGTCACCATCGCCGCCGATCAGGCTTACGGTGAAGTCTCCGAAGAGATGATCCAGGTGGTCTCCAAAAAAATGTTCGACGGTATGGATATCGATATCGGCATGCAGTTTCATGCAGACGTTAGCCACGGCCCGGGCATTATCACCATCGTCGAGATTGACGGCGACGATGTTACCATCGACGGCAACCATCCTTTAGCCGGCGAAGATTTGACCTTTGATGTAGAAGTTATCGACGTCAGACCTGCGACAGCCGATGAAGTGGCCCATGGGCATATCCATGGCTCAGGTTGCCATCACTAGCAGCTGCCCCTTAGCTGCAAGTCAGTAAGCGATAAATGCGCGGCTTTTATCGCTTACATTTCTAATGCATTTCGCACGGCTGGAACTATCGAATCGAATGGGCCGTAGTGTCCAGGCCCAAATCCACCCGGCTATGTCCCAGCAATGTCCCGGTGGCAAACGCCAAGTCTATCATCGAGACTTGATAATCGCCGATGGCGCGCACCTCACGTAGCTGCGCTTCGCCAAGGCGAGTGAGGGTTTCCAGTACCTCGGTCATCGTCCGCAGGCCTTCCTTAAATTGTTTTAGCTCGGCGTCGTAATTCAGGCCGGCCAGCACCACGTTTTGGCGGGTGGCTAGAATACGTTGCCAGTTCTGGCTCATTTGATCCAAGGCATCGTAGATTTCCCGGCGCACACTCAATTCGCGCAGTTGTTGGGTGGTCAGACGTTGCATGCGTTCCTGCACGGCGCGGTCCAGACGCGCGCGGCGCAGTTCGTTGCTCAGCGGGATTTCCACGCGTAAGCCCACCGACCAATCTGAATAATTGCCGCTCAAGGTCTGATCGAAGGCGCCGCCATAGGACGAGGTGTCGCGGCCCAGCGCGGCGTAGTTGTAATCCAGCATGAACATCGGCAGCGTTTGATTGCTGAGATAATCGATCTTGGTCAAATCGGCGGCCAGCTTTAATTCCAGTTCCAGCAACTCCAAGCGCCCATCCAAGGCGCGTTGCGCCAGTTGTTCACGGTCCAGATTGAATTCTAATAAGGTCGGCGAGGTATCGGGGATCAGCAGGGTTTGCGAATCCAAATCCAGACCGGGTGCATTCAACAATAACTTCAGCTGGCGCTGGCGGGTTTTTAAGCTGGTTTCGGCGATGATCAGCGACTCCAAACGTTCGGCCACGCCGATTTCGGCACGGTTGATTTCCACGCTGGCGGTCAAGCCTTCCGCTACCCGTTTCCTCACCATGCTCAGGTTGTTGGAGGCGTTTTCGTATTGTTGGCGGCGTACGTCTAATTCTCCCCAGGCGACATACAGGCTCCAATATGCGCGCTCGACCATCGCCAACACGCGAATTGCTTGCAGACGAGTTTTCACGTCTACTGCTTGTTGCTCGTAACGGGCGATGCGGATTCCGGCCACGTTGTTGGAAATACCCGCATCGCGCAGCAACGGCTGACTGATGGAGAAGCGCAGCGCATTTTGATACTGGTCGGACGCCACGCCACGAAACTGACGCTTGCCGTCGAACGGCGAACTGACGGTCACTTTCGCACCGGTACGCAAGGGAATGACGATACCGGCTTCCATGTCCAACACTTCGGTTTCCTGCGGCACGGCGGTGAGTTTATCGATTTCGTTTTTCAGCGGCGAAGTGGGATCGACCGGGGTAAAACTGACGACATCCAGATTTTGCGCCGGGGTGTTTTTCTTACCGTATTTGGCCTTGGCAAAGATCAAATCGTCGAATTTGGCTTCTTCCTCGCTGACCGCAGTGGCGGCGATTTTCGGGTCGGCCTGGGCGATTTTCAGATCCAGATTGTTTTCTAACGCCATGCTGCGCACGGCCGAGATGGATAACTGCTTGCTGGCTTTCGGCGCAGCTTTGGGCAATTCCGGTTTCGCCGCGCTGGGCGGGGGCAGGATGGTCGCCGATTTTGGCCGGCCTTCCTTAAACTTGGGCAAGACCTGTTCCACGGTTTGCGGAGGCAGCTGCGAGATGGCCGGTAGCGGCAAACCCTCATCGGGTTTCAGACGTTCTTCCACCCGCTTGACCAGTTTACGGTCGGGGCTGGTATCGAGATACTGTCCGCAACTGACCAGTAAGGGTACAAAGAGCAGCGCGCTTATCCGCCTTGTTAAACCTGGGTATTTTTTCTCGGGTACGCCGTTTGGGCTGAGCCGGCCGAAGCGTGGCGCCCTAAGCTCTTCGACAGGTTCGGGGCGAACGATACGTGAAGTCCGAGTTAATAACGCGTCAGCCCACCCCGTGCTCAACTCGGCGATAATCAGGGGCCGGGGCGACCAACATAGCTTGATTGCAAAACGATTCATAAGCGCTTATTTCAATTTTTGTCTGACCAGATCGGTCGCCGGCGCTTCCGTAGTCATTTGCGGCGGAAAGGCATTCAGTTGACGCCACAGTTCGTAAGCCATCGTTACGCGATTCAGCAAGACCCAGCCTTTCACCCGCACGCCTTGGCGGGCGAAGCGTTCAGTTGGCCAGGGGCGGTCATTGGGATCGGGCACGATCAGCACCCGGAATTTACCCTTGCCGTCGTCGGTAGAATCCACAAAAGCGACCAAACCGCCGAAGGTGCCCACGGCCACTTCCGGCCAGCCGGCGAATTGCAGGGCCGGCCAGCCCTCGAATTGCAGACGCGCATGCCGGCCGGGGGTGATCAATACCGCATCGTTGCCGTCCACCCACAGTTCCACCGCTTTCACATCCATGTCCGGCACCAATACCAGCAGCGGATCGCCTTGTCTGACGATGTCGCTCTGCGGGTTGGCCAGCAGTCTGAGGATGCTGCCGTCGCGTGGCGCTCTGATTTGTTGGGACTGTTGGCGGGAGACATCGACTTCGCTTTTTAACAAGCTGCTGCGGCTGTCTTCCAGTTCGCTCTGAGTCTTATTGGCCGACGCGGTCGCCGAGTCGATACGGGCCTGGGCGTCGGCGCGAATCCGGCCGATTTCCGCTTCGGCGGCGCGTTGTTCGGCCAAAGCGCCTTCCAGACTGGCTTGGGCGCTGTTTAAGCTGCGTTGCGCCACGATACCATCGCGTTGTGCGACTTCGTAATCGCGCTGCGACACCAAGCCGTCGCCGATCAAGCGTTGCAGGCGCTGGGTTTGTACGCTAGCCGTTTCCAGCGTGGCGCGTGCCGAGGCGATGGCTTCGCTGGCCGAGCGCGCTCTTTGTCGGGCCACATCCAGACGGTATTGCGCGGTGGCCACTTGTAAATCACGGGTGGCGATTAAGTTGTCGATTTGCAGACGGTAAGCCCGTAATTCTTCTTCCTTGGCGGCCAATTTCGCTGCAGCTGCCGCACGCTGTTGTTGCAAGCGCTCCAGTAATTCCGGATCGACGTCGGTGATTTCCATCAACAAATCGCCAGCTTTAACTTTGGTGCCTTCTTTAGCATGCCAACTGACGATACGACCGGAAACCGGAGCATCCAAGTTCTGTTGACGTTCTAGCGGTGCAAAGGCCGAGACCCGGCCGTTGCCGTTGATGTTTTGTTGCCAGGGTGTCAGCAGCAGGGCTGGCGGGGTCAACAGAAATAACCAGACGCAAGCGCGCGCTAAACTGCTGACCAGGCGCGGCGTGTGTGCCGCCGATAGCGCGGACAGCCTAATCTGTAACTCAGTCATGGGCGGCTCCCGGCAAACGGATGAGGCGCTGGCAAAGTGCGGCCGTCTCTGTTGATCCAGTCAGCAGCAATAGCGTCCAGGGTGCATCTGCGGTCAATAGTGCCAATGCCAGCTTTTGCTGCAATTTGGCATCCAACGCATCGAGTATGCCATCAACGATCAACAAGGCCGGCCGGGAGGTGATGGCTCTAGCCAACATCACTTGTATGGCTTGGCTATTTGCAAGCGGCGAGCCGCCGGGACTCATGACGGTATCCAAATCCATGCCGGTCAGGCCGACCTTGACCAGGGCCCGCTCGACATCGGCAGCGCTCACATTCGCATCGCCGAGCCTGACATTTTCCAGCATGCTGTCGTGAAAAATTTCCAGTCGGCTTACTACTGCGATGTTCTGCCGTAAGCTACTCAGGCGCAGATCATCCAGAGTCTGGCCGTTGATTTGTATCTGCCCGGCTTGTGCTTGCCGCATCCCGCTCAATAGCGAGGCCAGGGCGGTTTTGCCGCTGCCGGGGCCGCCTAAAATCGCGACTTTTTCGCCCGGTTGTACGTGCATGGAAAAACCGGAGAACAACGGCCGCTGCGAATTGAAGCCAAATTTCAAATTGCTGATCGTTAAAGACGCCGGACCATTAAATTCTGCATCCACCTCAGCGGAAGCTTCTAAAGGCAAATCCAATAAATGGCCGATCTTGTCCGTGCCGGCCATTAAGTCGTAAAAGCCTTCCAGATGCTTGCCGAATTTGATCAACGCCAGTAAGGCCGACGATACGATCAGTTCTGCCGCCACCAATTGGCCCAAGGTTAAGTGGCCGTCTATTACTAGATAGCCGCCGATAGCCAACAAGGCCGTACTGGCGATGGCATATAAGGCCACAGAGCCGATCACTTGGCCCAACAGCACACGGTAATGCTGGCGTTTGGCTGTTAAATAATCCAGCGCCAGTTGGTCGGTACGGTTGGCGGCCATCGCGGCACCGTTACCGAATTTAAAGGTCTGGATATTCCCGGCAACGCTTTCCAACCAGGCTACTAAGGCATATTTGCTGATGGATTCCTGAATTGCAGTCGTGACCGCGCCGCGGCCCAACAAAAATACTATCGCTGTGATAGCCAACAGCAAAACCACATCGAACGCCAGTAGGAAAGGATGATAGAAGGCCAGCATGATCAGGCCGACGCAGGTTTGCACCACGGTGCTCAAACCGTCCAAGAGCAGCGAAGAACCGGCTTTTTGCAAGGTCAATACATCGAAAAAGCGATTGACCAGTTCCGCGCCGTGTTGACTGTCATAGGTATCGCTGCGCACCCTGGGCAAGCGATAGGCCAAGTCGGCGGCCAGGCGCACGAAAATCCGCCGCTGCACGATTTCCACCAGATAAGATTCCAGCACATAGACCGCGCCGGCGAAGCTTAGAAAGAAAAACAGAATGGTGGCCAGCACGATTAAAGGCTGGCCCATGCCGCCCATCGCCACGGTATTGACCAGCGCTTGCACCGCCACCGGCGAAGCCAGCGCCAGTAAGCCCGAGCCCAAAGCCAAGCCCAACAATAGCCAGAGATCGTGCCGGTCAGCTCGTAACAGTTCCAGCAAGCGGCGGAATGGCGGCATGTGCGCGTGATGGTCTTGGCTAACGGCATTCTCAAACGGCGCCTGAGCTTGCGCTAACAGCCATTCGCTAATACCGGCATCGGATCGGCCCAGTAATTTGCCGATGTCAGCCGGCTTGACCAGACGCTCTTCGATGACCTCGCCTTGGGCCAAAGCCACTCTGACTTTGCCGCCGCGAAATCCGTACAGGACTATCCAGCCGTAACCGTCGGACAGGCTGGTTAGTAATGGGGTTTGCGGGGCAGAGGCATTTGCGGCGGCGGTAGGTGTGAGCAGCACGCTCTCCATGTTCAAGCCCAAATGGTCGCCGATAGCGACTAGCGCTGCCTGACTATCGGCACCGGCTGATTCTATCAAGCGCTCCGTAAGTCCTTGGGCTTGGCTGTGCATCTCCAGCAGGCCGAATAAAAACTCCAGTAGGGTCAGCGTCGATTGTTTTCTGTGTGGGTGTTCCTTAAATCCTGAGGCGGTGCTCATACGTAACGAAATCCTATCGGTTTAAACGAATAACAGCATGGTCTTGCCGAGTATGCTCAGCAACAGAGTCAGCTTAAGAGTAGCGAGTAATTTGGCCGGGCCGGCTTTTTCACACCAGTTTTGCCAGGCGGCTTCGCATGCCTGCAATACCACGAGATATGCTTTATACGACAAGTGCCAGAGCACGGTGCCGAGCAAGGTCAGACCGGTCCAGAACACGATGAATTCCGCCTGACGCGGCGTTACCCCGAACACATGCTCCAAAAAATGCTCGAACATCATCTCGACCACCTCGATCACCAGATGCAGGATGTGCCACAGAAAGGGTAGCAAGGTGTCGCCAAATTTATATAAGAATATCAGGGTCAAGACTGCCATGGCAGGCTTGTTTTCAAACAGCCAGCGCCCGGTGTTCATGATGATTACTCTAAACCAGTGTGCCAATGCGTAGGCTTTTTGCATGGTTCTCCTCCCTTTTAGAGTCTGCCGAAAAAGCCCCTTCTCACTGTTGAAGGGAGAAGGGCGCATTCGTTATACGATGTCTTGGTTACAATACAAATAGTTTATAAATAAACTAAATTCTCTCCACTGGACAGGCTTTGCTTTTTGAGCCTCAACCGGTATTGCGCATACCCGCGGCAATGGCATTAATACTGCGCAACAAGGGTTTCATCCATGGGCTTTCGGCGGCATTCTCGGTATTAATCTCCCTCAGCCGCCGGATCAAAAATACTTGCAGGTAATTCAGCGGCCCCAGGTAAGCGTCGCGGCGTTGCAAGGACGCTGCGAGTGCCGGGTTTTCCGCGAGCAAGCGGTCGGCGTTGGTTATCTCCAAGATCCATTCCACGCAGCGCTGATGCTCGCCGGCGATCAGGTTGTAAACGCGTTTGCCGGTTTCCGGATCGGCGCACAATTGCGCGTATTCGCGGGCAATGTTCATGTCGGATTTACTCAGCGCCATTTGCGCGTTGCTGAGCAGGTTGCGGAAAAACGGCCAGTCATTATACATCCTGCGCAACGTTTCCAGACGCTCCGGTTTGCCGGCGCACCAGCTGGCCAGACTGAAACCGATGCCGTACCAAGCCGGAAAAGTCTGCCGTGATTGCGCCCAGGCGAACACCCAGGCAATCGCCCGCACCGAGTTTTTCGAACGATCCAATTTTTTGCGATGCGAGGGCCGCGAACCGATATTCAATCCACCGATTTCGCCCACCGGAGTGGCTTCGTAGAAATAGTCCAAAAAGCCGGGTGTGCGTTCGGTTAAGTCACGATAACTTTGCTCGCCTATCCTTGCCAGTTCGTCCATCACCGCCAAATCTTCCGCGCGATCTGCCGGTATGGCTTGTACCAGGCTGACGCTGGCTTTCAGCAGGCCGGTGACCCCCATGGTCAATTCGTAGACCGCCGTTTCCATGTTGTTATACCGATAAAACAACACTTCTCCCTGCTCGGTAAATTTGATCTGGCCGCGCACGGTATCGGGCGGCTGCGCCAGAATGGCTTCGTGAGTCGGACCGCCGCCGCGACCGACGGTGCCGCCACGGCCGTGGAATAAGCGGCATTTCAAACCGTAACGCTCGCTGATGGCGATGATTTCCCGCTGCGCGCGTGACAAGCCCCATGCCGAGGCCAGGATGCCGCCGTCCTTGCAGGAATCGGAATAGCCCAGCATGATTTCCTGGCGGTCGTCGCTGACCCGCAGCAATTCCCGATAGCAATCGGTATCGAATAGCTGGGTCAGCACCTCGGAAATGCGGTTTAAATCGTCGATAGTTTCGAATAAGGGGCTGACGCCGATATGACAATGCCAATGCCCGCCTATTCGTCCGACCAGACCTGCTTGCGCCGCCAGCAGCAGTACTTCCAAAATATGGCTGGCGGAGTGGGTCATGGAAATCACGTATTTGCCGAAGCAGTTTGGGCCGATTTCCCGGCGCATTTTCGCCATCACCGTAAATAATTCCAGCGTTTCGCGGTTGGCGGGCGTCAGCGCGGCGGCGTCGAACATCAAGCCGCCTGGCGCGGCGATAGCCTCGGCTAATAATGTGATGCGCTGGGCTTCGTCTAGCGCGAGATAGTCAATGTTCAGCGCCGCCGCCAGAATTTCCGCGACTGCTTCGCTGTGACGAGTCGATTCCTGCCTGACATCGAGTTGCATCAGGTGAAAGTCAAATACATCGGCCAGCCTGATCAGATCGGCTAGTTCCAGCTCGGCGATATTGGCGTCCCCATGGCCGCGCAACGATACGTCGATCAAGCGCAGATCGAGTAAAAACTCCGCAACGCTGGCATAAGCGTGGCGATTGGCTTGTTCCGGTTTGCCTTGCAACTGTTGTTGAACCCGTTGCAAGGTGCATTGCATGCGGTATTTCATCAATATCAATTTGTGCCGGTAAGGTTCCTGCAAATACGGTTTTTCCAAGTCCGTTACTGCCGAGCCCAGCATAGTGCGGTCGGCGTGCAGGCTGTCGATAAATTCAGTCGCCAATTCACAAAGGCCATAGGAATGCGACAACTGGCCGCGCAATTGATCCAGGCGTGCCAGATATTCCTGCATGATGGTTTGCGCCTGCATGCGCAAAGCCAGTTCGGTGGTTTCCGGTTTTACATTCGGATTGCCGTCGCGGTCGCCGCCTATCCATGAACCAAAGCGCAGAAAACTGGGGATGCGGATTTGACTGGCGACGTCGGCGCCGAACACATCGCTAAGTGAACGTTGTAAGTTCCGGTAGACCAGGGTGGTGGCCTGAAACAGCGACAAGGAAAAGTAAAACAGGCCGGCATCGATTTCGTCGGCCACGCCTAATTTGCGCGCGCGCACTTCGTCGGTTTTCAACAGCAATTGAATCTGAGCCTGTAGTTTGTCCAGAGCTTCGCCGCGCTGCTGGCTGCGCAGACGCGGATCGTCCAAGGTTTCCTGGCTGAGGAATACGTTGCGTAACGCGCTTTTGACGGTGCGGCGTTTAGCTTCGGTGGGATGGGCGGTCATCACCGGCAAATACAGCATCTCGTCCAGCAAAATCTGTAATTTGTCCGCGCTGACCCCGCTGTCGCGCAATTTGATTAGCGTGTCGTGAAACGAGCCGGGCCAATAGCGACCGGTCTGATTTTGCCGACGCAAATTCAGATTGTGCGATTCTTCGGCGATATTGATCAGGCTGAAATAGCCGTTAAACACTCGCACCACTTCGCCTATTTCTTCCGCATCCAGGCCTTCCAGAATCTCGATGAATTGGCGGCGGCGATTGGCGCTGCCTTCTCTGATCAGACTGGCAAACTTGCGTTGCAACTGCGCGACGGCGTTGGCGACTTCCGGCTTAGCCTGTGCGGCCAGGACTTTTGTTAATATCGAGCCGAGCAGACGAATCGAGCTGCGCAGATCTTTGTCGTCGCCGTGGGCATCGCCTAAGCGATCGCTGAGGATTTGGCTGGCGCTTACATTGTCCAGTTCGAATGCTGACTTGCCGTAATCCGCCAGTTCGGTTCCTGTGCCAGGGCCTATATTGTCATGGTGCAGCGCTTTTAGCTTTTGCATATTCAGTTCTCATGGTGATTATTGCTTGCTTGATAGCCTAACGCAGCATTTTGATATTGTTAAATAGAATGTTTAGAATGAAAGCATCGTAAATTTCTATGTATTAAGCACTAGTGGAACGAATCAACTATCAACATTTGTTTTATTTCTGGAATGTCGCCCGCGAAGAAAGCATCACGCGAGCTTGCGAGAAACTGCATTTGGCGCAACCGACCATCAGCGGCCAATTAGCGGTGCTGGAACAGCAAATCGGCGAAAAACTGTTTTATAAACAAGGCCGTAAACTAGCACTCACCGACACCGGTCGGGTGGTATTTAATTATGCGGAAGAAATCTTTTCGCTGGGCAGAGAGCTAAGCAACACCTTAAAAGGCCGGCCGACCGGAAGAGCCTTGCGTTTGGTGGTGGGCGTCGCGGATGCGTTACCGAAAATGGTCGTTTACCGTTTGATAGAGCCGGCATTTCGCTTGCCGGAACCGGTACAGATTCTTTGTTACGAGGACAAAACCGAGCGGCTACTGAGTGACATGGCCATGCAAGGTATGGATTTAGTGTTGTCCGATGCGCCGCTGACACCCACTAGTGGCGCCAAGGCCTTTAATCATCTGCTGGGCGAATGCGGAGTTACCGTGTTTGGTTCGCCGGCCTTGGCAGCGACCTATAGGCAAAGTTTCCCGCGCTGCTTGAGCGGCGCACCGTTCTTGCTGCCGACCGCGAATACTTCGCTGCGGCGCTCGCTGGATCAATGGTTCGATGCCGAAAGCATCAGTCCGGCCATCCAGGCCGAAATTGAAGACAGCGCGTTGATCAAAACTTTTGGTAGCGGCGGGGTGGGTTTGTTTGTCGCGCCGAGTAATGTTGAAGCAGAAATCCAAAGTCAATACGGTGTGGAAGCCATCGGTCGCATCGACTCGGTACATGAACGTTTTTATGCGATTACCATGCGCCGCAAACTCAAACATCCGGCCGTGACTGCAATTTTGGAGAATGCGCGGGATAAATTGTTTCCGGAATAATTTCCGTGAGATTTGTTGGTCCGGAGGTTCGTCAATTGGAGCAGGGCAGGCTATGATTTCTTATCACCGTTAAACCAACAAGGAGTAAGGCATGAATCCCGAAGAATTAGAACTGGTCGGCTTCTGGCCGCGAGTCGGCGCATCCATCATCGATAGCATCCTGATGGCCATGATTATGTTGCCGATACTGATGGCATTTTACGGCGAGGAATATTGGTTCAGCGAAAGCTTTGTCCAGGGGCCGGTGGATTTATTGGTTTCCTATATTTTTCCCGCAGCGGCAGTGATTGCTTTTTGGGTCGCCAAGCAAGCGACCCCGGGCAAGATGGCAATCTCCGCAAAAATTGTGGATGCAAAGACTGGCAACCCGCCGAGCACGGGTCAATTCATCGGCCGCTATTTTGCCTACTACCTGTCAACGTTCCCGCTGGGGCTTGGCCTACTCTGGGTGGCATTCGATAGCCGAAAGCAAGGCTGGCATGACAAACTTGCCGGCACCTTGGTAGTTCGTCCGAAAAACAGGGCGGGTAACTCAAAGACATTTATGGATGGCAAGGACTAGCCTCAATTTAAGTTTTGGCGGCTTAGGGGAACCACCAAAGCCGTAAAAAAGTAACAGTCATCAAATCGCCTGGATGGCGATGAATCGATCTGGATTGAGTGATTACGTTATCCTTAATCATAGCTGCCGCCTTGCTAACTCAAGCAATGTGTTACCCTGCATAAACAGTTGCCCGGCCCTGGGCAACTCCGCGAGTGCCTTTTCGGCCTGCATGCCTCTTTTCAGTAAGCGTTGTGCCCTTCGATCAGAACCTTTTCCTGATGCACAACCTTGTCGCTGTAACCCCCAATGCTAGATTATCGTGTTAAATTCGAGACCGTCACCGTTGCCGGTTTCGATTATGTCATTCGCTCTTTAGCCGATTTGCAGCAATATGCCGATCCGCTCGGCGAGGCCGAATCGGCCGGGATTTCGTCCGCCAGTTGGTCGCTGTTCGGGAAGGTCTGGCCGTCAGCGCGCGTGCTGGCCTTGGCCATGCATAGTTTCGATTTGGTGGGGAAGCGCATCCTGGAAATTGGCGCCGGTTTGGGATTGGCCAGTCTGGTGATTCATCGTCGGGCCGGCAATATTACCGTTAGCGATTGGCATCCTTTGAGCGAGAGGTTTCTTAACGAAAATCTGCTGCTAAATAAACTGGGGCCGTTGCAATATAAAACCGGCAATTGGGCCACCGGCAATCCTGGTTTAGGTCGCTTCGATCTGATTATAGGCAGTGATGTGCTATACGAACGTCAACAGCCTGCGCAGCTGGCGCACTTTATCGATCAGCATGCCGCCCGGAACGCGCAAATCATTATTGTCGATCCTGATCGCGGCAATCGTGTGGGATTTTGCCGGGAAATGACCGGCTTGGGCTATGGCTGTACCAGCCGGATTGCCGAACGTCAGACTGAAAACGGCGAGCGTTACAAAGGCCGGTTTCTGACCTTTAGCCAGGCGCTAGCCGGGTAAGCGGCATGACCGGGTGCGAGAATGCCTAGTGCTTGCAGTTTTGGTGTTTGATACCGGCATATATCTCTGGCGCGACTGGTCAGAAAATATAGGACATCATCCTCAGGTCTGGATAAACTATTCCGGCTGCGTCGTTAACGCGCGTCTATAGCGTGACGCAATTCATAACCATAGCTTTATTTTTACTAATAACTGCGAGCGCCTTGCTATCTTTGACCAACCTTTTGCCTCGCAGAAGGCAGGCATACAAACCGATTGAGCGGGCATCATTCAAACCAAATAAATCTCTTGAAAACAAAACCAGCTTTTTTAATTCTTTCCCTATTCGTGGCTTTGGAGTCCGGCGTGAGTGCACAAGAAACAAACGACAATGTTGAAGCGCAGGTTCAGGCCTTGCTGGCGCAAATGAGCCTGGAAGAGAAAGTCGGGCAGATGACCCAGATCGATTTCAGCGTGGTTTCGGTGGTGAACGGTGAAGTGGCCGATAATCCGATTGATCAGGCCAAACTGGAAGATGCCATATTGAACCGGCATATCGGCTCGATCCTGAACACGCCTACCACACCGAATAATCAAACCCAGCCCATCGAAAAATGGCGGCGGATGACCCAGGCGATACGAGAGGTGGCGGCAAAAAGCCGGCTGAAAATTCCAGTGCTCTACGGTATCGACGCGATTCATGGCGCCACCTATACCGAGAACGCGGTACTGTTTCCGCAAGCCATCAGCATGGCCGCGACGTTTAATCCCGACTTGGCTTTCAAGGAAGGTGAAGTGACCGCCCGTGAAGTCAAGGCGTCCGGTTTGGATTGGAATTTCATGCCGGTGATGGACATCGGCCGTCAACCGCTGTGGCCACGCTTGTGGGAAACCTACGGGGAAGACGTGCATTTGGCGGTAGCGATGGGTAGTGCTTATATCAAAGGGCATCAGGGCGACGATTTTGCCGAGGCGGATAAAGCGCCGACTTGTCTGAAGCATTATGTCGGTTACAGCTATCCCTTAAACGGCAAAGACCGCAGTCCGGCCTGGATAGGCGAGCGGGCCTTGCGCGAATATTTTCTGCCGGGCTTTGAGGCCGGCGTGAAAGCCGGGTCGCCGACGGTGATGATTAATTCCGCCGAGGTGGACGGCATTCCCGGCCATATCAATCATCATTACCTGAACACCATTCTGCGCGGCGAGATGGGTTTTAAAGGTTTCACCGTGTCCGATTGGGCCGACATCAGCCGTCTATATACCCGCGACAAACTGGCGGCCTCGCCGCGCGAAGCCGTGAAGATGGCGGTGATGGCCGGCGTGGATATGAGCATGGTGCCTTTCGATTACTCGTTTTACGACTTGTTGCTGGATTTAGCCAAAACCGGCGAAGTGCCGATCACCCGCATCGACGAAGCGGTGTCGCGCATCTTGCGCGTGAAATATCAAAGCGGGTTGTTTGACAGACACGAGCCGGCGCTGGACATAAAAGGCAACTTTGTCACTGATGACGCGGTAGCTGCGAATCGCCAAGCGGCGCGGGAAGCCATCATTTTGGCTAAAAACGATCAGCATATTCTGCCTTTGAGCAAGCAGGCCAGTATTCTGGTGACTGGGCCGACCGCGAATTTGTTAAGCGTCATGAACGGCGGCTGGACCATCACCTGGCAGGGCGCCGCCGAACATTTGTATCCCAAAGACAAGCCAACTTTGTTACAAGCCCTGCAGCAAAAAACCAACGGTAAAGTAACTTACGTGGGCGGGAAAAATTTCAGCGACGAAATCAATATCGAGCAGGCCGTGACTCAGGCGCGACAGCACGATGTGGTGATTTTGGCGCTAGGCGAAAAAACCTATACCGAAACCGAGGGCAATATCGAATCCTTGCATCTCGAACCGGTGCAGTTGCAACTGGCCAGAGCGATATTCGAAATCGGCAAGCCGGTCATTCTAGTCACGTTCGGCGGTAGGCCGCGTATCATCACCGAAATAGCTAACAAGGCGCAGGCGGTGGTATTGGGCTTTTTGCCGGGCATGGAAGGCGGGGCCGCGCTGGCCGATATTTTGTTCGGCGATACCAATCCCAGCGGTAAATTGCCGATTTCTTATCCGCGCGATACCAACGATATAGTGATGTACGATCACAAGCCTATAGAGGCCTTCGAGAGCAATCAGTATCGGCCGCTGTATCCGTTCGGCCACGGTTTGAGTTACACCACGTTCCAGACCAGCGGTCTGCGTGTGAGCAAAGATAGCATTGCGATGGGCGAAAGCATCAATCTGACGGTTAAGGTGAAAAATACCGGCGCGCTGACCGGCAAGGAAACCGTGATGGTGTATTTGCACGATGTCGCGGCTTCGGTGTCGCGGCCGGTGAAACAGCTAAAGGCGTTTAAAAAGGTCGAGTTAAAACCCGGCGCGGAGCAGACCTTGCAATTTAGCTTAACGCCGCAGGATATGTCGTTTATCGGCGTGGATATGAAACGCATCGTCGAGCCGGGTGAATTTGAGGTGATGGTCGGTAACGAAACCGCTCGTTTCCAGGTCGCCAAACCTTAACTCAATTTGCGGGATTAACTAATGCCGGATCAACAAAACCAGGGTAAACCATCGTATGCGGGCTCGTTAAGCATTCTGACCTCGCTGTTTTTCATTTGGGGTTTTATCACTTGTCTTAACGACATCCTGATTCCACATTTGAAGGCGGTGTTTACCCTTAGCTATACCCAAGCGATGTTGATCCAGTTTTGTTTCTTCACCGCCTATTTTTTGATGTCGGTGCCCAGCGGTTATCTGGTGGAAAAAATCGATTATAAGGGCGGCATCATCGTTGGCTTGGGGATTGCCGGTTGTGGTTGTTTACTGTTCTATCCGGCTGCGGGCTTGCATTCCTATCCAATGTTTTTGGGGGCGTTTTTTGTGTTGGCTTCCGGTATTACGCTGTTGCAGGTTTCCGCCAATCCTTACGTGACGGTATTAGGCGATCCGCATACCGCGTCCAGCCGCTTGACTTTGACTCAGGCGTTCAATTCCTTGGGAACCACGCTGGCGCCGTATTTTGGCGCGTTGTTTATTTTGTCGAATGCGGTAAAAAGCGCCGAGGAGATAAAACTGCTGGATGCTGAGCAATTGTCGGCTTATCAAGCGGCGGAAGCGGCGGCGGTGCAAAATCCGTATTTATTTCTCGCGGCGGTATTGTTTTTAATGGCCGCAGTCTTTGCAATGCTTAAGTTGCCGAAGATTAACCAGCAAGCCGAGGCTGGTGGCGCGCACGAACAGGGCGGCAGTGCCTGGCAATATTCACATTTGGTATTAGGCGCCGTGGCGATTTTTGTTTACGTGGGCGGCGAAGTGTCGATTGGCAGCTTTCTGGTTAACTTTCTCGGTGAGCCGGATATCGCCGGTTTGGCTGAGCAAGATGCCGGCAAATACGTTTCGTTTTATTGGGGCGGGGCCATGGTCGGCCGGTTTATCGGGTCGGCGGTGATGCAGAAAATCCATCCCGGCAAGGTGCTGGCGTTCAATGCCTTGGCGGCGGCAGCTTTGGTGTTGGCGACGATGTTGGGCAGCGGCACACTGGCTATGCTTACCATCCTGGCGGTGGGCTTGTGCAACTCCATCATGTTTCCCACCATCTTTTCACTGGCTTTGACTGGCTTGGGCAGCCATACCGGTCAAGGCTCCGGCATTCTCTGCGCCGCCATCGTCGGCGGGGCTGTTTTACCGCTGCTGCAAGGGGCGTTTGCCGATCATATCGGCATTCAGCATGCATTTTTTATCCCATTTCTTTGTTACTTGTATATCGCTTATTACGGCTATCGCTGCCGCCAGTTGTAGATAAAACCGGCCATTTAACCTTTCAAGAATTTTGCCCGGTTGGGCGATTGAATGATCAAATTCGGGATGGCCGATAAAGGCAGTTCGCCGTCGGTGCCACCTAGCTTCACCGCTTCCTTGGGCATGCCGTACACCACGCAGCTGGCCTCATCTTGGGCTACACAGAGCGCGCCGGTATCGTGCAATTCCTTCATGCCGTGTGCGCCGTCGTCGCCCATGCCGGTCATAATCACACCTAGCACGTTTTTTCCGGCAGCTTGAGCGGCGGAGCGGAATAACACGTCTACAGAGGGTCTGTGGCGACTGACCAGCGGGCCGTCTTTGATTTCCACTCGATATTGCGCGCCGCTACGCCGCAATAACATGTGTTTGCCGCCAGGCGCAATCAAGGCCAGACCGGGAATGACCCGGTCGTTTTGCTCGGCTTCTTTTACCGTTATTTGGCAAAGACTGTCCAGACGTTTGGCGAATGCGGCGGTAAATGCCTCTGGCATGTGCTGCACGATGACGATACCCGGCGTGGTGCGCGGCAGTCGCGTCAATACGTATTCCAAGGCCTGAGTGCCGCCGGTTGACGTACCAATGGCGACGACGCGGTCGGTAGTTTCCGTCATCGAGATCAGGCTGGTAGGGGAAAGTACCGCGTCGGCGGTTAATTTCGGGCTGCCATCCACGGGTTTGCTCGATGGGCCCGCCGATTTTTTCAGTCTGGCATGCGCCGCGCCTTTGATGGCATCGGCCAGCAGTGTTTTCGAGTCTTGCAGAAAGCCTTTCAGGTTAACGGTGGGTTTGGTGATGATGTCAACCGCACCGGCGCTCATGGCCTGCATCGTGACTTCCGCACCCTTGGCAGTCAGCGTCGAGCAGATTACTACCGGCGTGGGATGTTCGTGCATCAGCTTTTTCAAGAACGTGATGCCGTCCATGCGCGGCATCTCGATGTCCAGGATGATGACATCCGGCCAGTCTTTTTCCATGCGGGTCAAGGCAAAGATAGGGTCCGGCGCGGCACCGATAACTTTGACG
This sequence comes from Methylomonas methanica, assembly GCF_001644035.1. Classification (GTDB taxonomy): domain Bacteria; phylum Pseudomonadota; class Gammaproteobacteria; order Methylococcales; family Methylomonadaceae; genus Methylomonas; species Methylomonas methanica_A. Next base: position 73,945 of record NZ_LUUG01000064.1, read on the forward strand.
CCAGGCAGGCTATCGAGCAATCCGGTTAATACCTGCCGGACTACCGCGGAGTCGTCGACAATAAATACTTTTGTGTCTGTCATAGTGTCTTTAGGGTTGCCTGTTAATTGTCTTGGATTGTTTACCAGAATTCGGCACTGCTTCTGGATTTTTCATGTTCGTCGATATTTTTCTTCCAGTAGCGACGTTCTTCTTGTTCCAGTAACACTTCTTGGTTGTGGTCGATTTTTTTGATAAACACCGAATAGTCGCTACCGACGAAATGCACGTTTCTGCCAATGTTGCCGCCAAGACAGGCACTAAGCATAGGAATGTTTTCTTTTTTTAAAAACTCTTTTATGAATAAAACATTCACATCGCCCACGGTTTGCTTTCGGTTTTTGTCCTCCCGCAGCTTTAAAACATTGCCGCCGCCAAAACATTTGGCTTGTAGATTCAGCCGGTTGGCGCCGAGTTTCATCATTTCGTTGATCAGCAACTCCATCGCGTAAATACCGTAGCGGCCTTCGTCGGACTCGATGATAGGCATGTTGTTGGAGTGGGAGCGATAAGCCAGCAAAAAATGATTCATACCGAATACCCGATTGATTGGATCGTATAGGCAGGCTGCCACGCAAGAGCCCAACAGCGTCGAAATGACTTCCGGTTTGCGGGAGGCATAGAATTCCCCCGGGTCGATCACGATACGCTGGGTATCTCGGAAGGGCAGGCTTTTCATGGTTTGCGATAAATTGACGGTTTGATCATTTGTAACTGTTCCGTGACCCGATGCAGGCTTTCCGAATGGCTAATAATGAAATGTCCGCCAGGCTTCAGAGCGGTGGTCAATCGTTCTACCACCTGTTTTTTGGTGTCTTGATCGAAATATATTAGAACGTTACGCAGAAAAATCACTTCGAACTTACCCAATGCAGGCGGCAGTACGTTCATCAGATTGACCTGATCGAACTTGACTCGGCTGCGCAGCTTGCTATCCACGCGAAAGAAACCTTCCTGGCTGCGCACGCCCTTCAGACAATATTTTTCTAGCAGACGTTTGTCCATATGATCCAGTCTGTCCAGCGGATATACGCCTTGCCGGGCAATGTCCAATACTCGGGTACTCAAGTCGGAGCCGAAAATCTCCCAATTGCGCATGCCTAGGTTCTCCGCCAATACCATCGCTAAAGTATAGGCTTCTTCTCCTGTCGAACTGGCCGCACTCCAAACCCGAAATTGTTCGCCGCGCCAAGGTTTAAGAATCTGCTGCTGGAAGAATTCGAAATGTTTGGGTTCCCGAAAAAAATAGGTTTCATTGGTGGTCAGAATGTTGACTAGTGTTTGAAATTCATGTGGGTAGTCGGGGCTAATAGCCAGCTGATAGTATTCGCCGTAACTATGCAGCTGATAATAGTCGAGCCTCTTGGCTAGCCTGCTGGCTACCATGACTTTCTTTTCCGGTGTCAGAGCGATGCCGGCATGGTCGTAAATCAGACATCTGAAGCGTTCGAATTCTTCGGTCGTGATAGGGGCGATGCTAATAAAGATCTCCGATAGTAAGGATTTATGAATCAATTATGTCAGTAATTAATTACATGAATTGCTGAGAACTTAACAATAACTAAAAACCTAAGATGGTACTGGGTTGAATGCAAGTCTAAAACTCTCTACTATCCTTTACATACTCAAAACCCAAACGGAATTACCATGCTTCGAAAACCTTATCCCATAGCCAAAAGCCCCGGTCCACTTGGTTTTTATCTGTTGACGGTCGGGCTGGGAGTGATAGGCGGATTGTTGGCTTGCGTGCAAACCGGTTTCAGTTTAATCAGTATGGGAGCCACCGTTGCGCTTGGTTTTGCCGGCGTTCTGGTCGGGTCTACTTTGTACAACAAACAGCAAGCCGTATTAAACGAAGTCAATAAGGCCTGGCGTGGCGACGAAGATTTAAAACTGCAAGATCTTGAAGCTTATGCCATCGAGCTGGAGCGTTTGTTTCTGCAAGTAGTGCCGATTCTGCTCCGACAAGTACAGACCTCCAGAACACATACCGAACAAGAAATCACCGTGTTGACCAGCCGCTTCGCAGCCATGGTCAATCAATTGGAACGGCTGATATCCGGCGGCGCGCAGAGTCGTCAAGGCCGGAGCGTTGACGTGTTATTCAGCGAAACTCGGGATGCCTTGACTGCGGTATTAAAAGTTTTAAGTCAAATTCAAGACGTTGAGCACGCGGTGGTCGACGAGGTTCGTAAACTGTCCGCGCATACCGGTCAGCTGGACACCATGGCGCAGGAAGTGCGCAAGGTTGCCGAACAAATCAATTTATTGGCGCTTAATGCCGCTATCGAAGCTGCCCGGGCAGGCGAAAATGGCCGGGGCTTTGCGGTTGTGGCCGACGAAGTTCGTAAACTAGCCGGTTTTTCGTCGACTACCGGGGAAAAGATCAGCCACGCTATTGCCGATATCAACAAAGCCATGGCCTCCACCTTGAAAATGTCCGAAGCATCCGGCTCTTCCGACGACAAAGCAATACGCGATGCCGAACACGCCATCCGCACAGCACTCGACGATTTGCGGGTAGCTTTGGATATGTTCAGAAACGATGCAGACCAACTGCGCGGCAACAGCGCGCAAATTCGCGATGAAATTTTCTCGGTGTTGACCGCCTTCCAGTTTCAGGATCGGGTCAGCCAAATGCTGTCGCATGTCGAACACAACCTAAACAGCCTGCAAAGCGCGGTAGATGCCACGCGTAACAGCGGCGAGCGCCAAGCGAATAGTCTCGATGTCGGGGCAACTTTGGCTCGAATGGAGCTCAGCTACACCATGCCGGAAGAATTATTGAATCACTCTTCCGGGACGGCAGTGAGTCACCAAAGTACTTCCGCCAACGACGAGATTACATTTTTCTAAATTCAATGAAGGATTGAGTAATGGCTAAAACCATCATGATTGTTGATGACTCGGCATCCATTCGGCAGGTTGTCGGTATTGCCCTTAAGGGCGCGGGCTACGATGTGATTGAAGCCTGCGACGGCAGGGATGCGCTGAATAAATTAACCGGACAAAAAATCAATCTGATCATCACCGATGTGAATATGCCGAATATGGACGGCATAACCTTTGTTACGGAAGCTAAAAAATTACCGGCTTACAAATTCACTCCGATGATGATGCTGACTACCGAAGCCGCCGACGATAAAAAGCAGGCTGGCAAGGCGGCGGGCGCGAAAGCCTGGCTGACCAAACCGTTTCAGGCCCCCACTTTACTCGACGCGGTATCCAAATTGGTGTTGCCTTAAAAACAACTCCGCCGCACAAGGGGAGAAAACCTTGGCTATCCAACTAAAACAACAAAAAAAGGGCGTCACCCAGCTAGCTATACAGGGTGAATTAACCATTTATTCGGTGCTGGAACACAAACAAGCACTATCCCAGTATCTAAGCTCGGCTAAGGACATCCAAATCGATCTTGCCGATGTCACTGAAATAGATAGTGCCGGTTTGCAATTACTGATGTTTCTGAAGCAGGAAGCCGTTAGCCGCGATATCAGCTTTAGCCTTAGTCAACATAGCGAGGCGGTCGTTGAAGTGCTGGAACTGCTTAACCTTAGTAAGCATTTCGGTGACCCTATCGTTATCTCTGCAGACTGGAAATCATCATGAGCGAATTAGATGCTGCCTTAACGGTTTTCGCCCAAGAGGCCGAAGAGTTGTTAACGGATATGGAAGACGCTTTGCTGTCCTTGGAGACCAAACCGGACGATAGCGAAACCATCAATAGTTTATTCAGGGCCATGCACACCATCAAAGGCTCTTCCGGATTGTTCGGCTTCAACGCCATTGTCGGCTTTACCCACGAAGCGGAGTCGGTTCTGGATAAGGTGCGCAACGGCGAACGCGGTATCGATGCGGAATTGATTTCTGTCTTATTGGACAGTAAGGATCACACGGCTAAATTGATCGAACATTGTTTGACGCAGAAAGAAGCGGCATTACCGGCAAGTTTGGCGGCGGACGGAGAACGTTTGATTCGGCAGTTGACCGGACGGCAAACTACCGACATGCAGCAGAGCGACGATAGCGTCCAGCTGGAAATCGAAGGTGGCGGCGAAATATCGGTGGACGATAACTGGCTTATTTCTTTGGAGTTTCAGAAAGACGCCTTCAGAAATGGCATGGACCCCTTGTCGTTTATTCGCTATCTGCGAACCTTAGGCGAGATTAAACAAATTCTTACCGTAGCCTCGGAAATGCCGGTCGATGACGACATGGATCCGGAAAGCTGTTATTTGCATTTCAAAATTGCTTTTCAGAGCGATGCGAACAAACAGACGATAGAAGCGGTGTTCGATTTTGCTTCTGACGATTGCGATATCAAAATTTTGCCGCCCAATTCCAAACTAGAGGAATATTTAAATCTGTTGAACGCTCAGGATGACAATCATGTTAAGCGTTTGGGCGACATGTTGGTGCAGGTTGGCGCGCTGACTCAGAACGATGTCAATCATGCCTTGCAAAGTCAGCAGGCCAACGTTGATGCGGAACAGGAAGCCCCCAGCAAACCGTTGGGCGAAATACTGGTCGAGCAACACGTCGTACAGCAGCCATTGGTCGATCAAGCGCTGAAAAAACAGGAGCAGACCAAACAAAAGCTGGCGAGCGAAGCCAATTACATTCGGGTTGATGCCAGCAAACTAGGCCACCTGATCAATTTGGTCGGCGAGCTGGTGATTTCTAGTGCGGCAATGAATTTGATCGTTGAGCGGCATGGCCTGAGCGATGCCGGCGATGTGGCCGCCAGCATGAATGCCTTGGTCAGCAGTATCCGCGATACCGCATTGGAATTGCGCATGGTGCAAATCGGCGAAACCTTTTCCCGGTTTAAGCGCGTCGTTCGCGATGTTAGTAAGGAGTTGAATAAAGACATCGAACTTTATATCAGCGGCGGCGAAACCGAGTTGGATAAAACGGTCGTCGAAAAAATCAACGATCCGTTAACCCATTTGATCCGCAACGCCCTGGATCACGGCATTGAAAGCCCCGCGCAGCGGGTCGCCGCCGGTAAGCCGGCGCAAGGTACCGTGCAACTCAATGCCTATCATGAATCCGGGCATATCGTGATTCAAATTGCCGATGACGGCGCAGGATTGAACAGCGAGAAAATACTCGATAAGGCATTAGCCAACGGCCTGATTAAACCCGATCACGATTTGTCCCAACAAGAAATTCATAATCTCATATTTGCCGCCGGACTTAGCACCAAGGATCAAGCCACCAATTTATCCGGGCGCGGTGTAGGTATGGACGTGGTGAAAAAAAATATCGAAGCCTTACGCGGTTCCGTCGAGATAGACAGCATAGAAGGCGAGGGCACCACCATTTCCATACGCTTACCGCTGACCTTGGCGATTATCGACGGTTTCATGGTCGGTACCGGCCAGGACCGCTACATCATCCCGCTGAGCATGGTGGACGAATGCATCGAGATGAACGCCAACGAATGCGAGATAGATGAAATACAGCATTACATCAATTTGCGCGGTCAGGTCTTGCCATACTTACGTTTAGGCGACTATTTCCATAACCAAATTGCCGACAGTAACAGAAAGCGCGAAAGCGTGGTGGTGGTCAAATTCGGGCAAACTAAGGCCGGGTTTGTTGTCGATGAATTGCACGGTGAGCATCAAACCGTGATCAAGCCGCTTGGCAAAGTGTTTGAAAGATTAAACGGCATCACCGGCGCAACCGTGTTGGGCGACGGCAATGTCGCGCTGATTTTGGACGTGCAAGGTTTGATTCAAGCCGCCATCAAAAATAAAAGCCGACCGGCACCATTCTTAACGTCGCAGCGAATTCAGTAAGTAAAGATTTCTTACAGTTATAAATTCCTAATAGAGGGAACAGAGCATGAACATTAACGACCTAAAAATAAAAACAAAAATCCTGACGGGGGCGATGCTGCTGGTGGCAATTACTATCGCTTTCGGTGGCTTGTCCAAGCTATACATTGGTTATCTTGCCGAAGCAATTGAATCCATTACCGCTAACAACGGTAAGTCGGTGGAATATGCGACGGGTGTGGAGCGAGCGGCATTGCAAACTGTCATGGCGCAGCGCACTTATCGAATATCTGAAAGCGACGCCGATGCCGATAAAGTTCAAGAGAGCATTAAAAATGTTCTCGGTTCTTTGGATAAAGTCGATCAACAGGCGAAGCAATTTAACAACGCTGAATTGCTTAACCAATCTAAAGTGGCGCGTGAGGGCACTTTGGATTTTTCCGAGAAGTTTCGAGCGATGGTGGCTTCGATTAAATTGAACAAAGCGGCTGTTGAAACAATGATCGCCAAAGGCAACGCGGTTGCCAAAGCTGCGGACGACTTTCAGGATCGGCAAGTACGTCTTTACAGTGAAGCCCAGAAAAAGGGCGTGACGGGCGCGGAACTGGATGCCTATGTCCAACGCTATATAGGGGCGACCGAGATATACATGAAAGCTATGGAAATCATGCGGGCCGAGAAGGAGGAGGTCAATTATAAAGACCGTGTGGCCTGGAAAAAAATGCAGGTAGCGTTGCCAGCATTATTGAAAGCATATGATGATTTACAAAAAATCGTTAATTCTGAAGAAGCCTTGCGTCTGATCGACACCGCCCGGACCAGTACCCGGGAATATCAACAAGCGGCCGAAGAATGGATAGATAACGACGATAAACGCGATAGCATTCGTAAGGAGATGCTGGAAGCGGCTGATAATGTCGTTAAACAAGCGCAAACTGCTGAAGAAGCGGGTTATGCGCAATTAGCTGCTGCGGCTGCAAGCGCCGACGAATTGGTCGACGAGGCCAATAAAATCATTATAGGTACCATCATTGCCGCATTGATTTTGGGCGTTATTATCGCGATGTTCCTGGCCAACCTGATTACCGTGCCGATTATTGTCGGTGTTAAATTTGCGCAATCCTTGTCCGAAGGCGATTTGACCGCGAAGCTGGAAGTTAACGGTAAAGATGAAATCGGGCAACTCGCTCAGGCTTTGCGCGATATGCGCGATAAGCTCAGTCAGGTGGTCGCGCAAGTACGTTCCAATTCGGATACCCTGGCCAGCGCTTCGCAAGAAGTCAGTGCTACTGCTCAGTCCATGAGTCAGATGGCTACCGAGCAGGCAGCTAGCGTCGAGGAAACTACTTCTTCGATTGAACAGCTTAATTCTTCGGTACAGCAAAACACCGAAAATGCCCATGTCACCGAACAAATGGCAACCAAGTCGGCAGGGGAAGCCCGTGACGGCGGGGAAGCAGTGAACGAGACTGTTCTGGCCATGAAGAACATCGCCAAAAAAATTGGTTTGATCGAGGATATAGCCTATAAAACCAATTTGCTGTCGTTAAATGCGGCGATTGAAGCGGCCTCTGCCGGCGAACACGGCAAGGGCTTTGCGGTAGTGGCCGCGGAAGTTAGAAAACTGGCGGAAAGCAGCCGCGTCACGGCGGAAGAAATCAACGAGCTTGCCACCAACAGCGTAGCGATAGCTGAAAAAGCCGGTACCTTGATCGCTGCCGTAGTACCGAATATTGTGAAAACAGCCGATTTGGTGCAGGAAATTAATGCGGCGTCCATGGAGCAATCCAGTGGAATTAATCAAATTAACGATGCGATGCGCCAGCTGGATAAAGCGACTCAGCAAAATGCCGCCAGCGCCGAAGAATTAGCCGCTACGTCCGAGGAATTAAATGGACAGGCCACCCAGTTGCAGCATGCGGTAGCGTTTTTCAAACTGGATGGCAACATTACTAAGTCGCAATCTTTTGGTAAAACACCGCCAGCCGCTAAGCGCCAGTCTCGCGGAGGGCCAGCGCAAAACTATGTTAAAAAACCGGTAGCAGTGAATAACCTTGCCGACACCTCGTTGGATTTTAACGACCAAGATTTTGAGCGCTTTTAGTCTCTGGAGAGCAGACCATGAGTAATCTGATTCGGAGAGAAACCGGCCATGCAGTGGCGGTTCAGGAGCAGGTAGGCCAATACCTGACTTTTTTAGTGGGGACAGAAAGTTTTGCAGTCAGCATTCTGGATGTTAAGGAAATTATTGAGATTGCCAACGTGACTCGGGTGCCTTTGACGCCGGACTATATTCACGGGGTGATCAATTTGCGCGGCAGTGTGGTGCCGGTTATAGATTTATCGGCGCGTTTAAGTCGCCATTGCTCGGAAGTCAGCAAACGCAGTTGTATCGTGTTGGTGGCGGTTGAAACGAGCGAGGGTTCGCACTTGATAGGGATGTTGGTGGATGAGGTCCGGGAAATTTTGGAAATTCCGCCCGCCAACATTCAGCCGGCGCCGGATTTTGGCACCGACATTCGTACCGATTTTATTCAAGCCATGGCGCGTGTCGATGACGTATTTATTATACTTTTGGCGATTAGCCGGGTGCTGTCGCTGGACGAATTATCGCTATTAAGCGATTTGGCGCAATCTCAAGAGCATCTGATCGCAGCTTCGGACTAGGTTGATAAGGCTTCTGCTGGAAGATTTTTTAGGTACTCTCCCAGCAGCTTATCTTCTTCAAGGATATGTGCCAACACCCATTGGCTGACAAATACTTTTATGTCGGCAGGCTGCCATTGCCTGTGGTAAATGGTTTGGGAAATGTCGTTCAACCTGTCCAGCATTTGGTTATGCGTTGCGACATGCTGGGCATAACCCGGATAGCTATGGTCTTTCATCAAATGTTCTTCGGCTTCGAAGTGCTCGCGGATGTGCTGATAAAACAGTGCAAACAAATGCGTCAACGTTTCGCTAGAGTCGGCTTCAACAATTCTATTCGCCAGATCGAATAATTGCCTGTGCTGCGCATCCACCGTTGCGTGACCTATTTTGTAGTCATCTTGCCAGATAAACTCGCTCATATTCAGGCCTCGTTGTTGTTAAATTAAACTGTTAGGGAATTGTCCGCTTTCTATTCTTGGTGGATTTTGAAATAGGCGTTAATCGCTGCGTCTTCCTCCGCTATATGGCTAATCCAGTCGTGCATGAAGCCCGGCACGTCTAGTTCCTGTGGTTTTTGCTGACTGATTCCATGACTAAACTCGACCAGCTTCTCCAGCATCAGATTATGCGTTTGCACATGATGTTGATATTCCGGATAGCCGTGTTGTTTCATAAAGGCTTCTTCAGCGTGAAAATGTTCCCTGACATGTTGATAAAGCAACATGATGTTTTCGGCTAGTGCTTGAGCATCTTTCGAGGCTACCAGTTGGTTCGCTAGACGGAATAATTCTCTGTGCTGCTGGTCAACCGTTTCGTTTCCGAGCAGATATTGATTTTCCCAAACGAATTCGTTCATGTTATTCCCGTAATCTTTTTTGTGTTAGTGCATCTTAAAAAAGCCAACTTCCCGCATGAGCGTTTGGCTTTGATCGTTTAATTCTTCAGCAGTGGCGGCCAATTGCTCTGAAGCCGCCGCATTATGCTGAATCGCCGTATCCAATTGTCCTACCGCTTGACTGATTTGGCGGACGCCGGCCGCCTGTTCGTCGGATGCCGTGGCTATCTCCTGTACAAGCGTAGCGGTCTTTTGAATACTGGGCAGCATTTGGCTAAAGATACGGCCGGCGTTTTGGGCGATGTCCAGGCCTGTATTGGCTAGTTCGCCGATTTCGTTGGCGGTATCCTGACTGCGGGTCGCCAACTTTCTTACCTCCGTCGCCACCACGGAGAAGCCGGCGCCGTGTTCGCCGGCTTTGGCGGCAACAATTGAAGCGTTTAATGACAGCAAGTTGGTTTGGTAGGCAATGGCCTCGATTAAGCCGATTTTTTCGGCGATTTTGTTCATCGCCTCCACGGTGTCTCTGATTGCTTGTTCACCGCTCTGCGCCGATTCGGCCGCGGTAAGCGCTATTTTTTCCGTGGTTTGCGCATTCTCATGGTTGTGTTCTACCGACCCGGTCAATTGTTCCAGTGCGGCGCTGGTTTGTTCGATACTGGCCGCTTGTTCGCAGCTGCTTTGACTGAGTGTTTGCGCGGCATTATTGACTTCAGTAGAGGCTTGAGCGATTTGCGCCGAACAGCTGCCGATGGTGCCGATTACATCGGCCAGACGTTTTTGCATGGTCAGCATTGCGGCAAAAATGCCGACATGTTGCGCCGCTTGTGGCATGCCGCGCCGTTCCAGCTTGCCGGCAGCAATATTGACCGCCAGGTTATTAACCTGCAACGGTTCTCCGCCCAACTGATTGGCGATATCCTTGCGTAGTATCCAAAATAACAAGAAGGATAAACCGGCTACCATAACGATAAAAATACCGTTGAACAATAATTGGCGGCTGGCGCTGTTTTCTATCGCCTTAGACGAGTCTATGGTGTCCTTGGCGATATAGTTTTCCACTTCCTTCAATAGATTGATCTTGCCGGTTTGCATCGAAAACCAGTGAGCCGGATCAACCCCAAAACCGCCTTTATCGGCATGGCTCAGGGCTTTATTACGCATGGCGGTGGTTTCGTCTATGAATTGTCCGCGCAGAGTGCGTTGTAAATAATCCAGGTACTGTTGAGGCGCGACCGAGGCAAAAATATCCAGATAAGTATTCTGAAAAGCGATCAGTGTCACCAGTTTTTCATACATGCCAGGCCCAAAAGCATCCTTGGCGAAGGTGTTGGCCAATACCGCCCGCTCCACGCCCGCTTGTTCCTTGCCCTTCAGGAAATTGGCGTAGGCATCCAGCTTATGATTGATTTGTACATTGGTGCTCAACTGCGGCAATTGGGCGATGATCGCCAGATAGGCTGCATTTAGATTGGAATAGTAATTGATGGTGGCTTCGCCGCTGGCGCGCAAGGTAGTGACCGACTGACGAGTCTCGTCGAGTTCGTCGATTTGCCGGTCCACCGCCGCCAAACCGGCCGTCAGATTGGTTTCGGCGGCTTTGGTATCGAATGTTTTGAGAAAAGCATTCAGTTGTTTGAGTTTGCCGTCGGTGGCTAAGCGTTGTTGCTCCAGTTCTGTCTTGAACTTCTGGCCCCCGCTGCCCAGATGCCCGACCGACAACCCGCGTTCTTTTTGTAATTCATGTACCAGATCGCTGGCGTACACTGAAAAGTCGGCTAAAGAGATAATCTTTCTCGCTGACTGCATCTCCGCTATATGGGTGTAAACCACGAAGGAGGCCATTAGCAGTAAACCGGCTAAGGGAATCAGCGATAGGGCTGCTATTTTGTGGCTGAATTTAACGGTATGCAGGTCAAGCATGTCCACTCCCGGCGACTATTTTTTTAAATAAAGCATAGCCCAGGGTACTTATACCTGCCACGTAATCGCTTGAAGTAAACTGGCCGATTGCGGCCGACAAAACGCCCCCAACCGAACCAGTTCGCCTATCGATATTTAGAACAAACCGCTGATCACGCCGTCATCGCTAATATCGATAAGTTCCGCTGCGGGTACTTTGGGCAAGCCCGGCATCGTCATCATGTCGCCGGCAATCGCCACAATGAAACCAGCGCCGTTGGCCAGGCGTACTTCATTGATTTCCACAACATGGTCGGACGGTGCACCCTTGGCGTTGGGATTGGTAGAAAACGACATTTGGGTTTTGGCCATGCAGACCGGAAAATGACCGTAGTTGGCTTGCAGCGCCTTCAGCTCGGCAACGATTTTCGGGCTGGCGCTAATTTTTGCCGCGCCGTAGAGTTTGGTGGCGATGGTTTCGATTTTATTCCACAGCGGTAATTCGCTGTCGTAAACGAAGCTAAAGCTAGGTTCGCGATGATCGACAATATTTAGTATTTCCTGAGCCAGCTGTTCCGCACCGGCACCGCCGTGCGCCCAGTGTTTGGCGACCACGCATTTAACCCCCAGCGCTTCGCATTTCTGCTGCAGCAAGGCGATTTCGGCGTCGGTGTCGAAAGTAAAATGATTGATACTGACGACGCAGGGCAGGCCGTAATGCTGCGTGATATTATGCAGATGGCGTTCCAGATTGGCGAAACCTTTTTCCAGCGCCGCCAGGTTTTCCTGGTTCAAGTCGTCTTTGGCTACGCCGCCGTGGAATTTCAATGCCCGCACGGTGGCGACCAATACTACTGCCGAGGGCTTTAAGCCGGACATGCGGCATTTGATGTCCAGAAACTTTTCCGCACCCAAGTCGGCACCAAAGCCGGCTTCGGTCACCGCATAATCGGCCAGTTTCAGAGCGGTTTTGGTAGCGGTGACGGTGTTGCAGCCGTGGGCGATATTCGCAAATGGGCCGCCGTGGATAATCGCCAGATTGTTTTCCAGGGTTTGCACCAAATTCGGTTTGATTGCGTCTTTTAAGATGGCGGCCATCGCGCCGTGGGCTTTCAGGTCGCTGGCATAAACCGGCGTGACTTTATCGGATTTGTAGCCTATGACGATGCGGCCCAAGCGTTCTTTCAAGTCGGCGCGGCTGGTTGCCAGGCACAGTATTGCCATCACTTCCGACGCCACCACGATGTCGAAGCCGTCTTCACGTAAATAGCCGTTGGCCGGTCCGCCCTGGCCGATAGTAATTTTGCGCAGCGCCCGGTCGTTCATGTCAATCACGCGCTTCCATTGGATGCGGCGCGGGTCTATGTCCAGTTTGTTACCGTGATTGATATGGTTGTCGATCAACGCCGACAATAAATTGTGCGCCACGCCAATGGCGTGAAAGTCGCCGGTAAAATGCAGATTGATGTCTTCCATAGGCACCACTTGCGCATAGCCACCGCCGGCCGCGCCGCCTTTTACACCGAAGCACGGGCCAAGCGATGGCTCACGCAGACAGATAATGGTTTTCTTGCCCAAGCGGTTCAGCGCGTCACCTAAACCTACTGTAGTTGTCGTTTTGCCTTCGCCCGCCGGGGTAGGGCTGATCGCGGTGACTAAAATCAGTTTGCCGTCGGCTTTATCGGTCAGGCTGTTGACATATTCCAGGGAAATTTTGGCTTTGTAATGACCGTAAGGGTCCAGATGTTCGGCGGGAATGCCGAATTTTTCGCCGGCCAAATCAATAATCGGGCGCATGCTTGCCTGTTGGGCAATTTCAATGTCAGACATGGTAATTCCTAAAATACTCTGAGAAGCGTTGCAGTTTTGCAGAGCAGCCGGCGGCTGCGATGGGCGGATATTGTAGAGTTCAACGGCTTGGGCAGCCAGAAATTTAATGGAGAAAAGCCGGAAGCGCCTGGTTGATAAGTGCGCTTCCGGCGTTTCGGCGATTAAGGTCGTCGCAGCGGACAACCTGTCGCCATAACAGGTGCGGCGGTTTAGTAAGTGATAACTTCGCTGCCTTTGCCTACCAACACCACATCCGCGGCACGGATCGCAAACAGACCGTTGGTGATCACGCCGGGGATATTGTTGATGGTTTTTTCCAACTCCACAGGATCCAGAATGCTCAAATTATGCACATCCAGAATCTCGCAAGCGTTGTCGGTGATATAGCTGACGCCGGTGTCCTTGTTCATGCGTAATTCGGGTTGGCCGCCCAATTTAGCCAATTGGCGGGCCACGAAGCTGCGCGATAAGGGCAATACTTCAACGGGTAATGGAAACTTGCCCATCACGTCCACGCATTTGCTTTCGTCGACGATGCAGACAAATTTTTTGCTGGCGCCGGCGATGATTTTCTCGCGAGTCAACGCGCCGCCGCCGCCTTTCAGCATTTTTTTATGTGGGGTAACTTCATCCGCGCCGTCCACATAAATATCCAAATCGCCGGATTGATTCAGGTCGATGACGCGAATGCCGATGGATTGTAAATGTTCTGTGGTTTTAGCCGAGCTGGATACCGCGCCTTCGATGTCTCTTTTGAAATCGCAGTCGGCCAGCAAGTTGATCAAATGCGTGACGGTCGAGCCGGTGCCCATGCCAATGATGGGTACGTTTTTTAAGTATTGCAGTGCTGCTTGGGCGACTTGTTTTTTTAATTCGTCTTGAGTCATGGTGATGGTCCTGATGGATTGCTCTTATAAATCTGACACGGCGTTTAACCCGTCATTGTATGGGATAATAACCGATTGACGCTGATCTCTCAGCAGTTTTTACGCCTACACAACCCCAGGACCAACGCATGGACGGCAATTGCGCCAGCAGTTGCCGAGGACAATAATGCAGACATACATAGAAAAGATATTGCGGGCAAAAGTTTATGACGTTGCCGAGGAAACCCCGCTGGATTTTGCCGCTACGCTGTCGGAAAAAACCAACAACAAGGTCTATCTGAAACGCGAAGATTTACAGCCGGTGTTTTCGTTTAAATTGCGCGGCGCCTATAACAAAATCGCCTCCCTGACACCCGAGCAAACTGCTCACGGCGTCATCGCCGCTTCCGCCGGCAATCATGCCCAAGGTGTGGCCTTGGCGGCCAAAAAATTGGGGATCAAAGCCCTGATCGTGATGCCTAAAACCACCCCGGAAATCAAGATCAAGTCGGTCAAGGCGCGCGGTGCGAAAATCGTGCTGCACGGCGATTCCTACGACGACGCTTACGCGCATGCCATGGAATTGGTCGCGGAAAAAGGCATGACCTTCATCCATCCTTACGACGACCCGGAAGTGATAGCCGGGCAGGGCACAGTGGGCATGGAAATCCTGCGGCAGCATAACGGCGATATCCACGCGATATTTGTGCCGGTCGGCGGCGGCGGACTGGTGGCCGGTATTGCCGCCTATGTTAAATTCGTGCGCCCGGATATTAAAGTCATCGCAGTGGAACCAGACGACGCCGACTGTTTGAATCAAGCCTTAAACGCCGGGCAGCGCGTGATCTTGGAACAAGTCGGCTTGTTCGCCGACGGCGTGGCGGTGAAACAAATTGGCGAGGAACCGTTTCGCATCGCCCGGCAGTACGTCGATCAGGTGGTCACCGTCAGTACCGACGAGATTTGCGCGGCCATCAAAGACATTTTCGACGATACCCGCTCGGTCGCCGAGCCGGCCGGCGCCTTGGCAGTGGCGGGATTGAAAAAATATGCCGAACAACAGCATCTACAGCAACACACTCTGATTGCCATCGACAGCGGCGCCAATATCAATTTCGACCGTTTGCGCTACGTTGCCGAGCGCACACTGGTAGGCGAACATAGAGAAATTCTGCTGGCTGTAGAAATACCGGAGGTGCCTGGCAGCTTTTTGAGATTTTGCAAAATGATAGGCAAGCGCAGCATCACGGAATTCAATTACCGCTATTTCGACGCGCGCATGGCTCAAGTCTTTGTCGGTATCAGCAGCAGCGGCGCGGAAAACGATCGGCAGCATCTGATCGAGCAGCTGGCCGAAGACGGTTTTCCGGTGACCGATATGACCGGCAACGAACTGGCCAAGGACCATATCCGTTACATGGTCGGCGGTCATGCGCCATTCGAGTTGAAGGAAAGTGTTTACAGCATCCAGTTCCCCGAGCGCCCCGGCGCACTACTCAAATTTCTGCTGTCGCTGGGCAGTCAGTGGAATATCAGTCTGTTTCATTACCGCAATCACGGTGCGGCGTTCGGCAAGGTGTTGATTGGCCTGCAGATCGATGGCGAGCAACGGCAGCGCTTCGAGCAATGTTTATCGGCTTTGGGGCTTGCATACCAGGATGAGACCGGTAATCCAGCTTACCGCCTGTTCGTTGGTGGTAGCGAATCTGCCGACATCGGCGGCTAACATTTTCCGCTCCCGTTTAGCCTCCTAATCTTAGGATCTATTTAAAAAATCTCCCCCAGCCCCTCTTTTTCAAAGAGGGGAGAGTAAATTCGCAATTCGGTGCAATCAGAATCGCCGGACGTTATTTCCAACTAAATCCTTAAACCAACAAACCAGGTGCTTAATATCCTTAAGTGCTTCGGCAAATTATTACGCCAATATCCTTAACGCCCGGAATTATTGGCAAACAATTCGGGATTTACTCCTAACGACAACTGGGAATTCCCCAACATACAATGCGCGCCATTTTGTGCTATGGCGATTTGAATATAAAGATGCTTCTGTCAGACCAGAAAAACCGTCGTTCCCGCCAGGAACCGGGTAGCCAAAACCATGGTAGGCGTGCTTCGACTTATCCATGCGGTTTGGCCTCGGCCAGGGACAGCTTGATCAACGGTTTTTACATGACGGAAGCATCTTTATATTCAAATTTTAAACAGCCTGCTGATACGAAAACGGCAAGCGTCTTGGGACTAAAGCGTCCGAGCGCGCCAAGATTTTCGATAAGTGCAAAACATGAATTATCAAGTTACTGAGGGTGTAATTGAAAATCGTCAAACTAAGGCACATCAAGGTGTTATGCATGCTCATGCTGCTGTCGGCAGGCTTTGACGTGTTTGCGGCCGCCAAGTCTCTGGAAATTCAGGAACTGGAATTCAAAAACTCCCAGGTCTCCGACATCATCCGCGTACTGTCGGAAGACGCTAATGTCAATATCGTTGCCACCCCGGAAGCCGGCAAAAAGAATGTGACGATTTTTCTAAAAAAGGTTTCCCTGGAAGAGGCTATCCGTTCCATCTGCCGCATCAGCGATCTATGGTATCGCCGCGACGAGGGCGAATCGGGAGCCTATCGATTGATGACCAAGGAACAGTATTCGAAGGATTTGATGTTGGGCCAGGACGACAACATCAAGGTTTTCCAACTGCGCACCCCTAATGTCATCGCCATCGCCATGGCTATACAAAATCTTTATGCGCCGCGCGTGCGAGTCAGCTTCAATCCGGTAATGAACACCGGCATGGGCGGCAACGGTGGATTTGGCGGTGCGGGCAACCGCGGCCGCTTTGGCGGCATGACAGGCAGCAATAACTTTGGCGGTATGGGAGGAATGGGTAGCTCTGGTATGGGTGGTATCGGCATGGGTGGTTATGGCTATGGAGGCGCAGGCGGCGGCTACGGTGGTGGTTTCTTAGGCTCCGGCGGCGTGCGCGGCAGCAACGGCTACGGCGTTAACCGCGCCTATGGCTATCGCGACGGCCGTAACAATCAGTCAGGCGGTGTGGGGGGTAATATTACTTTCCAGGATCGGGTACCCGATAATTTGAGCGTCGATCAGTTGGAGCAATTATCGTCAGGTTCCGGCGACAACAAGCGCATCGACACGGAAAAACTTTCAGAAGTTTCGGGTGCCGATAAAGTAGTGTCTGTTACGGTCAATAACGAGCATAACCAGTTAATCGTTAAAACCAGCGATCAAAACATCCTCAAATCGATCGCCGATCTAGTGCAGCAAATGGATATCCCGCAGACTCAGGTTATGTTGGAAATGAAGATCATCGACGTCAAAGTCGGTGAAGATTTCTCCTCACTCTTTAACTTCGAAATCAAAAATACTAAAGCCCAAGGCGATAGCGTTAACCCGCTAATTATGGGCGGTGCAGCCGCTTTGACCGGCGGCGGTAGCTTTGTCTATGAATTTGTCAGCGATAAAGTCAAAGCCAATATCGAGTTTCTGGAAAAAAACAACCGGGTCAACGTCGTCTCCAATCCGATGTTGGTTGCGTCCAACCATCGCCCCGCCACCTTGTTCGTCGGTGAAGAACGGGTCATGGTGCGCGGTTATGCGGTCAGCAACGTGCAAAACACCAACACGGCCACTACCTTTTCCAGTCCGGAAACCGAGCTGCTCGACATCGGAACCACGCTGGAAATTGTTCCGCATATTAATGCCGACGGCAGTATTCATATTCAAATGAATCAGGAGAACTCCACCCTCAACGAAGGCGCAGCCACGATACCCATTACCAGCAACAATAACGACAAGGTGTTGGATTTACCGATAGACACCATTACCACTGCTCGCATGCAGGGCGAAATATTCGCCAAACACGGCTACACCGTCGCCGTCGGCGGCTTGATTCGCGACAGCTTTTCCCGCAACCGCCGCAAAGTGCCTTACTTGGCGGATATTCCGCTGCTCGGCCAGGTGTTTAGACAAACCAGCGATTCCGACAGCAAATCGGAAATGGTGCTGTTGATTACCCCCTACGTGTTGAACCAGGGCAACGATCACCACGAACAATACGATCCCACCGACAAATACCACCGCTACGCACCGGATACCGCCATGCAAGCCAAACCGGTGCCCAAACCGGAAAATCCCGACGAACCGGTGTGCGGGGAGTTTTGTGCGCCGCCGCGCCTGAGGGAGTCGGATCAATGAGCCGCAATATTTTTAACACACTCCGCGCATTCCCCCGCAAGGGCCCGGTGAGTAGAACTGCTAGTCTGGCGCTGGCCACAATACTCTGCTCCGCTTGTCAGCCCAACCATATGGGCCTGGATACGCCGGCCGATATTGCTACCGAAAACTGCTACGCCTACCGCTATGGCGACAAGTTACGCAAGATCAATTTCGCCCAGGCCTTCGATTGGTGCCATCGCGCCGCCGGTTCTGGCGACGCCAATAGTCAGGCCCTGTTGGGCGAACTGTATTACCTGGGACTGGGCGGCCCGCAAGACATGACGCTTGCGGCGCGCTGGTTCGAAGCCGCCGCCCGCCAGGGCCATGCGCATGCGCAATACATGCTGTACCGGGTTCACGCCACCAGCCCCAATCTGGAACAACAGGAAAAAGCCGACTACTGGCTGAATCAGGCCCGCCACAGCGGTTACAAACTGGCCTTGCCGGCGCAATGAACAGCCTGCTTGAATTGAATAGGGAGACAAGTAAATGACGAACAACCTTCACGACACGCAAGCCGAACCCGTCAAAAGCAAGCTGATGGAATTGCTCGATGAAGTATTAGAGCACGACGGCTTCGGCGAAATCCGCGTCGAGGTAAAAATCCTTAAACGTCGGCAAAAAGAAGTGATTTTGCACTGCGGTAAACAATACCGCTTTGTGGTGGACAGCAGCTTACCGAGCCAAGCCTGATACTTGCGGCTGGCACGGTCCGTGTGGAAGTGCGGGAAAGTGGGAATAAGGCCGCGTTAGCCTTGTTAATTCCCCTCTTTGGCAAAGAGGGGCCAGGGGAGATTTTCTAAATAATCCCCCATCTTTTTCTGCCCAGTGGCGACGAGGAAGACAGAGAATTCAGGACTAATCCGCGCACGGATGCGCATAACTAAACGAGTGTGATGGGGTCACATCAAAAAACCAAAAAAATAAGATGACCAACAGGCTGCGTGAGGCAGTTGCGGCATTTACATTTGAGAAAAACAGTATGAAAGCTAAACAACTTAAAAAACTGCAACACAGACAAGCGGGTTTCACCTTGCTGGAACTGTTGGTCGTTATCACCCTGATCGCTACGTTGGCTACTGCGGCGTTGGTGGCATATGAGGGGATTGGCGAGAACGCCGACGAAGCCGCTGCGTCCAACAACCTACTCAGCGCCGAAAGCTCCATCCGTAACTTCCGCGCGGTAGAAAATCGTTTTCCAAACCAATGGGATAACTTGGCGAACTTGGGTGGGCAAACAACCAGTGGCGCACAAGCGCTTTTAGCAGGCCAAACCAGAGATTTCTTTGGACAATGGACAATCTCAACCGCTACTTCTGCTAATACCACATGGGTGAATGTCGCCACTGCATTGGAAGCAGTAGGTATCGAAGAACTGCAAACTTTGCAAAATACCAGTACATTCCTCCCAGGCAACGTGCCCAACTTGGCATTTAACGAGAGCAACCCAGCAGCAGATCTTAACCCAGCGGACGAGTTAGTGATTGACGACACTGGCGTAACTGAATATCCCGAAGGTACCGCTATCACGAGTGCGTCTATCTCCATTGTTCCTTCCAACGGTGTAGCAGGTTGTCAAGTTGGTACGGATTCGATCAACACTACCTTTAGCGGTAATACAGCAAACTTGAGCAAAGCTCTAAATCTGATCAACGACAGCTTATCTCAAACAGAGTGCCATCTAGTCTTGGCATTAGGCTTTGGTAAAGACGTACCAGGCACCACAGCAGGTAGTCGTGTTGCGATCTCCCAGGCACCGACTGCTGGGTCAGCCAACATCAATCCGGCTAACAACTATGCCCGCTACGTCGCCCTTTTCCATGTCGGCTCGTCTACTACAAACACCATTGGTGCCGGCGATATTTTTGCAAAAGCCCGTTTTATCGGGATGGTCGACCCAGAAGGTCGTATCGTTGACCAAACATTGGCGGGCGCTAACGCTGGTCAATAATGCCTAGCGAGGCCCGAGTTCGGTTCTAAAGGTCCAACCTTGGAGCGCTGACTTTGCCGCACTGCAGGTATGCATTCCCACGTGGGAACGAGGAATCCGGCAGGCTGGGATGTCTGTTGTCGCTGGGTTTGTCTATCGTTGTTCTGGTTCCCACGGTCCGCCGTGGGAATCCATCCGCACTTCGAGTCGGGTATACATCCCTCCGCATTAACGAGGGACAGAGGAGCGAGAGCTCTTAACCTATTAATCACTGAATACTAAATCCACGAAGCTGGCTTCGTTCAGAACCAAAGACCTTGATGAAATCACACTCCTGGGCAAAAACCACGTTGTCGCTGCTGGCCTTGATGCCCCTCTTGCCGCTGTTTGCTCCCTGGAATCTGGAGCCGGTGCCGTCTTTTCATCAAGAATGGCTGGCGATAATCGCTGGCTTGTTAGCCTGTCTGGCGGCTATGCCGCTGCTGCGGCGTGCCGAGGATTTGCAGATACCGGTAATCGCAGCACTGCCGCTGGCCTTGGTAGTCTATTTGGCCCTACAGGCAAAAATACTACCGCAAGTGATAACGCCGCATGCGCAGATGGCCATGTTGTATTTACTCTGGGCCGCAGCACTGATGGTGTTGACTGCTTTATTGCGTCAGCAATTGGGAACTCCATCAGTCGCGCTTTGGTTGGCGGCTGGTTTGGCGCTAGCCGCAAGCTGCGCCGCTTTACGCGAGTTGGTGTTTCGCTTGCAAGGCACAAGGGGCAATTGGGGCGGCATGGCCCAACCCAATAACTACTCGGATTTATTGGCATTAGGCGGTGCATCACTGCTGTATTGCCATAGCACTACCAAAAGGTTTCGTCCGCTATTCTGGCTGATGGCCGCGAGCATTGTCCTGGGCTTGAGCTTGACGCCGTCGCGTGGCGTTTGGCTTTATTGGCTAGCTTTAGGCTTATTGGCCTGGCGCTACGAACAGGCCTGGTTGCGCGGTTTATTGCTCGGATTTGCCGGTTATCTGCTGCTACAAGGCTTGTGGGCTACTGGTGTATTACCCGCCCAACAAACCGCCGCAGCCCGTTTGGTGCAAGAGATCGGTGGTGCGCCGTTACGTTTGCATATTTGGCGGGTGGCCTGGCAATTGTTTAGCCAAAGCCCTTTGCTGGGGCAGGGTTTTGGGCAGTTCGATTGGGCCTATTTCAATGCTGGCCAGCACATACCGGAGCTAAGCAATCGTCTGGAACATGCGCACAATTTGCCTTTACATCTGTTGGCGGAGTTGGGGCTACTGCCGGTGTTGCTGTTGTTGTTGGGCATGGCGGCGTGGCTGAAGCCCTTTTTTAAAAGTCAACCGGGTGACGCCGACCAAAACAATCCTTCGGCGGCCTGCATACGCCTTTGGTTGCTAATGTTGTTGGCAGTTTTGGGGATACATAGCTTATTGGAATATCCCCTTTGGTATGCACAATTTTTAGGCATAGCGGCATTGGTGTTGGCTCTGGGCGAGCAACGTTTTTGGCGTATCGATTTAGGTAAAGCCTTAAAGCTAGTAAGCGCAGGCGCTCTCTGCTTCTCGCTGCTTGCGGCTGGTATGCACGAATGGCAATACACCAAAATGGAATTGGCCTTGTTGGGCGTGATAGCGGATCGCTCGCAGCGGCGCATGGACCATTTGGTCGAGGTTTGTCAGCAAGTGCCCGATAAAGCACCCCTGTTGTTTCCGTATGTGCCGGTGATTTTTACCTTCGCGTCGGCCGCTGAAAATGCTGAGATGCGTGCCGAGCTAACAGCGCTAGCGGATGCCAGTTATCGGTTCTGGCCAACCAAGGATTTGTCCTACCGGCAAGCATTGATGCAAGCCTTGAACGGTCGCAAGCCCGAAGCCATTGCCACCCTTAGGTTAGCAATGGGCGCTTATCCGCAATGGATCGACCATTTTCAAAGCGAATTGGAACGGCTGAACCCGGCGGATCGGCAAAAAGCAGCTTTCCTCGGGCAAATGCTGATACCCGGCGTGCAAGCCAGCTTGCCGCTTCAAGGTCGTGACGGATTTTTAAATTGATCTAGTTGTTCTAGGTCTCACGGTTCGCCCTGATCTGGCTCGCACGGTCCTTCTTGGGAACCACACTTGCAGCTTTCAACGCCTAAGGCACAGCGTATGGCTAGTAATTCAGGCCGTGTGCGTTCCCATGCGGGTGCATGGGAACGAGGGATGGCAAGGTTTTTAATTTTCACAAGCAAGTAAATGAGGTGTTTATTGTTTGTTTTTTCCAGGATGTTGCGGTCTGTCGCGGCAAGCGACGTTGCCGCGCGTTCCAAATCCATAAAAATACGGCCGCAAGCCGGCTTTACGCTGCTGGAATTATTGGCGGTGATTGCGCTTATGGCGGTGGTGGCCGGTACGGCGTTGCTGGCGTATGAAGGCGTGCAGGATCAAGGCCGCCAGGATGCCACGCGCTTTGAAATGGCCGAAATCCGCAGCGCTTTGTTAAAGTTTCGGCGCGATAGCGGCAGCAATGATTTGCCGGGGCAGGGTGTTTACGTCTGCGAGGATCCGGCAAACGCCGGCAAAATCAACCCGGATTTGGTCAATCTACCCGCCGAAGCGGGCACTACCGACGATGCAAAACTGGCTTGGTGCGAATCCCCGGCCAATTTCTGGATGCTGTTTGCCGATCCTTTGGGCAGCGGCTGGAATCCGGACACGCATCGCGGTTGGAACGGCCCTTATTTGCAACGCAAAAGCGGCCTGATGAGTTATGCGGGTGTTGATGATTTGTGGGTAATTACCGATGCTTATCAAGCCACTTATCTGCTGCTGGATTTGGATGATCCGGTGAAAGCCCGTCTGGTCAGCATTGGCCCGGATAAAACCGACAATAACCCAACGCCCAGTTCCTGCCAGATCGCCGGCAGTGGCGACGATACCTTGCTGTGTTTGTTGCGATGAACTTATTGATCGAAATCGCCAAAAACGCCAAAGCGTTGGCTGTCACACTCCGCCGTGGGAATCCATGCCAGCTTTCGGGCACAGCGCGTAGGGTGGATAAGCGCAGC
>NZ_LUUG01000065.1 GCF_001644035.1 Methylomonas methanica
CAATCAATGAGGCAGAGCAGTTCAATTTCAAGGTTATCGATCCAAAATGGCAACAGCCCCCTAGTGATTTTATCGAAGAGTTATTTGCTTGCGTCAGTGACGCATTTCTTGGTGAAGCTATTTTTGGCCGCGCCTTTCAAGTTTTTCTCGGCAGCTTTTGCATCGCAACCGGCTTTAGCGGCAGTGATCTTGGCGTCTTTCTCGCATTTTTTGAGAAAGCTATTTTTGGCGGCGCCAGCCAGCTTTTTCTCGGTAGCTTTGGCGTCGCATGCTTCATCGGCCGCGTAAGCAGATTGGCTTAACAAAAATAAAGCTACTATTGCAAAAACAATCTTTTTCATTTTGGCATACTCCGAATCGGTTAATGAAGCGTTCATTCTATAGTAGCCGGGTTGTGGCTGGCATTAACAATCAAGCGAACAAAAATAATTTTGGATATTTCGCGGACTTCAATCTCAATGACTGTGCTTGAGAGTCTATCGGCCCGAAAAACATCAGCGCTTTAAGGCCAACGTCAGGCCGTCGGCTATGGGTAACAGGCTGATGGTGACCCTGGGATCGGCGTGAATTTTTTGATTGAGATCTCGAATCGCCACGGTATCCGCATCCTGGATGCTTGGATCGACAACCCGGCCATTCCAAAGCACGTTGTCTATCACCAGTAGCCCGCCAGGACGCAAAAGCGCTAACGATTGCTCATAGTAGCTGTCGTAATTGGCTTTGTCGGCATCGATGAAGGCCATATCGTAACTACCTGCATGGCCGGCGGCGATCAGACTATTCAAGGTTTCCAGTGCCGGTCCCAGCCGCAGATCGATCTTATCGGCGACGTTGGCTTGAATCCAGTAGCGGCGTGCCACATGGGTGAATTCTTCGCTGATGTCGCAGGCCGTGATCCTGCCTTCCGGCGGCAGCGCCAACGCTAGGCAAGTGGAACTGTATCCCGTGAAAACCCCGATTTCGAGAATTTTTTTTGCCCCTGTAAGTTCGACTAACAGCGCCATGAACTGTCCCTGCTCCGGTGCAATCTGCATGGCGCTGTGCGTATGCAGCGCTGTTTCTGCGCGGAGCTGCTTCAACACCTCGGGCTCTCGTAGCGAAGTCGAAAGAATATAGTCATAGAGGGTGTCGGTCACCAAAATACTCTTTATAGTCATAACAAATTTGAAGGGCGGTCAGGTACTGTTGGGAGGTAAACTACTGTAAATAGCCGTTCGAATAAAAGCGGGGACGCACGATTTTATCCCTTGTAAGTATTGTACGAGCAAACAGCCGCGTTTGATTTTCAAGCCAGCCGTTGTTCAGTCTCAACTCTGCAAGTCATTCTCGTCAATATGAAATTTATGCAGCATCCTGTGCGTGACAGGCGTTAGCAAGATGCCCATGATCGCAATGAATACCAGTCCACTGAAAAGCGCATAGGCCGACGCAAACAGTTTCGCTTCAGGGCTGGGTAGCGTATTGATTGGCCCCATACCGCCCAGAATCATGGAGGCCTCAAGAATGGAATCGATCCAGCCGAAATCCGCAATGTAGCGATAACCAAGGATGCCAACGCACAGTGCTATGCAAATAAGACCCACTGCCGCTAAAACGGACGCAGCCATTCTTTTTGCGAAAGCGGCTGGCGATGCCAGTTTTTCACTCTTACGTTCAAACATTTTAATCCTCAGTAAGCCAGCCACGGATTCTCGGAAACAAACAGTCATCCATTAGACCTTATATCCTGGTCAGGCTTGCTATGGTTGGATGGCAGAGTGTGCTTCACCGCAAACGCCGAAAAGCATGGTGTTGCATATCCCTTCATGTTTAGCAAGCACTTGAGTATCCGGCTGCCGGGGTAATCGACACGGAAACTATGTTGGCTGATCGGCTATTTTAAAATAGCCTTTGCCACTATTTTTGACCTGATACATAGCCGCGTCGGCTCGATGAATCAGATCGGAAACGTTCATGCCTTCGTAGGGAAACACACAAATACCGATGCTGACACCCAGACTCATATTATCCGGAATGTCTGGTATCGGCTGCGCTAGATGATCCAACAGCTTTGCGGCTAAGCGGCAGGCGGCTTCCTCGCTGTCTATATTCAGCGCCAGGATAAAAAATTCGTCGCCACCGATTCTGGCAACCGTATCGGCACCGCGTACTGCCGTGATCAGTCGCTGCCCCACCTCTCGCAACACATAATCGCCCACTCTATGAGTGAGGGTGTCGTTGATTGCCTTGAAGCCGTCGAGATCAAGAAAGAACCCGCAATGCGTGGAGCCGTTCCGTTGGGCCTCGGACATCGCCTGCGCAATACGGTCATACAGCAGATCACGATTCGGCAACCCGGTGAGGCCATCGTGAAGCGACCGGGTTAAATGGCGTTTCCGCTGCTCATCCAGCTCCCGCTCGCGCAAGAACAAAATTCTGTGTCCATGTTCAGCCAGGTATCCGGCCGAACCACCGATCAGGTTGGCCGAAATTATGAAAAAGTCATGGCTAACCAGTATATGCGACGGATAGGCCATATAGTTGCCGAACAGCAGGTTGTAGGCAAGGAGAAGTATCAGGTCGACGCCAAGCGCATAGATAAAACGCGTACCGACAAAGTTGTAAGTGTAAAACGTCACCAACACCATCATCGGGTAGTAGTACGGCGAGCTATCAAAAGGCAAGAGGATCTGCATGCAGATTAAGCCGACCCCAGCCGCAAAGCCTACGGCGGCTAATAGCAGGTGACATAACCCCGAAAACCACGGTGTAAATGTCACCATCATCACGAAGGTTGGCACGCACAGTGCCGTAAGGCGTGATTGCCAGACATCCTCAACCAAGTCCGGCGGCGCAAACCATTGATCAATAATGCCGCAGAGCAAGTAGACAAACATGCCCACGATCATGGCCATCCGGCCTTGATAGCGGGTGCGTTCGAACGTAGTCTGCAGAAAGGCCTGTTCTAATGTTTTGTCGTTGAACGAGAGCGTGAATGGGTTAATCAATGACATGTGATTAGGATAGGACTGAGTTCCCCCGAACTACTGATCGGGGGAACTCAGTCCCGCAGCCCAGACATTTCCTGGGCTGCGGGACTGAGTGTTTATGCCGGCCCGTTCGTCGCAGCGTCTGGCCTGGTCTCTGGGTAGAAGGTGAGGGGCCTCGCGGTGAGCGGTTTCCCCGGCATCAAAAATACTATCCCTTCAGCACTATCGTTTCGACTTGGTCTCCCCCTCTGGCGGACAGCGTTATTTTGTCCTCCTGAGCCAACCAACCGATACTTCTTTGAATGATGGCCTCTTCCTCTGGAAGCACATAGACTAATTTGGCAACCGGTGTCGCGCCGTTTTCAGCCAAATGATGCCAGATAACTCCAGCGGTCAAACCTATGCGTTCGTGCATGGAAATTACGACTGGTGCTGCCGTAACTGGCGCGGATTCCACGGTAGGCTCCACTTTTGCGGCTTTTGGCTTTGGATTGGCTTTTTTCGGTGCTGCTTTAGTCGGGGGCACTTCCGGCACATTTTCGATACTTTCTTGGGTAATCGGCGCCTCAGCAACTGTTTTAGCAGCTTTGGGCGTAGTAGTCGCTTTGGGCTTAGCATTGGTTTTGCCCGACGACGCTGAAGTTTCTTGCTTTGCTTTAGCCGGGACGGATTTGGTAGCGGTTTTTTTGGTCGCTTTCGCCGGAGCAGGCTTTTCAGTATTAGAGACTGGTGTTTCAGATGTTGGCGTAGTTTTTTTCATATTGGCTTTCGACGGTCAAGGATAGAGTTGTTTCCAGCGTTCGGGCTTAGCGTATTCCGTTACTGAGAGTTTAATCGAGATTTTAACCGGATTTACAAATCGATTGGTTTTTAAACAAACGGCCATAAAAAAACCGGTATCAGCTTAGCCGATACCGGTTTGATATTACGAGCCCAAGCTGTATTTAGTGTACGTCTTTCCAGTACTCTTTTTTCAACAGATAGGCCAGTGCGATAAACATCAGGATAAAGAACAACACGTATTTACCCATTTGCTGTCTTTCCAGCTGCACCGGTTCGCCGACGTAAACCAGGAAATTGACCAGGTCGTTGACCATTTTGTCAAATTCCTGAGGTGTCATTTGCCCGGGTTGATCCAGTTTCAGACCGGTAATCACGTCCTGGCCGTCGATTTTCTGCTTAATCGCCGACTGCGAACCTTGCAGTTGCCAGAACACGTTAGGCATACCCACATCAGGGAACACCACGTTGTTAACGCCCAAAGGCGATTTTCCCGGCTCTGTATAGAAGCTGCGCAGATAAGTATATAACCAGTCAGCGCCGCGCGAACGGGCAATCAGCGACAAATCGGGCGGCGTGGTGCCGAACCATTTTTCCGCGTCGTGCGCGTTCATCGCTGAATGCATTTGATCGTAAATGCCGGCCCCGAAAGGCGCCACCACTTTCAGAACTTCCGCTTCATCCAACTTCAGATCAATAGCGATACGTTTGTAGCGGATGTGTTTTGCCGAATGACAGCCCAGGCAATAGGTGACGTAGTATTTTGCACCGCGCTCCATCGCCATCGTGTCGTTCAGGTCGATATCGGCGCTATCCAGTTTGACGCCACTGCTAGCCAACACGTTGAAAGGCAGCAAAAACAAAAGAGTGTAGAGTATCTTTTTCATGGCTTAATCCAGGCTCTTTTTCAGGTTTTTTGCAAAACGAATCAATACGGCTGATATGCCGGACCAGTTCGGCCTTTTCTTGGTGATAGTACCGCCGATATTGTCGGGAACTTGGTGTACCTCAACCACTTCATCGACTAATGCCAGCAGAGCGGGAATGCGATCTTCCAGGCTTGGCTGCGTGGTCAGTCGATTCGGTACCGGTTTGGTTTTTTCCCAGCGGGTGTACAGCGGCATTAACAGGAAAAAGCCGAAGTAAACAGCGGTCAAAACCCGGGCAACAGTCGTCGCTCCTGGTGTGGCGGGTTGGGTTCCCAAATAGCCCAAGCCGACGAAGGCGATCACAAACAACGCCAGCGCTTTTTTGAACATACCGCCGCGATAACGGATGGATTTAACCGGGCTGCGGTCCAGCCAAGGCAGCATGAACAAGACCACTATCGCGCCGCCCATCGCAATCACGCCGGCAAACTTATCCGGTACCGCACGCAAAATGGCGTAGAACGGGGTGAAATACCAGACCGGCGCAATATGTTCCGGGGTTTTCAATGGATCGGCCGGGATAAAGTTGGCGTGTTCCAGAAAGTAGCCGCCCAATTCCGGCATATAGAAAATCACCGTCGCGAAGAAGAACATGAACACGCCGACGCCGACGATGTCCTTGACGGTGTAGTAAGGATGGAAGGGAATGCCGTCGACCGGATGTCCCCAGGGGTCTTTTGATTGCTTGATTTCAATGCCGTCGGGGTTGTTGGAGCCCACTTCGTGCAAGGCAACGATGTGCAGGAACACCAGTATCAACAATACCAATGGAACGGCGATAACGTGAAACGCGAAGAAGCGGTTTAAGGTGGCGTCGGAAACCACATAGTCGCCACGCACCCACAGCGACAACTCGTCGCCGATCACCGGAATCGCGCTAAACAGCGAGATGATGACCTGGGCACCCCAATAGGACATTTGCCCCCAAGGCAGCAGGTAGCCCATGAACGCTTCCGCCATCAGGCAAACGAAGATCAACATGCCGAAGATCCAAATCAGTTCGCGCGGTTGCTTGAACGAGCCGTAGATCAGGCCGCGAAACATGTGCAGATAGACAACGATGAAGAACGCCGAGGCGCCGGTGGAATGCATATAACGCACCAGCCAGCCCCAGTTGACGTCGCGCATGATGTATTCGACCGAATCGAACGCTAGTTTGGCGTCGGGTTTGTAGTTCATAGTCAGCAAAATGCCGGTAATGAACTGATTGACCAGTACTAACAGGGCCAACGAGCCGAAAAAATACCAGATGTTAAAGTTTTTGGGCGCGTAGTAATGCGCCATGTGTTCATTCCACAAATCGGAGAGTGGAAAACGCTCCAGCAGCCATTCGCTGCATTGATTCATTTTTTGCTTCATGCTGGGTTTGCCTCGCTTTCTTCGCCAACGACAATCAGAGTGTCTGTTTCATATCGATACGGCGGTATCTCAAGATTGGTAGGGGCGGGAACGCCGCGATACACACGACCGGCCAGATCGAACCAGGAGCCGTGGCAGGGGCAAAAGAAACCGCCTTTCCAGTCCGCGCCTAAATCGTTAGGGGCAATTTCCGGGCGAAACGTGGGCGAGCAGCCTAAGTGCGTGCACAGGCCGACAGCGACAAAAATTTCCGGCTTGATGGAGCGCAGCGGATTTTTGCTGTTCTCCGGCTGGAGTGACTCGTTGGACACCGGGTCAGCCAGTTTGCTGTCCAGTGTAGCCAGGGTCGAAAGCACCTCCGGCGTTCGATTCAAGACCCACACCGGTTTACCGCGCCAAGCCACCCTGATCAACTGGCCGGGTTCCATCTTACTGATATCGACATCGACGGGAGCACCGGCTGCCATGGCTTTGGCGCTGGGCTGCATTTGCGAGAGAAAGGGGACGGCCAAATAGCCGGCACCCACTGCACCAACCACCGACAGTGCCGAGGTCAGAAACTGGCGTTTGGAATGATCGACGCCTTCGTGGTTCATAAGTAACACTCCTGATGATGTGATGTATATCGCGATACATCGATTATTATAATTTTCAGCAAATATACCTTACTGTCCGTGATTATTGAAATTGTTCTTGCGACAGCGCTAGTCAAGGGTTTCAGGCCTTTGCGGATAGTGCGAATTATCACTTTAAAGCCGCTGCTAACGCGCTCAGAAAGGCTTGATTTTCTTCCGGTTTTCCGATGGTGACGCGCAGGCAATTGTGCAACAGCCCGCCTTGCGGGGACAGATTCTTGATCAACACGCCTTGCGATTTTAGCGAGGCAAATACGTCGTCTGCGGCTTTGTTAAGGGTGCGGAACAAAATGAAGTTAGCGGCGCTGGGGTAAGCTTGAACACCCGGCATTCCCTGCAAGGCTTGGAACACTAAAGTGCGCTCCCCGCGCAGCGTTTGGGTTTGCTCCAACAGAAACCCGCCATGATCCAAGGCAAAGCCGACCGTAATTTGAGTCAGGCTATTGATATTGTAAGGTAATCTTACTTTGTGTAACTGCTCCACTATAGCCGGTTCGCCGGCCAGAAAACCCAAGCGCAAGCCGGCCAGCCCCAGCTTGGAAACGGTGCGCATCACCAGTAAATTAGGATAATGTCCTAGTTCGCCGATAAAACTGGCGTCGGCAAACGGCGCATAGGCTTCGTCGACCACTACCAAGCCAGGGGCGATGGTGAGTATTTCCTTGATGGCTTCGGCATCGAACAAATTGCCGGTGGGGTTGTTCGGATAGGCGATAAAAATCAGGGCAGGTTGCGATTCGGCAATTGCTGTGCGCATGGCCGGCATGTCCAGCGCAAAACTGTCTGCCAGCAAAGGTACGCCTTGGTAGTGTAAACCCAAGCTTTGCGCCACTTGCTTGTACATCACGAAACCGGGTTCCGGTGCCAATACGGTGGCATCGGCGTTTAAAGCCATCAACAATATTTGGATAATCTCGTCGGAACCGTTGCCGAGCAGCAAGGCAGATTGCTCCGGAATGCCGTTTGCCCGGCGCAACGCGACTGCCAGCGTCTTGGCTTCCGGGTCCGGATAGCGGTTGATCGGGCAGGTCTTCAGCGCTTCCAGCCAGCGTGCTTGAATATCTTCCGGCCAGTTATAAGGATTTTCCATGGCATCGAGTTTGATGAAGTTGCTGGCATCGGCGACATGGTAGGCCGACATGGAAAGAACTTCGGAGCGGAACAGCGTTTCGAGCGGTTGGGTTGGCATGTAGTCAAACTCTGCGGAATTGGAACAAGCGGCATTGGTAGTAAACCCTAGCAAGCTGGGTTGGCCGCGAGGGCAAAAAATCGACGGATTTTAACAAAGCGGAGGACGAACGTATAACCTTGAAAACCAGCCTCTTGCGTCCCCGTTGACGCGAATCGCTCGCTGCGGTGCGGGCGTATACGGCGCGTGGATAATAACACTGCTTGCTGGGGGTGGCAAAGGGATTAGGGTGTAGGGCGGGCTGACATGCTGGGTTTAAAATCCTCCCATCCCGGTCATTTTTAAAACTGACATGCCGATTTGCCTTCTATTACGATGATGCGTCTCGCGCATAAACGGCGAACCGCCTCAACGGTATTGATTTGTCGCGCACTAAGTTTGTGCCGCAATTTCCTTATATTGCACTAATACAACTCACGGCCTCCGTCTTCGCTCCGCGTTAGCTACTTCATAAGCGCCGCAATTTCCTACAATCCCTGGAGCCGGGCTCACTCCGCTATCACCCCAAGCTTACTGGATTGATTATTGCTGCGGATTGTTTGATCGACATTAATCTTCAAACCAAGGCCAAGCTATGACTGGAAATACCGCGCGCGTGCAAGCTGTTCAAACTATCACTAATCGCCAACCCATGCCGACCAAAATGCCGGCACCGTTGGCCAGTTTATGGGCCAGTGATGTTTTTACCTTGAGTAAGATGAAGGAATGCTTACCCAAAGAGGTGTTTAAATCCTTAAAGAAAACCATCGAAGCCAGTACCGAGCTGGATGTTTCAATTGCCGATGTGGTGGCGTTGGCGATGAAAGACTGGGCGCTTTCAAAAGGGGCTCTGTATTACGCCCACGTTTTCTATCCCTTGACCAACGCCACCGCCGAAAAACACGACGGTTTTATTTCCGTGCAAAGCGATGGTTCAGTCATTTCCGAATTCAGCGGTAAAGTATTGGTACAAGGCGAGCCGGACGGCTCGTCCTTCCCGAACGGAGGCATCCGTTCCACCTTCGAAGCACGTGGTTACACCGCTTGGGACGTGACCAGTCCGGCTTATATCATGACCACCGACAATGGCGCGACGTTGTGCATCCCCACCGTGTTTATCTCCTGGACCGGTGAAGCGCTGGATAAGAAAACCCCTTTGTTGCGTGCCAATGCGGCAATGAATAAGGCTGCGCAGCGGGTGTTATCGTTGCTCGGTCACACCGACATTGCCCCGGTGAACTCCAGTTGCGGGGCTGAGCAGGAGTATTTTCTGGTTGATGCCAATTTCGTCGCCAATCGCCCGGATTTACTGTTGGCGGGGCGCACCCTGTTCGGCGCATCGGCTGCCAAAGGTCAGCAGTTTGACGATCATTATTTCGGTGCCATACCCGAACGCGTTCAGGTCTATATGCAGGATGTGGAAGAGCAGCTTTATCGCTTGGGGATTCCGGCCAAGACCCGCCACAACGAAGTAGCGCCCGGACAATTCGAGATAGCGCCGTTTTTTGAATCGGCCAACGTCGCCACCGATCATCAACAATTGCTGATGACTGTCCTAAAAAACACAGCCAAAAAGCATGGCTTGGTGTGTTTGCTGCACGAAAAGCCCTTCAAAGGCATCAACGGTTCCGGGAAGCACGTGAATTGGTCGGTCGGCAACGCCACCCAAGGCAACTTGCTTGATCCCGGCCATACGCCGCATTCAAATACTCAGTTCTTGCTGTTTTGCGGTGCTGTGATTCGCGGCGTGCATAAATTCGGTCCGCTGCTGCGTGCCGCGATTGCCACGGCCAGTAACGATCATCGCTTGGGTGCGAACGAAGCTCCACCGGCGATCATGTCGGTATATCTGGGTTCGCAGTTGGACAACGTGTTCGAGCAAATCAGTAATGGCGAGATCACCGGATCCTTAAACGCCGGGGTGATGGATTTGGGTATTAATACGCTGCCGGTGTTTAACAAAGACGCAGGGGATAGAAACCGGACCTCGCCGTTCGCCTTCACTGGCAACCGCTTTGAATTTCGCGCCGTGGGCTCCGGCCAATCGGTCGCCGGCCCCTTGGTGACGATGAACACCATGCTCGCCGACTCGCTGAATTGGGTAGCCGATAGCCTGGAAAGCCAATTAGGCAAAGGCCTTGATTTAGATACGGCCATCCTGAAAACCTTGAAAGAATTGATCGATGCCCACGGCGCGGTGGTGTTCGGCGGTAATGGCTATTCGGCGGAATGGCACAAAATGGCCGTGGAAGAACGCGGTTTACGCAACCTCAAAACCGCTGCCGACGCCTTGCCGGTGTTGAAGGAACCCGAGGTGCAAGCCTTATTCGAAACGCTGGGGGTATTGTCACCTGTCGAGCTCGCCAGCCGCTTCGAAATCTACGCAGAGCAATATGTGCTGGCCATTGAGGTAGAAGCCAAATTGGTGATCAGCATGGCCAAAACCGGTATCTATCCGGCCGCAGTGAAATACTTGGCAGATCTTTCTGCCACATTAATCTCGCTTAAAAGCCATGGTGTCGAACTGGGAAACGAGCGTCTAGTTTTAATTGCCGGGCTGCTATCGTCGATGATGGCGACCAGCGATAAACTCAGTGCAGCACTTGCCAAACATGATTTTGCAACGATTGAAGAACACATGCAGTTCTGCGCTAACACCATCCGGCCTTTGATGGATGAGGTGCGTCAATATGCCGATGGGCTGGAAGGGGAAATTGCGGATGAGTTGTGGCCGTTTCCTACATATCAGGAGATGTTGTTTATTAAGTAGGGTTGGCTTGATTGCGGATAGGCTTATGTAGCACTTCAATCAGTAGGTCAGGTCGCCGCGACAGCGGCTACCTGACGATATGCTTAGTTATACGCTTACCACTGCGACTCGCCAGTCTCCGGGTCGTACATTTCGTGGAAGATTTTGTGGCGGTTGGCTATCAGTTCGTCGATGCTCGGCGAGTTGCTCATCGCTCTGGAAATCGCCAGTTTCATGGCTTCGTAGTTGGTGCGATACAAATCCTTGCGGTCCAATTCGGGGTTAGTGGCGCAGGAGGGATCTATCCAGATCATGGCGATGATGCACAACTCGTTAGCTTGCAGGCGCGGAATAATGCCGTCGGCGACGCTATCAATCACCGCGTCGGCTACTGCGGACTGTACCGGGCCACCCAACAAGTTGACGTAAGCAGAGGATTTAATTGTGACCTTAGGCACCATGATGGTGGCCGGACGCACTTGTTGGTTGGTGGCGCGGATCGCAAACATGCGCGTGTGGCCTGCGGTTTGGCCCATCAGATTGGCAAAAGCATGACCGGCCGGGCCTTTGACGTCGCCAATCAGAATTTCCGGCATGGCGTCGGTGCCTTGCCCTTCGCTGGAAAATACGGTGGCTTCGCCGGTTCTAAACCAATAAGAGTCTGACATGGTGCGTCCTCTGAGTATGTTAGGAAAGGCCGCATTCTATGCCCAGGCTGGGCTTGCGGCAATAGGCGGGCTATCGGGCGCTGGGTTTAGGTTGGCGGTAAACAAACTGTGTTTGTTTGGGGCGGAGGGCTATTGGTGCATTCGATCCAGATACACGCAGGTGATATTGGTGAACCGTTAGACCACGCAGTGAATCCATTGTAGCCGCTGGACTCCCGCCTTCACGGGAGTGACGGTAATAATTTCCAGCTGCACTATACCTGCAAGGCTTTTACCGCACTACGCAACAACTGCAAACATTGGCGATTGGCGGCTAAATCCAGCGCGCTGAAATCGTCCTGCGTACTCAGTAGCGGATCGGCGCCGGCTTCAAGCAATTGCTTGACCACCGCGTGTTTACCGCTGGAGGATGCATAAGTCAACGCACTGGCACCGCTGGGATTTTGATAGTTAATATCGATACCGGCCTCCAGCAACAAGTCTATGCAATCGCCGGCTTCGGCAAAACATGCGGCCCAAAGCGCGTTGTTACCGTACGCATCCAGCGTGGAAAGATCTGCACCTTGCTCCAACAGATAGGTCAGCACATCGGTCCGGCCTTGTTGGGCGGACAGAATCAATGGGTGTTTGCCGTGCGGATTGAGGTCCAATTGAAAGCCGTTTTCCAGTAACCAGGCGTCTATTTCGGGAGTAATAGCCATGCGAGAGGGTGGGGTTTAGACCAGCGAGGGTCGGTGGAGTAAGGACAGATGGCCGACACCGGCGGTTTTCAGTTTGTCGGCTAGCTCGTGCCGGGCTAGTTCACCTTTGCCGCGCAGATACTTTAATTCGCTGCCGGTCAGCAAGGTGATGGCGATTAGCTTTATCTCCCCACCGGCAAGCGTTAAAGTTTTAGCGGGTTCGCTATTAGCCCCCAATAAGGCACCAATTTGGCCGCGGCCGTCCTTGATGTGATCGATAGCAAATTCCATCGATAGCAGTTCGCCGTTCAATAACCGTTCGCTTAAACGGGGGAAGCCGGCCAGGGTATGGCTGACTTCGGCGGTCAGCGGAAATAACCAGGTGTCGGCGAATTTGGCTAGTGGTGCATTCTCGGCGGCGCCGGAATCCGGGCTTTCGATAAACACTTCCAGGCCCAGGCCGGTTTCCGGTCTGTCACGTTCCACCCAAGGATCGGAAAGGCCGTCGGAGAGCACACAGGCGTTTTGGCCGTGCCGCGCAGCCAGCCAAGCGGCCCCGGCCGGCCATTCCGGGCCGTCGCTCATCGGTCCCATCAAGGAGGTCAGGGCGGCCAAGTCGGAGCCTAGACGTTCTTTCAATGCTTGGTGTCGAGATTCGGTCGCCATCCGCAGGCGGTCCGCATAGGTCAGGCCGACGATGTGTTCAGTCTGCGGCATGCGCGGCCTCCATCGCCAAGGCTTCCCAGCGCTCGCGAGCGGTAAAGCTGACTTCTTCGTCGGCGTCGTCGAGCATCTGTTTAAGTAGTTCCGGCTCGGCGCGCAGCGCCACTTCATAGCGTACGGTCCAGTCTTCGTCCTTGCTCATCATGGCTAGGTCGTCAACCTCCATGCGCTGGGCGACGATGCGGCGGATGTTCACTTCCTGATCGTCGGCCATCAAGCCCAAGCTCACACTGGGTATACGTTCCGCGACGGTGCGCCTTACTTCGTTATCCGGGTCGGCGACCAATCGGAACAAGCGGCCCTTGGGCAAGCGTTTAGCAACGTAAGCGCGTACTAGATAATCCGGATCGTTAGCCATTAGTTCGAGCTGGCTTTCCGGCAGGCGGTCGGCCACGGTCACTCTCACTTCCCGGTCACTGTCCTGGCTTAATTCCAGCAGCCATTCCACTGGCACACGATAAGCCAGTACCCGGCGTACGGCTTCGTCGGGGTCGGTTAGTAAGGGGCGTAAATGATTGGTCGGCAAATACTGGGCCGCAATGGCGCGCCGTTCCCAGAAAGGATCTTGGGTGTAATTTAACGCGTAGACCGGGTGAGCTTTGAAAAACCGGTCGATTTGTCGGCCGCTTTCCGCTACCACGCAACGGTCACCCGGTTTGCAGGTGCCGGTGGCCAGTAAAGTATCCCGGTAAGCGCAGTTTGAGCAGTCGGCTAACGGGGTTAAATCTAGGGAGTCCCGCTCCTCTATGGATGAGGCCAACATTTAGGCGGCCTCCGCCAAGACCGGCAGCAACTGAGGCGTGACTTGCGCCAGCCAGACTCTGATGCGCTCGTCGGTCAAATGCGGTTGACCGCGTTGGTCCAGTACCAGACCGACGAATTGATCGTCGATCACCGAGTCGGAATGTTCGAAGGTATAGCCTTCCGTGCTCCAACGGCCGATCATCTCGGCACCGAATCCGTAAAATACTCGGTAAAGCTGGATCAGGGAGCTGGCGAAGCGCGAGGCATAGCGTTCTTGATGGCCCAAGCCGAATAGCGCGATGCGTTTGCCGGAAAGATCGACGCCATCCAGGGTGGGGACGAATTCCTGCCAGCTGCGCTCCTGGCATCCGGCTCCCAGACCGGGCAAGTCGCCTATGCCGTAGCTCGGAGTGCCCAAAATAAGCGCGTCGTATTGCAATAATTCTTCTGGTTTGACTCTATTGATATTTTTGGGCTTGTCGGCCAGCTCTTCGCCCAACAAGCTGAAAATCTTTTTTGCCACTAGCCGGGTGCTGCCGGTATCCGTTCCGAAAAAAATGCCGATTTTGCTCATAAATCACCTGTGATCGAGAGTGCGGGATAAGGCTTGTGCAGCCGTTTTAAACTTCTCAGCAAATTTTGATCCAGATTCAAAAATAACCGGCTTATCTAATTTTTTTGTTTTAGATCAGTTAGATAGGTATTTTTACCGTATTTTCCGGTTGAGGTCTGTGCAGGCATGTCTACAATTGCAGGACGGATGGGGTGATTTGTGACACAGCTACCCGCATTACCCGTTAGGTTTAGGGGGGATTGTTAGTGTCAAGATGCGGCTCTCCAACGGACGCGATGGGGTACCCGTTTGCAGCCGTGGCGATGTCTGCCGCGATTGAAATGCGCCGGTTTTCTCCTAAAACGGCATGGGCTAAACGCCTGTTTTAGCGCAAGCTGATTAAGCGGTTATTCTGTCCAGCCAAGTAAATTAATTACCGTAATAAACATTCAAGGACGCCTTATGGCAATTCTGCGCTGTAACAATTGTGCCTATTTACGCGAAGTGCCGAATGAACATGTGGGCAAAACGGTTAAATGCCCGGTTTGCGAACAAGCATCGGCAATTCACGATACCGTGGTTTTTGTGAAGAAACTGATTGATAAATACGGCGTGTTATTGGGCAAATATCGGGAGTTAGAGCAGGCGGGGAATCCCGTGGCGGAAATTTCGCGATCCGATATGCGCTTGCATAAAGACGAAGAGGTGGATTTGCATAATACTGCGGTGATGAGCAACAGCATGCAATACAAGCCTATTATCAGCTGGTTCGAGCGTAAGAATGTTCAGGTCGAAGTAAATCATAATGCCTTGGATACGCAAGGTTTTTATGATGAAGTGGCGGTTGAGTTGGGCGATAACTTTCCGCTGTTGCAGGATGTGCTGGATAAAATTAGAAAAGCCCAGAGAAATAACTACGCATCGGTAGTTTTGAATTTAAACGATTACAGTCAAAATCAAATTAAAACCATTACCGGTTTTTGTAAAAACCTGTATGAGTTCTCATTTGTTGCCAAGTATTTTTATAATAAAAATGAAAAGAGAGTCCATCTTACTTTACAGAGTATGTCGGCCATCGTCGGGTTTTTTAATGGCGAGTGGTTGGAATGGTATGTGTTTATGAAATTGCTGAAACACTTCTACGAAAGTAAAGGACTTTTCTCTTGCTTAAGAAGCTTTAATATTCAGTTTGCCAACGAAGATAAATATGAAGTGGATGTATTTTTTCTAATTAACGGGCGTATACCGGTATTTATAGAATGTAAATCCGGAGAATTTCGTTCTTTTATCGAAAAGTACTGCAAAATGCGGCGCAGACTGGATATCGCCAAGGAAAACTTTCTGTTACTGGTCTTGGGTGTTAGTGATGAGCAGGTGTTGGGGTTAACCAAAATGTACGATATTACCTTCGTCAATGAGACGGGGTTTATCAAACACATTGCCGAGCTGACGGCGCAATAATCAATACCGTTTTTCGTTTGTGGGAATTGAGTTATTTTTCCCGGTTTTGCTGCTATTTTCAGAATCTATGGTAGTATGAAAAGGCTTTGAGCAAGCAACCGGATTAAAATATACAGTCATAAATTTGTAATTTTAATGTGGTTTAAAAAAACACTTAAATATCAATTGATAGGATTTGTATGAACACAGTAAAAAAAACCTTGGCTTCATTTTTGGTGATCGCCGCAGCATTGGTTTCCACATCAGCTAATGCAAACAGCGCTGGCGACGCCAAAGTTCGTGCAGCCGGTGAAGCTACCGTTGCCAAAGTAGAAGAAGCTGTAAGTTTGCTGGAAAAAGGCGACAAAGAAGGCACTTTGAAAGCGCTGGGCGATGTTCGTCAGTCACAAAAAGAGTTCCGCTACGAGCAAACCGAGCGTTTGCGTCAAAGAGCTGGTGACAAACTGAAAGTTGCCCGCGATGAGATCGAAAAAGGCGACGCCAACGCCTCAGCTAGCTTGAAAGCTACTCTGGAACTTTACAAAGAAATGATGAAAGTTTATAGCGCCGCTCACTAAGGACGCATCTAGTCAATCCAGTCAGGATTGATTAACGGCTGCCACCGGAAGACGTGTTTTCTCGGTGGCTCCCAACTAAATAGTTTTCGATGTTCATGCCTGCTTGGCATCCTTTCCGTTATTCTCTCAGCTGCTGATTTTTTAAAGTTTACAGTCGGCAAACAATCTCTCAAATTCCTGAGCTGGTAACGGCTTTGCGAACAAATAGCCTTGTCCGAAATCGCAACCAGCAGCGGTAAGCAATTCGCGTTGGCTTGAGGTTTCTATGCCTTCGGCAATCACTTTTATTCCCAGTTTGTGAGCCATCACGATGATCGCCTCGCATAAGGCCATGTCGTCGGAACCGATCGCCAGATTGCGGACAAAGCTCTGATCTATTTTCAGATAATCGATGTCGAACTTTTTTAGATAAGACAGCGAGGAATAACCCGTGCCGAAATCATCCAGAGACACCTGAATACCGGCGTCGCGGAACGAAAGCAGTTGCTCGGCTACGCTGCTATTGGCATCCAGTAGCAGGCCTTCGGTAATTTCGATGACGACGCTTTGCCCCGATAGACTCAGCGCTTCCAGGCGATCCAGCCAATCGCGATGACTGTCGCGTTCATTCCGAAACTGTACCGGCGACTTATTAATACTGATCTGGAATTTTTCGTGTATCGATTGACGCCAGCGGCTGGTCTGCTCGGCGGCTTCCTGAAAAATCCAATTGCCTATACTGCTGATCAAGCCGGTTTCTTCGGCAATCGGAATAAAATCCGCTGGGCTGATCAGGCCGCGCGTCGGATGTTGCCAGCGGATCAGCGCTTCCGCTTTACGCACCGTATTGGTGGCCAGTTCGACGATGGGTTGGTAACACAAATAAAACTGCTGCCCGGCAAGGGCCAATCTTAAATCGTTGCTTAGCCGCAGCCGCGCCTGCGCGGATTCCTGCATGGTCGGGATGAAGAAACAATATTGATTCCGGCCCTGGCGCTTGGCGGCATACATTGCCTGGTCCGCATGTTTTAACAGGGATTTCAGGTTGTCGGCGTCGTCCGGGTAAAAAGCGATGCCGATACTGGTGGAGATATAAGCAATTTCGTTACCCAGCTGAAAACATTCGGTCATTTTCTGCAAAAGGTTGCCGGCGATGCGCTCGGCATTGGCTGGATCGCCGACATCGCTCAGGATCACAGTAAACTCGTCTCCGCCCAGGCGGGCCACGGTATCGGTTTCGCGCACGCTGGCTAAAATGCGGTGTGCGGCGATTTGCAGCAACTCGTCACCCATGTCGTGACCAAGGGTGTCGTTCACTTCTTTGAATAAGTCCAGATCGATAAACAACAGGGCCAGGCGTTTGTGTTCGCGGTGGGCTTTTTTGATGTCTTGACTCAGTCGGTCGTAAAACATACGCCGATTCGGCAATTGGGTCAAAGGGTCGAAATTAGCTTGTTGCCAGATGACGCCTTCGGTTTTTTTCTTTTCGGTAATGTCGGAAAACAATGCCACCCGGCGCTGCATGGTTTGCTGGGCATCGAAGATGGTATTGATGGTCAACCACTTGGCAAACAACTCGCCGTTTTTACGTTTGTCCCAGATTTCGCCCTGCCAACTGCCCTTGCTATGAATGGCTTGCCACATGGCTTCGCTGTGGCCGCCGGTGTTTAAAATGCCTATGTGTTTACCGACGACTTCATCCGATTGGTAGCCGGTAATGGTGGTGAACGCGGCGTTGATTGTCAGAATGCGGTCGTCCGAGTCTGCCAACAACATCGCTTCGCTGCTGTTTTGATAAATCAGTGCGGCCTGTTGCAGAGCTTCTTCGATGCGCTTGCGTTCACTGATGTCGCGAGCGATAGCCAGGTTATAGCCGACGTTGGCGTATTCGAAATAATTGGCAACCACTTCTACCGGGAACAGCCGGCCATCCTTAGTTTTGTGGATGGTTTCCAGCTTGTTCGAGCGCTTAATTTTCAGTTCTGCCCAATGCGCGGCCCAGACATGGCGTGGAAAGCAAGGGTCTACATCGAATACGCTCATCTGCAACAACTCTTGATGACTATAGCCCAAGGCCTTGCAAGATTGGTTGTTGATGTAGACGAATCCAGCGTTCTCAGTGATCAAATAAGCGCTGTCATGCATCTGGTCCATACCAAAGCTTAATTGGGCCAAACGTTTGCGGGACGTTTTTTGTTCGGTGATGTCTCGAAAACTCCAGACCCGGCCAGCCGGTTGGCCGTCCAAATATTGCGGTTGGCAATAGCTTTCAATAAAGCGGCCGTCTTTAAACTCCAGTTCACTGGCGTGCCGTTGTTTGGGGTTTTTATAAATCTCCTCGATACGGCTGAGGAAGGCTGGTGGGTCTTTCAACAGCTTCAAGGCATAGCTCAGCGATTTTTCA
Source organism: Methylomonas methanica (assembly GCF_001644035.1). GTDB lineage: Bacteria > Pseudomonadota > Gammaproteobacteria > Methylococcales > Methylomonadaceae > Methylomonas > Methylomonas methanica_A. Next base: position 18,359 of record NZ_LUUG01000065.1, read on the forward strand.
TCGTCGCCGATCTGTAAAGAGCCTGCCGGGATGCCCCAAATCCGCATGAATTGGGGGTTGAAGGTCGCGATTTTGCCGAACAGATCGACTACCAATATAGCGTCGGTGCTGGAGTCGAGCGCGGCTTGAAGTATGGATAGCGATTTTTGCAAACTGGCTTGTTTCTGCTTGGATTGGACCATGTCTCGGCTACGCTGCTAGTACGTAAATGCTAGCAAAGGCTTATATTCAAAAAGGTTGCCTGATAAGCCTAGCCGATTCCGCCGCTGCCTGCCCCATTTTATGTCGATCAATACGAAATGCTTATTGCGCGGCAAAATAATACATCGCACCCAGCAAGGGGGTGCGCGGATTCAAAGCCAACTTGACCGATAATTTGGCGAGCATAGGCTGAAACCGGCCTTTGGTAACAAAAGCGTGCATGAATTCCCCGGATTCCAGCACCGATCTGATTTTCGGACCAATGCCGCCGCCTATGAACACGCCGCCGGTAGCAAAAGCTTTCAAGGCCAGATTGCCGGCCTCCGCGCCGTAAAGCTCGGCAAACAAGCGCACGGTTTCGCGGCACAAGGGATCTTCGCCGTCCACGCCCAAGCGCGAAATCAGCGCATTGCGATCAACGCCGCGGGCTTCGGTGGCGGCGGGTACAGCGGGACAGGGCGGGGCGAAGCGCATATCGGCAAGAAAATCGTAGATATTGCTGAAGCCGATACCGGATAAAACCCGCTCACAGCTGACATGGTCCGGATAGCGGCTGCGCAAATAAACCAGCAGTTGATCTTGTTGCGGGTTTTGCGGTGCAAAATCGCAATGACCGCCTTCGGTGGCAATCGGATGATATTTTTCGCCGTCCCAATGCAGCATCGCTTCGCCGAGACCGGTGCCGGCGGCGATTACCGCGATATTGCCGGTTTGCGGCTCGGCGTTGGGATTGAGTTCGATAAAGTCCTGTTCCTGCAAGTGCAGCATGCCGATTGCCATCGCTTCCAGGTCGTTCAACAATTTCACCCGTTCGGTGCCGAGCCGAATTTTGAGTTGCTCACCATCCAGTAGCCACGGCAGGTTGGTGGTTTGGCAGCGTTGATTGACGACCGGGCCGGCGATGCCGAAACAGGCCGATGTCACCGTTGGGCTGTCGCACAGAAATAGATCCAGAATTTCCTCAAAAGTCTGAAATTCGCCGCTGGCAAAGGTTTGTTCCTGCAAACAGCTCAGCGTGCCGTCGGCTTGTCTGTCGAGTAAGGCCAGAACCGTTTTGGTTCCGCCGATGTCGCCGGCTAGAATCATATGCGTCCTCATGAGGTTGGGGTGGCGTTGTTGAGCAGGTGAATCAAGGCATCGAGTATCGCGTTGGCCAGTGCATGCGGCGGCAACTGGTAAAACGCCTGCCAAGCCAGCGATACGCATTCTTCGTAATGGTCGCGGTATTGCGGATGCTGCTGTAGCCAGCTGATTCTGACAGCATGGCCGATTAAAATATCCGTGACCAAGGTGTCGTCGATGTAAAGGTCGGGATAATCGCGGACGATGGACGCCAACGCACGCAACGCTTCCACGCTCAATTGCCGATACACCGGCGCCTGAATTTTGTTCAGAATATGGTTGATATGCAGCCTAAAGCTCTGCTCGCCGGCGGTCATTTGCGCCAGCATGATTTCACTATCAATCCGGCGTTTACTGTTGTATTTTTCGCCGACCATCAGGCCCTTGCAATGATGCAATAAGTCCCATACGCCGGCGAAAAATACCTCGTTCTCGCGGCCGACGCTGCCTTGCTGTTCGCGCCAGGCGTACCAGTCGTCAGCGTCGCCTCGGTCTTTCGGATTCATCGACTCGGGAAAACGCGCCGCCGTCAGATCGCGGTGCGGGCCTTCGCAGTTAAGGGTTTCCACCTGGCCGAGCTGGTTTTCGCTGTTGTTGTAATCTTCCAGCGTTTCTTGCAGCAACTCCGCGACTTGATGCGGTGGCAGCGACAAAATGTCGCTGAAAGCTTGGTCCAGCGAGGTGCTGGTCAGGCGTTTTTGTCGAGCAATGATCAATTGCAGGATATGGCCGACTCGAATAGTGTGCATATCGGCGAACAGTTCCGGCTTTAACTTGATCAGCATCCCCAAGTAGATAATTAATTCCTGGATGATGATCTGCTGGCTGCTGTCGTTGGGGTTAAAGGTGCGGATGGTATCCAGGATTTGCCAGGAGTCGGTCGGTCTGCGCAAGGTAGCCTTGCCGCTGTAGGCGCGGCCCACGGTCAAGCCGTGTTGGCGGACCAATATTTCCGTGGCGGCTTGTTCCAGATTGATGTCGTACTTACCCACTAAGCCGGCGCAACGCCTTACGATATACCAGGCATGGCGGTCACCCGCGCGGACATAAACTTCTTCCAGTAAATCCCGCACTAAGCAAGGTAAGCCGTCGCCATTGCGTAAGCCGGTATCGTGATCAAGGCCGTGGCGTTGGCAGAGCAAGGCCAGTGCTTCCAATTGCGCATGCAGGTTGGGATTGTTTTGCAATTGCGCGAGTAGTTGCGCGTCGTCGCCGATTTCCCATTCCGTCAACACGAAGCTGTCCAGCGCTTGCGGGGCTTGGCCGTCGAAGGCCAGTAAGTTGGCGAACGGCCGTTCCACTTCCTCCCAGCAGGCTTCGGAAAAAGTAAAATCGTGCAGATAGCCGATTTTTTCCCGGCTGGAGGTTTTCACAAAATCGGTCAACAGCCCCAGTTTTACCGGCGTGCCTTGCACATTGCCTTCACGCAGTTGGTCGATAAAACCCAGCAAAACTTGCCGGTCTTCATTGCCCAGCATGTTGTGCTTGATATTGATGACCAGCAAGGGTTGAGCGGGATTGTCCCAATGGCGGCTGATGTAAGCCAATTCCATGCGCAGGCGTTGAATCAGCAACTGGTTGTCCATCGCAATGTAGAAGCCCTTTTGGTTCATGAACTGCGGTAGAAATAATAGGGGTTCGCCTGCCAGGACATAGAGTTTGGAGGTAGCCAGCGTGCGTAATTGCCTCAGCGGTCTGCCGCTCAGGCCGATGCGGTCATTGCGGCCGACCTGGGTGTAGGCGTCGGCCAATTCGCTGGCATCGCGGACTTGAATAGGCGCAATCTCGGTTAAGGTTTGCGAAGGAATGCCGCGGCCGCGCAGCTCGTCTTGTACCTGTTCGTCTTCGGCTAGCAGGGCAATCTGCAAGGTGGAATCGGGATACAGGCGGGTGGCCTTGTAGCGTCCCAGCGGATCGATGTCGTCCAGGCTGATCAAGCCGTCTTGCAGCAAGCCACCCAGGATATACAAGCTTTGCGCCCAGACCAGCGGCACGTTTTCGTTAGGGACGCGGGTTTGGCTGTGCGGGTGGCGTTTTTCGGCGTCGATAGCACTGTTCGGGACGATGTAAAGCTCCGGCAGCAACCATTGGCCGTTTTGCTCGACCAGCAGATCTTCCAGGCGGCGTCGATAATCGCAGACGCCGTCGGTATCGCCGGCAAACAGTTTGTTCAGCAATAAATAGCAGAAGAACAGCGGCCATTCGCATTCGATATCCATGAATTGTTTCAACTCATTGGGTTCGTAGTGCAGGCGCTGATGATCTTCGATCACGGTTTGATGACCGTCCAGCAGGAAGCGCTTGCAGCCGCAGCGGCCTTGTAGTTTGTCGACGATCAGCGACTCGGTTCTTTCGCGCAGCGCTTTGTTGTCCACCGCGAACGCCGGAAAACCGGTGACGCTCAGCACTGCCGAATCGACTTCTTTGGAGATGGATTCACGCGGCAGCAGGGCTTCCAGGGTAATGCGGGTGCGAGCGATGTCGTCACTGATCACATGGATGATCGCAGTCTGGCCGCCGTCCTTGCCGAACAGATTACAGCCGGACATCGCTTCCAGCGCCGCCTTGGCCATGCCTATCGAACTGGCGTTCAATTCGGCCAGACCGTGATTCATTTTATTGCCGCGTTCCCAGATGCCGTAGTCCGGCGTGCGATAAGCCCGACTGACGTAATGCACCAGGTTTTGCACGAAATTAACTTCGTCGATGCTGAACACAATCCGTAAGCCCGAGGCGGTCATCTGTGCCAGCATCAGCAGGAACAAGGAGGTGGCGTCTAGTTGCAAATGGCCCCATTCGCTGTCGCCCACCACCACTTCACCGCTATTGGTTTTGTATTTGGCGTGCAGCGCATCCAGCGGGTCCTGGCTGTGCTTGAATTTTTCGACTTTCGCCGCTTGCCTCATCATCGCCGTTAACAGGCCGCGCATCAATTTGACGACGCTTTGCTCCAGTAGATAGGTGCGTTCTTGTTGGCCGTCTACCTTGCGGTATGCCAAGCCCAAGCCCCAGGCCGCCAAAATGCTGTAGACATTGTCGCGCACCCAGGCATCGGTGTAATTGCCGTGGGTGGTGACGGCGGTGCTGGCCGGTAGCAAGCCGCTAATCCAGTCCTGGCGCTTGAGGATGATGTCTTGAACTTGCTGATAATACTGGTCGAGCGTCTCGGTTTGACTGGTCGGCATCATGTATTTAATGGATTGTGAGGTGGCGTTTAAAGAATTGGGCACTCAAGCCTTGGGCAAGGTAACTCCGGTTTGGCCTTGGTATTTGCCGCCGCGATCCTTGTAAGAGGTTTCGCAGACTTCGTCGCCGCCGAAAAACAGCATTTGCGCGACGCCTTCGCTGGCGTAGATTTTTGCGGGCAGTGGGGTGGTGTTGGAAAATTCCAGCGTCACATGACCTTCCCATTCCGGTTCCAGTGGGGTGACATTGACGATAATGCCGCAGCGCGCGTAGGTCGATTTCCCCAGACAGATCACGAGCACATCGCGCGGAATCCGGAAAAACTCCACGGTGCGCGCCAGCGCAAACGAGTTGGGCGGAATAATGCAGACATCGGATTTCACATCCACAAAGCTGCCTTCGTCAAAGTCTTTGGGATCGACGATGGTGGAATTGATGTTGGTGAAGATTTTAAATTCGTTGGAGCAACGGACGTCGTAGCCGTAACTGGAGGTGCCGTAAGAAATGATGCGGCCTTGCGCGGATTCACGGACTTGCCCGGCCTGAAACGGCTCTATCATGCCGTGTTGCTCGGACATGCGGCGAATCCATTTGTCTGATTTTATGCTCATGTTGCTGGTTGGGTAGGGAAAAATAACAGAGCGTCCAAAATAGCATATTAGGGCGGAAAAATCGCTAGTTGGCTTGCCGAAAGGCCCTAATTTGTTGAGGTCTGGCGCTTGCTTGTTTTGGGTGGCGGCGTGACAAACCATCTCGGTAGGTCACGTTGCCGCGAAAGCGGTTACGTGACAAGCTTAAATTGTCAGGGAACGCTGCCGCGCACCCTGACCTACAAAGATCGGCTAGTTTTATATAAATTAGAAAAAATTTATTTACAAAATAAGACGACCGGTCGCATAATACAGCCCATGGCGAAATTGGCACCCAAACAGCTCAAAAAAGACAAGCTCCTGGAGCAGGGCGTCAGCTTGCTGCTGGAAAAAGGCTACCACGCTACCGGCTTGAAAGAGATCCTGGATACAGTGCAAATACCCAAGGGCTCGTTTTACGCCTATTTTGAAAGCAAGGAACGCTTCGCGGCGGAAGCAATTCATCACTACATCGAGCCGTTTATTGTGCGTTTATCCGGCCATTTGCAAGACCCGGAAACGGACGGCTTGGCGGCGTTGAAGGCTTACTATTTGGGATTGATAGCCGAGGTGGCGCAAACCGGTTTCAAGGGCGGTTGCCTGCTGGGAAACTTGATGGGCGAGATTGGCGATACCAGTCCCTTATGCCGGGATGCCTTATTGGATGCGGTCGGCAGGTATAGCGCGTTACAACAAACTGCCCTGGAGCGCGGACAAAAACAAGGTTCAGTAAGACTGGACCGCTCGGCGAAAAGCATGGCGGATTTGATCCTAAACGGCTGGCAAGGGGCCTTGTTGCGAATGAAAGTCGAACAATCGGTAGAGCCCTTGCAGGCGGTTTGCCGGGATTTGCTGGATGATTATTTTAGGGCTTGATTGAGTTTCTGCCTTATCGAATGCTGGCGCGAAATTGGAGGTGATTTATGGATGCGCAAACGATAACCGAACAGGCTTTAAAACTGGAGCCGGAAGCAAGAGCTTATATTGCGGAAATACTGATCGAAAGCCTAGATTATGAAGAGGACTTACCTGTTTCCGAGGAGTGGCGGCAAGAAATTGAAAAGCGTTGCAAGGAAATAGACGCCAATTCGGCGCTGCTGCTGGATGGCGAACAAGTCATGGCGGAGCTAAGACAGCGCTTTTTATGAAATACTTCTTGTATCCTCAGGCCCTTGGTGAGTTGGAGTAAACAATATTTTTTCTAAAAATCAAGAATTTAGTGCGTAAGATGGGTTGAATGGAATGAAACCTAGCATTTACGGGTGCCTAGCTAAAAAGCATACATCTTTTGCAACATTGAGTTAGCTGGAATTTGATCAAATAACTATGAGCATTTCCAAAATCATCTGTCGTGTTCAAAAGCTTGTTTTTGTTGCTGGAGATCAAAAAACTGGGTGGAGGCCTGTAGCTAATACAACTAGCGATAATACTTCATCTACACGTCTAGAATTGTTTGACATCGATATATATTTCGACGGATCAGGTTACTTGCTTTGTTATTCTACAACTAACCAGGGACTCTATGGCGATTCTTGGCATTTGACTGAGTTTGACGCAAAACAAACTGCTTTGGAAGAATTCGGAGTTCAAATTAATGAGTGGTCATGAGGTTTACCGAAGTTACTGAAGTGCGTCTTAGTGCGTCGGATGGGTTGAATGCAATGAAACCGAGCATTAAGAAGACGCCTGGCTGGGTTTCGCTTTCGCTCAACCCAGCCACCAATCGAAATAACCGCTGCCCACCCGGCAGCATTTTTTAACGCCGGCAAATTAGACGACCGGTCATTTATTAGGAGGTCATCATGCCCAAATACATTATCGAACGCGATATTCCCGGTGCCGGCCAGCTTACGCAAGCCGAGTTGCAAGGCATTTCTCAAAAATCCTGCGGTGTGTTGCGCGACATGGGGCCGCGCATCCAATGGCTGCAAAGCTATGTGACCGGCGACAAGGTGTATTGCATCTATATCGCCGACAACGAGCAAGCGATTCGCGAACACGCGGAGCAAGGCGGCTTTCCGGCCAATCGCATCGAACAAATTACCACCATCATCGACCCGACCACGGGCGATTGATGATGGCTTATGGTTCCCACGCTCCGGCGTTGGAACCGGGTCAGGGACGCTCTAGCGTCCCGAACCGCAGGAGCGGTTCAACACGCATTCCCACGCTGGAGCGTGGGAACGATAACAACGATAATTTACGGGGATAACAATCATGACATTCAAACTAAGCACCTTTACCGCCGCGCTGATGCTCGGCACCGCCAGCCTGTCGGCCAGCGCCGACGAAACCTGCGCCTCGCCGTACATGGCGAAAATTACCGGCCAGGAAGATTTTGTGTACATCTGGACTTTAGGCGCGGAAGGCGTCGGCGACGAGCAGGACAAACTAGTCACCGTTGACGTCAATCCCAAATCCAAACAATACGGCAAAGTGATCGGCAGCCTGTCGGTGGGTGGCCGCAACGAAGCTCACCATTCCGACTTTACCGACGACCGTAAATTTCTGTGGGCCGGTGGTCTGGATACCAACAAGATTTTCATCTTCGACGTGTCCACAGATCCGGCCAAACCTAAGCTCAGCAAAACCATCACCGATTTCGTGGCCAAGAGCGGCGGCGTGGTCGGTCCACATAGCTTGTACGCCTTGCCGGGCCGGATGATCATCACCGGTTTGTCCAATAACAAAGACCACGGCGGCCGCACCGCGATTGTGGAATACAGCAACGCCGGCGACTACATCGCCACCTACTGGCTGCCGACCGACAGTAACCTGGAAGGTGCGATCAAATCCGGCAAATACGCTGACGGCTATAACTACGACGTGCGGGTATTGCCGCGCAAAAACCTGATGCTGACCTCGTCGTTTACCGGCTGGTCGAACTACATGATGGACTTCGGCAAAATGTTGGCCGATCCGGAAGCGATGAAACGCTTCGGCAACACCGTGGTGCAATGGGATTTACACAGCCGCCAGCCGAAAAAAGTCTTCGACGTACCGGGTGCGCCATTAGAAATCCGTTGCGCTTGGGCGGAAGATCATAACTACTGCTTCACCAGCACCGCGTTGACCTCGAAAATCTGGTTGATACATCAAGACGACAAAGGCGAATGGCAAGCCAAAGATGTCGCGGACATCGGCGAACCGGCCAAAATCCCGCTGCCGGTGGACATTTCCATCTCCAGTGACGACAAAACCTTGTGGGTCAACACCTTCATGGACGGCAAAACCCGCCGTTTCGACATCAGCGATCCATTTCACCCCAAACAAGTGTTCGAACAAAAAATCGGCGCTCAGGTGAATATGGTGTCCTCAAGCTGGGACGGCAAACGCCTGTATTACACCTCGTCGCTATTAGCCAACTGGGACAAAAAAGGTGCGGATAACGAGCAATTTTTCAAAGCGTATAGCTGGGATGGCAGCAAGTTGACCGAGCAGTTCTCGATTGATTTCAATAAAGAGAAGCTGGGTAGGGCGCATCAAATGCGGTTTGGGGCGTATGCTTTGTACGGCAAAGCGCCGTAAGTTAGTTGTAACGCGTTTCAGTTGAATGCAACCGTGGCCTTTATGACGTTTTGTTTATAAAGGCCATGAGGTATGCAGTATTATCTAACGATGCGAACTAGGAATGTAACGGTCGTGTGCCTTGGAGAATAGTCATGAATGCTCAACCTCAGTTTATTACCGATGCGAATGGCGAAAAAACGGCAGTCATTCTGCCAATAGCCGACTATCAAGAACTCATGGAAGACTTGGCTGATTTAGCCGCAATTGCTGAACGAAAAGACGAACCCAGCATTCCATTTGAGACGGCGTTGTCAGAAATAGGTTTATGACGATCTATGCCATTGAGATCAAACGGAGCGCCCAAAAGGAGTTGTCGCAATTGCCTAAGGCGGTTGCCGAAAAGGTTGTGACGCAAATTAGAGCGCTTGCCGACGATCCGCGGCCTAATGGGTGCAAAAAGTTAGTAGGAACAGAACATAGTTATCGAATTCGAGTAAATGATTACCGAGTGGTTTATTCGGTTTTGGATAGCCGCTTAATCATCCAAGTCATAAAAATTGGGCATCGCAAGGATGTGTACCAATGATTTGGTTGGTGGAGAGTTTATAGGCAGTGCGGGGCGGGAATAGTTGGTGTCGCTGTCGCGAAGGATGTTTTTAAGTCGGGTCTCGGCCCGACTGCCGAGATACTTTCTTTTGGCGACGCACAAATTCGTCTGGATCGAATTTGAACAGCCGACAGGCTGGCCCGAAGGGCGAAAACCAAGGATGGTTTTTGGTAGCGAAAGTATCTCGGCTGTCGGTCCGAGAACCGACTTCTAATTAATCCGTCGCGATAGCGACACCTAAATCTAAATCTCCTCACCCCTGCCCTCTCCAGCAGGAGAGGGGGCAAGCCATCGAATATCGATGCGTGATCTGTTCAGGGTAAGCACATGAAACTCCTACTACTATTCGGCATACTATTAATTACCACTCACGCAAATGCCCAAGAGAATAAACCTCTAGCCCCCGGCTACACCGCCCTACCTTTCGAACCCGCAAAACCCGGCACCTACACCCTGCCGATTATCAATCCAGCCGCCAATGGCGAAGTATTAACCAGCAACAACCAACCCAAGCACCTCCACGAGCTGATGGGCGACAAACTGGTGTTGCTCAGCTTCATCTACGCCGCATGCAGCGACGTCAACGGCTGCCCGTTGGCAACGCAGGTGTTGCACAAAATCAGCCGGCAATTGCAAAAACAGCCGGAATTGGCTGACAAACTTAGATTATTAACGCTCAGCTTCAACCCCACGCAAGACACGCCGGAAATGATGCGCCATTACGGCGATGGCTTTAAAACCGGTGATTTCGACTGGCAGTTTTTGACCACGCGCGACGAAACTGCTTTGCAGCCCATCCTCGACGGTTACCAGCAAAACGTGCAAAAAGTCTATGACGACAAAGGCCAGTTCACCGGCACCTTTTCGCATTTGCTGCGGGTGTATTTGATCGATAAGGACAAAAACGTCCGCAATATTTATAGCGTCGATTTCCTGCATGCCGACACGCTGATCAACGATGTAAAAACCTTGCTGGCCGATGCCAAGCCGCAAGTTGCGGTCCACGCCACCGCTCCCGAAGCGTTGTTTCAACCCGGCGACAATAAACAAAATTACCAGCAAGCCGATTACCAAACCCGTTCGTTGGCGCTGGCGCAGCGACGCGGTCAGCCGGCTAATTTGCTGGCCTTGGCGCAACAGCCGCCGCTGGGTCTGCCGACATTGCCGGTACCCAAAGACAATCCGCTGACGCCAGCCAAGATAGCGCTGGGCCGTAAGCTGTTCTTCGACCGGCGCTTGTCCTTGAACAATACGTTTTCCTGCGCGATCTGCCATATCCCGGAACAAGGCTTCAGCAATAATGAAATGACCACGGCGGTGGGGATTGAAGGGCGCAGCGTGCGCCGTAACAGCCCGTCTTTGTATAACGTCGGTTATGCGCAATTGCTGTTTCACGACGGCCGCGAAAACAGTTTGGAGCAACAGGCATGGGGGCCGCTGCTGGCGCATAATGAAATGGCGAATCCGTCGATTGGTTATGTGGTGGACAAGCTAAAAGCCAGCGCCGATTATCGCGGGTTGTTTGAAAAAGCCTTCAACAAAGGGCCGACGATGGAAACCATAGGCCAGGCCTTGGCTAGTTATCAACGGACCCTGAATGCCGCCGATTCGCCGTTCGACCGTTGGTATTTCGGCAAACAAAAAGGCGCGCTGAGTGAGCCGGCCCAACGCGGCTTTGCCTTATTTACCGGCAAAGCCGCTTGCAGCACTTGTCATACGATTGGCGACAAGTCTGCCTTATTTACCGATCAAAAGCGCCACAACACCGGCATTGGTTATACCGAGTCCATGCAAAAGTCTCCGGAAAAGCAAAGGGTGCAAGTCGCGCCGGGCGTGTTCGTGGATGTGAATAGCGACAATTTGAAAGGACTGAATACTGAGAAAGCCAACGACCTGGGCTATTACGAGATCAGTCAAAATCCAGCCGACCGCTGGGCTTACAAAACCCCTTCGCTGCGTAACGTCGCGCTCAGCGCGCCCTACATGCATAACGGGTCCTTGCCGACTTTGGCAGAGGTGGTGAAGTTTTACAATCAAGGCGGCGCGGCCAACGAAAATTTATCGCCCTTGCTCAAACCGCTGGGATTGTCCGAGCAGGAAAGTGCCGACCTGGTAGTGTTTTTGGAAGCGTTGAGCGGCGGTAACGTCGGCGCCTTGATTTCTGATGCTTTTGCCGCACCGGTCGGTGATAGCGGAACGGCGGCGCAGCCCATACCGGGCGCCGGTAAAGGTCGATAGCCGCCGGGTTGGCCGGTTTTCTGTCACAAAATGGTAATATGACGCTGCTAACTTAACAGGATCATTGGACCTTTAGACTAAACATGCTTATGTCGAACTTGAAAATCCTGGTCGTGGAAGACGAAGAAGCTATCAGGGAGATGCTGGTCATGGTGTTGGAGCAGGCCAACCTGACTGTGATCGCCGTTGGTAGCGCCGAGCAGGCAAGGGAGAGTCTGGCCGATAACATGGTGGATCTAATTATCCTGGACTGGATGCTGCCGGGCATTAGCGGTGTTGAACTGGCCAGACGCCTGAAAAACGAGCCTGGCTACAAGGAATTGCCTATCATTTTGCTCACCGCGCGCGGCGAGGAAGAAGACAAGATTCGCGGTTTGGAAATTGGTGCCGACGATTATGTGACCAAGCCTTTTTCGCCGAAAGAACTCATCGCCCGCATCAAGGCCGTGATGCGCCGCAGCGGCAAGTTGTCGGAATCCGGCCTGCTTAGTGTCGGCGACCTGACCCTGGATGCCGAGCAACATAAGCTGACTATCGCCGGCCGCAGTCTGGAAGTCAGTCCTACCGAGTTTAGATTGATGCAATTTTTTATGACCAATCCCGATAAGGTCTACAGCCGCACCCATTTGCTGGATCAGGTCTGGGGCCGTAGCGTGTATATCGAGGAACGCACTGTGGATGTGCATATTCGCCGCTTGCGCAAAATCCTGGCCGAATACGGTCGAGAGGAACTGATCCAGACCGTACGCGGATTCGGTTATCGCTTTTCGATGGCGCACTGATTATTCATGCAGCGTTGGCAGCGGGAAATAAATATCGCTATTGCTTTACTGATACCGGCTTTACTGCTGAGTTTTTTTGTTGGGCACTTCAGTCATTTTTTGTTGGCGATTACGCTATTTCTCTATATCAGGCAGACCATCAGCATCAACAAGCTGGAACGTTGGCTCAGTCAGGGGGGCGTCGGTGAACGCCCTGATTTTAAAGGCATCTGGGGCGATATCTACTATCACCTTTATAAAATCCGTAAAAGTCAGAAACGCCGCAAGAAAAAGCTCGGCAAGATGTTGGAGAGTTTTCGCAAGTCCACCAGTGCCTTGCCCGATGCGATTGTAGTGTTGGGTGCGTATGGCGAGATCGAGTGGAGCAATAAGGTTGCCCACGATTTTCTGGGACTGAAACGGTCCGACAATGGGCAGCGGATTCCTAATCTGGTGCGGCATCCGCTATTTATTCAGTATTTAAAAGATCAGGATTATCAAAACAAAATCTGCATTCCGTCGCCGATAAACGAAAACATGATTTTGCAAATCGGTATCTTCCCCTACGGGGCCGGATTGCGCCTGTTGATGGCTCAGGATGTGACCCATTTGAAGAATATCGAACGGATGCGCACCGACTTTGTGGCCAATGTCTCGCACGAATTGCGCACGCCGATCACTGTGCTGCGCGGCTATCTGGAAACCCTGCAAGAACTGGATGACGGTTCCAGCCGCTATACCCGCTCGTTTCAAAACATGGCCGCGCAAACCGAACGTATGCAGGCATTGATAGATGATTTGCTGCTGTTGGCGCGTCTGGAAAGCAAAACCAAAAAATTCGAATGCGTCAATATTCCGGAGTTGCTCGGGCAGGTTTGCCAGGAAAGCGATCTGCTGGAACGAGATGAACGCCGGGTCGAACTGGTTTTGGATAGCCGTGCCAATGTGCGTGGTGATATGGAAGAATTGCGCAGCGCCTTCAGCAATCTGTTGGTCAATGCCATGAAATACTCACAGCCTAGTTCGCCGGTTAAAGTGAGTTGGCGGGCTAAGCCCGACGGCAGCGTTTATTTTGAAGTGGAAGACTTTGGAGACGGGATCGCCAGCGTGGATATTCCCAGGATTACCGAGCGCTTTTACCGCGCGGAAGTTAAACGCAATCAAAAAATTCCCGGCACCGGTTTGGGTTTGGCCATCGTCAAGCATGTGCTGGTCAGGCACGATGCCAAACTGGACATTGAAAGCCAACTGGGTAAAGGCAGTAAATTCCGCTGCGTGTTTCCGCGGCAGCGTGTTTGTTGAGGTGCGGCGGGATCGTTGCTAAAGCGCGGTCGGCGGATTAGCGAATTGGAACGTTTGCGAGGCGGATTTTTTGGCGGCATCCATGGCCGCTTGCTTCAGCGCTTCGGTATTGTCGGCATCATAAGGGCAGATGGCGATACCGATACGACAATTGAGTTGGGCTGTGTCGTGTTCCAGCGCAAACGGTTCGGCGAGTTTTTCGATAATTAATTTAGCGATGCGCTCCACGCTGTCGATTTTTTCCAGCTCGGTGAGGATAATCGCAAATTCCGCACCATCCATTCGCGCTACCAAATCGGTTTCCCGGACATTAGCCAGCACCCGTTGCGCGGCTTCCTGCAAAATGCTGTCGCCTTGCGCATAACCGAAGCGCTCGTTAATCTCTTTGAAGTGCTCGATGTCTACCACCAGCAAGGCCAAAAACCAGCCACCGCGCTGCGCTTTCTTAATGTCTTGCTCCAGTCTGTCGTAAAACAGGCGGCGGTTGCCAATACCGGTGAGCGGATCTAAATTAACCTGTTTCCACAGTTGTTCTTCACCGAGCTTGCGCTGGGTAATGTCGAAAAACAGGCCGATGCGCTTTAGCGGTATACCGTTGCGGTCGAAAATGGTGTTGATGTTGAGCTGCTCGACATAGAGTTCGCCGTTTTTACGTCTATTCCAGATTTCGCCCTGCCACTTCCCTTTGGTATTGATGATTTGCCACATGGCTTGGAAAAAACTATCGTCATGCCGGCCAGAACCCAGAATCCGGGCGTTCTTGCCGATTATGTCTTCGGCGGAATAACCGGTAATGCGGCTGAATGCCGGGTTAATCGAGACGATAGTGGCATCCGCTTCGGTGATCATCATCGCTTCGCTGCAATTTTGGTAAAACAACATGCCTAGTTGCCGATCTTCTTCGGCCAATTTGTATGTGGTGATGTCTTGCAGAATACCGGTCATGCGCGGGCTATTGCCGAGTTGGTGACAACCGGAGCCGCGAATCCAGCGGATTTCGCCGTCGATGCGGCGAATGCGGCATTCGAAATCCCAATTGCTGTGCGTGGTGAGGGCATGCTGGAAACCGGCATTGACCATGTCGCGATGCTCCGGTGCCACATGGCCGAGAAAAGTATGATATGTCCATTGCGGTAGCAGATGGCTGTAGCCGAAGATTTGATCGTGTATGTCTGTGCGTTGCACCGAATAATCTTGTAAGTCCAGGTCCCAGGCGCCGGTATCGATGGTTTCCAATGCAAAACTCAAGCGGGCTTCGCTTTGTTTTAGAGCCTGGTTGATTTGTTGTTGATGGAATAAAGTCAGGGCTAGCGGTATGCCCACGCTAGCCAGGATGAACAAATAAAACCAGATATTTAACAGGCCGCTTTGCAGATGTGCGGTGGCGAATGAGCCCAACTGATGCAACAAACCCCACAGGGATTGAATGGCGGTCATAGTCACCAAAAGCAACACGCCGTGCCGGCCGAATCTGACCGCCGCCCAAACCACAAACAGGAAGGCCCAATAGGTTTGGCCGTAAACGCTCAGCAGGTTGGGGAACCAGCTTAAAAACACGGCTTGGCCGCTCAGAAAACTTGTTGCAATAAATGCCAGCGTTTCCAAAGCGCGTTTGGGGGCGAACCAGTCTTTCGGCCAGTTTCGCCATATCAGAATTAAAGGCGTGACCAAGGCGATTCCCAATACATCGGCCATCCACCAGTGCAGCATACTGGGCAGCAGGGCGTCGGCAGGCAGATACTTGCTTAAAAACAAAGTCATGGGGCCGATCAGGGCGCTGAAGCAGGCGGCGATGATGCCTGTCAATGTCAGCCAGGCAAAATCCCGAGGATGCCGTAGCGATAAAGAAAAGCCTGGGTTGCCGAGCAGCAGCCAGGCGCCAAGCCAGGATTCCAGGATATTGCCGGTAGCGATGCTGGCGGAGATTAGCCAGGAGTCGCCGACCAGCATGCCGGCAAGAAAGGCGCCGATGAACACGCCCGGCCAATAGCGCTTACCGCCCAATAGAAAGGTGGCCATCCCCAGGCCGGCGGGAAACCAAACCAGCGTGACATTGCCGTTGTCGGAAAAAAAAGCCAATACCAGTTTGGCCAACATGGCGTAGAGCAGGGCTATACCGACTATTTTTAGTCCAACGATGTTGCGCGGAGTAAAGCCCATGAGGTTTTGGAATGTGTGCTTGTAAGCTGAAAAGTGTATATCAGTAGTCTGCATTCTCCAGTTTTTCCTGCCGGTTTTAATGCGAAGCGGTCGAGAAAATCGCAGACAAGCAAGCGGATAACTCTATAATTGCCCGCATTTTTGAGCTAGACCGAGGAGAGGGGATGATTTCCGAAACGGTTGTTGAGTTATCGCGGGCGCAGTTTGCGCTGCATGCGGTGCAATATTTTCTATTCGTACCGTTGACGCTGGGTTTGTCGCTATTGTTGGCGGGCTTGGAATCCTGGTTTGTCATCAGCGGGCAGGAGGTTTACCAGCGGCTGACGCAATTTTGGGGCAAGCTGTTTGCCATCGGTTTTGGCTTAAGCATGGCCTCTTCGCTGGCAATCGCCTGCCAATTCGGGGCCAACTGGTCGTATTTTTCGCATTATGTCGGCGATGTGTTTGCCATGCCTTTATTATTAGGTTTTGCCGGTTTGTTCATAGCCGCCAATGGGCTGGGCTGGTTTTTATTTGGCTGGCAGCGCTTGGGCAAAGGCACGCATCTGGGTGTAACTTGGCTAATTGCTATCGGCTGTCACGTCAGTTTGTTCGGTTTTCTGCTGGCCAGTGGCTGGATGCAAAATCCAGTGGGTGGGGAATTAAATCCCCAAACGCTGCGCCTGGAGTTGCTTGATTTGTCGCTGGTGCTGAGCAATCCGCTGGCCTGGGCGAAATTTGTACATAGCCTGCTGGCCAGTTATGTGGTGGCCGCCGGTTTTGTGTTGGCTATCAGCGCTTACTATTTAATTAAGCAGCGCGAAACCGAGTTGGCACAGTGTTCTTACCGCATCGCGGCCGCTTTTGGTTTGCTGACGGTGATCGCTACCATGGCGATAGGCGATACCAGCGTTTACGGCGCCGGCGCTATGCAGCACAACAAGCTGGCGGCAATTAACGGTCTGCCCAATGACGCGGCACTGGAACAAAATCGCCAGCGCATCGGCAATGGCGTAAAAGCCTATGCCCTGCTGCAAGAATTGCGCGACGACAAAAAGGAGCCGGAATTGCTGGCGGCATTTGCCGCCGCCAAAGTAGATTTGGGCTATGCCTTATTGCTGAAGCGTTGGCGGGAGAGCGTGACCGACGCCAGTCCGGCGCAGATAGAACAAGCCGTGCATGCCAGCGTGCCGGCTACCGCGCCCTTGTATTGGGGATATAGATTGATGATTGCGGCTGGCGCATTGCTGGTGCTGCTGTTTTTAGCGGCAAATGCCGTCAATATCCTCGGTTGGCGCCATACCTGGTTATTTAAGGCCAGTGTTTATGCCTTACCTCTGCCGTGGCTGGCGAGCGCCAGCGGCTGGTTTATCTCGGAATTCGGCCGGCAGCCCTGGCTGGTCGCCGATATGCTGCCCACCTGGCAAGGGGTTTCCACGCTGACTGTCGCCGATGTAGCAGTCAGCCTAGTGGCTTATGGTTTGGCGTATGCCGGGCTGCTGGCTTTGGCTGTGATGTTAACTTTAAAATTTATCGAGCAGGGCAGCGCCGACGCGTTGCCGATTAACCAGGAGCCAAGTCATGTTGCTTGATTATGAAATGCTGCGCTTGGTCTGTTGGGGCGTGTTGGGCTTGTTTGTCATGGGTTTTGTGCTGAGCAGCGGTATCGAGATCGGCGTCAGCATGCTGTTACCCTTTTTAAATGCTTCCGAACCACAGCACGCAGGGCTGGTTGCCAGATTGGCGCCAACCAGCGCCGGCAATCAGGTTTGGCTATTGGTGACCATCGGTGTGTTGTTTGCCGGCTGGCCGACGGTGTATGCGGCGACGTTTGCCAGTTTTCAGCCATTGCTGTTGTTGACAGTTTTATCGCTGTTCGTGCGGCCTTTGGGTTGGTATTTCAGAACTAGCGTGACTCGCGAGGACTGGCTGAAAAAATGGGATAAAGCCCTGTTTATTAGTGGCTTGCTGCCGGCGGCGCTGTTGGGGGTGATGGCCGGCAATCTATTGAAAGGTGTGCCGTTTCATTTGGCCAGCGATATGCACATTGCTTTTCTGGGCAGTTTTTCCGGGCTGTTCAGTCCGTTTGCGTCGCTGGTCGGCGCTACCTGCGTAGCGTTATTGACAGTGCATGGCGCGATTTATCTGCAAACGCATACCCAAGACGCGCTTTATCAGCGTAGCAAAGCGTTGGCAATGTCCGGCGGCCTGGCGTTTTTGGTGTTGTTTGCGCTGGCGGGCGGCTGGATTACCCATTTGGAAGGCTATCACGTTAGTACCGACATCATGCCGAATGGCCTTTCCAATCCCTTGACCAAATTTGTGAAGCGCGGCGACGGCTTATGGCTGGACAATTACGAGCATGAACCGGCCTTATGGGCGTTGCCAGCTTTGGCCTTTGTGTGCGGGATAGCCGCGTTGGTGTTGTCGCGTCTGGATAAGGCTTATTGGGCGTTGCTGGCCAGTGCGGTGACGGTGGTGATGGTGATTTTGACCATGGGTGTGTCCATGTTTCCGTTTTTGGCGCCGTCCAACATATCTTTGAATAGTTCGCTGACTATATGGGATGCCAGCGCCAGCCTAACTAGCTTAAGTGCGCTGCTGTGTTTGACCGGCGTACTGCTGCCGCTTATGGCGATTGCCACGCGCGGCCTGTATAAAATGTTACCTTGAGTCCGGGCGTGGCCATTTCGCAAGCACTACATGCATCGAGACTTCCTTAACCGGCATAACTCTGCTAAAACCTAGTTTCCTAACAACTATAACTAATAAAGGTAGGCGCATCATGAAGAAAATTCTTAATCACACCCTGATCGGCGTTCTGGCGTTTATCCCGATTATGGTGATTGTACAAATCGTCTTGTTCGTAAAAGACCGGTTAACCGATTTGTTTCAGTTCGTTTACGGCTACTCCGACAATTATCTGGTGACATTTCTGCTGTTCGGCGCCAGTTTTGCCACCATTACCTATGTGGGACATCGGGTCAGCATGGGCCGGTTTTCCATCATCGCGATGTTCGAAAATCTGATCGAGCGGATTCCGCTATTAAGCACGATTTACCGCGTGACCAAAAAACTGGTGAATATGATTGCCGGGCATCAGTTGCAAGAACCGCGAGAAGTGGTTTACATCGAATATCCGAAAGAAGGCATTTGGGTGCCCGCCTATGTCACCAACAAAACCGAAGACCGTTATGTGTTGTTTGTACCGACATCGCCCAACCCTACCTCGGGTTTTGCGGTGATTGTCCACGAATCGAAAGTGATCAAGTCGGACATGAGCATCGAACAAGTGACCAGCTTTATCATCAGCGTGGGCGCCGATTTCGAGAAAGTCTCTGAAATATCCCGGCTACCCAAGTAAGTTTGTCCGTTTGTTGCAGCGATGACCTATCCGCTGCAACAAAACCTCTTCTCGGCTTGATGCCGTATCAGCTAATCGGACTGCCATGCACGATCCAAGCTATTTACTCGCCGAAGCGCTCGGCAATCGTCTAAACGCGCTGAATCTATGTCTGGCTTTGGCTGAGTCCTGCACCGGCGGCGGCATAGCCAAGGCAATCACCGATGTACCGGGCAGTTCCGGCTGGTTCGATCGCGGTTTCGTCACGTACAGCAACGATGCCAAGATCGACATGCTGGGCGTCAAACCGGAGACTTTGGCGAGAGTAGGGGCGGTTAGCGAAGAGACTGCTTTGGAAATGGTCGCGGGCACGTTGACGCATAGCCTTGCCAATTTGGCACTGGCTGTCACCGGCATTGCCGGGCCGGACGGCGGCACGCCTGTAAAGCCGGTCGGAACGGTATTTATCGCCTGGCAAAAACGCGGCGCTAACGGGGCTTGCTTGAAGAAACAATTCAGCGGCGACCGGCAGTCGATACGGCAACAGGCGACGCTGTTTTGTTTACAGCAAATTTTACAATTGCTGGAAAACACTTAACCTCGGCGTTTTGTGTTCCTACCGAATTAGCTGACAAATAATAATCAAACTATTTCCATCGGCTGTTTCGCCATTAGCCTGAGTGCAATCGCGTCCGTATGTTTGAGCAGGGCTGGATCCGCCAAAAAGCTTTTAACCCCGGCCGACAAGTTACGCTAAAATGCCGCTTCTTTTCCTTGCGGATGTTGTCGCCATGTTGAAAAAACTCTTTCTTTCCACAGCTGTTTCCTTGTTGTTAAACGCTTGCGCCACCAGTCCTACCGGTCGTTCGCAGTTTATCTATATGCCGGACAATCAGGTCGATCAGATGGGTTTGCAAGCCTTCAGCAGTATGAAGAGCAAAAACCCGATCAGCGGCAATCAGCGCTACAGCCAGTTCGCCCAATGCGTGGCGTACGCCATTACTCAGCAAACCGGCGGGCAATGGGAAGTGGTGGTGTTTGAAGACGAATCCTTGAATGCCTTTGCCTTGCCCGGTAACAAAATCGGTGTGCATACCGGTCTGATCAATCTGGTGGATAATCAGGACCAACTGGCGGCGGTAATCGGTCATGAAATCGGCCACGTGTTATCCAGACACAGCAACGAGCGTTTGTCGCAGGAAACGGCGGTCAGCACAGGCTTGGCCATGGTGCAAGCGGTAACTCAGCCGCAAACTGCGTTGGGGCAAACCGCGTTAGGTCTATTGGGTGTCGGCGCCCAGTACGGCGTAATCCTACCGTACAGTCGGATTCACGAAACCGAAGCCGATACCATCGGTTTGGATTTAATGGCCAAAGCCGGTTTCGATCCGCGCCAGAGCGTGAATCTGTGGTTGAAAATGGACAAAGCCGCGCAAGGCGGCCAGCCTATCGAGTTTATGTCTACGCATCCGTCGCATGCCAGTCGCATCGATAATTTGAATCAAAATATGGGCAGAGCCGTCCAGCTACAGCAACAAGCCTGGGGGGGCGGCAGACAACCGCGTTGCAGCAAATAATGAACCCGTATTTATCCCAGTTACATCCGTACCCGTTTGAAAAGCTTGCCACGCTGAAACAAGGCATTACGCCGCCGGCTGGGAAGCCGCACATTGCCTTGTCGATTGGCGAACCCAAACACGCTACTCCGCATTTTATTCAGGAAGCTTTGTTGCGGCATTTGCACGGCTTAACCCAATACCCCACTACCAAAGGCTTACTGGAACTCCGGCAGACCATCGCCGATTGGACGTGCCGCCGCTTCGGAATTCCGGCCGGTGGTGTGGATGCCGAGACCCAGGTTTTGCCAGTCAACGGTACCCGCGAAGCCTTGTTTTCGCTGGCGCAAGCCGTAATCGATCCGGCCGACAAGCCGGTGGTGATTATGCCCAACCCGTTTTATCAGATCTACGAAGGCGCGGCCTTGCTGGCCGGTGCCGAGCCGTATTATCTGAATACGGTCGAGGCCGACGGCTACTTGCCGGACTTTGACAGCGTGCCGGAGGCGATTTGGCAACGTTGCCAATTGATTTTTATTTGCTCGCCCGGCAACCCGACAGGCACGGTGTTGACACAAGCCGATCATCTGAAATTGTTCGCTCTGGCTGACCAGTACGATTTTGTCATCGCCTCCGACGAGTGTTACACCGAGCTTTACGACGACGAAGCCAATCCGCCGCAAGGTTTGTTGCAAAGCGCTTATCAGGCCGGCAATACCGATTTCAAACGCTGCGTTATTTTCCAAAGCCTGTCCAAACGTTCCAACGCGCCCGGCTTGCGCTCCGGCTTTGTCGCCGGCGATGCCGAGGTGTTGAAACAGTATTTCAAATACCGCACCTACCACGGCTGCCCCATGCCGGTGCCGACCCAGCATGCCAGCATCGCCGCCTGGAATGACGAGGAACACGTCAAGCACAACCGCCAGTTGTACCGCGACAAGTTCAGCGCGTTTATCGAGATTTTGCAGGAGGTGTGCGACATCAGCCGCCCGCCGGCCAGCTTTTACATCTGGCTGAAGACGCCGATCTCGGATACGGAGTTTGCGCGTGAGTTGTTTGCCCAGCAAAACATTACGGTGTTGCCGGGGAGTTATCTGTCACGCGATAGCGGAGGCATCAACCCCGGCGCCAACCATGTGCGGATAGCCTTGGTAGCGCCTATCGAAGAATGTATCGAGGCCGCGAAACGGATAAAAACGTTCATTAATAGTCTTTCGTAGGCTGGGTAGAGCGCAGCGAAACCCAGCGTGAAACGCTTTAAGCTGGGTTTGCGCTATCGCTCCTACCCAGCCTACATTATTTCAACTTAACCCCGAGAAACCATGTCAAATTTGGAAACCATCATCAACGACGCCTTCGAAAATCGCGCCGATATCAGCCCATCCACCGTCTCAGCCGAAGTCCGCAACGCGGTTGCCGAAGTCTTGAATATGCTCGACAAGGGCGAAGCCCGCGTTGCCGAGAAAAAAGACGGCGATTGGGTGACCAATCAATGGCTGAAAAAAGCCGTGCTGCTGTCGTTTCGGATCAATGAAAACAAGGTGATCGAAAGCGGCGATGTGCGCTATTACGACAAAGTGCCGACCAAATTCGGTCAATACAGCGAAGCCGATTTTGCTCAAGCCGGCGTCCGCGTGGTGCCGAATGCGGTTGCCCGTTACGGTTCCTACATCGCCCCCGGCGCGATCCTGATGCCGTCTTACGTCAATATCGGCGCTTACGTTGATAGCGGCACCATGGTGGATACCTGGGTAACAGTCGGCTCCTGCGCGCAAATCGGTAAAAATGTGCATTTGTCCGGCGGCGTCGGCATCGGCGGCGTTTTGGAACCGCTGCAAGCCAATCCGACCATCATCGGCGACAACTGTTTCATCGGCGCCCGCTCCGAAATCGTTGAAGGCGTGATCGTCGAAGACAACTGTGTCGTGTCGATGGGCGTCTACATCGGTCAAAGCACCAAGATTTTCAACCGCATGACCGGCGAAGTCACTTATGGCCGCATTCCTGCCGGCTCCGTGGTCGTCTCTGGCAACCTGCCCTCCAAAGACGGCAGCCACAGCCTGTATTGCGCGGTGATCATCAAGCAGGTGGATGAAAAAACCCGCAGCAAAACCGGGATTAATGAGTTGTTGCGGGATTGATTGTTAGTGTGTTGCGCGGTAGATGAAGCTCTGCCGCGTAATATGCCAGTTAAAAGAAAATTGTATGGAACGGAGAATAGGCGCTAGTATTAAAGATGGCCAAATTAATCTTGAAGTGCGTTTCGGCTTATATGGCAACAGTATTTCGACAAATTAAAGGATCACCATGTTTTATTTGTTATTCACGCTTGTTGGTTTAATTTTCCTAATCTGGGCGCCGCTAAACGTGACGATAATGACCGGCTCCATAATCATTCTGATACCTACGGTCGTTCGCTTTAGTACAAAATTAATGACAGGACATGATATTTCCTTTGGCGAAGCCTTTAAAGCAGTTGTCCTTTCATTGTTTCTCCCCATCGTGGGACTACTTTGGTTGGTTTCGACGCTAGGCGGAGTTGGGGCTACTATTGAGTTTTCTGGCGTTGGATCACTCATCTTTCTGGTAGGTCTTTTTGCGGCCTATGCGCTGGGCTACAAGATAAGCCTTGGCCTAGAGTTCAAGCCTAGCATGGCAATAGCCGGACTATCGACATTGCTTTCTGGGGTTGGGTTACTGGTTATCCGCTCGTTTTTTTAGTTTACGCAGTCCTATACAGACACACCGTATCAACAATTAGAATTTAGAAATGTGTCGGCAAGCTTCAATTTCAATCTCTCCGCCCGAATCGTAAACACCATCACCAACTCTTCATCCTTTTGCAATGTCAGCGGCGTCGGCAGGCCGTCCGGGCCGGGTTGCTTACCGATAATCGGCTCGATGCAGACATACTCGGCTTTTTTATCGCTCCAAATACCAAATGCCAACGCCAGATCTTCCGACAATGGCGAAATCTCGCAAATCATGGCGACCGTGTAATCCGCTGTGCTCAACTTGGCCGGTGCCGTTAGCGATTTTGCGTGGTGTACCCTTAAGCTATCGTGCGGCAGTCCGGCGACCTCGATATGCGTATCCGCAATATCGATAATGCTGTCGGGAGAAATCGAAAAATAGGGATGAAAGCCGGGGCGAACCAGGGCGGTTTCCGACACCGCGCGAATGCGGGTGCTGACAGTCAGAGTTTTGCTGTTGAGTTCCGTCAGTTCCTGCCAATCGGTGATCACCTCGACGGTGCCCCAATTGACATCGGCCGGCGCGGTGAGGTTTTTTTGATGCGGCAGATCGCTGTCGCAAGGCGTTATGCGGTATTCGCCGTGTTTAATTGCAAAAGGCGGGGATAGTTCTTCAAAATTGGGAATGCACAGATACACGCCGCCGCGCGAGCCGCCGTCTGCTTTGTCGTGTAGGGGTTGGATAATATGAATGTCGTCTAACTGCCAGTTGATTAGGGTGCCCGTGTCGGTGAATTTCATTGGGGAAAATGTATCCTGTACTTTAATGGTTTTACGGTATGAGGTGGGACGAGCGCCGCTGCATGCTTTGCAAGCGAGCTGCATTAAGCGGATTTTCTCGGTAAAAAAATGCCATGGCGGGTATTGTAAACAACGGGGCTGAGAAAATGGCGGATTTCGGCTTGCCGTGCCGATATTTCCGCAAAGCTATGCGCCCAATTGACTAAAGATTTTCGCCATTTGTCGGACTATCGACCATGAGAAAATCAATCCGTAACCTCGGTTTTTCCAGGTAGAAACGATGCAAGCAATCGATATTTTTTCCTTGAAAAGTCACGCCGGCGAATATCAAGACTGGCCGTTGCAGACGCAGTTACTGATCAATAATCTCCCGAGTCCATGTTTTGTGCCCGGCTATCGGCTTCTACATCAATTTCAAATGCCAGCCCATGACTATCTCTTAATCTGCGATTGGGATTGCCCCTTTGAAGAAGCCACGGAGATAATCTTGCTGGATAGCCAGTTCAAGGTGTTGGCGGTGCGTTCGTTTGCTGTGCCCTACGGCTCTTTCTGGCTAGACGAGGTGTTGGTGCTGGACGAAGAAAATTTAAAACTTACGTTTTTTCAAGATGAGCATTGGCAAGTGACTATTACGCCGCATAACTTGCCTTGTTTGCACTTTTCAAGCAGAAGTTGGCTGCCAGCATTCAGAACGCGGATACAGTTGAAACGGCTTTAAATATTTTGAGTCTCCGCTTGGCGTCTCTCACAGTGAGTGTTGCGTCGGCCATAAGGGGTTTTCGGATCCGACTGATGCATTTGGATATCGAGCTGGTAAGCTAGCGTTCGCGAATCAAAATACTGCGATGCCAAGCCGTCGAATCCGGGGCTGAAAATAATAGTGCGGAGGAACGTGGCGGTAGGCGAGGGCGCGTTAACGCATGGCAAGGATGAGCGGCTATGCGTTACAATGTTGATATAAGTTTCAAGGAGGCAACACAGCATGAATGCGAACCCTTTCGATACGCTGCCTAAGCGCACTTGATTTAATTGCCGCCAGTTGCCGGCCCCGTTTTTCTCTTCAATCCTAACCTGCGAGCACACACCATGCCAGAAAATATTTCCAATAATGCCCTAATCCTCGCCCTGCTATCCCTGAACGGCGAGATCGCTATCCAAAAAGATTATCTGGAATCCGGCGAGATTCCCGAAGACGAAGTGACCGACGAGGAAGAAGTGCTGGACGATTTGGAGCAAGCCTTCATGGAATTTGTCGATGTTTACAAGGCGCGCGCCAAAGCCGATGACTCGTTGCCCAGCATCGAAGAATTGCTGGCCGGCGAAGAAGGCTAATAGTGCATGATCGTAGTTTACGGCATCAAAAACTGCGATAGCGTCAAAAAGGCGCGGACCTGGCTGGAAGCACGGCACATTGCCTACCGCTTCCACGACTATCGAATCGATGGACTGGATGCGGCTTTGCTGCAAAGTTTTGTCGATGCGCTGGGCGTGGATGCGGTGCTTAACCAGCGCAGTACCAGCTGGCGCCAATTGGACGACGCCCAAAAATCCGATTTAACCCCCGACAAAGCCGTGCAACTCATGCTGGCTGTGCCGACCTTGATCAAGCGCCCGATTCTCGATAATGGACAGCAACTGATCGTCGGCTTTAACCCCGATCAGTACCCAACCGAATAATGAGCGAAACCCTTTCCCTGTTAGAAGCGCTGATTCGTCGCGAATCGGTTACCCCCAACGACGCCGGTTGCCAGGATTTGCTGGCGCAGCGTTTGACCAAGCTTGGCTTTACTGACGAGCGTCTGAATTTTGCCGACACCCAAAATCAATGGTTGCGTAAGGGGCAGCAATCGCCGCTGTTCGTGTTTTTAGGGCATACCGACGTGGTGCCAACCGGGCCGCTGGCGGCTTGGGATTCGCCGCCGTTCGAGCCGACTATCCGCGACGGCAAACTTTATGGCCGCGGTGCGGCGGACATGAAAGGCGGCATTGCCGCGTTTGTCACGGCGGTCGAGCGTTTCCTCGCCGAGTATCCCGAACACAAAGGCTCGATAGCCATCATGATGACCAGCGACGAGGAGGGCATTGCCACTCACGGCGTGGTCAAAGTGGTCGATGTGCTGGAACAGCGAGGCGAAAAGATCGATTGGTGTTTGGTGGGCGAACCGTCCAGCGACAAGAAAATCGGCGACGTTATTCGGGTGGGGCGGCGTGGCTCCTTATGCGCCAAACTGACGGTGTTGGGTATCCAAGGCCATGTGGCTTAT
Source organism: Methylomonas methanica (assembly GCF_001644035.1). Taxonomy (GTDB): domain Bacteria; phylum Pseudomonadota; class Gammaproteobacteria; order Methylococcales; family Methylomonadaceae; genus Methylomonas; species Methylomonas methanica_A. The sequence goes on from NZ_LUUG01000065.1 coordinate 44,711, forward strand.
CCGGAGTTGGCGGAAAATCCGATTCATACTTTCGCGCCAGCCTTAAAGGAGCTGACCGAGGAAGTGTGGGATCACGGCAATCAATTCTTCCCGCCGACCCGCTTGCAGGTTTCCAATATCAACGGCGGCACCGGCGCGGAAAACATCATTCCCGGCCAGGTCGAAGTGCAGTTTAACCTGCGTTTTTGTACCGAATTGGACGAAGCTACCATCAAGGCTCGTACCCAGGCGATTCTGGACAAACACGGTTTTAAATACGATCTGCAATGGCGTTTGTCGGGTAATCCGTTTTTGACCTCGCAAGGCGAATTGATCGATGCCACGCATGCGGCGATTGAAAGCGTCTGCGGCTTCCAGACCTTGGATGACACCGGCGGCGGCACCTCTGATGGCCGCTTTATCGCACCCACCGGCGCGCAAGTCATCGAGCTGGGGCCGTTGAACGCCAGCATCCATAAGGTTAACGAACATATCGGCCTGGACGAACTGGATGTTTTAAGCGGGATTTACCAACAGATTTTGGTGAATCTGCTGGCTTAAGAATCAGGTCCTTAAATATCGGCGCTCCCTCGCTGTGGGAGCCAGACACCCCGCACTAGATTGGCTGGAAGATTGCGTCCTTTTGAATCAAGGTTCAGGATTTTGCTCTTCCTCCGAGTCTTCATGCTCCTCACATCACGGTCGCTAATGCTTTGCCCAAATTGGCGGAAAGTGGCCGAAACACCGACATCGTCCCGCAGAAAATTGGGGCCCATCCTCAATCGCTGCTCGCGTCTGTTTTGACGCCGAAATTTCGCCGGATACGAATCGTAACGGCCACGCTATACTCTTAAGGATAAATTTAGGTGTTAGTTCGGCCGACAGTTTGCTAAGGAATATTCCAATATCAACAGGGGAAAGCATGATTAGTAGCCCTGCTCAACAAAAATTATTGGCGCGTTACCGGCATTATTATCCGGCTCTCCTGATGTTGTTGGTTTCGCTGTCGGCCTTGTTTCTGGCTTGGCAAGATCTAAACTGGCGTTATCAGCAGCGCTTGCAGGAATATTTCGATTTCGAAACCCAGCGCCTTACCAGCGACATCAGCAAACGTATGGCTTTGCACGGCCAAACGCTCCGCAGTGCCGCCGGTTTATTTGCCGCTAGCCAAGAAGTGACTCGAGAGGATTGGCGCGCTTTTATCGAAATGTTGGAGTTGGATCGCAGCCATCCAGGGGTGCAAGGTGTGGGCTATGCGGTCCGGATTCCCGCCGGGCAGCTCGAACAACATATTGCTGATATTCGCCGGCAGGGTTTTCCCGACTATGTAGTCAATCCGTTAGAGCCGCGTGCCGAGTATTCCAGCATCATCTATTTGGAGCCGTTCAGCGGCCGCAATCTCCGCGCCTTTGGTTACGATATGTACTCCGAACCGATTCGACGCAGGGCGATGGAGCGCTCGCGAGACCACGGTGAGTTGGCCTACACCGGTAAAGTGGTTCTAATCCAGGAAACCAATGCTGATTTACAAGCCGGAATGTTGGCGTATTTTCCGGTGTATCGCAACGGCAGTATCCCGCAAACCACTGAACAGCGCCGCTCGGCTTTGCTGGGCTGGGTGTATATTCCGTACCGCATGAACGATTTGCTGAAAGCCATCCTGGGACAGGACTTATTGGCCTTGCGCCTGGAGATTTTCGATCAGGACGATCTCAGCGCCGATGGCCTGCTCTACGATAGTCAGACCAGCTTGGTGCCGGCAGCGTTTAGAACCCAAGCGACTGCCATGACTCGCCGTCAACGCCTGGATTTGGGCGGGCATTTTTGGACATTGCGTTACAGTGCAATGCCGGCGTTCAGCAAGACCGCCAAATTCGAACCGCCCTGGGTTGAAGTGCTGGTGTTGGTGTTGATCAGTTTTTTGCTGTTTTTTATCACTTGGGCTTACATCAATGCACGCAGAAATGCGGCGATTGCCCAGCAATTGACCGAGTCGCTGCGGCAAAGTGAAAGTCGGTTTCGCAGTTTGTTCGAAAACTCGCCGGTGGCTTATCTGGCCGTAGATAGACACGGCAGTTTATTGGACGTGAATCCGCAATTGTGCGCGCTGCTGGACTATGGCAGAGATGAACTGATAGGCCGAAAACTGTTTGAATTTATTTCGCCGGAAACGGGGCAGGATTTTCAGCTAAAGCTGCAACTGCTCAATCATTACGGTTTGCTGGAATGCGAATTGTCGCTGGTCACAAAATTAGGTCACATGCTGACCGTGATTCTCGACGGCCGCTTGCAGGGCGATAAAGCCCGTCCGGCGGTTATTCATTGCATTTTGACCAATATTACCGAACGCAAGCGCGCCGAGGATAAGCTGCAATTGGCGGCCAGGGTGTTTAGCGATGCGCATGAAGGCATCACCATCACCGATGCGTCCGGCAATATTATCGATGCCAACCCGACCTTTTGCGCGATAACCGGCTATACCCGCGATGAAGTGATAGGCCGCAACCATAGTATTTTGCAATCGGGAAAACATGATGCGGAATTTTATAAAGACTTGTGGCAAACCCTGCAAACCGAGGGTTGCTGGCAAGGCGAAATCTGGAATCGCAAAAAAAGCGGTGAGCTGTATGTGGAACTGCTGACGATTTCAGCGATGCGCAATCGTACCGGCGAAATCATGAACTATGTCGGCCTGTTTTCAGACATTACCCAATCCAAGCTCCAGCAACAGGAATTGGAGCGCATGGCGCATCACGATCCGTTGACGCAATTGCCCAATCGTATCTTGTTCAACGATAGATTTCGCCAGGCCTTGGCGCGCTGCAAACGCGATAATACGCTGTTGGGCGTGGTGTATATGGACCTGGACGGTTTCAAACAGGTCAACGACCAGTTCGGCCATGAGGCCGGCGATATATTGCTGATCGAGGTGGCTAGCCGGATAAAGGCCAATCTGCGTGAGGATGACACGGTATGCCGATTGGGCGGTGACGAATTTGCTTTATTGATGGGGGGGCTCGAATCCAAAGCGCAGTGCGAACAGGCTTTACAGCGTGTTCATCAGGCGATTTCCCAGCCCTACTATGTCGGCGGGCAAACTGCGGTGATTGGCGTGAGTAGCGGTATCACCTTATGCCCGCTGGATATGGGTACGCCGGATTGTTTACTCAGTCACGCCGATCAGGCCATGTATCTTGCCAAACAGCATGGCCGCGACTGCTATGAATTTTTTGAGCTCGGTTGAGTCCGCTCTGTAAGTATTTAATTTTTTCAACTAAACAAGAGGATATTGCTATGCGTTGCCACCAAGTCGACTATCAAATTATCGGCCATGACATTCAAATGGTCGAAGTTGAACTCGATCCCAAGGAAACGGTGATTGCCGAAGCGGGGGCGATGACCTATCTTGAGCAGGATATCGACTTCGAAGCCAAGATGGGCGACGGTTCCGGTGGGGTGATGGATAAGCTGTTTGGTCTTGGCAAGCGTATGTTGACCGGCGAATCGGTGTTTCTGACCCATTTCACCAACAGCGGCGTTCAAAAGCGGCGCGTGGCTTTTGCCGCGCCGTTTCCCGGCTCGATTGCGGCTTTGAATTTGGCCGAACTGGGCGAGGAAGTGATTTGTCAAAAATCGGCGTTTTTGGCGGCGGCATTCGGCACTCAAGTTGACATTGCCTTCAACAAACGCCTGGGTAGCGGCTTTTTCGGCGGTGAAGGCTTTATTCTGCAACGGCTGCGGGGTGACGGTATGGCGTTTATTCACGCCGGCGGCACGGTGATTCGCAAGGAATTGCGCAACGAAACCTTGCGTTTGGATACCGGTTGTTTGGTGGCGTTTAGCGGCGACATCGATTACAACATCGGCATGAGCGGAGGCTTGAAAAGCATGCTGTTCGGAGGTGAAGGCTTATTTCTAGCGACGCTAAAAGGTACGGGTTCGGTGTGGATCCAGAGCATGCCGTTTTCGCGCTTGGCGGAGCGGGTGTTGAGCCAATACAAGCCGCCCATCGGTCAAGATAGCCAGTAGCGGTTAAACACTAAAGCAAGCCGTGTTCGGCGAACGAAAAAGGCTGGCCGTCGCCGACGATGAAATGATCCAACACGCGAATATCGAACAGGGCTAGGGCCTGTTTCAGTTTGTCGGTGATTTGTCTATCCGCTTGGCTGGGTTCATTGATGCCGGAAGGGTGGTTATGCGCGAAAATCACGGCGGCTGCGTGGTGAAACAAGGCCCGTTTCGCTACCTCGCGCGGATAGACGCTGGCGCCGTCGATGGTCCCTCTGAATAATTCTTCCCATTGAATCACCCGGTGCTGATTGTCCAGAAACAGGCAGGCGAATACTTCGAAACTATAGCTGCGTAATTGGGCGCTGAGATAAGCGCGGGTGATGTCCGGGCTGGTCAAGGCGTTGCCGCGTTGCAGGATCTCGGCGAAATGGCGGCGGGCCATTTCCAGCACCGCTTGCAACTGGGCGTATTTCGCATCACCCAAACCGTTACTCTGGCAAAAGCGCTGTTGATCGGCGCCGAGCAATGCCTGTAAGGAACCGTATTCTCTCAACAAGTCTCGGGCCATATCCACCGCCGATTTGCCGGGCGTGCCGGTACGCAGAAAAATCGCCAGTAGTTCGGCGTCGGTCAGTGCGGTAGCGCCGCGTTGCAACAGTTTTTCGCGGGGACGTTCATCCGCAGGCCAGTTCTTTATGCTCATCAACTCCTCCGGGCCGTTAATTGTTGATTTTAAGCATAGAAGAACTGCTCAGAGTTTGCCATAAGGCGAAATCTAAAGGTTTAAAGGCTATTTGCAGAATGAGGTTGGATTTATGGCCGACAGTCTTGATCGTTGAATTTGATCAACTGGTTGGAATTTGACTTTCGGATATCTCTTGGCTTGGTTGATTAGAGATTGATCGTCTTGTTACGGCCGATTCTGTTGAAAAAATCGGTTTTCAGTCAATTTAGGCCAATTTTGACAGCGTTATAATTCTTAACCTATTGTTTTTAATGACTAATAATTTTTATAAAAAGAGCATTTTTGCAAAACTGCCCTTTTTCAACACAATCGGCCAAAAGCTGTCTCCGATCAAGCAATTTCAATGGCATCTAAGGCTTCGTTTACCGCCATATGATAGTCAGCGCATAAGCGATAGCGTCATGCATCGAGAGGCTTACCCATGGCGGCGGATGACGCTACGCTTTTTTTCCCTACGGCCCTGTCGGGTTACGCTACCTGACTGACAATGAGTTTCTTGGATAAGCTCAAGTTATGACTAAAAGGGTAATTGCTAACCTGGGAAAAAATGGAATTTAACTTGGATATAACCCCAGTTATCCAGTTAAATTAAACTATGTTATTTATATTATTAGATAGTGTCGGTTCTTTGCTAAATAACACAGTTTAATAAAAAGTTATTCTGTTGGTAACAATGCTCCCTTATTTTTTCCCGTTAATTTAACGCCGAATAGCTATTAAGATATTGTTTTAATAAATTATTTTATCTGCTCTAGTAAGTAATCTGATAGCAATTTTTATTGATTTTTAATTGGCGCGTTTAATGCTTGAAACGCGACAGGATTAAAAATAATCTTACAAAATAACAATTTTGACTTAATAGCAAGGATAACGCATGAATCATTCTAAATACTCCTTTACTAAACTATTGGCAGCGTTATCGCTTGCGCCTATAGGTTTCATCACGCCGTTATCAGCGCATGCCACGGTATTGCAAGCCAGTAGTGGTGGAACCTTTACCTTTAACCTGGACAGTGCCGCTCTAGGAAACTATGCATTTGGCAGTGTTTTAGGCACTAACAACTACTACATATCATCATTTTCCAATACCGCAGCGTCTGATCCCACAGTAGTCTCAGCTGCTGCTTTCTCTTCCACTATCGGTGCAACTCCAATTTCAGCGACTGATTTGGTTCATGACCTTACCCCGGTCGGCACTAATCCAGTCGGTCAGCTTGCCGGACGGCATGTCCAAGCAACCACGGCAGGTTTTAGCATAGATTCAAGCACGCTGGCTGGGGTTGCCGGTGAAAAGCTGGGTATGACCGGTATGCAAGGTTTTTATATTCCGAACTTTAATGGCAGCCCAAGCAAAATGTATACTGGCGATTTTTCGCTTCAGTTTGATTCTACCCGAACCAGCAATGGCAGATCAGGGTGGTACTTGAATAATAACGCTGGTTTTACTCTGGCTACCTATGATTTAGCAAATTTAAATGCAACCGTTAGTGATGCAAATAATTGGCTATTAACTGGCGACCTGTTGGTGGCCCCAAGCTTAGCAAACATGCTGGCAGGGCCCGCTTATACTGACGTGGGTGGTTTTCGGTTAGGGGTTGGTTCGTACAGCGTATCGTCTGTTCCAGTGCCCAGCGCAGTTTGGCTCTTCGGTAGTACAATTGCCGGTTTTATTGGAATTAAACGTCGTAAATCTGCGTAGTTTCTAGATCTCTTTAAAGAGAGATTGGCCAAGGATGGCTTCCACACCACATTCCTGCTGACTATCCCTTCCCATTCGATTAGCCTTGACCATTCAAGGCCTAACGATTATCCCTTTTTATCCAGATAGAAAGGAAATTTCAAGCTCGAAAATCCCTTCAAAAAATTGGAGAGAATCTACTTGAAGCGGTAGTTTGATTACCATATTGCCCCTAAACATGAAAAATCAGCAATAACTGGTTACTTGAAAATTCGTTCGATCACTAGGGCTGTTGCCGTTTTACATGGGCAACCATATAAAAGCGCAAGCCAAAGCGATGACGCTTTCAAAATTGCGTTTCAGTTTGTCATACCGCGTCGCGATGGCTCTGAAATGTTTCAGCCTTGCAAACACATTTTCAACCAGGTGGCGATACTTGTAGAGGCACCAATCCACAGCATCGTTGCCAATGGTCGAATTCTGCTTTCTTGGAATGATTGGCTCAGCACCTTTCTCTCGAATTTGAATCCGTAAGGGTTGGTGGCCTCAACCTATCGGCCAAAAGCGGACCGCTGTGCTTCGGCCCCAGTGACCGCAGTGGAATGGATAGCCGCCTATGGTGTTTATGATTGCACGACCGGGGCAGGTTTTTGCGTAGCCTCGATGTAGCGTTAGCGGAATCGAGGTTGTCGACTAACATCGGCAATTTTTAAGGATGTTGGCCTTCGAATGCTCGATTCCATGGAGGCTACTTGCTTTTTTCAGGATGTCTATTACGACCTCCATATCACGAATCATGGTTAGAACAGCAGTAGACCGAACACAGCAAACACCGTCAGGTGCACGTATCCTTGAATCAGTGACGTGCGCTGCCCATTGAAAGTCAGCACGCTCAAGGCTGCGGTGATGATGAAAAGCACGATTTCTGCGTTGGTGATTCCCATAATCACCTGTTTCCCGGTGATCAAACCAATGACCAGAACCGCCGGAACAGTTAGGCCAACGGTGGACACGAAGGCGCCTAGACAGAGATTGATGGCCCGCTGCATTTCATCGTTCATGGCCGCCTTGACAGCTGTGATCGACTCTGGCGTAAATACAATGATGGCTATGAAAACCCCACCCACGGCGATAGCAGGCTGGTGAAAAACTCCCAAAGCCGCAGTCATCAAGGCACATGGCCTCACCAAACAGGTAAAATAAGGCATCTAAATTGGAGAGGCTCCTATGCGCGGACACGATGCCATTCAGAACAGTTGGTTCAGCTATGTCAGCCTGGAAGACCGCATTCCCAAACAGCATCCGTTACGTCGTTTACGTCTCTTGGTTGACGGCGTTTTGGCCTCAATGGATGCGGTTTTTGCCGAACGTTATTCACGCACGGGGCGTCCGTCGATTGCCCCCGAGAAACTGTTGCGGGCCCTATTGTTGCAAGTGATCTATACCCTCCGTAGCGAACGGCAGTTGATGGAACAGTTGGACTACAACCTGCTGTTTCGCTGGTTTGTCGGTCTGGGTATTGACGATACGGTGTGGGAGCGCAGCGTCTTTAGCGCCAACCGCGAACGCCTACTGTCTGAAGCCTTGAGCCGCGAATTTTTCACCCGAGTGCTGGCCATTGCCGAATGGCAAAACCTGGTGTCCGACGAACACTTCAGCGTCGACGGCAGCCTGATCGAAGCCTGGGCTTCACACAAGAGCTTTGTGAAAAAAGACGGCAGCGGCCCCGACAAACCGGCGGGGCGCAATCCCGACGTCGATTTCAGCGGTGAAAAGCGCAGCAACGCTACCCATCAAAGCACGACCGATCCCGAAGCCCGGCTTTACAAAAAAGGCGAATTCACCGACGCTAAACTGCGTTACATCACCCACGCCCTGTCCGAGAACCGCAACGGCCTGATTGTCGATGTCGAAACCACCCAGGCCACCGGCACGGCGGAAATCGAAGCCGCCCAAAAGATGATCAAACGCCGCGTCCCCCAAGGGGGTAGCGTCGGCGCCGATAAAGGCTACGACCAAGTGGGATTCGTCACCGAACTCAAAGCACGAGAGGTCAAAGCCCATGTCGCCCGTAAAAAGACCGGCAGTGCCGTCGATGGCCGCACCGCCCGTGGCAAAGGCTACGCCCAAAGCCTCAAGCGCCGCAAAATCGTCGAAGAAGCCTTCGGCTGGATCAAGACCGTTGGGGGCTTGCGTAAAACCCGTCATATCGGCTTAGCCAAAGTGGCCGGTCAAGCCTTGTTTTGCTTTGCTGCCTACAACTTGACGCGGCTGCTGAACTTACTGGTGTTCACGCCGAAACCTAGGTGGGCTACGCCCACCTAGGGCGAAGTGCGCCTGAATACCGTCCAATGACGGCCTCAGGCGGATAAAAAGCCCTTGAAACGAGGGCAAATTCGCTAAAACTCGGTTTGATGGCCGATTTCAACGCAAAAAATTACCGCAGGCTTGGGTAAGGGGAAATATTCGGGAGTTTTTCACCAGCCTGATAGGCGCGCCGGTAGCGGCAATGCCATAGTCCATGACGATAGCAAGGTAGTGAGCGAGCAGAACGATTGGGAGAATCAGGGCCAGCAGAACGCAGGCGCGAATCACAAGCGTGCGCGGAGCGTGTGAGCCGGATGTGGAAATACAGGTGTCCTGCTCCGTCTGAAGGATATTCATGGCCTTGATCGTCATCGACCCTTGCGGTGGCTGAACGAAGTACCGCCGATGGCTGCGCATCTGCATCCAAAGGAAAACTCCGTACAACAGCCCGGTCAGGACCGAGATACCAACCGCCTGTGTCGCCGAGAAATTTCCTGCAACGCTTGTGTAATTGGGCAGCACAAGGGCGATACCGGTGAGAAGAACGATCATTGAGAGGTAAGCGACCGCACCTTGGGCATTTAACTCTTGGTCGCCATGACAAGCCCAACCGGCAATTAGGCAAATGCCCATCACCAGATTCAGAATGATCATCATCGCGGCGAAAATAGAATCTCGCCCGATGGTCGGAAACTCTCCGGGGCCAAGCAGCACTGATACGATCAGGATCACTTCGACCGCGACGATCGAAAGCGTAAGAATCAGCGTGCCATAGGGCTCGCCCAGTTGATGTGCCAGGTGGTCGGCTTCACGCACGACGCCAAATGACGCAGCCAGGATGGTAATAAAGAGCACAATGAAGGCAGCGGTTGCCGTAGCCGTGCTCAGTGGAACACCAAGCCAGTCTGCGCCAAAAAGCATGAAAAGCCCCATGATCAGCCACGAGCTAAGCAATCTGAACCAGGTAATTGGTGGGATGATTTGTTGCTGTCCAGATTGTTTCATTGTTCTTCTCTCCCGTTTGCGTGGGCACTTGCAACGGGAATCATGTGACTTGGCGTGCTTGTCAGCTGGACACGATATGCCCGTCTAGTCAGGCCGTGAGTAATATGGATGCATATTGTGCCTAAGTTAACGCAGTATGGCTGAGTCCCACGAGCATTTAGGAATCGGGTTAGGTCGGAAAGATGGTGCGTAAGTACATAGACGAAGGCAAGAAGGCCAGCCATTATATACTCCCTTAGAAGTTTAGGGCCGTCCCTTTGTTGTGATGCAAACCCGAGGTCGTCCTCAATTCGGTTTGGATTATTCTATTCAAACGTCCGCATAGTATCAGATGAAGTTTCGGCTAACCAGGACATTTGCCAGAAAGAGGCATTCAGCTTCTATACCTGCATACAACGCCTGATGCCCATGTTTCACAGCACAACAGCTTCACCGATTAGCCCCGCCAACGTGTGGCTTAGCGTTACTTGGCCTAATTTAAATACAACTGCCGGGAATTAGCCGATCCAAGGCGTTCAAAATCTGGCTGGGTTTGTAGCGTAATCGGTGACGGGTTGGGGATCGGAATACGGACCATAGACACACAAATCACATGATCTTAGCTATTATTGCCTATTTTCGTACGAATCCTTACGATCCCCGTACCTTACGATACGCTTGGCTAGTATTTATTATTTTTATATATATCATAAAGTTAGAAAGGTTTCTGCTTAGTATTTTATTCAACAATTTTACGGCTTCTAGCCAGCCAGAGATGACATTGGCTTATAGGTTTTCGGTACGCCTCATTTTTGAATCGCTCTTTTTAAATTGCTTCCAAATGAATGCCATTTATAGGAGTGGCTTGAAATTGACTGGCGGCATTTGGTTGTTAGTTGTCATTTGAAAATGCGGGGTGTGCGGCAGCAAAGGGTCGGTAACGAGCATTGGCAGCCCAACCAACTATTGCTCATAACAAGTCAGTGCATTTTTAAACGATCAAACCACATCTTGCACAAAACGGCGCGATTAAAAAACATGAGCCGTTCTGATTTCCAACCCTACAATGCAAATAGCTGGTTTAAATTGCTACAGTTTTCAGTAGCAGCAAACCAGAGGTTTTTGCCGTCAGAATGGGTAACGACCATGACTTTGCTGATGGTCGGCTATGTCTCGCTGGCCAAAACTAATGAAATCCAACCGACCAATCGTTAGAAAATACCGGCGCGTACATATGTTGAAGGGGCCGAAAGCCCCTTCCGTCAAACATATAACTTTCGGAAACGTTTATCGCGATATGGCCTATCAAGAGTTCCCCAGCAACCCCAACGCGCTCAAACTAGGCAAAAAGAAATAACTCCCGCCCCGCGTTGTCACAAACTGCTGAAACCCGCAAACCCGCCGCCGCAGCGGTTCATCCTGAATCGTAAAATTGCGATTCTCCGCCACGCCGCTGCCGATCAACGGGTCGTCTTCGTCGTATAAGCCGGCGAATTTGACGCTGTTGATCCAGGTGTGTTGCACAAATTCGAACTGGCGTTCGATATTCGCGTTTAAGCAGATGAACAACAAGCCGCGTTCTTTGCCGTCGTCTTTTGCCGGGTTTTCCAGGAAGTTGCCGTAGCTACGACCGCGGCGCAGGATACGGTGACGGTTGGCGACTTTTAGCGCTTCCGCTTCGGTAGCGCCCAATCCCACTGCTCTGGGATTGGCGCGGCGAATGTGCGAGCCCAGCGGGCAGCCAGTGCCATGAGGATCTTTGGTGAAGTTAAAGCTGTTATTGACCTTGTTCGGATCGGTGTCTTGATTGGGCTCCACCACCGCACCGCTTTTCCAGCGGCCGACGAATTTGGCGGCCAGATAGTCGGCGGTGATACCTTGGCGTGCGGCTTCTTCTTCCATGAATTGCCAGAACGCGCCGACATCCTGCTTCAACTGACGAAACACCAAATAGGTGCCGTTTTTGCCAAAGGTTTCGCCGGCAGCACCCAACTGCGGCATTTTGGTGAGTTTGCCGTCGTATTGATTCGGATAACCCAGCAAAAACTCGCCGGTGGCAATGTCGCCGGTGCCGCTGGTGGTGGGGAAGCCGTCCACCGAAGGGTCGGAAATGCCGTCGGCGAAACCGAAATGTTCCAAGGTAAAACCATCGGCGTTTTGTTTTTTTTCGCTGGCTTCCAAACGCTGCACCACGCTCAAGCCGGCACCTTTAAAGGCTTTTTCGTGGTATTTACGGCTGGCGTTGTGGATCGCGTCGTTTTTGGAAAACAGCATAAACAATATGTCCACGCTATTGTCGCCGCTGCCCCAGTCCCATACGCTGGGATCGTTGATGCCACGGTCGCCCAGCAGTGCGGAACGGTGTTCCGAATGCATGCCTTCCCGAAACGACAGTTCAAAGCTGTAAAGGCTTTCTTCACTGACTTGTAGTTTTTCGAAACCGGAATAGCTGATCGCCAGGTTCAGGAGGTTTTCAGTTTCATCGGTCGGTTTATACGCGCCGTGGCTGATTTGATTTTGGTCGACCAGGTTTTTTAGCCAGGGCTTGGTTTTGCCGGCATCGTCAATTTTTAGCAGGTAATAACTGCAGTTGGCCATGTACTTGCTGTAGCCGCTAAACACGATGCCTTGTACGTCTTCTAATTTATCGATGGTGGTCATTGTTGGAGTCCTTTTATAAACATTTCAGCCAAGCAGCCAGATTGGTCGTGGAAAATAAGCCTTCGTGAATCGCCCGATTATTGGCGACATTTTTCACGGACAAATCGATGTAGGCGCTATACCAAACCAACTCGGCAAGCTGGCTATTTCTGGCGAAATTTTTGAAGCGTTGTTCGTCGCGGGAGCCGCCGCGCACGGCCAGCCATTGCGTATCCGGAAAGCCTCTGTCCTTGCCCAGTTGAGTATTGCTCCACACGGCGGTTAAGCCGACGCTGGCGTGGTCGATAAATTCGCCCAGGTAGTTTTCCCAGCTGCCGTCGTAATTGCTCATGAACAATAAACGTTTGTTGCCGGGCAGAATCACCCAACGGGCAAAATGAATGGTGACGATGCCGCTCAGATCGCCCTTGGTAGCCACCAGTTTGGCGACCAGATTGATACCGGCTAGCACGACCCGCAAGGTGGCCAATCTAAACCAGCCGGGTTTGATGTCGATGACACTGGTCAGATGGTTTTGCAATTGCCGGTCTTCCACGCGTTGAATGGCTTCCATTTGCTTGGAAACCACCCAGGGCTTGTCGTCTTGTTTGTCGCGCATCTCGTTCCAGCGCAACAGCACCGCGAAAGCGACGCCGGCTATCAGCACCAATACCGCCAAAAATTCCACTAGCGGCCCGAACATGCCGAAGAAACCGCCCACCAGCAATATGCCCAAGATGGCTAACAAAGTATTGAAGATGTTTTGCCCCATGCTGTTCAAAAACGGTTGTGGCGCGGGTTTGTTGATGGCGCCTAAATGCTTGACGATGTCGGCATGAATCTCAGTCGGCTGTTTAGCCGCCAACTCCGGGCGATTGGCATCAATATAGTCTTGGATACGCTGGCGGATTTGCTGTTGCTCGACAATCGTATTGCGGGTCTGGCCGGGGTGGGCGACGTAAAAGGCATTAGCACCGAAATCATTTTTCAATAAATAGTCGGCCAGTTGGCTGGCGTTATTGCCCGGATAATCCTTGCAACAGCTATAAACGGTATTCACAAAGTCCGGATTGCCGGCAAGCAAATCGTTGATAAATTGCTTCACGTCGCCGTCGATGTTGGCTTCAAACGCCAGCAAAGCCGGCTCGCCGGTCTCAACTTCTGACGGATGCTTGCCGGGGATAACGAAAAAAGTGCAATAGTGCAGCTGCTGATAATTGGAAAATTTAATTACCGGATTATTTTTAATATCCGTGCCTATCGGCGCCAGATACGCTTCCAGCTTTTGCAGCTGGTCCGGCAATATTTCCGTGATAACGGTCATGGGGTTTTGTTGCATACACACGTCCTCTTGAAATTATTATCGTGCTGGTGAAGAAATTACCGATCAAAGCTCAGGACAAATTGATCGGGAAACGGTCCGTCGTACAAGATGCCGCTGGAAATTTTTAAGTTGTTCAAGCGCAGCAAACTGGCTACCAAGGTCGGAATCTGGATGCGGTTGATGTATTCGCCAAAGCAGCGGTGCATGCCGTCGCCAAAGTGCATATAGCGATCCAGCGCACGATCATCGCGTACACTGAAAGGCTCCGGCCAAGCGTTTTCGTCGAACATCGCCGAGGCGGTAAAGGCGAAGACTTCGGCGCCGGGCGGAATCTTTACCCCGGCAATCTCCGCACCGTTTTTGCAATGTCGGCGCATGGCCGCCGCCATAGTGTTGAAACGGAATGCGTCGAAGCACAGATGTAATAGCTTGTCTTCGTCATCGACCGCCTGTTTGGCGCGTTGCAACACCTCGGGCTTGCTGAGCAATTGCTCGACAATCAAGGTGGTGGCCATCGAGGTGGTATCGAGTGCGCCGACGATCAAGCCGGAGATGTTCCGGCGGATGCCGTCATCGTCAAGATCGTGTTCGCCGTCCATGCCCATTTTGATCAGCCGCGATAGAAAATCTTCAAACTGCTCGCCTTGTTTGATGCGCTGCCGGCGCTCGGCGATTAGATTTAATAAGTACGGCCCCATTTCCCGGAACGATTGTTCGGCGGTGATTTGAATGCTGCGGTCGTTGCTAAGGTTCAAAAACAGATCGTGAAACAGGGATCGCATCCAGCGCATCATCGTCACTTCATCCGGTCCGGGCACCCCCAGGTAATCGCGGATAAAGCGCCGCGCCACCGGCCGGGTTAATTGCGACACCATGTCGATCCGGCCTACCGGCAGGGCGGCCTGGATCATCTCGTCGCAATGCTGGCGGACGATGCGGCGAATCAGTTGGTCTTCGTCGGGCTTGATTACTCGTCGCAAGGCGCCTTGTTCTTTGCTATAGGCTTCCGAGCGGTCCATGCCTAAGAAAAACGGCCCGTTCAGCCGTTGCATATTCGGGGCGTTGATTTCGGCGATGGTAAATTCGGTGTCGCGAGCCAAAGTCTCACGTACGTCGCTGTCGCGAGTCACCAAAGCGCGTTTGCCCAGCACCAATACCGGCTTGTGTTTGCGTAATAAACCGAATAGCCAGCGCTGTACCGTCGCACCGGCCAGCATCGCGACGCCTCGCGCCAGGTAGTAACTGACGATATTTTGCGGCGTGGTGGATGTGGGGTGATGATCCAGGACAGGTGCCGGCGCGGACCGATGTTCGCGGTACATTTTCAAGGCCAAGGCGCCGGTTGGCGTTGCAGTCAATTGCTCGACAAAAGCCTGGTAGGCAGCCGGCAACTCTGCCTTGGTCGGTTGTACGCCGCCGAACTGGGCCGGCAACAACACCGGAGCGGATAGTGCAGCCAGACAATAATCGGCGATGCTGGGTTGGTCGCCCAGTAAATAGGCTCTGCCGTCGGCGAGCAGGGTGTCCAGCTCCGCAAAGATCGCTTCGATTTGTTGTTTGCAGGGTTCGACTTGTCCGGGATCGGCGGGTAGGGATTTTTCCATGGCTTTAGCCAATAGGGGATAAGCGAGTTCTGCCAACCATTTTTGCCAGCTAGGCACTCGCTGTTGCCAGAACGACAGCACAGTTTCTTTGTGCGGCAACAACATCGCATAACCGTAATTGCGAGTCGCCAGGCCCAATTTGTCCACCAGCAACGCCAGCAAGCGTTCGGTTTCCGCCAGACTCTTTTCGTCGCGCGGATACAGCCGCAGTTCAGCGGGCAAACGGGCATCGATGTATTGCAGCGATTGGTGCATGGTGCATAAGGTTGCTTCGCTGGTGATCAACACCGGCATGGCCTTCGCATCCGCGCCTGCCAACAAGAAGGCTGGTAAATGCAGCATCGGCACACTGCCTTCCTCCCGATACGGCACCCCGCCGTAGTCGAGCATCCAGCGTACTAATTCACTGATATGAGATACCGGAATCGTCAATAAACGATTCAGTTGTTTGGATTTGGCTCCACGCCGCGTGCTTCCGGGTTTGATCATGATTCCTTCCTCTTGCTTGCTATTGTTATAGTTATTAATGCTATAGCTGGCATACACCGATGACTGTTAGTCGTGTCGGTTTGAATGGCATGTTGATATGCGCGCTTGGAAAACAACTTGCCGGTCTGCTTAGGTATGCCGTTATCGGCGGCCAAGCAATTGTTAATCCACCGGTGAGCCAAACGCCGAGCTTTAGCGGAGTATCAATAATAGACCAATCGTAACTAATTGAAATAAAAAGCGAAAGACAAAATGTTGCTTAGCAACAACCGTGCCTAAATGCGAAGCGCGTCACAAAACGCGGTGAGTTCCGCGCGCCTGCTGCCTAGCAAACGGAACGCTTCTCTGGCGACGGAATCGGCTACAAAACATTCCGCTTCGTTCTCTGTGGACCTTAATCAGATTGTCATTTGCCGCTGCCTATAATCCGGGCCTCTTCACAATGCTTAGGAGCAGTCGCAATGCAATTACTAAAACCCAGCTGTCAATTTTTAAAACCGGCCAAACTGGCATTGACAATCGCCGGCTTGTTAACGTTGAACGCGCCGGTATTTGCGGAAACCGTTGATGTGCCGCAAATGGAGCAAGGTATCCAGATCGGTGATTTAGCGCCCGGACGCGCTATCGTCTGGAGCCGCGCTGACCGCCCCTCGCGCATGATGCTGAAATATGCCTATAACCCGCAGTTCAAGGATGCGGTCAGTCTCCGTGGTCCGTATGCACTGGCCGAAACCGATTTTACCGCTCGTCAAGACTTGACTGGTTTAGCCGATGGCAAAGACGTTTACGTGAAAGTCTGGTTTGAAGATTTGACCAATGCCCGTGGCAAAAGCGAACCGGTGGTTGGGCATTTTCATACTATCGGCAAGCGTGACGATATCCGTTTCGTCTGGGGCGGCGACACCGCCGGCCAAGGCTGGGGCATCAACGAAAGCTTTGGCGGCATGAAAATCTATGAAGCCATGCGCCAGGTGCAACCGCAGTTTTTCATTCAAAGTGGCGACAATGTGTATTCCGACGGCCCGATTCCTGAGAGCAAGCTGGCCGAGAATGGCCAGATTTGGACTAACGTAGTTACTCCGGAAGTGAGTAAAGTTGCGGAAACCTTGGACGAATTCCGTGGCCGCTACAAATACAATCTGTTGGATGAAAACGTCCGCCGTTTCAATGCCGAAGTGCCGCAAATTTGGCAGTGGGACGATCATGAAGTGGTTAATAATTGGTCTGATTCCAAAGACTTGAGCACCGACCCGCGCTACACCGAAAAGAACGTGCCGACGCTGATTGCCCGCGCCACCAAAGCCTTCCTGGAGTATGCACCGTTGCGTCCACACGACGCCGAAGAATCCGAGCGGATTTATCGCAAAATTTCCTACGGCAAACTGCTGGATGTGTTTGTGTTGGATATGCGCAGCTATCGTGGCCCTAACACCGCTAATCTGCAATCTGAAGAAAATGCCGAAACCGCCTTCCTCGGGGCAGAGCAAATGGCTTGGTTGCAGGAAGAATTAAAAAACTCTAAAGCCACCTGGAAAGTCATCTCCGCCGACATGCCGATTGGTTTGAATATCGGCGACGGTAACACCGCCCAAGGCCAGGCGCGTTGGGAAGCGGTTGCTAACGGCAACGACGGCGCTGCTGCGGGCCGCGAACTGGAAATTGCACGGTTGTTGAGCTTTATCAATCATGAGCATATCAACAATCTGGTTTGGCTGACTGCCGATGTCCATTACGCCGCGGCTCATTACTACGATCCAGCCAAGGCCGCGTCCAAAGATTTCGCGCCGTTCTGGGAATTCGTCGCCGGTCCATTAAACGCCGGCTCCTTCGGGCCAAACAGCACGGACGGCACATTCGGTCCGCAAGTAGTTTTCTCTAAAGCGCCGCCAGCCGGCCAAGTCAATCTGTCGCCTTACGCCGGTTTGCAATTCTTTGGCGAAGTGAATATCGACAAAAAAAGCCGCGCGATGACTGTCGATTTCAAGGACATCGACGGCGCTGTGGTATTCAGCAAAACGCTTGCGGCGGAAGCCGAGCGTGAGCACGAGCACGATCATCACGACCGCGATCACGACTAAAACCACGTTGCCGGGGTGGTGTTTGCCGTCCGGCAGTTTCTCTGGTTAAGACATTTAACTTCAAGCAAAATAAGGACCCTATTCATGTTGAAACCCACGTTATTGACTATTTCCATGCTAGCTTCACTCGGTGCGCAAAACAGTGCCCATGCCCTGCCGCACAGCGAACATCACGACCATGCCAATGCCGGCCCGCTGGTTATTGGCCATCGCGGCGCGTCCGGCTATCGCCCGGAACATACACTGGCCGGCTATGCCTTGGCGATTGAAATGGGCGCGGACTTTATCGAGCCCGATCTGGTGCTGACCAAGGATGGTCATATGATTGCCCGCCACGAACCGATGATAGGCGGTACCACCGATGTGGCTAATCATCCGGAATTTGCTGATCGCAAAACCACCCGTATGGTCGACGGCTTTGTGGTGACCGATTGGTTTGCCAGCGACTTTACCTTGAAAGAAATCAAAACTCTGCGCGCCATCCAAACTCGCGGCCGTGATAATTCTTATGACGGCGAGTTTGAAATCCCAACCTTGAACGAAGTGATTGCGCTGGCCAAGCAGCAAAGCGAAAAAACCGGCCGCCGCATTGGCATTTATCCTGAAATCAAGCATTCCACTTATCACGCCGATCTGAAGAACGCCAAGGGTAAGTCTTTATTTGGTAAGAATTTCTTCGAAGACAAACTGCTGAAAAAACTGCATAAGGAATACGGCAACAGCGCTTGCGCACCGGTGTTTATCCAGTCATTCGAAGTCAGTAATCTGCAATATTTGAGCCGCAAGACCGACATCAAATTGGTGCAGCTGATCGATGCGGACGACGTCAACGCCGACGGCTCAATGTCGCTGGTTGCGCCGTATAAACAGCCGTATGACTTTGTCGTGAAAGGCGATCAACGTACTTTCGCCGATTTGCTGAGCAACGACGGTCTGGATTTTGTAAAAACCTACGCGGATGCGGTAGGTCCGTGGAAGCCTTATCTGGTGAAAACCGTAGCCGTCGATTTTGACCGCAACGGCGACGGCAAAGTCAACATTAATGACCGTATTGTTGAAGGTAGCACCGGCGTAGTAGAAATGGCCCACGACAAAGGCTTGCTAGTGCACACCTGGACCTTCCGCAATGATGCCTCCGGTTACGGCTTTGCCGATCCGCAACAGGAAATGACTTATTACTTTGATTTGGGTGTGGATGGCTTGTTTACCGACTTCGCCGACACCGCAGTAGCTGCGCGCGATGCGTCGATTAATGCGGAACATGCCGATTTTCTGGGACGTTGTGAATCTCGCGACGACGATGGACATGAAGGTCATGCGCGTCATCATGTTCGCTGATTTGTTGTAATTCTTTAAGGTAAAACCCGGCGCGGGCGGTGCCGGGTTTTTAGGTCTGTCCTTAAATTATGTGAGGCCTAGTTGGATATAAATCTACAAGTTGGTCTGTGGGTGAAAATGGGCAAGTTGCTAGTCTCCAAATCTCATGCCTTTCCCGTTGTTCCATAAGTTCTCTCTGGCAATGGCCTGTTTTGGGCGTCACGTAAAAGTCTTTCCATATCCCCCAAGTACGATGGAATTAAACGTCGATAAATTTTACATTTTTTAGTGGAAGTTGAGTATTCTTCTGGGTAATTTATAGCATAAAAGTCATATATATCAATTTATTAGCTATTTTTATTTTATATTGGCCCATATTTTGCTTTATTGTAGAGGCGTGCAGCCATTTTAGCTGCTGCCATTGAAAATTTAACTTCTACTTAATTCTGGAGATACTATGAAAACCAATGCTTTTGCGGCGCTTGTTGCTGCTGTGCTACTAACCCCAGCCGCACATGCGGGATTTGTGAATGGTAATTTTGAAACCGGCGATGCGAGTGGTTGGACAACTGGTGGAGGCTTCAGAGGCAATGAACTGAACTCAACTTTGGATCCTGTCAATTACCTGCCAGGAGGCGCTAATTACAGTTCTTCTATAAATCATTCCGCTATTGTGACTGCTGGTTTTGATGCAAATACCGGAAATAATCTTAACCGGGTATACAGCGGCAATTATTCTTATCGTGTTGAAGATACTGCCATTGGCGGTTACGGTTCCGCAATCACGCAAACTGTAAGTAATTATCAAGACAGCAGTATTTTCTTTGCATGGGCGGCAGTATTGCAAGGTGCGCATGGTGTCAATGATGCTGCAACTTTCAAATTAACTTTAACAGATTTGACCAGTATGACGGTCTTGGTAAATAGAGAATATAACGCAGCCACTACTGGTAGCGGCGTTGATAGCCGTTTTACACTTTCTTCAACCGGTTACTATTACACCTCTTGGCAAGTAGAGCAGTTGACCAACCTTACTCTCGGCCATACTTATCAGCTGAGCTTATTGGCTGCGGACTGCGAGCCAACCGGGCACAGAGGCTATGTCTATCTCGACGGTTTCGGTGCTGTGACTCCTCCGGTGGTGGATAACGGCACCGTTCCAGAGCCAGGTACCTTGGCTCTGTTAGGTGGCGGTTTGTTGGGTATGACCCGTTTGGCGCGTCGTAACGGTAAGGTTAACGTGATCGCCGCTTAATTAAGGTGTCGTAAACAGCCTGAAGATTGGAAAGGGCAGTTGGAAAAATCTGAATGCCCGTTCATGATGTTAGTTTTATCTTTCAGGCAGTTTCTTTGAGATGTACCGCAGACTTCGGTTTGCGGTACTCGATGTCAAGCTGACGCCTCCGAACAGTTTGAGCGTTACCGGCGGGTGTTAGGATTCGGAAAAAATAGTTGCTGCTTAATTTTCTCACGTAGCAATGCGAGAGCCTGGTGATCATCCCAGCCGCTCATAGTAGAGCCGTCCGCGAAGACGACGATAGGTGTCGCCATTCGCCCCATCCCAAAGAAAAATCCAATATCGTTCATCATTTCGTGCGGATATGAACAACCCGGGCTAGCAGGTTCGCTAGGTGCATTTTCGCGCATCATTGCCTGCCAGGATTTTGCGGCATTGCTAGAACAATAAATATTGGCTGCTCGCCGGTAGCCTTCTTCGGTTAATCCAACCGGTGCAACAAAAGCGGAAACATCTTCTTGCTCAAAGGCTCTTTCAAGTTTTCGGCAAAATGGACAATCCGGAGCCGACCAAATTACCGCCACTGCCGGTTTTCGGCGTTGAATAAAAATAAGATTTTCAAATGGCAGATACTTGATCTGCTCTTTCAGCCAATTTCTTTTTCCTTCTGAGTTGCTTTCCAATGGGGAGCGAATGCTCCAGCCTTGAGACCTTACATTTCCCAGCCAAGCCATATCTTCTCGAAAATAGGCGGAAGGAGAGCCCGGCTGCCCCGAGCGGACCGCATAAAAGCCCGGAAAAATAGTGGGTTCGATGTGGTGTCCTTCCCGCAACGCTACACGTGTTTCTCGTTCGAACGCGGTTTTAGCTTTGGGTAGGTCAGGTTTCCAAGAGGGGCTGTCAGCAAGCGTGCTTTGGCCTGCTATACAAAGGGTCGCGATTAAAAAGCCTTTTAATGTACTCATGTGATTTTTGATGTCAGATTTCTTTACAAGACATTGTCAGAAATGTCCGGCAGGTGATTTCAGCGTCTGCGGTTTTTGCAGATGCTATTCGGAGTAGGAATTTAACGCTGTTGGGGTCATTTTGATAAGACCAACCGATCTGACGGGCCGCTATTTTATCTCTACTGCTGCGCGGTTATTAAATATATTCCTGGCATTTTACAGCCATTTGACATCGATCAAATGGCCTTGTCCGATCAATGTCATGATGTTGTCCAAGCCTTATGGCTTGAAGTGCGTCTCCTTTGATAACGCGCTGGGGCGCGGCAAAGGCGAATTATAAAAACATCGTCACAACCGGAAAACTTATGAAATTAATCAGCCAAGTATTATTGTTAGTTATCGCAGTAACCACCCTGGCCGCATGCGGCGAGCAAGGTGTTGGCCCGAGCAAACCAAAAGCTGATTCCTCTAAAGAAATTAAATAAGCGGCTTTAGCTTGGAACGCGATATTGCCGTGTCTTTGCAGTCCGGCAATATCAATCCGAGAGGCCGGCGTAGGCATTGCAATTTACAGTGCAAGAGTTAACCACGGTTTTCAGTGCGCTTAAATTGTGGATTTTTATCCCGCGTTGCTTAACGGAAATAATGCCTTGTTGGCTTAAATAAGCTAACTGCCGGCTGACAGTTTCAATCGTCAGACCCAGAAAATTGGCAATATGCAAACGGCTCATCGTTAAATTGAATGATGTGCTGGAAAAACCCAATGCTGCATAGCGTTGTGAGAGCATCAATAGAAAAGTGGCCATCCGTTCCTTAGCGGAGCGATGTCCAAGCAAGATAATCTTGTCGTGATCGGACGCAATTTCCTTACCCAAAATTCGCATCAGCTGGCTGTGTAAGCTAGGGATCTTGCCGCATAGTTCGTTGAGATTGCTTAACGGCAATTCGCAAACCGAGGCGGTTTCCAACGCAACAGTCGAGCAGGTAAATCGCCCATATTGCAGCGAATCCAGCCCCATTAATTCGCCGGGCAAATAAAAGCCCATGGTTTGTTCTTCGCCTTCTGCGTTGGCCATAAAACTCCGGAAAGAGCCGGATTTGATTGCATACAAACTTCTGCACGTATCGCCTTGCCGATAGAGTAAATCGTCAATCCGCAGCGGCCGCCGTTCGCGAATTATATTCACCAGTTCTTCGACTTCTGACTGTTGTAAACCAAAGGGCAAGCATAATTCGGACAGCTTGCAGGTTTGGCAAGTGACCTTGGTGGAGTTGGTTTCAGTCACGTTTGCCCTTGGTTAATGTCGCTGTTAATTGCATAGTAACAGAGCTTGTTAAATTACATGCCTTGCCTTGTGCTCGCACGAGAATTTTCCCCGTCTTTCTTGAGCCGGCCAGGTTTGTTTAACTGACTGCATCCTATTTCCGATACGCCATCCTTTCGTGACTATGGTATTTTAGCGACCCTATATCGCGCCGCCATTCGCCGGCTTACAACACAGGAATATTCGCAAAACAATGGGTGTACAGGAAAACTTCGAACAACTCCCGCTAAAAGAATTTACCGAAAAAGCCTACCTGGATTATTCCATGTACGTGATTTTGGACCGGGCTTTGCCGCATATCGGCGATGGCCTGAAGCCGGTACAACGCCGCATCGTGTATGCGATGTCGGAACTGGGTTTGACCGCGCTGGCCAAGTACAAAAAATCGGCACGTACCGTCGGTGACGTGCTGGGTAAATACCATCCGCATGGTGATTCTGCTTGCTACGAAGCCATGGTGTTGATGGCGCAGGACTTTTCTTATCGTTATCCGTTAATCGATGGCCAGGGCAACTGGGGTTCTCCAGATGATCCGAAATCTTTCGCTGCAATGCGGTATACCGAATCCCGGTTAACCGCCTATGCGCAAACCCTGCTCAGCGAATTGGGTCAAGGCACGGTGGACTGGACCGACAATTTCGACGGCACCTTGAAAGAGCCCAGCCTGATGCCGGCCCGCTTGCCGAATGTGCTGTTGAACGGCACCATGGGCATTGCTGTGGGTATGGCCACCGACATTCCGCCGCACAATCTGCGCGAAGTCGCCAACGCCTGCCTGCAATTACTGGACGATCCTGAAACGTCACTCGAAAACTTGCTGACGCATATCAAGGGGCCGGATTATCCAACGGATGCCGAAATCGTCACGGCTAGCGCCGAGATTCACAAAATGTATGCGACCGGCAATGGCTCGGTGAAGATGCGTGCCAAATATGAGCTGGAAGATGGCAACATCGTCATCACCGCTTTGCCGCATCAAGTCTCCGGCGCCAAGTTGCTGGAACAAATTGCCGCACAAATGCTGGCAAAAAAGCTGCCAATGATCGAGGATTTACGCGACGAATCCGATCACGAAAATCCAACTCGCCTATTAGTTATTCCCAAGACCAAGCGCATCGATGTCGATGCGGTAATGTCGCATTTATTCGCTACTACAGACCTGGAGAAAAATTATCGGGTCAATATGAATATGATCGGTTTGAACGGCAAGCCGCAGGTTAAGAATTTGCGCATGATTCTGACCGAATGGATCAGCTTCAGAACCGAAACCGTACGCCGCCGTTTGCAATATCGCTTGGATAAGGTGCTGGCACGTTTACATATTCTGGAAGGTTTGCTGATTGCCTATCTGAATATCGACGAAGTAATCGCGATTATCCGCAGAGAAGATCATCCCAAGCCGGTTTTGATGGCCCGGTTTGGCTTGAGCGACTTGCAGGCGGAAGCAATTCTGGAACTGAAGCTGCGCCACTTGGCCAAGCTGGAGGAAATGAAGATTCGCGGCGAACAGGACGAGTTGGAGCAGGAGCGCCAAGCGTTGGAAAAAACTTTGGGTTCCGAACGTTTGCTGAATCGTCTGATCCGCAAGGAAATCGAGCGCGATGCGGAAAAATACGGCGACGAACGTCGATCGCCCATCGTTGCCCGCGATGCCGCGCAAGCCTTGGATACCACCGAGCTAATCGCCAACGAACCGGTCACCATTATTTTGTCGCAAAAAGGCTGGATACGCGCTGCCAAGGGTTACGACATCGAAGTGGAAAGCCTGAGTTATCGTGCCGGCGATGGGCATTTATCGTCGGCAAAAGGCCGGACTACTCAGCCGGCGTATGTGTTGGATTCCACGGGGCGCGTCTATACGATTACTACGCACGATCTGCCGTCCGCGCGTAGTCAGGGTGAGCCGCTGACCGGTAGACTTAATCCGCCGCCAGGCAGTTTGTTCACCGATGTGTTTACCGGGCAGCCTGATGATTGGTTATTGATTGCCAGCAATGCCGGTTACGGCTTTCGGGTTCAAGTAAAAGAGCTGCAAAGTAAAAATAAGGCTGGTAAAGCGTTGTTGAGCTTACCGACAGGAGCAAAAGTTTTGACCCCCGCGCCTATTCCGAACGGTCTCGACTTGCTGGCGGTTGCAACGTTGCAGGGAAGGTTGCTGATATTTCCGGCGCTGGATCTGCCGGAGCTGGCGAAAGGCAAGGGCAATAAGCTGATCCAAATTCCCGGTGGGGACTTAGTTTCCGGCAAGGATGTGGTGGTTGCGGTAACAGCGTTGTCGGCGAATAGCGAATTGAAAATCGTCTCCGGCAAACGACACGTTACACTCAAGGCTATGGATATTGCTCAATACACCGGTCATCGCGCCAATCGCGGCACAGCATTGCCGCGCGGCTTCCAAAAAGTGGACGGACTGGAGTGTGTTGTCGCTTAACACTTTGCCTGCGTGAGATCTTATTATTGAGGCTTTCAACGCTTTTTTGGAGTTTTTTGTGCCAGCTATTTGAGGGCTAAAATCGGGTTATCAGATCAATGTGAAAAAATCTGTTGACGTAAGTAATCGATGTCTTTATCATAGTTATCTTTCTGGAGTGCTTCCGCTCTTCGGGATAATAAGAAGGTCAATTCGGGGTATAGCGCAGTCTGGTAGCGCGTCTGCTTTGGGAGCAGAATGTCGGGAGTTCGAATCTCTCTACCCCGACCAAGATTTGCGCTTGTAGCTCAGCTGGATAGAGCATCGGCCTTCTAAGCCGAGGGTCGCAGGTTCGAGTCCTGCCAAGCGTGCCATCGCAAAAATTCATCATTATGGTGAGCGTAGCTCAGTTGGTAGAGTCCCGGATTGTGATTCCGGTTGTCGTGGGTTCGAGCCCCATCGTTCACCCCAATAAATTCAACAGCTCACAATTGTTGATAGTCTCAGAAAATCTTTCTGGTAGCAAAGCTTGTAATAAACGATTATTCGTTTGATGGCTCTACTGTCTTTAATTTCACATCGTTACATTTAACATCGAAGCGGTTCTATGTCCGCTCGCCTCGAGTTTATTTCCTGCCGTATCGCTCACACCTTTGCGCTTTAGATAGTGAAATGTAAACCTCGTTCACTGTATGCCAAGACGCGCGGCTTGGGCCTCTGAGCCGACTCGTCCGATAGCGGTTTTTAAACGTGATATCAGGTTACCAGTTTTCATCGGAAATGAAAACGTAACGATTTTCTGGGTGGTCGGGTGTCATAGTTTAAAGGCGTCAAGGATTGAGTTGTGGGCTTAGTGCGGTTCATCTACATTGATCAAATCCAGCACTTCCGATAGTCGCATCCTATACAGGTATGCAATCTCCATGTATGTTGGTACGTATCAATAGATTGAAGCGCGTGCAACATACAGCATGAATTGGTAATCTTGATCTTCAGCGTAATGTTGCCGGGCTTTAACCGTCAGATTTTTAACCCTGGAAGTTGGGTTAAATTTTACTTTTTCATATTTATATTCATATTCATACGCCCAGCTAAATACTCGTTTTATGCTTGCGATTTCCTTATAGGCGCGAATAGCAGACACTTGGCTCCTGGCATCACGGAGAGGTGGGCTCAAACCATTGAGCAATAATTCCAGAATTTAACGTGAAGTCCCAGCCATTGATTGGTAACCTGCGGCAGCAAGTCAGTACAGGCCTGATATTGCTTTCTTCTTGGTTTTTTTGGATATCTTCTACTCTGTCTGTGTGTTCTTACGGATTACTCAAAACTAGCAGGCCCATTACTTAATGGGCTGTTCAATTTTTCAGCACCGGCTCTATCGCCCTTTAACTGTGAATTTTCACACATCTATTTTCTGTCTCTCTGCGCGCTTATTTTATAAAATTAGAGGGTATTTAAGCGAGTCAATTGCGATTGCCCGGCGGCATTTTTTCTCTGAGTTTTAAGAAACGCTGATAGCGTTCTGTGGCGACCTCACCGGTTTCCACTGCTAAGCGTACCGCGCAATCCTTGTCGTTGACATGCCGACAGTCGTTGAAGCGGCATTTGGAAATGTGCGGCTGGAATTCTCTATAACCCCAAGCCAGCTGCCCTTCCGACAAACCTGCCAAGCCAAATATCGCGACGCCGGGGCTGTCGATTAAATCGCCGCCTCCGGGTAAGTGGTAAAGCGTCGCAGCCGTGGTGGTATGGCGGCCGTGACGGGTGATTTCC
This sequence comes from Methylomonas methanica, assembly GCF_001644035.1. Classification (GTDB taxonomy): domain Bacteria; phylum Pseudomonadota; class Gammaproteobacteria; order Methylococcales; family Methylomonadaceae; genus Methylomonas; species Methylomonas methanica_A. The sequence continues at coordinate 71,562 of NZ_LUUG01000065.1, forward strand.
GAGACGCTATTGATTTTTAAGTTGCGCTCCGGCAATAGAGCGTTGGTCAAGGACGATTTGCCTACCCCGGATTGGCCGGCGAACATGCTGGTTCGCTGAGCCAAAACCTGTTGCAAGCCGTCGATGCCAATTTTTTGATTGGCGCTGACTCTATGCAGGCTGTAGCCCAAGTTTTGGTAATACGCCAGCCCTTCTTCAACCGCAGGTGACAGCGGCAGATCGACTTTATTCAGCACCAGTGCCGCATCGATATTGCAGTTTTCGCAGATTGCCAGATATTGATCCAGCAGCAAAAAATCGCATTCAGGTTCGGCGGCGAACACGATGAAAATAGTATCCAGATTGGCCGCTACCGGCCGGGTGTCGTTGCCGCGGCTGGGGCGCTGCAACACCGAGCGCCTGGGCAGTATTTGCTCGATGCGGCCTTGCTCGGGGGAGGACATGGATAGCATTACCCGGTCCCCCACTACCACGGTGTCCAGTTTGCGTAGAGTCTGACAGAGTACGAGTTGCTCGGCAGCTAAACCGGCATCGTCGCTCACCTCGACGGCGATGCCCTTGCCGAGATGGGCGACAACCAAGCCCTGTTGCAGGTCTGCCATCAGGCGGACTGCATCTTTTCTTCGATATGCGCTATGCGGATCGCGGCCGGCGGATGGCTGTAGTGGAATGCGGAGTACAAAGGATCGGGTGTCAGGGTGCTGGCGTTTTCTTCGTAAAGTTTCACCAAGCCGCTAATCATTTTACTGCCTTGGGCATTGCGGGTGGCAAAGTCGTCGGCTTCGAATTCGAATTTGCGTTGAAAATAGGCGCTGATCGGCTGCATGAATGTGGTGAACACCGGCGACACCAGCATAAACAGCAACAGTGCGGCGGCATTTGAGTGGGTGCTGACGCCCAAACCGTCGAAAAACCAGTCCTGGGTGATCAACCAGCCTAACACCGCAAAGCTGATCAAAGTCATTACCGACGAAGCCACCAGCATTTTGATGGTGTGTTTGCATGTGAAATGACCCAACTCGTGAGCCAGCACAGCTTCCAATTCTTCCTCGTCCAGCGAATTCACCAAGGTATCGAAAAACACGATGCGTTTGTTATTGCCCAGACCGGTGAAATAGGCGTTGCCGTGGCCGGAGCGGCGCGAGCCGTCCATGATGAAAATGCCTTGGCTGTTAAAGCCGCAACGTTCCAATAATCCCTGAATGCGTTGTTTCAAAGAGCCTTCCTGCATAGGCTCGAATTTGTTGAACAGCGGCGCGATTACGGTCGGAAACAGCCAGCTCATCAACAGTGAAAAACTCATGATGATGGCCCAAGCATACAGCCACCATAGCCCGCCAATGCTGTCCATGACCCACAGAATCAGCGCCAGAATCGGCAAGCCGATGACCAGCGTCAAGCCCATCGACATCAGTTGGTCTTTTACAAACTGCGGCAGCTTGCTTTTATTGAAGCCATACTTTTCTTCGATGACAAAGGTTTGGTACAAGCTGAACGGGATTTCAATCACGGTCATCAACAGAAAAATGCTGGCCATTGAGAACAAGCTGGCCATCAGCGGCGATAAATCGAAGGTCGACCAGAAATCGAAAACCAGGCTGATGCCGCCACCCAAGGTCAGCGCCAGCAGAAATATCATGCCGACCACACTGTCGATGTCGCCCAGTTTGCCTTTCTCTATGGTGTAGTCGGCGGCCTTTTGGTGCGCGCTGAGCGATACCCGGTCCTGAAAGGCGGTAGGCACCTGTTCACGATGCTGTAAAACATAGGATTTCTGGCGCATTGCCAGCCAGAATTGGATGCCGTAGGAAAGGACTAAAGCCGCTAAAAAAATGCCAGTAAACGTGTTCATCAAGCCTATGTAGGTGGGGTTAACAATTAGCGGTACAGATTAGCTAATGCTACAATTTGCCGCAACATTATTAATACCATGGAATGAAAATGGCTCAAGATGCCGACAATCTTATCTGGATCGATCTGGAAATGACAGGCTTGGATCCTGATAACGATCTTATCATCGAAATCGCCACGGTGGTGACCGACAAAAATCTGCAAATCCTCGCCGAAGGGCCGGTGATGGCAGTGCATCAATCCGATGCGGCTCTGGCGGCTATGGACGACTGGAATCGGCAGCATCATGGTCAATCCGGATTGATTCAGCGGGTCAAGGACTCAAAAATCGATGCCGCCGAAGCGGAATCACGTACGCTTGAATTTTTGCAGCACTGGGTTCCAGCCAGAACGTCGCCGATATGCGGCAACAGCATCTGTCAGGATCGGCGATTTCTCTATCGCTACATGCCCAAACTGGAAGCGTTTTTCCATTACCGCAATCTGGATGTGTCTACCGTGAAGGAATTGGCTGCGCGCTGGGCGCCGCAGTTGAAGGACGGCTTTAACAAGCAGGCCTCGCACAAAGCCCTGGACGACATTATCGAGTCCATCGAAGAACTGCGTTACTACCGGGAAACGTTCTTTAAATTCTGATGTTGCAATTGTTTGCGGTCGCTCTGGGCGGCGCCATCGGCTCCATGTTGCGCTATCTGGCCTCCAGCGGCGTGTATCTGTGGTTGGGTAGAGGTTTTCCATACGGTACCTTGACCGTCAATTTGCTCGGTTCGTTTTTGATCGGGCTGATGACTGAAGCCTTGATTCTGCAACGGTTGGCGATAGCGTTGGAATACCGCACCGCGATTTTGGTAGGCGTAATGGGCGGTTTTACCACCTTTTCCAGCTTTTCTCTGGAAACCTTTTATTTGCTCGAACAAGGCCAAATCGGCAAGGCCGGGCTAAATATTGTAGCCAGCGTGTTCGGGTGTCTGTTGGCGGTATGGGCCGGTTTGGCGATAGGCAAAGGGTTATTTTTTTATTCGCAAGGTACATTCCGTCTGTTCGATTGGCCGTTTCCTTATGCATTGACGATAGTCAATGGCATCGGCGCGTTTTTGATCGGTATCGTCGCCACGGTATTGATGCACAAACTGTCCATTTCAATAGAGTACCGGGCTATTTTAGTGACCGTTCTGATTGGCGTATTCATTACCCTGTCCGGTTTATATTTAATTCTCTACCTGCTGGAAAGCGGTCATTCCTTCGAATCGCATATGGGCGCGATGCTGACTGTTTTTCTCAGTAACATTGTCTTTTGTGCGGCCGCGCTGTGGTTCGGCTTGTGGCTAGGCAAGCAGGTCTAGCCGCCGTTTTCTCTCTTTTTTCAAATCAGGATATTCACAACCATGCTAGACCCCCGTTTATTTCGAAGCGACCTGGAACTGGTTCTACAACAATTGCAAAGACGTGGCTTTCAATTCGATGCCGCCGCCTATCAAAGTCTTGAAGATCGGCGCAAAGATGTGCAGGTCAAAACTCAGGAATTGCAAAACGAACGCAACACCCGTTCCAAAGCCATCGGCCAGGCCAAAGCCAAGGGCGAGGACATTCAACCTCTGCTGGATCAAGTAGCGGATTTGGGCGATCAGCTGAAAGCCGCAGAATCCGAGTTGAATGACATTCAAAACCAGTTGAATATCCTGCTGGAAGGCATTCCCAATATTCTCGACGCAGCAGTGCCGGCCGGCAAAAGCGACGCAGACAACCAGGAAGTTAGCCGCTGGGGCGAACCACGCCAGTTTACGTTTACTCCAAAAGATCATGTCGATCTGGGCGAACCCTTGGGAATGAATTTTGAGCTGGGCGCAAAAATCGCCAGCGCCCGTTTCGTGGTCCTGGCCGGGAAACTGGCTACCTTGCAACGGGCGATTATTCAGTTAATGTTGAACACGCATATCAACGAGCACGGCTATCAGGAAACCTATGTGCCGTTCCTGGCGAATGCCGACAGTTTGCGCGGTACCGGCCAACTACCCAAGTTCGAAGCCGATCTGTTCACGGTCAAGAACGATCCGACTTTTTACCTGATTCCCACCGCCGAAGTGCCGGTCACCAACATCGTCCGCGATGTGATCGTTGAAGCCAAGCAGATGCCGCTGAAATTCGTTTGTCATTCGCCCTGTTTCCGCAGTGAAGCCGGCGCTTACGGCAGTGACGTACGCGGGATGATACGCCAGCATCAATTCGAAAAAGTCGAGTTGGTGCAAATCGTCACCCCGGAAACCTCCGCGCAAGCCCATGAAGAGTTGACCGCACACGCCGAAACCATTTTGCAAAAACTGAATTTGCCGTACCGCAAAGTGTTGCTGTGCGCTGGCGACACCGGCTTTTCGTCGTCAAAAACCTATGATCTGGAAGTGTGGTTGCCCGGTCAGCAAAAATACCGAGAAATTTCGTCTTGCAGTAATTTCAAGGATTTCCAGGCGCGGCGCTTACAAGCCCGCTGGCGTAATCCGGAAACCGGTAAACCGGAATTGGTGCATACCTTAAACGGCTCGGGCTTGGCTGCTGGACGGACTTTAATCGCGGTGATGGAGAATTATCAAAACGAAGACGGTTCGATCACGGTGCCGGAAGCTTTGCGGCCCTATTTGGGCGGTCTTGAGAAGATTCAATAACTTACAATTCATCGGGTCTTTGGCAGCGAGTAAATAGTTTGGATGCGAAACTATCATGCGTTATCATCGCTGCCGAGGCCGTTAAAACTGGCAAAATCAATAGCTTGCCAAATTAGTCGCCGCCTCGACAATTCAATAATTATAAGAGGAGGGGTAAAAAAATGAGTGAAGCAAACCAAGTACAAGGACCATCGTTGTATGAGCGCATCGGTGGCGAAGCGGCAGTGAACGCGGCTGTCGATGTGTTCTACGGCAAAGTGCTGGACGACTATCGGATCAACCGCTTCTTCGCAAAAACCGATATGCCTAAGCAGGTTGAGCATCTGAAAGCCTTTATGACGGTAGCCTTCGGTGGCCCAAACAACTATACAGGGCGGTCCTTACGGGACGGTCATGCCCGCTTGGTCACCATGGGCTTGAACGACTCGCATTACGACGCCGTTATGGAGCATTTGGGCGCTACCTTACACGAACTGAATGTGCCGGAAGATCTGATCTCGGAAGCCGCCGCGCTGGTGGAAAGTGTTAGAGGCGAAGTGCTGGGTAAATAGATTGGGTTCCGCTACCCTGTTAGAGCGATACAAACCTAACAAGGTGGCGGATTCTCTTGGCTAGATCTATAGTTTGAATTGTTTGGTTAGTTTCTGTAAGTTTTCCGCTAGCTGATTTAGCTGGCGCGCTTCGGCGGTAGTTTGATTCGCTCCGCTACTTGTCTGTTCCGAGAGACTGGTAATGTGGACGATATTTCGATTGATTTCCTCCGTCACCGCCGTTTGTTCTTCGGCCGCGCTGGCAATTTGCAAGTTCATCGCATCGATGGTTTCCACCGATTGGCTAATCGCTTCCAGGGATTGCATTGCTTCCCGAGACTTTTCCACCCCTTCATGCGCTTGCGAACGGCTTTGTTGCATGACGGTGACCGCTTCGCGCGATCCAGTCTGTAATGTGACTATCATGTTTTCGATCACCGCCGTCGATTCCTGGGTACGGCTTGCCAGGTTGCGGACTTCATCCGCCACCACTGCAAAACCGCGGCCGTGTTCGCCGGCACGGGCGGCTTCAATCGCGGCGTTCAATGCTAATAAGTTAGTTTGTTCGGCGATACTTTTAATCACGTCCACTAAAGAGCCTATTGACTCGCTGCTTTTTTCCAAACTCTGAATCACATTGGCAGCGGCTTCAACGTCTCTAGCCAATTGGCTGATCGATAAGGTGGCGCTCGCTACGACGTTTTTGCCGTTTTTCGCCTGCTCGTTAGCATTGCTGGCGGCCTGGGCCGCGGTATTAGTGGTACTGGCCACATTCTGGATGGTGGCACTCATTTCGTTCACTGCGGTAGCGACCGAAGTGGTCTCTTCGCGTTGCCTATCAAGATGAATGGCGCTCTGGCCGGCAACGGTGTAGACCTTTTGCGCCGAAGTATGCAATTCGGCGCTGGTATGAATGATTTCTTTGAGTAAAGCCGAGCTGGTGTCTATCATGGCATTGAAGTTTTCCGCAATTTCCCGCATTTCATCGTTCGAATCAATGTGTACTCTGGCGCTTAGGTCGTTTTGGGCAACGAGTTTAGTCGCGGTATTTATTGCCATAATGTTGCGGCTGATCGACTGAGTTAAGCCCAGCAACAGCAAAATTACCACGAGTAAAACCCCCAGTAATCCGGCCAACGTCAGTTGCAGAAATCGGTCGGCTGCGGCGCTACGGCTTTGGAAAATAACGTCAAGTTTATCTATCAGCTCGTTGTAGAGCTGGTATGACTGGGTAATCGCCTGAGTGGAAATGTCGAATACGGTGTTGCTGTCAACGGAAATGGTTTCGCTTTCGATCAATTGCTGCCGTAATAGAGAGAGCATGGATTGCAAAGCTTTTTGGTAGCTTTCGTTGGTTCCGCGCACACTTCGGCCAACCTCAGGGTTTTCTGCAAATGCCACCTCAAGGCCTTCATCTACTTTGCTGGCATGCGTTTCTATGTTGGCGATCAAGATCAATAATTTGGTCAATATTTGCGGAGTGTAGCTGCCTTTGGCTGCGATTCCGGATGCCAGCGCCCGCGCTTGCCCCATAACTTCTATCAACTCGGGTAAGTCGGCTGTCAGCGCGAAACCCATATGAAAACTATCGAGCTGCGGGTCGAGAATGATTCCGGAGGTGTTCGAGATATGGTTTAGCAGCTTTAAACCATCGGCCACCAACAAATTATGTGCTGCTATCGTCGCAACTAACTCTTGATCCATGGCGTGTATTTTGATGTCGTTCCATTGTTGGTTGAGCTTGGCGAGCATGTCGTCGGTGTGCAATGTGCCCTTCAACTCGCGGTCCACTCTTTCAAGTTCGGCAAAATAACCATCTATCTCTTCGCGTTTGTTAAAGATCCGTTCCTTGAATTGTGTAGCGCCGTTTCGAAACGCGTTGGTCATGCCCCGATGCTGCTGTATATGTTCTATCGGCGTCCTCAGGGCTGCGATGTAGCGCAAACCATAGCGTTCTTGTTCCAAAGATTTGGTTTCCGTCCGAAACTGCTTGATCAAGGTGCCGGCCATGAACAGCATAGGGATTAGCACGACAGTGAACAACAGGGCGAATTTCGCCGGATAGCGAAGTCTATCCATCAAAGCGATTGCAGGTGAAATTAGAAAATTCATAGCCAAGATCCTAGCGGTGTTGTGCGGGGGCGAGTGTTTCGGCAAATATAGTAGCTTTATGTGTTTTGGTGTAAGCCTCTAGTGAATTTAATCTGCGGCTTAATTCGGGGCAACCCGTTAAGGTGGCCTAAAGTCGGGCGATCAGTAGAATCACCGCGGAAACAATCAGGCAGCTTCCTACCAGCCATGATCGAATCCGAGGGGGTGTTTTGGACGTCCGCAGTACAATAAAAGTTGTCAAGGATATCAATAAGGTCGGATAGGCTAATAGGACCGCCAACTCCGATAGCTTAGCGATAGCGCCTGCGTTGGTCGCTTCAAAAGTGTAATAGCTGAAACAGCCTAAACTTGGCAGCGCTATTATCAGGGCAAAAATCAATAATTTGTGACTGAGCTTGTTCATGGCTTAAAGTTTGCTGTGGGGTTATCGAGAAACATGTATCCAACTTGGTAGTAGGCCGTTAACCGGAAAAAGTCTAATCTGTTGGATTATGATTCGCTAAAATTCACAAATCGCTGTTGTTTTGATACAGCCTAGCTCACTTTGGGGAGTAGTTATGCCATACGATTCCGGTAATTGCCGAGCATTGATAACGTTTAGTCTGTGTTTTTGGCTATTGCCTTGCTCCTCCGCGGAGCTCACTCGAGAAGACGTTATCGCGCTTATTACCGAAGCGGGTGCGCAGCGACCCAAGCTAGCTAAAAAAGACCTGTCGGGCTTGGATCTATCCGGGATAGATTTTAATAAAGCCGACTTGTTTTCCGCCAATCTGGACGGTGTTAATCTCAAGGCGGCCAGATTAATCGGGGTTAATCTCAATCTTGCGCGCATGGGTAATGCGAATTTGCAGAATGCCGATTTATCTGCCGCGAGCCTATACGGTGTAACGATGGACTATGCCGACTTGTCCGGCGCCGACCTGAGTCGCAGCCGCGTGACCGGATCGCTGAACAATGTCAACTTAACCGGCGCTAAATTAAAACAGGCCAATTTAGGTCCCAATTCCGCAAGTCCACGGCAACGACTCGATAAATTGGAAATGAACAATGCGATACTGAATGACGCGGATTTGAGTGGCGCTAATTTTAATTATGCGCTGATGATCAACGCCTCGTTCCGCAACGCAGACTTAAGCGGCGGTCAGTTTATCTGGACGGACTTGTCTGGCGCCAATTTAGACGGTGCGACTATTGCCGGGGCGGATTTTAGGAGTGCCAAGTTTGATGGCGCAAAGGTGGACAACGTAAAAGGGGTCGATACAGCCCTGGGCTTTAAAAAGTAAGCTTAAGCCTGCTTGTCAGCGCTATGGCCTGAAGATCTTAAGGTGTTACCGCGATTGTTCCGGTGGGCGTCGATAATTGTAACGCCGATAGCCCGCCCAAAGGGTGGAAGCCGGCGTAAACACTGTCGGCAAAGTGCGCGTCATCGGCAAAAACCACGTTCAATTGCGATGTTAGCCGGTTGGGTACACGATACCAGGGCATTAAACCGGCCGGTTGAGAATCGATTGGGCCTGCTGCTTTGAAATCCAGCTTGCCTTGCTCGTTGCAATACGCCATTTGCGTGTAAGCATTGGCAATAAAATTCAGCCGTTTCCAGCCGCGCAGTTTGGCATGCCAGCGCGATTGGTCTTGCTTGCGGTTTTCCAGAAACGCCGCGTAATTACTTCCCGATAAAACCGATTCCACTTCATACGCAAAGGTCAAGGCTTGGCTGAAAGTCCATTCGCCAGGAAGACCGGCATTCACCAAGGTGAAATTAAGCTTGGAATCGTGATGAATCAGGCTGCGCAGCCGCAGCCATTTCAATAACTCGTCCCGATCCGGTGCGTTAAGAATTTCAGCCAATGTATCGTCCGGACCCAATTGGGCGTAGCCGAGCGCAACGCTGAGGAGATGGAGTTCTTGTTTGCCCAATACCACGACCGCCGCCTTGCCCGAGAAATAGTCAAATCTG
>NZ_LUUG01000066.1 GCF_001644035.1 Methylomonas methanica
AGTCACGGATTCAGGTTTAATTTAACCAAGTCGCATCCTCTCAATTTACTATCAATCGCTAAATTGAATAACGCTAACCCTCTTTGATCGCCAGCCAATTGCAATTTAATCCGTATTTCCCATATTTCTTTCAATTTCAACGGAAGTTTCTGGCCAACCAATTTTCCTTTGTTCCATGGAATTGAAATGGACTTTCTATTGGCATTTTGCATAGTTGCGTCTACTGCTCCACCGTCACAAACGACAACTTGCCGACGCCCGACCGTTGAGCACTGGCCATCACCTTAGCCACAGATTCGAACACCGCCGCTTTGTCGGCTTGTAATTGCACGCTTATGTCAGGGTCGCGCTCTTGCAGGGTTTTCAGTTCGGCTTCAAGGCTGGTTAATGGCACGGCCTTGTCGTCAAGCAAGGCTTCACCGCTGGCGGTGACTGCCAGGATGGCGACGTGTTTGTCAGGCGTTAGCTCGGTTTGTTCGGTTTTCGGTAGTTTGACCTTGACCACTTGCGTCAGTTGCGGCGCGGTGACGATAAACACCACCAACAGCACCAACATCACATCCACCAAGGGCGTGACGTTGATTTCACTCATTTCGCCGCCTTCGTCTTCGCTGGGAAATTGCATTGCCATGATTAGGCCTCCTGAGGTTGTGGTGCGGGTTGGCTTAAGTCGTTTTCGATACAACTGCGTAAGAAGTCGGTGGCGATGTGTTCCAGCGTGGCCAGCACTTGGCGGTTCTGGCGCAGAAAAAAGTTGTAGGCAATCACCGCAGGGATGGCGACGGCAATGCCCAAAGCCGTGGCGATCAAGGCTTCGCCTATTGGACCTGCCACCACTTCCAGACTGGCGGCCCCTTGCGCACCGATGTCTTTCAAGGCGTGCATGATTCCCCAGACCGTACCGAACAAACCGATAAACGGCGAGGTGCTGCCAATGCTGGCTAACCAGCCCAGACCCGAGTCCAGCAAGGCTTTTTCTTTTTGCAGTTGCTGACGCAAGGCGCGTTCGATGAGTTCGTGCCAGGCGGCGTGCTGGGTTTGTCGGTCATGCGGCAGGCTTTGGGCGCGGGCATAGGTTAGCCGGCCAACGCTTAGCACCCGTCCGGCTTGGACTGCCAAAGGGTTTTCCGGGTGGTTGTCGATCGCATCGAGGGTTTCCAGGGATACGGCGCCACTTAAACGTTGCAGCAGCTTATGGTTACGGTAACGGTGCCAAGCGATTTCACCGGCCTTAAGCAAAATCACGCTCCAGGTGACCAGTGAAAAACAGCCCAGCATACACAGAGTGCCGTCGACGATGGCGGTTTCGGAAAAGCTAAATATGTGGTCCATAAAGTTCTCGTTATTGTTTTATGTTTTTAAAAATCTTGGCTTAGTCACCCATCCTTGCGGCCCCTGGATCATCCATAATCCAGGTCTATCAACGTCCGTGTTGTCCGGCCCAGGTGGGTCGGGCTGCAAACCCTCTTGGGGGAGGTGTTCAATCCAGTTCAAAGGTAATCGGCACGGTTACCCAGCAGGGTTCCGGCGACTCGCCACGCTTGGCCGGTACAAAGCGCCATTGCTTCACCGCCTCCAATGCAGACTCATCCAGCGTGTCGTGATTGCTGGAACGCTGAATGTTGACTTGCAGGGCTTTGCCATCCGCCCCGACATACACCCGCAGCAACACCGTGCCTTGCCAATGCCGCTGCCGTGCGGTCATGGGGTATTCAGGTTTAGGGTTGTTCAGATACGCAGCATTGCTATCCGCCGGCATATAGGTGTCGTTACGCGGTGCCGCCAAGGCGTTGTGGTTCAGGGTTTGTGGGACAGCCGCAGCGGGCATCGCCGGTGCAAGCGGTTCCGGTTCCACGGTTTTACGCTCCTCAACCTGCTTGACCAGTCGTTCCGACGGTTTTGGCTTCGGCCTGGGTTTGACCTTGGGCTTATCCAGCTTGGGCGGAGTTATGGGTGTCGGTGGTTGCGGCGGCGCAATCGGTTGATTGACCACCGGCGACGGCGGTGACGACAACTCCATCGCAATCATCGGCAACGGTGCTGCCGCCGAAAACGGCAGTGGTGCCGGACGGCTGACATACCAGAACAGCAGGCAACCGTGCAGCAACGCCGCAATCAGCACGGCTGACGTCACAGCCAAGGAACGCCGATAGCGGTTGTTGGGAATCGGGGCCGACACCAAAAACTGATGCGGGTCCGGTAAGCCCTGCGACGTTTGGATAAACGAACGCTGGGTAACCGACAGACCTGCCGTTTGCGTGATCGAATGCCACACAGCCAACTTCACCGCCCCCCCGTCAAATTAAGGTTGGGTGTGTCCGTGTCTTGTGTGGCGTTACGATGGGCGGTTAGGCGCTCAATCGGACTTAAGGCTTTGCCATTCAGACGAAGACCTTGAGCCGATAGCAACAGCTGGCTTTCCAGTTGCTGCATTTGCTGTTGCAACACTTCCTGGTTACGCAAGATCAACTGGATCTGCTCTTGCAGAAACTCAAAATGAATCTGGAAATAACGCACCGCCGGAAATACTTCGGCAGCTTTTTCAGCAGGTACCACGGATGGTGCCTTTTTAGTGGTTTTGCGCATACCAGCGCCTCCTTCCATGTTCTTAGTAATTATTATGAAGCAGCGAGTTAATTGACTCCGTCCAGGAAATTATGACGGGTAGTCAGAGCGTAGGTTGGGGTCGACTGCATGGACGCAGGAGGTAGGGCAATGCCGGGAGCAATTGCCGAGACGATAGGAACCCCAACGCGACAACCGCAAAACCATCCCGCAAGCCATCGACAACGAAACATCAAAGTTACCGATGATTTAAATGCCATCAATGTTGGGGTTCGTTACCTCACCCCAACGGCCCTTCATCCCAGCGGCTGCAAGATTCGCCGGACATTTCGTTTTCTAAGCCAAATAATAATACCTGTCACCGACAGCATCACAATTGCCAAGCCCAGAACACACACAAAAATTCGGTAGGGCAAGCCAAATACATTAGCCATGTGCAGCATGAACAACCATTGCGATACCGTTTTGCCAGAATATTGGCCAGTTGGTAGATGCAAACCCTTGAATTCACCAGTGTTGGCATCAATAGCAATGACGGTGCCGCCGCCCTTGTCCTGAATATCCAAACTGCTCCGTACCCAATAAACATAAAAACCAAGCGCACGATTTAGGTACAACGCAACTGGTTGTTCGACGGTGAAGCCATGTAGCTGTGCCTGTTCAGTCAGCAGACGCTCTGCGATTTCTTGTGCCTTTTGCCAGCCTATTGCAGGATGCTGCAATGGTTTGTCCAACGTTGGCATTCCCCAGATTGACTGCGGATTTGGGTAGTCAAATAGCCATTGGGTCACTGGCACATAAACACTCTTCATATTGAAACCCACGCTCGACCAGGCGAAAACCAACAATGCTGCCCAAAGCCATAAGCCCCCGGCGCGATGTAGGTCGAAGTTGAGCTTATAGCTGCTTGCTTTCCAGCGCACCACCCAAGCTGGTCGCCAACGCTGCCACCAAGGTTTGCTACGTCCCCGAGCAAACGGAAGAAACGCCGCAGGCAAGAGTGCTTTCCGTCGTCTTATGGGTAATGTGAGATAAAGGCTGACGAAGCAGTCAATAGTCCAGATTACGGCCACGATGCCCAGTATCCAGGCTCCCGTTTCACCGAGCGCCAAGGCATCGTGCAATTCGTAGATGAAGGGCATTAAGTTATCGAGACCGTCAGGGAGTCCACCGACCATGCGATGACCCAGTTCATTACCGGTAACGGGATTTAGAAATAGCTGATTAAACACCAAAGAATCGAGTTTACCGCTAGAAGGATCAATGCCAGGAATTACGTTTATGATTGCCGTTCCCGGCGTACCCAGATTAACTCCATTGATCAATGCGTTTGGAACTAAAGCTTGAGCCCGTTCGGCCAAGACAGCGGCTTTTAACGGAGTCCCTGATTGAACTGGTGGAAACAATTGCGGAGTAAAAATGTGATTCAACTCCGGCAAGAAGGCCAAGAGGCTCCCTGTCAACCCTACCACGATCAGAAACGCTGTCAAGACAAGACCCACATAGCGGTGCAGGAGTACCCATAGTTGACGTGTCACGGCTATCATCCCATCAATACTCTATTCGGAATGACCCCATGAAGGCCAGTGGGCTTCCAAAAGTGCTCGCAGCACGTCCAGCGCTATTTTGGAAATAGGTCTTGTCCAGTAGATTCTCCACATTAAACTGTGTGCTAATTTTGGATTTCCCCACATTCCATTCGTAGCCAGCCATCAAGTTAACTGTGGCATAGCCCGGCAACTGAATGGTATTAGCGACATCGCCCTGGCGTTGGCTACGGATGTAGGTGCCGGCACCGAACTTGAATCCTCTCAAAGGCCCCTCCTCGAAACGATAAGTGTTCCAGAGGCTACCGCCGTGTCGAGGAATATTAGGCAGTAAGTGACCAATGTTGCCGCTGTTATCCTTGAGAATTGCTGTGTCTGTGTAGGCGTATGATGCGATGACGTCCCATCCTGGCAACACCTGACCAGTTAAATCAATTTCTACGCCGCGACTTTGTGCCTCACCGATCGATACTTGATAGCCCAGAGCGGCAAGCGCAGCATTTGGGGACGGGGTAGCAATATTCTGCTTGGTCAGTTCATAATATGCTAAGCTGCCAGTTAAACGTTTGTTAAATAATTCTGTTTTGATGCCCGCCTCCCACTGCTGGGCTTGTTCAGGGCTGCGTTGGGAGCCATCCGGGTTAACCAGTGTGGCGTCGCCCCCAACGGTACCGAAGTTTTCAGTGTAGCTGCCGTAGAACGACAATTCAGTCATTGGACGCCACAACAAACCAGCGCGTGGCTTAACGGTTCCATGATTAAAATCCTTACTGCCAAAACTACTGTTTTGGCTAAGGCGAGCATTGTCGTAACGTCCTCCGGCAAGCAGGTGAAGATGATAAGGCAACTCGACCTGATCCTGAAAGTACACACCATTCCACGCTGTACTCGCATCGGTAAGAATGTCGTTTTTAGGATCATGGATAATTTCCGTGAGATTGAACACCGGGTTAAAAATATTAAGGGGCGTATTAGACGCGGTATTTGTATGGGATTTTGTGGCAGTATTGTAATAATCGGTTCCAGCCAGAAGAGTGTGGCGTAAGCCCCAAGTATCAAAGTGCCCCGTGAGATTCAATGCCGTCCAATAGGAGGTTATGTCGTCACCAGAGTTTGAGTTGAAACGGATGAGATTATTAGCAGCGTTGACGAAACCACCATAGTTGATTAGTCGTGTCTCAGTGTTCACAAAACTGGAAAAGTGAAAGTCTATTTTCCAATCATTGTTAAAACTGTGAGTAAGATCCAATCCCGCTAGACCAGACTCGGTCTTTACTCGATTCCAAGGATCAAGTTTTGTAAAGTCACGAGATACCGGGGCAGGACGATTACTCCCAACTAATGCTGGAACGCCTAACCCAGATTTCGGCACTGATTCGTCATTCATGTATTCCGCATAAAGAGTAAGTTGGGTTTTGTCACTAATATTCCAACGCAGTTGTGGCGCTAGGAACAAATGCTCATCATGGCCGAATCGCACAAATGAACCAGAGTTTTCGTAGGCGAGATTCATTCGATAGAGCAGATTGCCATCCTTTGTTACTGGCCCGGTAGCATCCGCCGTAGTGCGGTAGAGATCATAAGAACCAAATTGTTGTTGCAGGGAATAGTAGGGTATGTCCAAAGGCTGTTTGGTAACCGCATTAATAACTCCCCCAGGATCGACCCGCCCGTATAGCAATGAACCTGGTCCTTTGAGTACTTCTATACGTGCCAAATTTGCGGTTTCTCGTCGTGCTGGATTCATGTTCGCAGGGATCGGAAAGCCATTTCGGTAGTAAGTACCTACCTCAAACCCTCGAAGGAAAGTAATTGCGCCTCCAACATTACCTTCAGAATTTTGCGTATATGCACCACTGATGTTTCGTAATGCTTCTTGAAATTGGACGTTTTGCTGATCTTTTAAGATCGCTTCCGGTAGTACCTGCACGGAAAAAGGTGTGTCCATTATCGGAGTATCAGTCTTAGTAGCAGTGGTGGCGTTGGTGCGGTTGTAATCAGTATTGTAAGGATCAGTCGAATCATAAACCGCTTTCCCCAGAACCTTCACCGCTGGCAATGTCGATGCAGCATCGCTTCCCGGTTCTGCAACCTTGATCGCTACCGCGTTGTCGTCCGTGATGGTATACGTCAAACCGCTGCCCGCAAGAAGTTTTCTAAAACCCTCTTCGATGGTGTATTCGCCATCCAATCCCTTACTGGTTTTGCCGTCGGTCAATGTGGACTCCCCGGTAAACAGGATGCCGGCATCACGCGCAAACTGGCTAAGTGCTTGCCCCAAGGAACCGCCGGTGATGTGGTAGCTTTTCCTGTTGGTAGTTTCTTCTCCATGGGCTGCGACTGAAGCGGTCAGCGCTGAAGCCAATAAAATTCCCTGTATAGCTTGGCTCAATCGGGATGAATGAGAGCCCGTGTTGCAGCGGTGGTGTGTGGTTGACATCGGTTTTTTCTCCTTTTGTGGTGTTTTCATTAGCTAATACAAACGAGGAGGAAAAAACCGGAACTGCAAAATGAAGAAAAATTAATAATTTTTTTTAACCGATTGTTTTGTTTGATATTATTTTTTAAGGAAAAATGGCCCGGGCTTTTGCTGATGGATATAAA
The DNA here is from genome assembly GCF_001644035.1 of Methylomonas methanica. Classification (GTDB taxonomy): domain Bacteria; phylum Pseudomonadota; class Gammaproteobacteria; order Methylococcales; family Methylomonadaceae; genus Methylomonas; species Methylomonas methanica_A. Next base: position 6,717 of record NZ_LUUG01000066.1, read on the forward strand.
AGATTGGCAATTATTTAGTGCGAAGCACAACAAGCCCTATTTGTCTGGAGATGGCTGTTTGTCAGTTGAATGTGGTTCGAGGCAAATCGGACTTCTTGATCGGCAGACCATTCAATGGGTCGCGTATAAGCAAGGGTAGTCAAGCAGCGACGTGCGGAAAAATCTCACGCTCTATGGTTTCCTGGGTGTTTTGTTGCGCCAACCGCAAATCATACGCTGTCTGCAAGTTCAACCAGGATTGCGCATCGCCGCCGAAATACCGGGCCAAACGTAATGCGGTATCGGGGCTAATCGCGCGGCGTTCCTTAACAATTTCATGCAAGCGTGTTGAAGGTACACGCAGGGCATTGGCAAGTGCATTGACGCTCAAACCCAAGGGTATTAAAAAATCTTCGCGCAGAATTTCGCCAGGGTGGATAGGACGCATTTGGTTTTCTATCATGTGAAGTTCTCCTTAATGGTAATCAACAATTTCAACGTCTGAGACATCGCCATCCAGCCAGCGAAAACAAACGCGCCATTGATCGTTGATGCGAATGCTGTACTGACCTGCTCTGTCACCCGTCAAGGCTTCAAGCCGATTACCGGGCGGACTTCGCAAAAACGCCAATGTAGACGCGGCATGTAATTGCACTAATTTACGTTCGGCGACAGATTGAAACGCGCGAAAACGGTTAGGCGATTGTCCCTCGAACAAGGCTTGAGTGTCTTTACAGCGAAATGATTTAATCATGCGGAAAATAGTATTACTTGTCACGTAATACGTCAATCGAATAATTGGCTTATTGACACTGCCTTACTGTGAGCGACAATATTTCTACCGGGGCTTGAGATCCTCCTTATGAGCGGTAACCGACACGATAGCCTATGGGCTGATGCTGGCGTGATTAGCGCGGCAGGACTTTAACCCAAAAAGGTAGCGGGTGTGAGAGTTTGACGGGCAGGTTAGCCTCGAGAAAAGCCAGAACTTTATCGGTGTCTTTCAGCGGGTAGGAGCCGATGATCCGTAAATCGGCAATCTCGGGAGCGCAGGTGATGTAGCCTGGTCGGTAACGGCTTAGTTGCAGCAAAAACTCGCTGAGCGGCAAATCATCGGCGACGATAAAGCCTTCGGTCCAGGCCGGTTTATTCTGGCTGTGTCGGTGGATCGGCTCAATGTGGTTTGATGCAAATTGAACTTGTTGGCCGGCGTGCAGGGTTTGTTTGGCAAAAGTTGGGTCGGCTGGCTGAATTTCAACGGCATCTTGAAACACCGCAACCTGTGTCCGGTTTTCGTGTTGGCTAACACTGAAGCGCGTTCCAAGGGCCTGAACTGTGCCTTCCAAGGTATCGACGACAAACGGCCGTTTCCAGCCAATTTTATCAGGTGCTGTTTCGATGTAAATTTCGCCTTTAACCAGCTGCAGCCTGCGTAAATTAACCGAGAAATCGGCGTTAATAGCACTGCCGCTATCCAGAACGACGGTGGAGCCGTCGGTTAGGGTTATGGTTTTACTTTCGCCGAGCGCTGTATGTTGATCGGCCGACCATTCTTGCCAGTAGCGACCTCGAGAAATCTGCCAGCCTGACAATCCTGCAACACCCAATAGGGCCATGCTCATCAGCATGCGTCTTCGATTGAGATTGGGGGCATTTAACGCTTCGGTTGCGGCGAAGGCGGCTTGTGGCGGGAGTGATTTAAATTTGTCGGTATAAAACTCAACTCTGGACCAAGCCATTTGATGATCCGGGTGCGATGCTAACCAGGCTTGCCACTGTGCGGTTTCGTCAGGGCGAACGTTGCCGGAGCTCAGAACCATAAACCATTCAGCGGCCTCCGCCACGACGCGGGGATGGATCTTTTGTCGATTGTCGGACGACATGTACTGTTAAAACTCCACGCTCAGGCATAGCAGCATGGCCTGTACCATGTACTTTCTGATCATGCGATCACTGACGCCGAGTTTTTCGGCGATTTCAATGTAGGTAAGTCCATCAATCTGGGACATAAAAAATGCTTTACGTGCCTTTTCTGGTAAGCGATTAAGTAATTCATCAATTTCTTGTATGGTTTCCAGAATAATGGCATTTTCTTCCATTGACAACGAAGTGGCTTCAGGAATCGCCGAAAGGCGTTCCAGATACACTTGTTCTATCGAGGCGCGGCGCCAGTGATTTATCAGTAAATTTTTCGCGATGGTGGCGAGATAGGGCCTGGGTTCGTTCAAATCCGGTGTGCGACCCGATGACATCACCCGCACAAAAGCATCGTGCGCATGATCTTCGGCTTGCAAGCGACATTGCACTCGCTTGTCCAGCCAACCTAGCAGCCAGGAGTGATGCTCGCGATAAAGCTGGGACAACGTTTCATTAGTCAGCAATTCCGTCGCCATTAATAACTCCTAACCATGATTGAAAGATGCACTTTCAAAGCAACATGCAGACTGTTGATCATAGTTTTGGTTGCCTCGCTTCATCCTTAAGATTGCTGAATTTATCTTCCTCAAGTGAGGTTGTTTTTTACCAAAAAACCTTCTAGTTAAGCAAAAACTATTCCATGAGTCTGGTGCGGGCTGCGTTCTGTAGTGCTGTTTATTGTTGAAATATAATATTTACATGTAGTTAGGTATTGATAATAAATTCTAGCCAAGCTGATATTTCAACAATGTACTAAGCGCCCACCAAGAAATCCTAGGGAACACTGTGTCATATGACTTATTTTGGCGATGAAAAGTACGTGAAAACACGTAACCGCGAGGCATAAAAAAGCGCCGTTATCCGGGTGGATAAGGCGCTTACTTACAAAATTAATGTAGAGAAGGTGTTTAACGGCTCCGCTGTTGGCATTGTTCACGACGCGGGCTTGGCCGCCGTGGCCTTGAATATCGGAACTGCTTTTGACGGCATAGAAATAAAAGTTTCGGCTCGGTTGTCGTTAGATAGTTTTGAATACAAGCGTATAGGAATTCGGTAGCAAAGTGCTCTAAGACTTATCCAAGATAGGTAAATTGTTAATCCTATTCGTTGAATTGAACGTCTGCTTTTCTCAAACCAGCGCAGAAAATACTTTTGAATTTTATATACCCGAGTGTCGCTTATGGGTCGGTTTAACTCAGTGACGAACGGCCGCTTTCAGGTATCGGAATTCCATGACAGCTTTCGGGCGATGAATCTGAAGAGCGGACAGTCGCCAGGCGACCCAAACTTGACGGTCGCGTTTCTCCAAACCGGCCCGTCAGCCAAATCCAGATTCTGCGAACTGGAAGGCTACAAAGCAGCCGTTAGTGACCTCACACAATTGGCCACTTTCCCGCCACTGATTACCCCAAAAATTATGGAAATTGAATATCTGTTATCTTCACAAAACCTGACACCGACTTTGTACCCTTAATAAAGAATTGTGTTTTATGCAATACACAAATTAATTCGATAAATTATAAGTTTTTAAGCTGGGGATGATTTTGGTAAGGAACGACGAGTTTGAGAATAGTTATCCTGATTGAGGCTGTAAGCCCTAACCCCTAACCCCTTTAAACGCCATAATCGGACTTTTGATTTAGTTTTGTCTAACTTGTGATTTTTTAAAAACCTATCCGCAGACTTTTCAATACTTCTGCCACTTCGGGTTTTGCGGCCGCCGTGGGTGGGAATATAGCGCAGATTGTGCGACGAATTTCCGGATCTGACAGATAACGAACTCGAATCTTATCTGCATTTTTGGTGATGGTGAATTCCGGCATTAGCGCAACACCGATTCCGGCGCGTACCATACTCAGTATCCACTCTTCGCTATTACTTCTATAGGCAGCATATAGATCGACCTGTCGACCCTGACAAATACTCCTAAGTGTTTCCCGTAACTCACAGTTCAGGCGATCCAGGTAAGGCTCGGTTTGTATGGTCGCTAAATCAATTTGTTGCAGTTGATTGAAACGGTGTTTGTCGTTGAAGACGACGACATAGCGTTCTTCGTACAGCTTTAAAGATTGGTAATGCCCTGCCGGTAAGGATGTTGGTGCGCTGATAACTAAATCCAGGCCATCTTCATCAAGTTGATTCAATAGATTGCATTCACTGTCGACGACTAATTCTAGTTCTACATGTGGTCGTTCTTGCTGAAAGTCAGCGAAGAATGGACTTAAATGGTGTGCGGCAATTGTCGTCATCACTCCGATGCGAAGTGGCACAGTATTTAAGCGGCTGAAACGCACAGCCTCAGCTTTGACAGCTTGCGTCTTGCGCACTATGTCGCGAATAGAAGGCTCGATCAAACGTCCTAAAGCCGTCAATCGACATCCGCCGCGGTCTCGGCTAAATAGCTCACCGCCAAGTTCATCTTCCAATTTCTTAATTGCTTGCGTCAGGGAGGGTTGGGCCACATAGGTTGCTTGTGCAGCGCGAGTAAACGAACCTTTATCGCAGACGGCCAGAAAATAGCGTATTTGTTGCATTTCCACTGCTTGCCTCCTTTTTGAATAGGTAAAACCTATTATTCCATAGAAAAATGGTATTTTACAATTGACCTAACTCATTATTTAATATAAACACCCAATCACATAAATATTCAATATTCCTATGAAAACTGCAAAATTAATCGTAATGTACCCTACGCCAACAGATTTAAAAACTTTTGAACGTCGTTATGCTGATGAGCATGTGCCGATGGCTGTCGAAAAGCTGGTCGGCAAAACACGATTTGTCGCCTCATTGATTCTTTCCAATACAGATAAATCTGCAGCGCAGTTTCATCGGATTGCCGAAGTTTATTTTCCATCACTCGCTGAATTAAAGGCTTGTCTGAATTCACCAGGCGGTCAAGAAACAGCTCAGCATGCCGTTGAGATTTCTAGCGGTGGTGAGCCGTTGTTTCTGATCTCCGAGGTGGAAACCTTTGATTTCTAAACCGACCATCGGATTTAACATAATCACAGAGGGAGCAAATCAATGTCTAACTCTATCAACACACTAAAAAAGGTGGCTTATAAACGCATTAGGTGGCTGAGTCTGCTGCCTGTTGTCTTTTTGGTCGGATTAATGCCGACTATTGTCCAAGCGCATCGCGGTGCGCCTGACGAGGCCGATGCTTGCGTTACGAGGGTTGGTTTTGAACGAGTCCATTTCACGGCCTATACCCCGACTCTGTCAGGGGATCGGGAATATTGCAGCATCATTCCCGAAATCGGCCCAACTAATTTGGTGTTCGACTACGAAGGTAAAAGTCTGCGCAATCTCAGCGTGGAATTCGAAATCACCAAAGAACCTGAAGGGCAAAGGGTTTTTTATCAGCAGCCGAAAAAAGTTAAAAACGGCACTTTCGATAGTTTGGTCGATTTTAGTCAGTATGGTGCTGGTAATTATTTGGCTCACATCGCTATTGTCGACAAGGATAAGCGTCTTGATACTCATATTCCGTTCTCTGTTGGCCTGGAATCGGTTCCGGGAAAAAGCTATATGCTGCAAATTGTGATGATCGGGAGCTTGTTGTTGCTGGCTTATATATTACTGAAGTTAGCGAATAAGGACGCGTCCAATCACTCATCTGAGGCATGATCGAATGGTACAGACGAGTCAAACGAACTTAGGGGGAATATGACTATGAATATGACTCACCTGAATCCGTGACTTAAA
>NZ_LUUG01000067.1 GCF_001644035.1 Methylomonas methanica
TGCATATTCTGGCTCAACCTGAACACCCATTCTGGCCCAATCTGAACACCTTTTCTGATTCAAGTTGAACACTGATTCTGGTTTCAAGCTGAACACTTTTCTGGATTTTCCAGAATTGGTGTTCAACATGCCAGAATCGCTGTTCAAGTTGCCAGAATCTAACCTAACGCATTGTTTATTCAATCAGACTATCCTTTCCGCCCTTTTTTGGAAAGGATATGTCAGCAAAGAGAACAGCAATGCGAAATTTAAGAGAAGTTCTTAGGCTGAGTTTCAGCGCCGGATTGAGCATCCGGAAAATCAGCGCCAGTACCAAAATCAGTGTCGGCAGCATACAAAACATCTTAAAGCTGGCCGAACAACTGAATATCGCCTGGCCGCTGCCGGACGATTGGGATGATCAAACCTTAGCCTTAAAGTTTTATCCTCGTTCGGACGCCAAGCCTTCATCCAAATACCAGGAACCTGTGTGGGCAGAAGTCCACATGGAGTTGAAGAAAAAGGGCATCACCAAACAATTGCTCTGGGAAGAATATACCCAGCACTATCCGAACCGTTGTTATAGCTACTCGCAGTTCTGCGCCCGCTATGCCGATTGGCTGAAGAAACAAAAAAGGTCGATGCGCCAAACCCATCGTGCCGGCGAAAAGTTGTTTATCGATTATGCCGGGCCGACCCTGCCGGTGGTGTGCGCATCCAGCGGCGAAATCCGCACCGCGCAAATCTTTGTGGCGGTGTTGGGCGCATCCAATTACACCTATGCCGAGGCCACCTGGAGCCAGAGTCTGCCGGATTGGTTAGGCAGCCATGTACGGGCCTTTGAGTTTTTCGGCGGCACACCGGTGATGCTGATTCCGGACAATTTAAAGAGCGGGGTCAATAAGGCCTGTCGTTACGAACCTGAACTCAATCCCAGCTATCAACAACTGGCCGCCCATTATGCGGTCGCCGTGGTGCCTGCCAGGCCTTATAAACCCAAGGATAAAGCCAAGGCCGAGGTCGGCGTTCAGATTGTGGAACGCTGGATCATGGCCAAACTGCGGCATCAAACCTTTTTCTCCCTGGCAGAGCTGAATCAGTGTATTCGAGGCTTATTGACCGGTTTAAATCAAAAGCCTTTCAAGCAATGGCCCGGTAACCGTCAGCAGTGGTTTGAACAACTGGATCAACCCGCGCTGTCGCCGTTGCCTAGATACGCTTATCAGTACGCCGACATCAAAGCCGCCCGTGTGAATATCGATTACCACATCATCTACGATCAGCATCTTTACTCGGTGCCTCACCATTGTGTCGGCGAACTGGTTGAACTGCATGCCGGCGATAAGCTGGTTGAGATCTATTTTCACGGTAAACGCATCGCCAGCCATGTCAGGAAGTTCTACCCCGGCACTACGACAGAACCAGTGCACATGCCGGAACGACACGCCCGGCATCAGCAATGGACGCCTGGCAGGTTAATGAACTGGGCGCAAGCAATCGGGCCTGAGGTGCTTAACTGGGTCAAGGCGCAGTTACGTCGCAAGGAGCATCCAGAGCAAGCCTACCGGGTCTGTCTCGGATTATTGAGCCTGAGCCGCACCTATCCCGCCGAACGCTTGAATCAGGCCTGTGCGCTTGCCAATAAAGACTCTCTGTTCAAATTGAAAAACGTCAAAGCCATTTTGCAAAGCAACCTGGACAAGCTACCGGAGTCCGTGCCGGTACAGCTTTCAGTATTGCCTCAAGACCATGAAAACATTCGCGGCGCCCACAGTTTTCATTAACCATCACCCCTTGCACCATCGGGCATGGGCAGCGACTTATTCTTGATTTATTTCAAGGGAATGCCCCATGCCCGATGGTTACTCAACTCAACAGACAGGTTCACAACATGATTGAAACTACACTCCAACAACTGCGGCAGCTCAAACTTAGCGGCATGGCCTCTGCACTGCAAACCCAACTGGAACAGCCCGGCACCTATGAAGGTTTGGCCTTTGCCGACCGATTGCAATTTTTAGTCGATTTTGAAGATCAGGACCGAAATCAGCGGAAGCAGGATCGATTGATACGGGCCGCACAATTTAAACTCAAGGCGCAGGCCAAAGATATTGATTATCAGCACACCAGAGGTTTGCAGCAGTCACAAATGGCATCGTTGCTGTTATGTGACTGGATCAAAAAAGCCCAGAACCTGTTACTGACCGGTCCTTGCGGTAGCGGCAAAACCTATATTGCCTGCGCACTGGGTTCTCAAGCGTGTTTGAAAGGCTACAGCGCCAAATATTACCGGCTTTCACGCCTCGTCCTGGCCTTGACGCAAGCCAAAGCCGATGGCAGCTACCCTAAACTACTCAAAGCCATCGCTGGTCTGGACTTGCTCATCATTGATGACTGGGGCTTAGAACCTTTAAATGCCGCCACCCGCAATGACTTGATGGAAATTATGGATG
>NZ_LUUG01000068.1 GCF_001644035.1 Methylomonas methanica
ATTGGCTATTTCTGCCCATCCCCTCGAAAAGGTAAAAATTAGTAATATCTAATGGATTGAGCCCTTCTATTCCCGGTTTCATATTCAAATATTCAGTCTCCCAAATATGCCCAATGCAATGATTTCACTTTTATAAAATCCTCTTAAACCAATCCAATTGTTGATGGAGTCTAACTACCGAGCCGACAATAATCAGTGTCGGCGGTGTCATTTCGGCCTGTTCCACACGATTGGGTATATCTGCTAGCGTTCCTATTAAAACCCGTTGGTTACGGGTCGTACCTTCCTGAATGACGGCAATGGGATGATCGGCCGGACAACCGTGTGCCATCAACGATTGGCAGATGGTTGCCAATCCGGCCAGCCCCATATAAATCACAACGGTTTGATTGGGACGAGATAATTGCTGCCAGTCGAGATTGATACTGCCGCCTTTTAAGTGGCCCGTGACAAATGTGCAGGATTGAGCATGATCTCGATGAGTCAGTGGAATGCCAGCATAGCTGGCACAGCCTGCCGCCGCCGTAATGCCGGGCACAACCTGAAAGCGGATCCCGAGTTGTATCAAGGACTCAATTTCTTCACCCCCACGACCAAAAATAAAAGGATCGCCACCCTTCAATCGGGCTACCCGTTTGCCGGCCAAGGCTAAATCAATTAACAGTTGATTAATCGACTCCTGCGGCAGACTATGGTTATCTCGCTGTTTACCAACATAGATTTTCTCGGCGTCTCGTCGAGCCATATCGAGGATTTCGTTAGAAACCAGCCTGTCATAAACAATAACATCGGCCTGTTGCAGCAAACGCAAGGCTTTAAACGTTAATAAATCCGGGTCGCCAGGACCGGCACCTATTAAATACACTTCACCCTGATTTGCTGTAGGATCAGCCTGCTGCAGTTGCGACCGAAGCAGTTCTTCCGCTTCGCTCTGCTTGCCTACAAAAACTAATTCGGCCACAGAGCCTTGTAAAATCCCTTCCCAGAAAACCCTGCGTTGAGTCGGTTGTGGAATGCGTTGTTTGACCAATAATTTGAATTTTTCAGCAAACTTCACCAACAGGCCAAAAGATGCCGGAATGGCACTTTCTACTCTGGCACGTAATAGTCGTGTTAATACGGGCGATACACCACTTGAAGATATAGCGATAAGTAGGGGCGAACGATCAATAATGGCCGGAAAAATAAAAGTACATAACGCCGGATCATCAACCACGTTAACGGGAATTTTCCGCTGATTCGCCAACTTGGAGACCTCGATATTAGTAACGCGGCAATTGGTAGCGGAAACCACGAGTCCCATACCGTCGATATCCTCATCCGTAAATGCTTTTTGGCGAATAACGATTCGATTTGACTGTTGCATAGTGGCTATCGCGTCGCCAATTTCTGTCGCAACGACGACAATGCTCGCTCCAGCCCGGATCAGTAATTCAATTTTTCGCGCCGCAATTTCGCCAGCGCCTACCACCAAGCAGGTTTGGTCTTTAACTTTTAAGAAAAGTGGAAAATAATCCATAACAGTTTTGTCTTACTGCTAGGGAGCCGAGCAAGCACTTCGATGATAAATCAGCTCTTCGACAGGACGGCCGCCAACCAGATGTTCGTCGATAATGCGCTGCAAATTGGCGTCGTTGACGTTGTAATACCAGACGCCATCAGGCTGCACGCAGACGATAGGCCCGGATTTGCAGGTGGCGAAACAGTGAGTGCGGGTACGCTTAACCCTAAGTTCGCCTTTGTCGATACCGGCCGCTTTGAACTTCTCGCCCAGGGTTTCGAATAAGGCCTGCGCTTCGCCATTTTCGGTGCAACGAGGGCCGGTACACACCAGCAAGTGGCGTTTGTAATCACCCATTTTGGGTTTTTCGGGCATCGGCGTGGTGTTATCAGTCATGGTGGGTAGGTTCCAGGGCAGTTGGGGCGCTAAATTGCGCTCGGTCATCGCGGTAATGCTGTAGGGCTGTGCTGTCGAAGCCTGTTTCGTCAGCGACCAACCATAAGTTGAATAAGGCATCACTTTGCTGATCAAGCACCTGAATGCCATGCGCTTGGTCATCTCGGCTGACAAACCAGATTTGCCACGCCTTGCGCCAGTCGATGTGTAAATGAAAGGCGTCGTTGACAATGCTCAGCCAGCTGTTTTTTTCCTGCAAATCAGTGCCGTTGATCAATAACTCCGCCACCGCGCCGCCTTCGCTGCGTACCACGGCGCGCAATTTGCCCCAACTCCGGAATGCGGCTAGTAAACGTTCATGACTGTCCGGGGCGGCACGTTGCGCGCAGAAAATGCCCGCATGATCGTCAGGCGTGGCTAGTCTGACAGCATCGAGAATTTCCGCCAAGGGTTGCGCGAAGTATTCCGCCGCCTGTTGTAACGTCACTTTAGGCGTGTCGCGCAAATATTGCCGCACACAACCTTTCCAACCCTCCAAGCCCATGCTCAGCGAACGACCTGCCTGTTCGCCTGTTCGGGTTTCGCCCGTCATGGCGTCATATTTGTTAGCATAGCCGCGTGGCGTCACCATCAAACCAGAGCGCACAAAAGTGCTGCTGTTACCGACCAGTACGGTAGTCAACATGCCGATGTCGCATTCTGCCATTTCAGCCAGCGTCACTAATTGAATATTTTGCAAGCTGCGATATCCGGATTTAACGATGGCCACAGGGGTATCGGGGCTGCGATGGCGCAATAAAATGTTTTGCGCTTCAACGATATGCTGAGTGCGACGGCCACTTTTCGGGTTGTATAAGGCCACCACGAAATCACCGCGCGCCGCGCTTTCCAGGCGGCGGGCGATCACCGGCCAAGGCGTCAGCAAGTCGGACAATGAGATCGAACAAAAATCATGGGTCAGCGGCGCCCCTACCAAGGATGCGCAACTCGACAACGCGGTACTACCGGGCACCACTTCCACCTGAATCGGATCATCCGGCGTCCAGCCACTGTCCAGCAGCAGTTCATAAGTGGGCCCGGCCATGCCGTAAACACCGATGTCGCCGGACGACACCATAGCGACGATTTTGCCTTGCTTGGCATGTTCGTAGGCTTCGATACTACGATCCAATTCTTCGGTCATACCTTTTTTGATGACTTCCTTGCCATCGAGCAAGTCTTGCACCAGTTTGATGTAGGTGCTGTAACCAATCACCACGTCCGCTTCCGCAATCGCTTGGCGAGCGCGAGCAGTCATGTGCTCATGCGCACCGGGGCCGATGCCCACCAGTAAAATTTTTCCTACTTTTGTCATTTGATTCTCGCTATCGAAACGGTGGCATTCTTGCCGTCCGCACCGCAATATTTATGTTTCTCGACCAGTAAATCCGACAACTCGGCATTGGCAGCTTTCAAAGCGGCCGCTTCAGCGACGGCCGGAGTACCCATGTATTTCATGACGACCTCGGATGGATTCGGTACCGGGATGGTGGCCAGAGTCTCAGCCGGGTAAAAATACAACGGCCAATCGTATATTTGGGCCAGTTGTAACAAGGCTGCTTCATCATTTTTTTTGTCAATGCTAGCCAAACCGGCTACTGCTGATACGTTCAGTCCGCAATGCCATAAGGCCTGAGCCAAGGCTTGCCGTAAGGTATCCAGGCTGACATTACGGTCACAACCCATGCCAATCATGACTTTCATAAGTTTTGTGTTTATGTTTGATCCATCGGTGGCCGGTACACCACCAGTCGCTCATCGAGCTGCTGCCAGATGGCTGGTTCGATGTCTCGGTGTGTGACCCATAGAATCGACCGGTATTGTTCGGTGTCGACGTCCTCGAAGCGCTGGAACAGATAAATATTGGCCGGCAACGGCGTGGGCCGCGTCCACCAGTTTGAACTACCGGCTTCTTGCACGAAGGCAATCGGCAGTTGATTAACCACGTCCGCCGAAACGCGCGTGATGTTGATCTTAGGCGCTTCCACTTGCCAACCCAACTCGCGGCCCAAAATGTCCACCGGTATGGTTTTGCCCACATCCGATGCGGTGGTCAGCACCGGCGTGGCATTCAACAAAGTGGCGACTTTTTCCGCATAGGCATTGGCGCCGCCGACATGACCGGACAGCACCGGAATCACGAATTCGGCGGCATCGTCGATCACCAACACACCAGGGTCTTCATCCTTGGATTTAAGATGCGGCGCAATCAGCCGTACCACCGCGCCCAGTGACACCAAAAAAATAATTTGATCATAAGCCGCGAACAGCTCGCTGATTTGCGCGCTCAATGCCCCCTGGTACACGCGGCGCGGATTGGCAAAATCGCCCAAATGCTCGGCTTGTTTCTCCGACACCACCACCTCCGCGTCGGGGAGTTGTGGTGCTAGCCGGGAGGCAATACCGGCGCCATGTTTGGTAATCGCCACCAGGGCGACACGCACTTCATTCATCGCTTGTGTCCTTTTTCTTGCGGCAACCGCGCTGCATTTCGCTGCGTTGACGGCCTGGGTTTTTAATAATTAGTAAAGACAAGTAATTCACCTTTTGCCCTTGCAGGCTGGCGATGTCATGCACCATGCGTTCTTCCGGGGCGCCGGTTTTTTCGATAAACCAGCCTTGATCGAGCAAATCACGGCGGCGCAGCAAATCGATTACATCGTCCAGCAAAGGTTTGACCTTAAGCAGCACCAAGGTATCGAAATCCTCGAGCAGGCGTTCAATCTGGTCAATGCCGTATCCGGCGGGGATGATGGCGATAGTGTCATCAACATCAGCCAGCGGTTCGCCACTACGCGCCGCAGCGGCATGAAACGACGACACCCCCGGCACTACTTCGACTGTAACTTCCGGCTTTAAGGCACGAACACTGCGTTGCAAATGGCCGAAAGTGGAATAGGTCGAGGCGTCGCCCTCCACCAGAAACAACACATCCTCGCCGCGTTGTAATAGTGCCAACACGGTCTCTGCGGCTTCCAACCAATAGCGAGCCAGAATATCCGCATCGTGAGTCATCGGAAAATGCAGCGCAGTATGGGCTTGGGGACATTCAAGACCGGCACGCAAGGCAATGTCCAAGGCATAACTGTCGCTATTTTTCTTGCGCACCGGATAGGTCCAATGACCGGCGCCGGAGAGTAATTCCCAGGCACGGCGGGTAATCAGGCCAGGGTCGCCGGGGCCGAGTGAGATGCCGTAGAGTGTGCCAAGTTTAGTGTTCATCGTGACCGCTTAATATGGGCTGTAAAGAATGGGTGGCCGACACGATCCACACCGGATTTTCGGCTTGTAAGCGATTCATGTTCAAAATCGGACTACTACGCGAGGCTTGAATCTGACAGACGTCCCAGTCTGCGCCGAGTTGTTTCAGGGTATCGACGGCGGTGGACAGGTTTTCCAGCGTGACGAAGTTCATCACCAGCCAACTCGCCGGGCGCAAACGCCCTAAACACAAGGCGATCAATTTCGCCAATTCGCCACCGGAACCGCCGATGAATACTGCATCCGGATCGGGCCAGGTGTCGAGAAATTGCGGCGCCTTGCCCTGCACGAAGCTGTAATTGCTGATACCCCAGGCGGCTTGATTCTGCTCGACATTGACCATGTCATCGGCGTTTTTTTCGATCGCAAAGACATGCCCGTTCGAACACAAGCGCGCAGCCTCTAGTCCGACCGAGCCGGAACCCGCGCCGATGTCCCAGACGATACTGGATCTTGTCAGTTGCATGCGGGCCAGCGATACCGCGCGTACTTCTCGTTTGGTGATCAGGCCTTTTTCCGGCTTGCGCTGTTGAAACCGGTCGTCGCTGATCCCAAACAGTACCGGTGCCGGCACAGCCGTTTTGCGTTTCAGAATCACTACATTGGGATCGCGATAGCTGTTTTGGGCCACTTCAGCGATGGCCAGCCAGGCGCTGACCCGCTGTTCGGGTTGTTTCAGCGCTTCGGCAATCGCCATCTCGAACGCGTCGGCCAAGCCTTCGATTTGCAATAAACAGGCGATGCGCGCCGGCGTGTTGTCCGGGCTGGTCAAAATCGCCAGTAAATCGTGTTGGCGACAGTGCCGGGCCAATTCGTATAAGCCGTGATTGGGCGTAGCGCCACGTATCCATTCGCCGGCATCCTGACTGTGCACGGAAACTATGCCGGCGTTTTGCCAGGACAATTTCAATTCGGCAAAGGCCAATTGTATCGTGCTGAGATTGGGTAAGACGCGCACGCGATCCGGGGCCAATTTGCCGGCCAGAAAACCGGCGATGCCGTGACACAAGGGATCACCGGTCGCCAGTACTGCTACTGCTTCATTTTGTGCCAACGCGGCATTGATCCAATCCGGCACTTGTTTGAGTTGCCCGGTTAAGTCGTAGTGTTTGGCCTGAATAATGTCTTTAGCCAGCGTTGCCAGCAGACGGCTACCGGCGATGACATGTTTGGCTTCACGTAATACCTGCAAGGCCTCCTGGCTCAGGCTGGCGACACCGTTATCGAGTACGCCAATAAAACTGCACATCGCTTGCATGATCAAATCCTTCCGGCTTCCGCCAGTTTGTTGCCATCAAAATCACACACCAGAACGCTGATGTGAAAACGGCCGGGATAACGATTTTCCAGCGTCGCGATTACTCGCCTGGCCAGTTCGACATGAAATGCGTGTTCAAGCCCCAGTTCAGCCATGCATTCCGAAGCGTAACGGGCGGTTTCCTGAGCAGCGATGGCCTCGCACACATCACCCGGTGCGCCGATGCCGCGGGCAATGTCGGCCACCAGTTCCACGTCAACCGGCGCGCGACCGGCATGCGTAATGGTTTCACCCTGAGCCATTTTGGTCAGCTTGCCGACCATGCCGCCGATAATGATGTTTTGAATACCGCAATGATCGGCGGCGTCCAGCGCCGGGGTCAGAAAGTCACCCATTTGCACGAAACAGCTTTCATCCAACTCGGGCAATTCGCGCATCACGAATTTCTCGGTGCGGCCACCGGTGGTCAGTACCACGCTAGCCTGCCCCTGATTGGCCGCCACTTCCACGCCTTGCACTACGCTAGCCCGAAATGCCGCCGTGGAATACGGATGGACGATCCCGGTCGTGCCTAAAATGGAAATGCCGCCGACAATACCCAAACGATAGTTCAGGGTTTTTTTCGCCATCTCTTCGCCGCCCGGCACGGAGATGGTCACCTGTAAGCCTCTGGTTTTTAGGGCTTCGGCGGCGATCAAGCGGATGTTATCTTCGATATTTTTGCGCGGAACCGGATTGATAGCCGGGTCGCCAACAGCAAGTCCTAAACCAGGACGGGTGATCTGGCCGATGCCTTCGCCGCCTTGCAATACGATAGTGTCCGGTTGTTCTATCCAAATCACATCCGCCGTCAGCCGAGCGTGATTGGTACAATCCGGATCGTCGCCGGCGTCTTTTTCAATGACAGCATGTGCTCTATCGTTCTGTACGAAGCTTTCTTCGACTTTGAACGCCACGTCTAGCCCATTGGGCAACACGCAGTCAATCGTGTTCGGCACGCGGCCATTCAGCAAACCCTGCACGGCCGCCCGCGCCGCCGCCGCCGAACAGGCGCCGGTGGTGTAACCCTTGCGAGTACCTTTGGGTTTGCGCTCAGGCATTGTCATGCTATCAGTCGTTTTTTTGCCGGGTTTCCGCCAGACTCAGCAAGGCATGGATTGCAGCGACCACCAGTGTCGAACCACCTTTGCGGCCACGGGTGATGATCCAGGGCACATCGTGTAATGCAGTGAGTAAATCCTTAGATTCCGCTGCCGAAACAAAACCGACCGGCATGCCGACGATGAGCGCCGGTTTGATGCCTTCTTCGTTGATCATCCGCAACACTTCCAACAACGCGGTGGGTGCGTTGCCAACCGCGACGATGCCGCCATCGAGCAAACCTAAGTGGTGCGCTTTGCGCATGGCTTGCACGGCGCGGGTACTGTTGACTTGTTTGGCCGCGTCGATGACGTCCGCATCAGCGATAAACTGGCGGGCGCTAATACCAAAATGTGCCAAGCGAGGCTGCGATAAGCCGACACAAATCATTTCCACATCGGCGACGATCGGCGAACCATTTAGAATGGCTTGAATTCCGCCTTCGACCGCCTGCTCGGAAAACTCGGTCAGGCCGTTGAATTCAAAATCCGCAGTGGCGTGGATCATGCGTCGCACCACTTGCCATTGGCCGTCTGAATAATAGTGCTCGCCAACTTCGCGGTCGACGATGGCAAAAGAATCGTGTTCGATCTGTTGCCCAGCCTGGGTGAGTTGTTCGGTCTGACTATTTTGGCTCATAAGGTGATCAATGATGGTGGTGATGTTCGGCCTGCTCGCGGTATTGGCAGCCGTCGCATTCCAGCATTTTCGGTGCGACCGGGTCGGTGGCTTCGGTAACTCGTTGATCGAGCAATTTAAAAATCGCCGGATCAAAACCAAAATAAGTACCGGCACCGAACGCAATTTGCGGGTATTGGCTTTGCAAACGCTCAACCTGCTTGGCAATACGTTCAATCAGCAGACCGGTGAACAGGTAATAAGGCAAAATCGCAATCTGCGTCATGCCCAGTCGCACTTGACGTTGCACGGCGGTTTCCAGACGCGGATGGGTAATGCCGGTGAAGGCGATGTCGACCAGTTCATGCTCGGTGACTTCAAACAGCCAGCGCGCCAGTTTTGCTAGTTCGCCGTTGGCGACTTTGTCTGATGAGCCACGTCCCAAAATAATCACGCCGGTGGTTTTCGGATCCGGCATGGCCAGGGTTTTCAGTGCGCTTTTCAATTGATTTTGCAGCACGGCCAGTAGAGTTTCATTGCTGCCCAGATGCGGGGCGTAGATGAATTCGACGGTTGGAAATTTTTCGCGGGCTTCCTCGATATGCTCGGGAATCTCCATCTTCACATGCCCGGCGGCGCTGATGATCAGCGGCACCACAATCACGCGGCTGGAGCCTTGCGCGGCGCGGCTCAACCCTTCTTCCAGCAGCACCTCGGCAAGCTCGATGTAGCACAAATCAATGCGCCAGTCGGGGTGCTGCGCCTGCCATTGTTGTTGAAAGGTTTGGATTTCTTGATTGCCTGCTTGGTTGCGCGAACCGTGGCCGACTAAGAGTACGGTGGTTGTCATGCTTGTTCCTTAGGGGTTGGCCGTTCGGCACGGCGAAAACGATGGGTAAAACCGGCATCGTAGAGTTTGGATTTTTTTAACGACGACCAATGACGCGCGCCCAAGGTGGGGCTGATGACGATCATGGCCTGGCTGTTGATTTTGGCGGCCCGGCAGCGTTCGCGAATATCGGCCAGCGTGCCGCGGATAATCTGTTGCTCATCCGGCCAACTGGCTTTGTGGACCACCAATACCGGTGCCTCATCGGCCCAACCGGCGGCTTTTAATTCGCGCTCGATCGTGGGCAACAAGGTAATCGATAAAAATAGACACAGCGTGGTGTGATGGCTGGCCAATTCTTGCAAGGATTCACCGTCCGGCATCGGCGTGCGGCCTTCAACGCGGGTTAAAATCACGGTCTGCGTGACTTCCGGCAAGGTCAGGCTTTCGACTGCGCAAGCCATGGCGGCAAATGCCGACGAGACGCCCGGCACCACTTCGACGGCAATGTTGGCCGCATCCAGCGGTTGCACCATTTCAATCAACGCACCATACAAACCAGGATCGCCGGTTTGCAGGCGAATCACTGTTTTTCCGGGCCTAGCTTGTGCGATCAGCCAGTCGCTAATCTGCTCCAGGGTCATGTCTTTGGAATCTTTGATCACACAAGTGCTGGGTGCCCATTGCGTCGCAGCGGCCTGTACCAGCGAGCCCGCGAACAAAATGGCGTCAGCCTTGGCGATTAAGTCGCGGCCTTTGACGGTGATTAAATCCGGGTCGCCGGGGCCGGCACCGACAAACCAGACTTTCGCGAGTTCGCTCATAGGAAAAATCCATCCGCGACTTGCAGGTTGAACGGAAAATAGTGGTGCAAATAGGAAGTCTGCAGCGAACCCACCCGGTAAAAATTTTCGCTACTGCTACGATTGCGTTGCGGGTTCGATGCGGTGAACGGCTGCAGCGTCGTTTCCAGCTGCGAGTGATGAAAGCTGTGCCCGCGAATTTCACCTTGTTCCAACTGCAAGCTGTGCATGCCCAGATTCACCAGTCGTTTTTGCATCTGTGCGCTGCCGGGTAGTAATCCGGCCATCTCTGCCGAATTACCGTCTTTATCGGTCAAACTCTCCAGCAAATATAAAAAGCCGCCGCATTCGGCGTAAATAGGTTTACCGGCTCGATGATGTGCATGAAGAGCTTGTTTCATGGCGACATTGTCAGCCAATGCTTTTAGATGCAGTTCCGGGTAACCGCCGGGCAGATAGATGCTGTCGGCCTCGGGCAATACGTGGTCTGCGAGCGGCGAGAAAAACGTCAGTTCAGCGCCCATGGCTTGCAAACAATCCAGATTGGCCTGATAGATAAACGAAAATGCGGCATCACGAGCTACGGCGATAAGTTTACCGGCCAGTAACTGTGGCGGCGGTGTGGTGGTGATCGGCACGAAGGCGACCGGCTCCGGCAATCGACACGGCGCAAAGCTGCTCAATGATTCTGCCGCACGCGCCAGACGAAGATCAAGGTCGCCGATTTCGTCGGCCTGTAACAAACCTAAGTGCCGCGACGGCAAGCCGACCGCCTCGTCTTTCGCCATCGCCGCCAGCAAAGGCATACTTTCCGGCAAAGCTTCTTCCAACAGTTTGGCATGACTAGAACTGCCGACTTTGTTGGCTATGACGCCGGCAAATGGCAAGTTGGCTCGGTAATGAGCTAATCCATACCCCACGGCGGCAAAGGTTTGCGCCATGCCGCCGGCGTCGATGACCACGGCTACCGGCACACCCAATGTTTGTGCTAAATCGGCGCTGCTGCTATCGCCGTCGAACAGGCCCATTACGCCTTCGATTAAAATAATGTCCGCGTCGGCGGCTGCGTTATAAAGCATCTCGCGGCAATGCGCTTCGCCCATCATCCATAAATCCAGCTGATAAACCGGTTGTTCGCAAGCAAAGCTCAAGATTTGCGGATCGATAAAATCCGGGCCGGTTTTGAAGACCCGCACCTTGCGATTTTGCTGGAGATGGTAATAGGCCAAGGCCGCAGTAATGGTGGTTTTGCCTTGCCCGGAGGCGGGGGCGCTAATCAATATCGCCGGGCAATAATGCATTGCAGAAGACTTAGCCATTAAAATTTAACTTTGGACAAAAGCCTGCCCGATAACGCACCCAGTGCCAGCCAAAAGAAAGCATTGTTGATGGACGTTAGTACCACAAAATGCTGTTGTAATGTTTCGGGCGCCAAGGCATGAGCAACTTCAGGATGCGGCGCACCAATCAGGTGCGGTAAGGCCAGTAAGCCAGCACCGCCGATTTGCAGCCAGCGCTGTTTGGCCAAGATCAGACCAAACAAACCCATGCCGGTAGCCGCCGCAGTAAATAGCCACCATGCTTGACGACTACGCAATTCGGCGCTGTCGGTACCGGGCAATTCCGGGGGCAATCCCAACGAAGGCGCGACAAAAAACACCAGAAAACCTGCCAAACCCCAGCCCAGTCCATACAGATAACCGCGTTGATTTCGCCAGTACATGGAAGCCGCGATCAACAAGGCAAAGCCGAAGCCAGTCAAACCGTTGAACAGCAAGGTAAAGCCGTTACGTTGCCAGCCATCCATGGGTTGCCAATCGTGGACATGCTCAGCCAAGGGCGTTTCAAACTGTTCGGCGGCCAAAATTAACGGCAGGGTTTGATAGTGTTGCAGCACACTGAGTAACAAACCGCCCAATAGCCCCGCCAGTAGCGAAACCGCGACCAGCTTACGAAAATCAGCCATGTTAATGGCAAGGAAAAGCAGCGCTGTGGCGTCCGTCGTGTGCGGCGTTATGTAGGTAATTATTGCTATCCTGCAAGAAGCCCAAACCTAAAACGATGGTCAGGCCCAATACGATGGCACTTAGGCCGGGCAGGATTTTTGCGGTTGATATGGCGGGGGATGCAGCGAGTGTTTTCATGGTTAACGTTCCCGGATCTGATAAACGGAATAACAGCACGGGATGACAAACCAAAAAAACCGATTTGACAGATCGCCCTCCGCAATACTGTTGACTACAGCTTTAGGCCTGTCTCCGGGCTCGTGACGAATCACCTACCGTTGCGGGGGCAGCGTCGGCATTTAACCGACTTCCAGTTTCACCCGCGTAGCGCGGGAACCTTAAAACTCAGGCGTGATTCTATGCTGGCAAGGGCAATATGGCAAACGATATGTGGCTGAGCCAAGGCAGTGGAACTACAAGTTCGCGGCTCGAAACAGAGCAAAATTGCGACAATAAGCTTTTCAAAGTAGCCGCTTCGTTGAAAAGTGATTTCCTGCTACTCCCTTTTCTATAAGTGGATATTACCTACTGCGAGAGGCTATAAAGGAGATGAGCATAACAAGCAAGCAATCGAATATTGGTCGGTATGTGTCGAAAAAGATACCGGAGTTAAGTGGAATATCTGGTGGTTTTTCCACTAAGGAACGCCATCTCCCTCAACAGACTTACGCCAGAAATCAGGATCGTTATATCGTGCCGCCAACGCATCGATGTCAACCTTGGCGTTTTCTTTCGTAAATTCAAACTTACCGATCAGATTCACATTTTGCCAGGCGACGGGCGAAGTACCTTTAATTATCTCGATAGCATCCTGGTCGTCGGCTGCCAGTTTTTGCTCATACACCCGCGACAAGATCAGCGTGTTGTAATGAATGATGGCGTTGGCAATAAGCCGGGAACAATCGTTCCAGATTTGCTGCTCCGCCTCGGTTTTTACCCGGAATTTGCCGGCATTGACATAGGAAATGGCTCGTCGCATGCGATGATACGCCTCGCCGCGATTAAGCGCCTTTTGGATGCGCTGCCTGAGTATCGGGTCATCGATGAAATCAAGGATATGAAGTGACCGATAAATATTGTCCAATTCCCATAGTGCCTTCTTGGTCTGGTTCTGCCGCTTATAACTGGCGAGCTTACGCACGATGGTTGCTTGAGTCACGTCTTTTTGAGCAAGCGAAGCCAGAATGCGCTGGATATTCGGCCACTCCTTGCAGATTAAGGTATCAAAGACCTTACGCGAGGGCTTAATCAGGATATCGCCATAACGGTTTGGGTGCTGGAACCCAACCAGGCTATCGATCTTTTTATGCAGGTCACGATAACGTGGCGAAAATTGGTAGCCGAAGACGCGCAAGATAAAGAAATTCACTTGATTGGTGCCATGCGTGTCCGTCGAATGCCTTTCCGGCTTGATCTCCGTTGTATTGTTGTACAGGATGTCGAACACGAAATGTGATTCGTGTTCGTGTGCACCGATAATCTTGGCATTAATCGGGACATGATTCATGGCCAAGGTAATGGAGTTTACGCCTTTCTTTAGCGCGAAAAACTTGCTGGAGTGTCGGGCATTGATCGTGTCGATCTGCGTAACTATATGTTGGCCGTCACTGCTAGAATGCTTCTGGTGGTGGATGTCGTACGCTTGGAAAACGGGTAACGCAGCCGTAGCGTTGGAAATGGCGTCATTCGCTGCATGCAGCGTTTCCGCCCGCAGGAAATTTCGAGCCGTCGTCAGCAACGCAGAATGACTAAGCCCCGAGACTTCCGCCATTTTCCATAAGCCCATATTGGTACCCATGGCAACAATACACGCCAGGATCGGTTTCGGATCGGCATCTTGTTTGACGTAGCGCTCCAAAACGTGGGCAAATGACTTCAAGAATCCTGTTCTTTCAGCAACAAACCAAAGCAGGTCGGCCACGCCGATACTTGGCAATTGACCATAGAAAGGACTGTTGGTTGGCTCTTCCTCGGAGGGATAAACCAATGTCCAGCGAAGCTTGTCGCCGCTACCGGTGATTTTGATATGTTTATTGTCGCCGCTTTCAATGCGCTGGTTCACTGATTTGTACTTGGCTTCCAGTTCCCGCTTGAGCGCGGCTAACGTATCCTGGATTGGTGTCAACAGAATCGGGGCGCCGATTTCTTGCAATATCGCGTCTTTATCCTTATTCCAGCGCTCGGCGTTGATCAGGTCGTCATCAAAGCTGCGAAATTCGTTACTATCCCGAACAAATACGTCACAGGCTTCAAGCGCCTTCCGTAGCTCGCGGTATACCAGGAACTCATAGCGATCAACCTCCAGGGTTTTCTTTTTTTGTTCTTCCGTACGGGTATATAAATACCGTTGCAAATTCTTTGCGATGATTCCGGTCGGGAAGTTGGCCGGGTTCATTTGTCGTGGTGTCTTGCCCTGGCGCAGCAGCTCCTGTAGAAACAAAATGGCTTTCAACAGTGGTTCATCCGACACCAGGCAGACGAAATCGAGGTTGCAGAACAAATGTCGTAAATTGAGCTTGAATTTGTGCCGTAGCGTGCCGTAATACGACCATTCAAAAGCGGTTTTATCGAATTCGATGTTACGCATAAAACCGGATACGACTGGAAAGCTCTCGATGTTGAGTAGCTCGAAAGCCTTTTCCTTGATGGCCGCAAACGGTGTTTCGTCAGGGATTGAATTGTCGATGAACAGTTCCAGAACTTGGCCTGCCGCCTGTAGATTCGCGCCGGCCTCGTTGATGGCTTGCTGCATGGCCTCATCGGCGGCAAGTTTGGCTTGTTTCTCGTATTGGCCTATTAGACAAATCAGGGCTTCGATCAAATTATCGTTAATTTGCCGAAAGCGATGAAAGGCGAAACACAGCAAATACAGGCGTGTTGTGGGTTCCGCCATACGCCGCAGCTTGTAGACGGAGTAGAACGGAACCAATGATGCATAGTATTTTATACTCTCATTGGACAGGCCGGCAGTACCCAGAAAGCTTTGCCCGAATTCATACAGCGGCTGAAAAAATTTGCGGCGGTCAACCTCCTGGCGTAACTCGCGGTAACTGAAATCCTTAGGCTCGTGTTTGAGTAGGCTGATGCGGTACATGCCTTCCTCAGACTCAAGCAAGGCTTCGAGTTGCTTGTCGACATCCGGCGTCATGGCTTTAACCAGTAAGCTCGTAATCCGCCGACGTTCGCCAGTCACAACCCGGCTCACCATGTCCTGTAGATAAGTGTAGCCTGGAGCAATTAGGCGTTGGTTTGTAAGGTATTGTAAGGTTTCGCGTAGGATGTAAATCGGCTGTGTCGACAGCATGGCGACCCGCTGCGCTTTCTGTTCCAGTGCCGCCTTGGCCTCGCCGTCGCATAGGCGATAATCGAATAACTGGAGGATGATCTGTTGCTGTTCGAGCCGGGTCGGCTTGGAAAGGGTTTTGATCTTATCTAATGCCTGGTCGGGGAAATACCGCTGGAGAATATAGTGTAGGTCGCCGAGCACGGCCTCCCGCCCGTAAACAAAAAACTGTTGCTTGGCCTTGAAATACCCGATTTGAAGGATTAAATGGACTGCCGATGAGCGGGCATAAACGGCGTCGACAGCTTTCTGTTCAATCACGCTTAAATCGAAGAAGAGACTGCGGTCGTCATCGCTGAGACGAGGCAACCCGTATAGATCATCGATTTCACTTTTCGTCAGGATAGACAGGCGGCGCGAATTGACGTTCATTCGGCACCGCTTTTCGGCGAGTGCAGAAAGTACACTTTTTGCACTCTATGTTCACCGATCCTTTTCAATTTCAATTCCTTCAATTTTGAGTGCAAAAACCTTTGCCAAAATCATAATGCATTTAACCCTACTATGTGATAACTTTTTGCACCATGCAAACCAATACGACTACGCCATTTCATCGAATCGGCTATGCCCGAGTCAGCAGTACCGGTCAAAATCTGGATTCTCAGATTGATGCGTTGCAAAAAGCCGGGTGCGGCAAAATTTTTTCGGACAAGATGACCGGCTCGCACATGGATCGACCCGGCTGGGATCAGCTTTTAGAATATGCTCGCCCAGGCGATACCTTGGTCGTCAGTGAACTAAGCCGCATGACGCGCTCGTTGATGGATTTACTGACAACGGCAAAGGTGTTGGAACAGCGGCAAATTAACTTAGTGTCATTGCGCGAAAATATCGATACTACATCCGCAACTGGCCGTTGTTTCTTGTCGATGATGGGCGCTATTCACCAAATGGAACGGGAACTTCGCGCAGAGCGGGCGGCTGCCGGCCGTTCGTCCGCTAAAGCGCGGGGCAAAACGGGTGGAAGACCTAAAACTGACCCAGAAAAATTGGAGAATGCCAGAATCTTATACGAAAATTCAGGCAAAACCGCTGCTGAAGTTTGTGAGATTGCCGGTGTGGGTAGACGGAAATTCTTCTCCCACATCGCAGAAAAACGAAATAGCTCTGGAAAAACTTAAAACATCAAATGAGCTACAGAACTTGGTTTACAGAACATGGAAATAAACA
Source organism: Methylomonas methanica (assembly GCF_001644035.1). GTDB lineage: Bacteria > Pseudomonadota > Gammaproteobacteria > Methylococcales > Methylomonadaceae > Methylomonas > Methylomonas methanica_A. Next base: position 16,365 of record NZ_LUUG01000068.1, read on the forward strand.
CAAAGCTATAGTTGAAAAACTACAAGCTAAATGTTTAAGTAAAGAAGATATTGTCGATTATTTTGACTTCGATAATATGGTGAAATCTGAATCTGACTTTTGCGAACTTTACGCTGACAGGAAAAAATGCCACGATGTGGAGAATATAAACTGTTATCTTTGTGCATGTCCATTATTTCGATTCAATTCTGATGGCATAGAGAAAATCGACGATAAAACTGTTTTCAGTTACTGTGAAGTAAACTCAAAATTTGGGCATCATGGTGTTTTTGGAGATAAAATTCATCAAGACTGTTCACAGTGTACCGTTCCTCACAGCAAAAAATATGTTTTGAGGAATTACGACAATTGGTTTTCGGTCATGGCAAGCTGTGATGTGTCTTTATTACTAATTGACGGCTAAAGGAAATAAGTATGAATCTTCTGGAAAAGTCAGACGAGGAAATATTCAATGAGATAACCCCCATCATGGATAATATGATGGAAGGTTCCACTGAAATTAATCATGCTAAGCATACTCGTGACTTTACAGATAGGATGAAAGCGATTGTTACCCCGGAAAATCTTCAATGCATGTGCAAGGACTACCAGGCAAGGTGGGGATTATTCGGCAAACGAGAGTTTGTCGCCCTGTTTAGACGTAAGCATTCGATAGTAGTGGTCTGGAAACAATATTGCTCCAATTCGACAGATGAGCACGTTGCCGAGGCGGTGTTTGTCGAACATGGTAATCGTTTGCTGATAGATCATGCTATGGTCTATTAAATTTATAACAATACGGTTTCAGAGTGGCTTGTAAGGTTAATGGTCATCGCCGGAACTGAAGGGTATACCGAGAGCGCCGATTCTCTAATCGCACGGTACGAGAGCGTTTCGTTTGCCGAGAAATACGAGTCTGTCTTTCACTTGATGCCAGAAAAAATAAGCGATGTTTTGGACATCGGTGCGGGTACAGGAGTCGATGCTGCTTGGTTCGCGGCAGCGGGACATCGGGTACTCGCCGTTGAGTCAACGGATCGCCTTCGAGATTCTGCGGAAGCGATTCACCCATCGCCGCTGATCGAGTGGGTTGCCGATAGCCTTCCCGATCTACGAAAGCTAATTTCTCTTGGTCAAAGCTTTGACCTTGTACTCTTGACTGCGGTATGGATGCACCTAACCCAGCAAGAACGTCAGAAGGCATCGCCGCATTGCTCAAGGCTGATGGAGTTATGCTCATGTCGCTTCGGCATGGACCTGTTCCAAAAAATCAGCGAATGTTCCAAGTATCAGCCTACGAAACAACCCTGCTTGCCGAACGAGAAGGTCTGAGCAACATTCCAAACATTGAAGTTCAGTCTGCCCAGTTTATCAATCGCCAGGCTGGTGTTACTTGGTCATGGCTTGCCTTCAGAAAGTGTTAGGTCTAGCTCTCCGTCGAGGCGAACGCGGGCAGATATAAGCATTTTCTAATTTTTACCTTTTCGAGGGGATGGGCAAAAATAGCC
>NZ_LUUG01000069.1 GCF_001644035.1 Methylomonas methanica
TAACGGAGATTTCCGATGTTAGAAAATGTAGACGTTCCCGCCGTTTCTTCTTCTTTGGTTGCCGATGGCAACCGTCTTGACTTCCTTCCTAAATATTTCGGCGGCATCGAGTTGATGGTAACCGGTGAAATGCTGGTTTATCAAACTGCCGAGACATTATGCCCCGATTACAAGGGCGGCTATTGGTTGTTTCATGAGTTGAGCAACGGCGGCTTTTATATGGCTCCTGATTCCGATGAACCTATGCGGATTTCGGTCGATGGTAATTGGTTCGATGGTGTTATGTCATCCGACGCGGCCGGCATCGTGATCACGTTGTTTGCCGTCAATAGGCTGATTCACACGATGCACGGGCGGCGCAATGTTGACGCGCTGATTGACCGGTATCATTGGTTGCGGGCGTTCGCGGCTGAACATGCCGACGCTCGCTTGATCCTCGCAGCTATCGATTAAGCCATTGCCCCGGCTATGTGCCGGGGCTTCTTTTCTATTGGCCGGGCGCGTTGCTCTGGCCTGTTACCGGAGGTTTCCGATGTCTGTTTTGATTACCCAAGATTTTGACCATTATGTAACAGCCCCGGAGGCTGTGACTGTTGAGCGTTATGATGAAATGCTTAATGTACTGCCGCCGCAGAACTGGAAGCGTTTAGGCGGCTTTCCAGGCGAGTTTTTCCAGCTGTGCGAGTTCTACGCGGGCGATGTAACCAGTTATTTTGTGAAGCTGGATGATTCCAGGTGTTTTGCGTTCCGTGATCATGCCTGGCTGCACCCTCAACAGGTGCGGGAGAAAATCGAGACGGTTATTGATGTTGCTGATCTTTTGAAGTGGGCTGACAATGCAAACCGTTAATATTCCGGTCACATTCGACGATGTAGCGGCCTTAGAGTTTGCTATCGAACTGATCATGGATGATATACGCAATACCGACCACCGCGATTTTCCCAATGATGAAGAGTTTGATTGGGCCATCAATCGCAAAAAGGCCGAACTTGAACGCATTAAAGAGTTAGTTTTTTTAGCCACTCGGTAAAAAACATTCCCGCGCTTCGGCGCGGGCTACTTTATCCATTTTTATTTGGGGATGCCACCATGAGAACCGTAGAAAACGCGCGAATCCGGGTAACTGTTTCCGATGCACAATGGGACGCCTACGTTAAGCGCGTGCCTGATCATTTACTGACGCAAACTTTGCCGAGCGGGGATACTCGGCACCATGACCTAAACGCCATCGTGCGAGGTCGTATTTTGTCCGATGCCATGGAGATTATCGGCAATCAATCCGAAGCGGCTCTATTGGATCGAGAGCCGTTCGCTTTGACCGCCCAGGAGGTACACGATATTGCGTTTAACGTGTATATGAGTCACTGGCTCCGCAATCATAGCAAGTATGGCGAGGGCGTGACGTTGGGGCGTTACGTGGCCGGTAAGCGCTTGAGTGGTGGCATGGCCCATGAGATCGACGCGGCCCGCGCGTATGCACAAGCGGCATTGCGCGAATTGGACTACGAAAAACTGTATCGGGATACGGTTGATAAATATCTACCGGGTAGCCAGGTGGATATTTTCAGAGCAGCCCAGGAGGGCAGAAGCGCGGACGCGAACAGCGACGTTGAAGAGGCGATCTATTGGCGCTGGTATCAATGGGGCAACGAACGCAGGTTTCGCCACCGCTTTGATAATACCGACGATTTTAAGATTGAAGTCATCGACGCCGATGCGATGCCGGCGCAGATTGGCTTGTGCCGCTACTTGCAGCACGGCGGGCATTCTTGCTCTTTGCATTAAAAGGACATAAAAACTAGGATGGTTTTTTGTTGCGATGTAAAGCGAAAACGCTTGACAAATAAGCAGCAAAGCAAGACAATAGACCCATGGTTTCGGGCTACCGCCCAACCATCAAGAGGCCGGGCACTTCGCTCTGGCCAGTTTACCGGAGAATGACGATGGCAGCAGTAGTTAATAAAGTGATTTTGGTTGGTTATTTAGGCGCTGATCCTGACATGCGCTATATGCCGAATGGCACGCCCACGGCCACTATTAGTTTGGCAACCACGGAAACATGGAAAGACCGGAACACGAAGGAACGGAAAGAGCGCACGGATTGGCATCGAGTTGTATTTTTTGATGGTTTGGCAAAAACCGCAGGCGAGTATTTAAAAACCGGCTCGCAGGTGTACATCGAGGGACGTTTGCGTAATCGTCGGTGGCAAGACAATACCGGCGCGGATCGTTTCACGACTGAAATTGTGGCGCGTGATTTACAGATGCTCGGCAAGGCGCCGCATGCGGTTAGTGCGCCGGCATTAGACGAACCACCGTTGGATAATTACGAAGATGGCGATTATTAAGCGCTTAAATCGCCCCGGTTCGCGCCGGAGCACGGTTTGTTCTTGGGAGTAGACGCGATGCTCGATGAATCACAATTGCCTGTTTATGTTCAATACCTTTGCTATCTGCATAGCGCACCCGGCATGTGGGAACACTATTCCGGTTATGTTGAGGTGTACGCACCGAAAACGGCAACCGATAGCGAGGTTTTCGAAAAAGCAGTGCAAACGCTTAGCCGTAGCAGTTTTCCAGATCGACCTAGTTTGTCGAGCTGGGTACTGGAACACATAGAACGCGCATAGTTGCCACTATTTAGGATTAGTTAGCCATGAAAATATTATCAATAGCCAATCAAAAAGGCGGCGTCGGCAAGAGCACGCTGTCTGTGCATGTTGCCTACGCGGCCATAGAGGCCGGTATGCGGGTGTTGCTGGTCGATATGGACAAACAAGCCAGTTTGTCGCTGTCGTTCCCGGCTCCTGGTAACGCGGAACCCGGTTTGTTCGCCTCCCGCTTGTACACGCCCGGCGCAATGGAGGCGCGGCCTCAAGTGCTTACCGAACGATTAGGCATTATCCGGGCGGATAATGCGTTGCTGTCCATCGATAAGGCGGAAAACGAGGTGATCCGACAACCCGGCCAGGCCTTGCGGCAGTTTGCGGCGGATTACGATTTGTGCGTGATCGACACGCCGCCTTTGTTGGGTATCCGCCTGATGGCCTCGTTGGCCGCTGCCGATTACGTGGTAACGCCGGTATCTATCGGCCTGTACGAGTTGGCCGGTGTTGCTGACTTGATGGCGACCATCCACGTTATCCGCACGCAGGGGTTTAACCCACGGTTGAAACACATCGGCATTTTACCGATGAAGGTCAATAGCCGCAGCACCGATGCTATCAAGGCACTAGCGGCACTTCAACAGCAATACGGGCCGATCATTTTAAAAGAGGCCTTGGCCGAACGTGCGCCGGTTAAGAAAGCTATCTCAATGCGTCGGCCGGTTTGGACGCATACCAGCGGCGAGGGCCATTTAAAGGCTGCTCACGAATGGCGTGCGGCGTGCGCCGCTATCCTGGATCGATTGAACTAAGGGGGGAATATGAACAGTGTAAACGCATTATTCGGCGGCAGTGGTGTTGATACCCTGTTTGGGGCCAGCGGCAACCCGAACGAATACGACCTCATGGCTAGTCTCGATGATATTGAGATTGGTAGCCAGGATCGCGAAGAGTTCGAGGACGAGAACAATCAATTAGCCGATCTTGGCCGCAGCCTTCGCGACAATCAATTGCAGCCCATTATCTTACGGGCCAATCGCCCCGGCAGCGACAAGCCGTTTTTGCTGGTGGCCGGTGAGCGGCGTTGCAGAGCGGCCCGGATCGAGGGCTTAACGCACTTGTGGGCGCGCGTGAAGGAGTTGACCGACGAGCAAGCCGAAATCGCTCAGGTTGTCGAAAACATCCACCGGAAAAACCTCACCCAAATCGAGGAAGCGAAACGCATTGGCCGTGATCTGAAGTCGATGACCATGGACGCGGTGATGAAGAAATACAACATCAGCCGCACCCGTTTATCAAAAATGATGGGCTTGCTTTCCTTACCTGAGCAAGCTCGGCGGTTAGTGGTTGAGGATTTGAGCGCAGATGTAGAGGCGATTAACCAGCTAAAGGTAGTCGAAAAGATCGACCCGACGATAGCGAAGTCAGTCATTGACCAAATTAAAAGCGATGGCCCTAAAGCGAATGTGCGGGAGTTGATTAAAAAGGCAAAAGACAAGGTTAAGCCACCCAAGGTCAAAGAGGACAAAAAACCCGCTACGCAGGTGGAAATTTTCGCGGGCGGGAAAACTGATAACGCAGGCGACGATTTCGAGCAATCACCGGACAATACGCCCTCGCGCGAGTCGGTTGGTTTAGTGCTGAGCCTGGCGTACAGCGCGATTTTCCTACAAAACAGAACGGCTAAATCGGTGCTGGACGATATGAGCGAAGACGACCGGGATATGATCGAAGTCTGGTTACACGCGTTTTATGACAAAGGTGTGCAAAGCGGCGACGCTGGGCGTGATATGTTGGTGTTTTTGCGGGGCGATTTATTTGCTGCCGACGGTGTTGGAGCCTTCGCGTTGGCGGCGTTTGCATACGGACTTGATCGTGAATCTAAGTTCAGTCTGTTGAATATTTTTGGCAGTGTTAGGGCATAAGCCTGTATGGCCGAATGTTAAGATGGAACATTTCATAACGATATGAAACTTTATGACTAAACCCAGTAGAAAACGCCAATTGACGGCCGCCGAGTTTGAGGCGGTTCGTCCACTTCTGAATATATCGAAGGATCGCATCGATGCTGCCTATTCGGCGTTGGTGTTAGGCGATGTTTTACAGTCGGTCGCTGATGAATATGGATGGTCAAGGCAAGCGGTTAATGATGCCGCGCGTATTGTTTGGGACACATTTCAGGCATATAAACGTGGACAAGAAGCTGAGTTAAAGGCACTTAATGAGGTCTTACCGAAAGGGTGGGAAATGTTGGTAATACCTGCGCCTGTTGATCTAATCAATGAATTTAAGATCAACGTATCCGAAAGACGGGCATTGCTGTCGCTAGAAGCGGAACCGCTAAGGAATTTAACAAAGGCCGAATTACTTGCGACGAGAAAAAAACCGGCGAGAAGAAAAATCAAAATTGGTACTTAAACAACTGCAATGAAGTCACGCCTACCATCCAATAAGAATACAGCGCAAACACCCGGCGAATCGGAATTATCAAGCGATTGCCAGCTTGATATGTTTAGCTTTTTTTTGGCGAATACCGACGAAGCCCGCGAACAGCTTTCCAATACCTTTGATTTTTGGGACAGCGTGCCGCGTTATTCGGTGTCGCGACAACAGATGGATAAACTCGTCAAGGAAAAAGGTCATTTACCACTGTTTGAAACGACTTTTCAATACCACAAAACGCCGGTCACTGTGCAAATCCAGCCCGTACAAGTCAAGACTGAGGTAATAAATAAACAAACCGGCGAGAAGACCGAAACAATCAACCACTATTACCCTTCAGCCAGCGAAGAATTGGTTGAAGATGCACTAAGGAAAATCGCGACCGAGCAGAGCACGGCCTTTGTCGATGAAGACAACAAAAGTTTCGGCGTCAATTTCACCCTGAATCAGCTACGCAAGGAATTGAAAAGGCGTGGCCATACGCGTTCCTATCAACAAATTATGTTGAGCCTTGAGATTATGGCCAACAGCCGAATCCGCATAGAAGGCGACATATCGCTAGAATTATCCGGCAAAAAATTCATCGGATTTTTTAACGAGCTTACAACCGTTTCGCGCAAGCAACTGGAGGCCGACCCAAACACGAAATGCCGTGTGGTATTCAATCCTTGGATTAACCGCGCAATCCGTGAGCTGCACTATCGGCAATTTAATTATGGTCTGATGATGAGCCACAAGGCGCAACTTAGCCGGTGGCTTCACAAACAACTTGCACTCAAATACACCTTCGCAAGCCTTGTTCATCCGTTCAAAATGCACTACAGCACGATCAAGCGCGATAGCGGCTTGCTCGCCGCCTATGGTCGCGAACGTAAGGCGATTGAAGCAGTAGACGAGGCGTTTCAGGAATTACAAGATACCGGTGTGCTGCAATCCTTCAAAAAAGAAGTGGTGAGCGGCGCACGCGGCCGGATCGAGGACGTGGTCTACGTTCTCACCGCCACCATGGCCTTTACTTCGGCTATGAAGGCTGCAAATAAGCGCCTTTCTATAAACACGGAAAACGCCAAGACGTCCAAGCTTCCGGTAAAGAATAGGTAAGTAGTTTTAAGGGGCGGGTCGAGGTATTAACCCGTTGCCAAACTTGGCCTTTCAGCAGAACTTTTAGTTTGGCTACACTCTTATGCAAATGACCGGGCGGTTTGACCCGGTTTTGGTAGGTAGTTATAGGGGGCAGCAGTAGTTATAGGGGGCGCTTTAGGGCAAAAGCCGGTAGTCATAGGGAGCGGGTGGCAGTAGTTATAGGGGGCGGCGGTCTTTATACCTTGTTTTACGGCCGTCAAATGGGTCATTAGTCAGCGCCAGGTGGTAGTTTTAAGGGGCAGCTTTGCAAAACGACGGTAGTTATAGGGGGCGGCAGGCTATAAATCCGGTAGTTATAGGGGGCGGGTGGTTCTTCGCAATCCTTATTTTTCGGTTTTTTGAGACCAAAACAAACTATACAGGTAGTTTTAGCGGGCGGGACACACAAAAATAAGGCTGCAAGTTTATGATTATGAAGCAGAAAAAACAGGCTAACAGTCGCCTATCCTTTTATCCTTATATCAAGCCTTTTATTATCCGCTCAATGTAAAGCGATTTCGCTTGACATGTTAGCATGCTATCGCTAGAATAACCCACATAAGGCCAGTCACACCGACAAGGCCAGATTGCCGGAGGTTTCCGATGTTTCAGTTTTACCCAACTCCCCCTTCGTTGGCTCAAAAAGCAATTGCTAAGTTTCAATCCCACAACTATCGGCGGATTTTGGAACCTCAAGCCGGGCAAGGCGATCTACTCACGCCGTTACTTGAAAAATGGAGCCGGCACTATTCATCACGACACCCCGCGATAATCGACTGTATAGAGATGGATTTAAACAATCAAGCAATATTGCGGAGCAAAGGCCTAAACGTCATCGATAGCGATTTTCTCACTTATGACGGGGCTGGGATGTTTAGCCATATCATCATGAACCCACCGTTTTCATCTGGTGATGAGCATCTGATTAAGGCGTTCAATTTACTGATAGACGGCGAACTGGTCGCGATTCTGAACGCCGAGACCATCCGCAACCCGTACACATCTAAACGTAAATTGATTTGCAAATGGATCGAGGAATACGGTTCTGTCGAGTTTATTACCGAAGCCTTTCTTGATCCCGACACTCAACGGAAAACGCCGGTCGAGGTCGCTTTAATTTGGCTGAAAAAAACAATTGATATTAAATCGAATTTCACGAACGGTCTGGAGTTCGAGCATGTTGCAGACCTGGACTATCAAGACAAAAACAGTATTGCGTTACGACAAAACACCATCAGTAATGCGGTCGCCGTGTTTAATGCTGCTGTGCAAGCGCTCAAAACCGCCGAAATAGCAAGGGAAGAGGCCGATTATTACGCCCGGTTATTAGGCCGTCCCCTTAATGAGTTACACCGTACCAGTCAAGACGGCGATCCGGTCGCGATCCAAGAGCGTTTTAATAAAGGATATGATGATTTGAAAAAACGGAGTTGGACCAATGTACTCCATAGTACAGAGTTCGGTAAATATCTATCATCTAAAGCCTATCAACGGCTAGTCACTGAGTTTGAGGATATAGCGAAATTGTCTTTTACAGAGTCGAATATCCGCAGTTTTTTGATTGGCCTGGTCAATAGCCAAGGTGAAATGAATATACAAATGCTGCTCGATTGCTTCGATGAAATAACCAAATATCGACCCGATAACAGAGCCTATTACAAGGGCTGGAAATCCAACGAAAAACATAGAGAATTGGCCTATCGAGTCAAAATGACTCGGTTTATATTGCCGGTACGGAATTACCACGGAATACCGTGGGAATTTAAAAAACAGATGCAGGACTTTGATAAGGTTTTTGCCATGCTGGACGGTAAACTACATTGCGACAACGGCGCGGATCATGAATCTAAAGCCTGTTTGTGTTTCAAAGGTCTTTACTCATTGTTCGATGCCGGGTATCACGGGCCGGCAACATCAGTACGCCACACAACCGAATATTTTGACGTGCGTTTTTATGCCCAGGCCGGTACTTTGCACATTTACCCCCGCAGAAAGGATTTAATCGCCCGTTTAAATCGCTTGGTTGGTCAAGAACGCCAATGGTTGCCCCACGACGACAAGGCGGCTACAAAGGACTTTTGGAAACATTACGAAATGGCCGAGAAGATTACCGACGCGATGGTAATACCTCACGTGCAATTTGGTACACCATCGGATGACCGGATTAACGACGCTCACACTCAGGCTTGTACCGCTGCCGGTTATGATTTGTCGTCGATGTTCCAGTTAAGCGCAATGTCTGAGGCCGCGTAACGCAGTTTCGCACGGTGCTGGTGACAGCCGGTCATCGGATCGGCCCTGGTACCGTGCACCCTTTGTCACCATGGGGATGTCATCATGATTACGAAAACATTTCATCAAGCTAGGCGGGCAATGAGGCGGTTTGTCAATTGTCATATCAAGCAGACGTTTATCGGTTTTGACCGTTCAGCACCACCGTATAAACGACGGATTAAATCATTTTATTTCGCGCATTATTATTCGGCGCGGGCGTATTCGTTATTTAAACTATGTCAAGCGAAAACGCTTGACATAGAAGCATAAACACAGGATAATAAAACCATGGTTTCGGGCAACCGCCCATACCATCAGAAGGCCGAGCAATTCCGCCCTGGCCGGTTACCGGAGAATGACGATGGCAAGACAAACACCCGATTTGTTAGATCACGAATGGTTGGAAGATTCGAAGACTGGAAAATTTAGCCGTGTCGCGGTAGGCGCGGAAGATTCGACCTGGCGTTGTAATGCGTGCGGGGCAGGTGAGGCCGATCCCTATGAAGATGGTTGCCATAGTTGCGGCGAAGACGCGGACTGGTACTAAGTGAAGCTTAGCGGCAACGGATTGCCGCCTCATTATCATTGTTAGTCACTATCAAGGCCTGGTTACTCACTATGGCCGTATTACCGGAGGTTTCCGATGTTTAAAAACCATAAAACCGTTGAACGCGTTCAGCACACAGCAAATACCGAATTTCACCCGAAGACATTAGCAGTTCGAGCGGCTCAGGATGCCATCTTTATTGCACCGTACATTTCGAACTCCCAAGCGCGGGACATCGCTAATTCGCTACAAGGCGAGCACGGAGCGGCTATGATGAAACGCATTGTGGCTATCGCGTCGGTCATTGAGTCGATAGCAATATCGCCAGAGCAAACTGGCCTGAACGATAATACGACCGTTTACCTGCATTATCAGCTGCACAACTGGCATTGGTATATCACAGAGCGCATGGACGGCGGTCGTGTGGATCAGGCGTTTGGCTATGTGATGTTGGCAACGGATCGACAGCGCGGTTTAGAGTTTAAACCGGTCTCGATCATTGAGTTGCTGGCTCACGGGTGCGTTCTGGATTTGAACTTTAGCCCCCAGTCAGTTCACACCATTAAACAATCCAATATCGTGCATTAGCCATGTATATGATCGAAGAATTAGAGGCATTAGCCAACGAATTGCCGGCGTTAATTACCGCGCAAAAAACAGCCCTGCAAATGGCTCAACAGCAAATGACCGCATTGAAGGACGCCGGTTTGATCTATGCAAACGAATATTGGCGGGACGATAAATATATGTATCTGAATTACCCGACCGAAGGCGACGGAAAACGACAACGCCGTTATGTTGGGTGTGACCCTGAGCGTATCCAGGCCGCACGCGACGGCATTCAACGCGCACAGGACTATGATCGACTGCTGGCCGAGACGCGTAAAATTGAAAGTCTGTTATTGCAAGGGAAAGGCCGATTGCGCGAGGCCGTCAACACCTTGGCCGGAAAATCGCGATGGTGACAAAACAGCGAATCCGGATGCGTGGATCTGACACCAAGCCGAATTGGTGACATGGCCAGCGCCGCCAGGCCGGCGAATTGTCACCATTCATTAAATTGCATTTATAAAAGTGGCGTTTATATATTTATACAAAAGGTGGCTTAATATGAGAATTACAGAGGATATGGCCGCACGACTTATCGGATTAGTGATCGTAATTACGATGTGGCATGTATGGCCTCAACAATATGACCTGAATCCGTGACTTAAA